>NZ_JBITJP010000005.1:0-593542 GCF_044460165.1 Embleya sp. NPDC050154
ACGACCCACTCCGCCCAGGCGCGTCAGCGCCCCCGACCCGCGCCCACCCCAGTGATCGACGCGCGAAGCGCGGAGAGCGGCGGAGCCGCAGGTTTGGGCTTCGTGGCCCGGAGCGAAGCGGAGGGACGCGAAGCCCCGAGCGAGGCGCCGTCTTTTTTCTCGGAGGAGCGAAGCGGGGGAGAGAAAAAAGGTGGTGCCTCGCGAGCCGGCGACGAAGTCGCCCAACAAGCAGCCGCCCCCACGACTCCGCCCCGCCCCCACGACTCCGCCCCGCCCCCACGACTCCGCCCCGCCCCCACGACTCCGCCCCGCCCCCACGACTCCGCCCCGCCACCCCACGCCCCCACCCACGACCCACCCCACCCCACCCCACCCCCTCGCGAGCCGCCGACAAAGTCGCCCAAAACAGCGTTCACATCGGGCATCACGCGGGCACCCGCCCCGGGTGACCGTCGGAATCGGCCTGGGCCTGGCCATCGCGTGGTACGTACTGCGCGGTCTCGCCCGCCACTGGGCCTGGGCCCGCCGCTGCGTGCGGGTCCTGAGCCCGTGGACCGCGCGGTTGCACGCGTGGGTGCTGTCCGCGCCGGTGACGTTCACCTACATCGCCATCTTCACCGCGTCCACGGTCGTGCAACGCACGTCGCCGCCCCGGCTGATCGACCTGCTCACCAAGCTGAACAGCACCAACCTGTTCCGGCTCGGCGACGATCCGCTGGAGGCGCTGCTCACCAGCGCGTTCTGGGTCGCCGACCACGGCTCGGGACTGGCCGGCTACGTGGTCGTGTTCGGCACGATCGTGGCCTGGGCGGAACGCCGCTACGGCTCGCCCAGGATGTTGCTGATCGGCGCGAGCGGCCACGTGTTCGGGTCGCTGCTGACCGCCGCGGTGGAGAAGGGCGCGATCGAGGCCGGCCGGCTCCCGCACAAGATCGCGTTCGCGACGGACGTCGGGGTGAGTTACGTCGAGGTGGGCTCGTGCGCCGCCGCGGTGCTGATCATGTCCGGCTGGATCCGGTTCGCGGGCACGGCGGTGATGTTCTTCTCGGTCGGCCTGCCGGTGATCGTGGACCACACCATCTGGGACTTCGGCCACCTGTTCGCGACGCTGTGCGGCCTCACCGCCGCGGCGCTGCTGCGGGCGGTCGGCCCGCTGCGCGAGCCGCCGCCGCTGCGGACCCCCTTGGTCGTGAGCACGACGACCGACCCGGTAGACTTATGACGTATTCACGCGGGGCTGTAGCTCAGTTGGTAGAGCGCTTGCATGGCATGCAAGAGGTCCGGAGTTCAATTCTCCGTAGCTCCACCGCAATCGCGAAGGCCGCTTCCGTCAGGAAGCGGCCTTCGGTCGTTCCGGGCCCGGTTGCCGGGCGCCGGCTCAGCTCAGGCCCGCGAAGAACTCCCGGACGTCGCCGATCAGCAGTTCCGGCTGCTCCAGCGACAGGAAGTTGCCACCACGCTCGAACTCCGTCCAACGCACCACGTTGTGGTCGCGTTCGGCGAACCGACGGATCGCGACGTCCTGCGGCAACGCGACGGCCACCGCCGTGGGGACCGTGCCGCGGTCCTTCGGCGCCCACGCGCTCGGATCGTGCGCCATCTCGTAGTAGAGGTTGGCCGAGGAACCGGCCGTGCCGGTGAACCAGTACAGGCTGACGTTGGTGAGCAGGGTGTCCCGGTCCACCGCGTCCTCGGGCAACTCGCTCGCGGTGTCCGTCCACTCCTTGAACTTCTCCACGATCCACCCGAGCTGGCCGACGGGGGAGTCGTGCAGCCCGTAGGCGAGCGTCTGCGGCCGGGTCGACTGGATCGCGTTGAAGCCCATCTTGTCGTCCCGGAACTCCTGGAGCCGGGCCAGCCTGGACTGTTCGCTCTCGGTCAACCCGGCGAAGTCGGCGGGGTCCTCGGACGGGAAGGTGACCAGGCCGTTGACGTGGATCCCGATGACCTTCTCCGGTGCGATACGACCCATCTCGGCCGCGATCCACGCGCCGCCGCCATTGCCCTGTACGCCGTAGCGGGCGTGGCCCAGGCGGGCCATCAGCTCGGTGAACGCGCCGGCGATCCGGCCGGTGGTCCAGCCGGGGCCGGACAGCGGCCCGGAGAAGCCGACCCCCGGAGTGTCGGTGACCACGACGTGGAAGTCGCGCGACAGCGGCTCGATCACGTCGACGAACTGCACGAACGAGCCCGGCCAGTCGTGGATCAACAACAGCGCGGGGGCGTCGGCCCGGGCCGAGCGCACGTGGGCGAAGTGGATGTCCTGACCGTCGACCTCGGTGACGAACTGCGGGAACGCGTTCAGCCGCGCCTCCGCCTTGCGCCAGTCGAACCCGTTCGCCCAGTAGTCGGCGAGGCCCCGGAGGTAGTCCGCCGGCACCCCGCGCGTCCAGTCGGGCACGCCCGGGACGTCGGCGGCCCAGCGGGTGCGGGTCAGGCGGTCGCGCAGGTCGTCGAGCTCGGCCTGGGCGATCTCGATCCGGAACGGGCGGATCGCGGTGGCATCGGCGTTCGCGGTGACGTTCTCGGCTGCGGTGTTGCTGCTGTTCTCCATGAGAAGAACAGTAGGATGCCAATAGGAACACTCCGCTCCTATAGAGGCATCAGGCTGAAAGAATGTTGGAAACCTCCGCACGCTTGCTGCGCCTGTTGTCCCTGCTCCAGACCCCCCGCGACTGGCCGGGCTCCGAATTGGCCGAACGCCTGGGCGTCACCGGCCGCACGATCCGCAAGGACGTCGAGCGGCTGCGCGACCTCGGCTATCCCGTCGACGCGACCCGAGGTTCCACCGGCGGCTACCGACTCGCCTCCGGCGCCGCGATGCCGCCGCTGTTGCTCACCGACGACGAGGCGGTCGCGGTCACCGTCGGCCTGCGAACCGTCGCCCAGGGCGCGATGGCGGGCATGGAGGAGACCTCCATACAAGCGCTGGCCAAGCTGGAACAGGTGCTGCCGGCGCGACTTCGCCGGCGGGTGCGCACGTTGCAGCGGTACGCGGTGCCGGTGCCCGCGGACCGGCCGAGCGCGAAGGTGGACACCGACGTGCTCACCGTCCTGGTCGCGGCCTGCCGGGACCGCGAGCGGTTGCGGCTGGACTACCTCGACCACGCCGGCACGTCCACTCGGCGCACCGTCGAGCCCCAGCGCGTGGTCAACTGGGGCCGCCGCTGGTATCTGGTCGCGTGGGACGTGGACCGGGGCGACTGGCGCACCTTCCGGGTCGACCGGATCACCCCGCGAACCCCGAGCGGCCCCAGGTTCGCGCCGCGCGAGGACCCGGAGGGCGACGCCGCGAGGTACGTGGCCGGCAAGGTCTCCGCCGCCGCGTGGCGACACCGCGCCCGGGTCCTGGTCCACGCGCCCGCCGCCGAGGTCCTGGAGCGGATCAACCCGGCCGTGGGCACCGTCGAGGCGATCGACGCCGACACCTGCGTCCTGGACACCGGCGCCGACTCCCTCGACACCCTGGCCGTGTACCTGGGCATGCTCGGCCACGACTTCGACGTCACCGACCCCCCGGAACTGATGGCCCACCTACGCGCCTTGGCCACCCGCTACACCCGCTCGACACCGCCGGAGCCGCCCGAGGACTGAACTCAACGCACCAGCGAGGCCACGTCGATGTCGATCGCGAACGGCACCGGAAGATCGAGACGCACGCGCTCGATCGCCGTGGCCACATACGCGCCTGTGGTCGGCTCCAATTCGAAGACGTGAACCACCGGCAGTTCGTCCCGCGGCCGAGCTGTTCGGCACCGAGGTCGTCGGGCATTCCGCCGACGGCGCCCGGTCCACGCGCCGGCTACGATGCGGCGGTCACCGGCGGGGAGTTGTGCCCAGGCTTCGAGCGAATGCGGGGTCGGCCCGGGTCGGATGCGGACCGTTTCGCGGGCCTTCGGTGATCACGATTGGGGTCTTTCCCGTCACGGTTGCGTGACGGTCGAACGAGTGGGCGAATGGTCCGGTTTCCGGTCAGTAGTGTCGCCGGACGTGAACCTCACCGCAGTACTCGTGCTGGTGCTCGCGAGCCTGCTCGCGGTCGCCGACTGGGTGGCCGTCGCCCGGGAACGCCTCCCGCTCGATCGGCTCCTGAAACCCGCGGTGATCTGTGCCCTGGCCGTCGTCGTCTGGTCGTTCGAGGACGTCGACGGGGCACTGCGCGCGTTGTTCAGCGTCGCGCTCGCGCTGTCGCTGCTGCGCGACGTGCTCGCCCCGCGCTGGTTCGCCGGCGCGGTCGCGGCCTCACTGCTCGCCCACATCGGCTACGTCGCGGGCTTCCAACGCATGGGCTGGTCCTGGCTGTGGGCGGCCGCCGGCATCGTGGTCGTGCTGTTCGCGGCGGGCGCCTACGCGGTGCGCCTGGTCACCGGCGCCCGCGAGACCGCGCCCACGTACATCGGCATGGTGCTGCTCTACATCGGCGTGGTCTCGCTGATGGTGGTCGCCGCGGCGGCCACCGGCCGGCCCAGCGCGGTGGCCGGCGCGTTCCTGTTCTACGTCGCCGACACCCTGGTCGGCTGGAACCGGTTCCGCGCGCCGACGCCGTACGCGCCGGTGTTGATCGCGGTCGCCTATCACCTGGCCCTGATCCTGCTGGTGTTGTCGCTGTCCACGGGCCCCGCCCCGGGGCTGTGACGGTCACCGCCCGAGTGCGGCCCGAGTCGGACCCGGACCACGACCGCATTGAAGTAACCTCAGGCCACCTGCGGTAACCTGAGGCCATGCGTGCCGTACTGCTGCTTACCGGGCCGCGCTGAGCAGGCCGGGTGGAGGACCGCTCCCACCCGACTCGGCGCGGCGACCCCTCCTGAGCGAGGGGTCTTTTCGTTTTCAGAAACGGTCGCCGCGCGAGCGACGACACCGGAAGCAGCCGACGGCTGCCCACACCCCGATGGTTGAGGACGATGACCGAGATGACGCAGGGTCCTGCCGGCAACACCGACGCCCCGACCGAGCCCTACCGCTACAACGCCGTCCTGGCCGGCGACATCGAGGCGCGCTGGCAGGACCGCTGGGAGGCCGACGGCACGTTCGAGGCGCCCAACCCGGCCGGCCCGCTGGCCGAGCCGGAAAAGGTCGCCGGGCGGCCGAAGATGATGGTGATGGACATGTTTCCGTACCCCTCGGGTGTGGGCCTGCATGTCGGACACCCGCTGGGCTTCATCGCGACCGACGTATTCGCCCGGTTCAAGCGGATGACCGGCCACAACGTACTGCACACGCTGGGCTACGACGCGTTCGGCCTGCCCGCCGAGCAGTACGCCGTACAGACCGGCACGCACCCGCGCGTGACCACCGAGGCGAACATCGCCAACATGCGCCGCCAACTGCGCCGGCTGGGCCTGGGCCACGACCAGCGCCGCTCGGTGGCCACCACCGACCCGGCGTACTACCGCTGGACGCAGTGGATCTTCCTGCAGATCTTCAACTCCTGGTACGACCCCCAGGCGCCCGGCGCGGACGGCGGCACGGGTCGCGCCCGTCCGATCGCCGACCTGGTCGAGCAGTTCGAGAAGGGCGACCGGGCCACCCCGGACGGTCGCGCGTGGGCCGACCTGACCGAGACCGAGCGTGCGGCGGTGCTGGACGAGTACCGCCTGGCGTACGTCTCGCAGGCCCCGGTCAACTGGGCGCCGGGCCTGGGCACCGTGCTGGCCAACGAGGAGGTCACCGCCGACGGCCGCAGCGAGCGCGGCAACTTCCCCGTGTTCAAGTCCAACCTGCGGCAGTGGATGATGCGGATCACCGCGTACTCCGACCGCCTGCTGGGCGACTTGGACAAGCTGGACTGGCCCGAGCCGATCAAGATCATGCAGCGCAACTGGATCGGCCGATCCGAGGGCGCCAAGGTCTCGTTCGCCACCGACGCGACGCCGATCGAGGTGTTCACCACCCGGCCCGACACGCTGTTCGGCGCCACCTACATGGTGCTGGCACCCGAGCACGAACTGGTCGACGCGATCGTCGCGGACGCGTGGCCCGAGGGCATCCCGGCGGTGTGGACCGGCGGCGCGGCCACACCCGCCGAGGCGGTCGCGGCGTACCGCCGGTTCGCCGGCTCCAAGAGCGACGTCGAGCGGCAGAGCGAGGGCAAGGACAAGACCGGCGTCTTCACCGGCGCCTACGCGAGCAACCCGGTGAACGGCGAGCGGGTGCCGATCTTCATCGCCGACTACGTGCTGATGGGCTACGGCACCGGCGCGATCATGGCGGTGCCCGCGCACGACCACCGCGACTTCGAGTTCGCGCGCGCCTTCGAGCTGCCGATCCGCTGCGTGGTCGAGCCCGCCGACGACCGCTCGATCCAGGACACCACCGACTGGGCCGACGCGTTCGTCTCCTACGACGCGAAGCTGGTGAACAGCTCCGGCGAGGGCATCTCGCTGGACGGCCTGGGCGTGGTCGACGCCAAGAAGGCGATCACCGAGTGGCTGGCCGAGCGCGGCATCGGCGAGGGCACGATCAACTTCAAGCTGCGCGACTGGCTGTTCTCCCGCCAGCGTTACTGGGGCGAGCCGTTCCCGATCGTGTTCGACGAGGACGGCGTCGCGCACGCGCTGCCGGACTCGATGCTGCCGGTCGAACTGCCCGAGATCGACGACTACCGCCCGCGCACGTTCGACCCGGACGACGCGGACACCAAGCCCGAGACGCCGCTGTCGCGCAACGCCGACTGGGTGAACGTGGAGCTGGACCTGGGCGACGGGCCCAAGCGGTACCGCCGTGAGACCAACACCATGCCCAACTGGGCCGGTTCGTGCTGGTACGAGCTGCGCTACCTGGACCCGACCAACACCGAGGTGCTGGTCGATCCCGAGGTCGAGAAGTACTGGATGGGGCCCAGGCACGAGGGCCACACCGGCGGCGTGGACCTGTACGTCGGTGGTGTCGAGCACGCGGTGCTGCACCTGCTGTACTCGCGTTTTTGGCACAAGGTGCTGTTCGACCTGGGCCACGTGTCCTCGTCCGAACCGTTCCACCGGCTGTTCAACCAGGGCTACATCCAGGCGTTCGCGTACAAGGACGAGCGCGGCGTCTACGTCGAGGCGAGCGAGGTCGAGGACCGGGACGGGAAGTTCTTCCTGGGCGAGCAGGCGGTCACCCGCGAGTACGGGAAGATGGGCAAGTCGCTGAAGAACTCGGTGACGCCCGACCAGATGGCCGAGGAGTACGGCGCGGACACGCTGCGCCTGTACGAGATGTCGATGGGCCCGCTGGAGATCTCCCGGCCCTGGGACACCCGCGCCGTGGTCGGCTCGTACCGCTTCCTGCAGCGGCTGTGGCGCAACATCGTGGACGAGCGGACCGGAGCGCCGATCGTGGTCGACGAGCCGGCCGACGAGGCCACGCTGCGGGCCACCCACAAGGCGATCGACGGCATGCGGCGGGACATGGACGCGCTGCGCTTCAACACCGCCATCGCCAAGGCGATCGAGCTGAACAACACGCTGGTCAAGCTGCCGGCGGTGCCGCGCGAGATCGCCGAGAAGCTGGTCCTGATGGTCGCGCCGCTGGTGCCGCACGTGGCCGAGGAGCTGTGGTCGAAGCTGGGCCACGGCGACACGGTCACCTACGAGGCGTTCCCGCAGGCGGATCCGGCCTACCTGGTCGAGGACGCGGTCACCTGCGTCGTGCAGATCAAGGGCAAGGTCCGGGCCCGCCTGGAGGTCCCGCCGAGCATCGGCGAGGACGAGCTGAAGGCGCTGGCGCTGGCCGATCCGACGGTGCTGGCCGCGCTGGACGGAGCCGGCGTGCGGATGGTGATCGTCAAGCCGCCGAAGCTGGTGAACATCGTTCCGGCGTAGCCGAGTCGGCGGGGGTCGGTCGGTCGCCGAGTGTGATTCGACCGGCCCTCGGCGGGCCCGGCGCGGGTTCGCCGAGGGTTCGTCGAGGGTCGATTTCCGGCCCGTGTCGGTCCCGTTTCCGGTCGGTGACGATCGGTCTGGAACGCGGTGTTTTCCGCCGCGTGCGTATCCGAGCGCCTCGGCGGCGTTAGTGTGAGGGGAAACCTTCCGGCCCCGACCAGGCAGGAGACGCCTCGTGGCCCTCGCCGACGTTCCCGCGACCACCGACTCGTTGGCCGATGGCGCCGAGACCTTCGGCGTGGTGTTGGGCGCCGGTGTGCTCGCGTGTCTCGTGCTCGTCGGCGTCGTGGTGGGCCTGATCACGATGATGCGGCGGGCGGTGCGCCGCCGGATCGAGCGGCACGCGCCCCGGGTCCGCGGCCTCGTGGAGGACGCCACGTCCAAGGCTCGGGCGTACACCCTTACGGGTGGCGCGGCCGAGGCGGCGCGGATGCGCGGGTCGGTGCGGCGTTCGCTGGAGCAGACCCGGCGGGTGCTGGAGGCGGGCTACGCGCACGACGCCCAGCTCTCCGAGGCGGTGGCGCTGCTGCGCAGGCTGGACCACTTCGCCAAGGCCCTGGACACCGACCTGAAGCTGGTCGAGCGTGAGCCGGACCGGGACCGGGTCGCGCGTGAGCTGCCCGGGCTCAAGGAGCGCGCGGATCGCATCGAGCACACCGCGGCCTCGCTGCGGTGGGCCGTCCAGGATCGCGAACGCCACCTGGGCGAGGACGAGTTGGACCGGCTCGGCACGGACGTCGAACGTGAGGCCGCGGCCCTGCGCGCGTACGCGGACGAGAGCCGATCCCGGAGCAAGCCGCTGACCTGAGCGGCTGCCGGCGGCGAGCCCCCACGACGGGACGCGCCGGCCGCACCACGGCGCGCGTCACCCGTGCGTCGGGGCGTGGCATGGTGACCGAATATTGATTGTGGTGTCTCGACTCAGCGACCCGACACGGGGTAGCCGAGACACCGACCCCGCCCCCCTGTCGTCTCACATCCGGGTGGTTGCCCGCTCATGCCGACGATGCCGACCGATCTCGCCGTGGTCACGGACTCCACGGCCTACCTGCCCGAGGAGCTCGTGGAGCGGCACCGCCTCGTGGTGGTCCCGCTCAAGGTCGTCCTGCGCGGGCGACCGTTGGACGACGGCATCGAGGCCACGCCCGCCCAACTCACCGACGCCCTGCGCCAACGCCGGATCGTGACCACGTCGCGGCCGGCGCCCGAGACGTTCGCGGAGACCTATCGCGAACTCGCCGAGAAGGGCGCGACGGGCATCGTCTCGATCCATATCTCCGGTGAGCTCTCCGGCACGTACGAGGCCGCGCTGCTCGCCGCGCGGGCCGCGGACGTGCCGGTGCGGGTGGTGGACTCGCGCACGCTCGGGATGGGGATGGGCTTCTCGGTGCTGGCCGCGGCGGAGGCGGCGGCCGACGGCGCGTCCCTGGAGGAGGCGGTGATCGCGGCCGAGAAGCGCGCGCAGACCACGTCGGCGCTGTTCTACGTGGACACGCTGGAGTACCTGCGCCGGGGCGGGCGGATCGGGGCCGCGACGGCGTTCATGGGGACGGCGCTGGCGGTCAAGCCGCTGCTGCACGTGAGCGACGGGTTGATCGGGCCGCTGGAGAAGGTGCGTACGTCGGCGCGGGCGATCAGCCGGCTGGAGGAGTTGGCGGTGGAGCGGGCGGGGGCCGGGGCCGTCGACGTCGCGGTGCACCATCTGGCCAGTCCGGAGCGCGCGGAGGCGCTGGCGGGGCGGCTGCGGGAGCGGTTGACGGGGCTGGGGGAGCTGTATGTGAGCGAGGTGGGCGCGGTGATCGGGGCGCATGCAGGGCCGGGGTTGTTGGCGGTGGTGGTTTCGCCTCGGTGAGGGTGGGTGGGGGCGGCGGTGGGCGCGTCGCCCACGTGGGTGACGCGGCGGGGTGGGGCGGGGCGGGTCACCCACGTGGGTGGGTTCGTTTTCCACAGGCCGCGGGGTTGTGCACAGGCGGGCTCGGTGGTCGGGTTCGGGTGAGCCGTTCGGCCTAGCTTCGGGGCATGTCCGGATCGTCGTCCTCGTCTGCCTATCCGTCGCCGTCCTCGTCGTCTTCCTTCCCGTCAGCGTCATCGTCAGCGTCCGCGTCCGCTTTCCCGCCGCCGTCCTCGGCCGCGTTCTCGGGGTCCGCGTCGGTCGGGCACGGTTCCTCGGCGGCGCCGCGCTCGGGGGCGGAGCGGGTGGCCGCGCTGCTCGGGTCGGGTGAGCCGGCCGCGCATCGGGGGCCGGACCCCACGCGGCGCATGGTCGAGGCGGTCGCGGATCGGTTGCCGGCGCGGCTTCGGGTGGGTGTGGATCGCCGCGTGATCGCGGCTGTCGCGGTGCTGGCGCTGGTGGCGGTCGCGCTCGCGGTCGGCGGGTGGTGGCGGGCGCGTCCGCAGAGCGTGGCGGCGCCGGCGCCGGTGGGGCAGGCGAGCGTGGTTTCGGTGCCCGGCGGCGGCCCGGTGTCGGCAGGACCGCCGGGGCCGGCCTCGGCCGCCGCGCCGGCGCCCGCGGCCGGGCCGATCACCGTGCATGTGGCGGGGAAGGTGGCGCGCCCCGGTGTGGTGGTGCTGCCGCCGGGGGCGCGGGTGGCGGACGCGGTACAGGCCGCCGGCGGCGCGTTGCCGGCGGCGGACCTGGCCACGCTGAACCTGGCCCGGCCGCTGACCGACGGCGAACAGATCCCGGTCGGCGTTCCGGGTGCCCCGGCCGCACCCGCTCAGGCCGCCCCGACGAGCGGCGGCACGTCCACGAGCCCGACCCAGGTGCTCGACCTCAACACGGCAACGGCCGAGCAACTGGAGCAACTCCCCGGCGTCGGCCCGGTTCTGGCCCGCCAGATCATCGAAAAGCGCACCCAGTTGGGCCGCTTCGCGACGGTCGACCAGCTCCGCCAGGTCCGAGGCATCGGCGACCGCAAGTACTCCGACCTGAAACCGAGGGTCCGGGTATGAGCCCCCGCACGGTGGGCCGCTCGGCTGCCGCCCCGGGTGCCCCTGCCACCGCACGTCGCGGCCGGGCGGGGGACGGGGATCGTGCGCGGGTGGACGCCCGGCTGGTGCCGGGGGCGATCGCCGCGTGGGCCGCGGCGTGGACCGCGCCGCTGGTCTCGTTCCGGGTCGTCGCGATCGCGAGTGCGTGCGCGATCCTCGGTGCCGCCGTGCTCGCCGGGGCTGTCGGGGTGTGCCGTCGGGTGACCCTTGCCGTCGTGCTCGTGTGTGTCGCGGCGGGTGGTCTGGTCGCGGGCCTGCGTACCGCCGCCGACCACGCCGGTCCCGTCGCGACCGCGGCCCGGCAGCGCGCCGAAGTCGGCGTCGAGTTGACCGTACGCACCGACCCCGAGCGCCGCGTCACCCGCGTCCGAGGCAGCGAACTCGGCGCGCCTCCCACGCTGTTCGGTGCCCGGATCGACTTTCTCGGCACGGCATCCGACCCGCCCGACCCGTCCGACGCACGCGGTGCGCACGCCGCGGCCGGTCCACTCGGCCGGCCCGGCTCGCCCGGGATTCGTGGTCCGCGTGGTGCGCGCGTGCGGACTCCGGTGACGGTTCTGGTCGGCGGGCCCGAGGCGGGATCCTGGCTCGGGCTGCTCCCGAGCACCCCGGTGCGGGCGCATGGGCGCCTCGTGCCGGGCAAGGGCGGCGGAGCCCTGCTGCTGATCCGGTCCGCGCCCGAGCACGTCGGCACCCCGTCGGCCCCGCAGCGCCTCGCGGGCCACCTCCGGGCCCGCCTGCGCGCGGCGTGCGCGGACCTGCCGCCCGCCGCCCGAGGCCTGCTCCCGGGCCTGGTCGTCGGCGACACCAGCCAACTCCCGGCCGACCTCGAAGCCGACTTCCGCACCGCCGAACTCACGCATTTGACCGCCGTAAGCGGCACCAACATCACGATCCTGCTGGGATTCGTTCTCTTCGTGCTTCGCCGTAGCGGTCTGCGTGGACGCGTGCTGCCGATCACGGGGGCGGCGGCGATCGCGTGCTTCGTGGTGGTGGCCCGGCCCGAACCCAGTGTGTTGCGCGCCGCCGCGATGGGCCTGGTCACCGTGGTCGCGTTGTACAGCGGCCGGCCCCGACGCGGACTGCCCGCACTCGCCGTCGCGGTGCTCGGCCTGGTGCTCTTCGATCCGACCCTGGCCCGGTCCTACGGCTTCGCGTTGTCCACGTTGGCCACGGGCGCACTGCTGCTGCTCGCGCCGCATTGGACCGCACGACTTCGGACCCGAGGTTGGCCGACGTGGGCCGCGGTCGTGGTCGCCGTACCGCTCGCCGCACAGGCCGTCTGCGGACCGCTCGTGGTGAGTTTCGCCGGCCGGGTCAGCCTCGTCATCCTGCGTTGCCCGTCAATCTTTGGCGATTGTAGGGAGGGCACAACACGGCCCGGCCCCAGGGTGGGTGGGACCGGGCCGCACGCCCGCCGCCCTGAGGCGGACGCTGGCCGTCGCAGAGCGAGGCCACGCAGCAGCATGACCGGTTGGGCTGACAGGACAGCGGCCCCGCACCGGTGACGAGCCGGATCACGGGGCCGCATACGCCACCAGCAGGCGTAACCTGGCGATGACTCACATCACAGGCAGGGTACCGCCCCCGCTACACGATGCACCGCCCTCGGGGGCAGACCCGCGAGTACGGGTAGGGGACACAGTGGCTGACGACCACGCACACGAGATCGGCCGGCGCATCCGCGACCGGAGAACCCAGCAGGGCATGACCCGTACCGCTGTTGCGGCGGCCTGCGGGAAGAGCGCGGAGTGGCTCAAGTCGATCGAGATCGGCAAGCGATCCACACCGCTCCCCATGCTCCTCCGCCTCGCCGAGGTGCTCCACGTAGCCGACCTGACCGAGCTGGTCGGCCGGCAGGTCCGCACCATGGACTACGCCCGCCCCGGGCACGGCACCCTCGACAGCGTGCGCCGCGCGCTCATGGCGTATCCGCTCGACACCGCGACCGACGAGCCGCCGACGCTCGATCGCGTCCGCGCCCAGCTCGACGGCGCGTGGCGCACCTGGCACACCTCGCCGCAGCAGCGCACCGCGATCGGCCGCCTGCTGCCCGGGCTGATGCGCGAGGCCGAGCGCGCCGCAGAGACCCACGACGGCGACGACCGACGCACGGCGCACGCGTTGCAGGCCGAGGTCTACCACCTGGCCCAGGCATACCTGGCATGGCAGGCAGAGCCCAGGCTGGTGTGGCTCGTCTCCGATCGGGCGATGGCTGCCGCCCGTGCATCGGACGACCCGCTCGCGCTCGCCGGCAGCGCGTTCTACGTCGCTCACCTCATCCGCGCGTGTGACCGCGCCGAGGAAGCGCAGGATCTCGTAACCCGCGCCGCCGAGCTGTTGCGCCCGCAACTCGACGACGACCCGAACAGGTTGCTGCCGATGTACGGGCACCTGTGGCTGTGCGCCGCGCTGACCGCCGCTCGCGAGCGGCAAGAGGGCGACGCGCGCCGGTACTTCGACAAGGCCGCCGCCATCGCGCGGCGGCTGCCCGACGGCTACGCCCACCCCTGGCACGGCTTCGGCCAAGCGGTCGTCGACCTGTACGACATCATGATCGATGTGGAAGTCGGGCAGGCAGGCGAAGCGCAACGCAAAGCCGACCAACTCGATCCACTGTCCATCCCGAGCGTCGAGCGTAGGTCCCGGCATTGGATCGAACTCGCCCGCGGCGCGCACCACCGCGGCGACCACCTGGCGACCGCCAGTCTGCTGGACAAGAGCTGGCGTGCCAGCTCGGAGACTCTCACCTACTCGCCGATCGGACGGTCGCTGATCTCCGCGCTCGTCGATGGCGGCGGCGCGACGGTACGCGAGGACGCGCTCAAGCTCGCGACAAACGTCGGGCTGATCGCCGCGTAGCTGACCGGGTACAGATAGCGACCGGGGACGATCTGTCCCCGGTCGCTGCATTTCGTCCCCGATGCTCTGGACATGGACGTATTACCGGGGATCGAGTGCCGCACGACGTGGCTCCCACGTGAGCCCGCGTCCGCCGCCCTCGCGCGCGCCCACATCGTCGACGCCTGTCGGGCCTGGGGCCTCGACAACATCACGCCGGTCGCGGTGCTGGCGGCGTCAGAGTTGGTTACGAACTCGATCATCCACACCGAGAGCGCCTTGGTGGGCGTCGTGGCGTGGCGTGATGGACGGCGGTTCAGCGTCGAAGTACGCGACAGCGACCCCGCGCCCCCGATCCTCCGGACCCCCACCCGCGCCGACGACCACGGGCGCGGCCTGCGCCTGGTCGCCGAGATGTGCGACCAGTGGGGCGTCCTACCCGCCGACGACGGCGACGGCAAAGCGGTGTGGTTCTCCATCACCGGGCCAATCCCCTGAGCGGGCGGGTCCGGCAGGGGATTGGCCACCCTCCGTCCCTGCGCCGTACCGAGCGGCACCGGGCCCGCCCTTATGACCCAGACCACGCACCTCAGACCGGAGGACTGCACCGTGAGCACTGAGACCGCGCCGACCACGTGGGCGGCCGGAGACTGGGTCACAGCCCGCATGCCCGACGGCGACCGCGTCCGTGGCCAAGTGACGGCCATGCGGCAGGACGACGGGCGGTGGCTGGCCGAGGTCGTCCCGTCCCGACCCGGCGGCGAAAGCGTGACCGTGCCCGCCGACGAGCTGTGGCCGGACGCATAATGGCCGCGCCGAGTCTGCCCACCGGCCGGCGCAGGCGCGTCCTGAACGCGGTAATCGCCGCAGCGGCCGTGTACGGCACAGCGCACCCGGTGACGCACCAGGCGATCGTCGAAGCGCACGAGGACGGGGCAACTCCGATGGCGCTCGGCTGCATTCTGGACGTGAGCCCGGCAATGATCAGCCTGGTGGTACTGGCTGCCCGTCCGCCCGACATCCCGCCGCCAACGCACTGACCCCGCGCAGCATGATGGCCCGTCCCCCGTGTGGGGGCGGGCCATCGTCGTTCATCGCCGACGCGTCGCCGGCTCGGTGCTCGGCGGCAACGTCGGCGGCGAGGTCGGTTGGGGCGCGCCATCACGCCGACACACCAGCGCCGCCGGATCCCACGCCGGCGCCGTCAGCGAGTAGCCCGGAGGGCACGTCGGACCCGCCGGCCCCGGCGCACCAGGCGCACCATCCCGGCCATCCACACCCGCAGGACCAGCCGGGCCCGGCTCACCCGCAGGACCGGCCGGACCCGCAGGACCCGCAGCGCCATCCGCACCAGGCGAACCCGCCGACCCGTCGACACCCGCAGGACCAGCCACCGACTCACCCACCGCACCCTGCACACCCGGCAGACCAGTCGGCCCCGGAGGACCCACCGGCCCGGGCGGACCCTGCCGCCCCGCCTCACCAGGCGGACCCGGCTCACCCCGACCCGCCGGACCCGGATCCCCACGCGTACCCGGCGGACCCGCCACCGGCACCGCACCGAGCTGCTGCACCTGACGCGCGAGCTGGTCACGCGCCGCCCGCTCGTCGGCGATCTCCTGCCGCTGACCCTGGAGCGCCAGCACAGTCCACGCCACCGCCAACGCACCGAGCAGCATCGCGAGTATGGCGAGCACGTCACCGCGGCGCCGTTCCCGAGTGGTCATCATCGGCTCCCGTAGGGCAGCAGTAGGGGGAGGAGGATCGCGACAAGCGGGACCAGGACGGCGGCGATCAGCCAGCGGCGGGTGGCGATGGCCCGGGTCATGTCGGCCGTGCGCGCGTCTTCCAACTCTTTGACGCGGTCGGCGAGTACCCGCACCGCAGCGTCCTGCGCGGACTGCTCCAGCTTCAGCAGGTCGGCGCCGACCTTGGCGTCGAGCCGCGCGCCCAAGGCGTTGATGTCGTCCCGGACGTCGAGCCGCAGATGTTCCAGTTGGCGGGCCAGCTCCCACACAGTGGGGTCAGGGGGCACTGGCCCTCCTCAAGTGCGTAGGAGTGGCCCGGCTGGTCGGCCGGGCCACGTAATGACGCGTCAGCCGATCGGCGGCAGGCTGCGCCTGGTCGACGTCGCCACCTCGGTCAGGCCCGGGCCCTCCGGCCCCACACCCGACGTGGCGATCGACGTCAGCAGCGACAGAACCGCCGCCATCCCCGCGACGGACGCGCCGCCCGCCCAGTCCGCGTCCATCAGGCCGGTCGTGCCGATACTGAACACCGCGATCAGGGCCTGCGCGAACGTCCGCCCCGATCGCTCGGTCGCTGCACGCCAGAATGCCTTGGTCATCATGAGGTCACCTTGAATCCCTGTCGGTCACCGAGCTTGCTCAGCGAGGTCTGTCCCGGGTAGCCGTCCGCGTCCGACCCCGAGTAGCCGAGTCGCCGCTGCCACGCCGCGTACGCGGTCACGGTCCGCGTGCCGTACGAGCCGTCGGCGTAGCTCGCCGACAGCAAGCCCTCGGCGACGAGCGCCCGCTCGACCAGCAACACGTCCGCCTTGTGCGTGAGGTGGCCGGTGGGAGCGGGCACGTCGACCCGAGCCGCAGCCACCACGTTCGACAGCGACACGCTCGGCCGGCTGGTCTCGCGGGACGGCAGCGCACCCAACAGCCTGATCAGCGACGCCTCACCCGGGAGACCGTCCGCGTCGGACCCGGAGTACCCCAACGACCGCTGGTAGTCGCGGTAGTTGAGGCTGTCGGCGTCCGTCCAGTCCGGACCCGGACCGCTGGTGTAGTGGGCACCGAACCCGGCCGCAACCAGGGCGCGACCGACGGCGGTGACGTGGTCGCCGTGGGCGCCGTACCCGTACAGCAACCCGTTGATCGAGTCCTGCTCGCGCGTGACCCCACCGTCGGACCCGCCACCGCCGGGCGCGGCCGTGCCCGCCGGCGGCACCTTCGAGGTGTCGATCCTGCCCGGGTCGCCGTGATCGTTGCCCGGCACCTGCGAATGCCCGAACCACCCACCCCTGTGCAGCCAGGTATCCATGTCCCGGTCGTCGTGGTCGCCCGGGTACGCCTGCGGTACGCCCGCCGGCCACACGTCCGGGATGCCCCAAGCCCGCATCGCAGCGACCGCCCGGAGGAAGTTCGGCTTCGCGGAAGGATCGAAGCCCGCGGTCCACGGCTTCGCCGCCCGACCACACACCTCCCACTGCACGCACACCTTCCCCGTCCGGTTCGTGCGCACGGACCCCGCGTTCCGCAACGCGCGGCCGGACTGGTTCAGCGGGCCGAACTGACCGAGGGAATCCGAATCCGGGTCGTACAGGATCTGCGGCTCGACACCGGCACTGATCAGGTACGACGCCATCGACAGGAACCAGCCGCGCCCAGCCGGCGCCTCAACGGTGTGCTGCACGCAACGCGGCGGCAGGTTGGGCGAGTCCATCGCCCCGCCGATCGACCCGTCGCCCAGGCGCTCGGCGCCACTGATCCACGTGGGCCCGGCCATCACTCGCCGCCCACGGGCACGTAGTAGTCCAGGTCGCCGTCCTCGCGCAGGACGTACCACTCGCCCGGCCGGTGCGGGTGCTCGCGCAACAGGCGCGGCACCTCCTCCAGCGCCGCCAGCTCGCGCACCGTGTCGACGTGCGCCTGGTCGACCGTGCCGCAGTAGGTATCGGGGAGGTCGCCCGGATGAACGACCGCCGCGTGATAGGTGGTCATGAACCCTCCTCAGGTTCGTCGGATGGCGCCGCCGGCGAGGGCGGCGTGGGGTCAGGGTCATCAGGGGTGGGCGGCAGGCCGATCCCCGCACGCGGATCCGGCCTTGACCGCGGCACACCCAACGGCACCACCGGTCGCGTCTCGTCGCTCATCGCTCACACCTCACGTCGAGTTGATGCCGTAGAGCTGCGTGAGCGCCGCATACACCGACCCGCCGCCGGACGTGCGCTGGCACTGCACCTCGATCACGAGCTGATCGCCCCACTCACCAGCCGGCAGCGCGCCCTGGTAGTCGAGCGCCGCGAACCCACCAGACGGCGCCGACGCGACGGGACCCACCGGAGTGCCGTTCACGGTCAGCCGCGCCTGTCCGGTCGTCCCGACATCCGCATACACCGACCCGTACACGACCACGTGAGAGTGCTGCCGCAGGCAATACGACCGCGACACCGCACCCCACGAACCTCCGTTCGTGCTGGGCCAGTCCGTGGCGAACACCGACACCGGCACCGGCAGGGGGATCCAGGGCCGGCCGAGATAGCCATCCACACCGATGTCGTCCATGACGATCGGAGAGCCGGACGCCCGCGCGAACATCTGCACCATCTGGCCGCCGCCCGTACCTGACGGACCGATCCGGATCGCCACGCCCGTGTTGTCGCCGCGCGCCATGTACGTCCCGTACGTGCCGTCGTCGTACTCGCCGGCGGACAGCACCAGGGCCCCGTTCGGCGCGACGACCCGGAACGTCCCGCCCTCACCGACCACCACGCGGCCGGCCAAGATTTCGTCCATCGCCGGCCGGATGTTCGCGCGCCCAGCCAGCTCGCGGAGACCGGCCTCGATCCGCCTCAGTCGGTCCTCGATCGTCTGCGGTAGAGCAGGCATCACGCAGCCTCCAGGGTCAGGCGCGCGGTCACAGGCGTGCCCTGCGCGCTCGTCGACACCGACACACCAACGACGCGGTGCCGGACGGTCATCACGTCCGGCCACACGTCCCGGATCCGGATCCGGACATACGACCCGAGCGGCGGCAGCGCCCGAGCAGCGAGCGAGATGGTGACCTCCGGGATCACCTCGGGCTCCCGGGCTCGGGCGATATCGGCGGCGGCGTGGTCGTCCAGGACGTCGAGCGTCTCGACCGTCGAGTGGTCGGACGAGCCGTCGAGAAGCGGCCACCCATCGGCCACCCGGTCCGGGTAGGACATCAGCGACGACATCAGCGGGAAGCTCGCCGCGGCCTGGTTCTTGTTGGTCGACGTGCCCCGCGACTGCCACCTGTTCGCCTCGGTGGTGCCGTCCTCCGGCAGCGCGTAATCCGTGATCACGCCCGGGTAGTCGAGGACCACGTCCGTGCTGCCCGCAGAGATGCGCGGGTACCCGAGTACGAGCGCTTTGGCGCGCGATCCGTCGCCGTCCCGATAGCTGCTGATCCGCCACTCGAACCCGTCGATGACATCCGACAGTTGATCGAGCAGCGTCCGTACCTTCGGCAGGTCGTACCGGCTGTACGTCCGCTCCCGCACCACGCCGCTGGTCTGGGACCAGTCGAGCTGGATCCCGATGTCCCCGCCCGTCTCGGCCTGCGCGACGTTGACGAGCTGGCGTGCGATGTCGAGCTGGTCCACACCGCCCGGCGCGGTCTGCCACGTCGAGTACAAGATCCGGTGGTCGAGGTAGGACTCCCATCCCGCGCACTGGATCGCCATCGACGCGCCGCCGCCGTCACGCGACCGCACCCGCGTCCACAGGATCCCGCCCCACTCGATCACCCGATCCCGCTCCAGCCACACCGCGGTGCGCGCCGGCAGCATCCGGGACGCACGCGCCGCCATCCCCGCGTCCGGGATCGGGATCGTCCCCCGGAGTGTCCCGGTCTTGCCGATCCAGTCGTCCCACGCCAGACCAGCCACCGGTAGCACGTCAATGAGCTGGTCGGAGCGCAGGTCACAGAACAACACGCGGTAGGTGCCGGTCACGGGGCATCCACCCACTGAAGCGACATCCCGGCGTTCAGCACGCCCAAGGGGTTCGTGGCGCTGTCCTGGTAAATCGCCAGACAGATGACCTCGTTCGCGGCCAGCAGGACCGGTCCCGTCGCGATGCTGCCCGCAGCCTGACCGGCGCCAGCGCCAGGAACGCTGAAGCCTCCGAGCCATGTGATCCCGGTGAGCGCGGCGGGATCGGTGGTGCGGTAGATCTGCCCGGAACGCACGCCTGTTGCCGCCGAGTTCAGCTCGATCGTGGCGGTCGCCCGGTAGTAGCCGGCCGCGTCGGCACGCAGCCCCGTCACGCCGCTGGCAGCACTCGCACCGGACGAGTTGATGGCCGTCACTCCGTTACGGGCCACCGCCCGATCCCACGTGACGATGCGGTAGAGCGTGCCCACCGGGATCGACAGAGACGCCGGCTTGACCAGGCGCCCGATTCCGGGCCGGGCGGCGGCTGGCGGGTACGCCGTCCAGGCCGACCCGGTCCACCGCTCCAGCCCCGTCCCGGTGTCCCGGTACTGACCGGCGTACGACCCGGCCGCGTTGGATGCATCGACTGGCAGGATGCCACCGTGCCCGGCCGTGAAGGCGCGCAGGTCGGTCAGCGCAGTGCCCCAGTTGATCGGGCTGCCGGACGATGCGTTCGCCGGGACCACGACCCGCGCAAGCGGCAACCACACCGCACCGACCGGCGGCGTCGGATCCACCGGCGACGGGGCCGGAGTACCCGGCAGACGCTCGACCTTCGCAATCGTCTGTCCGCTCGCATCAACCAGGTTGTTGTACACGCGCAAACCGATGATGTCCCTGCGCGCGTTGGTCGGATCGCCGTTCGGGATGACCAGCGTCTCGGCCACGGTCACCGCGACCGCGTACGCGCCGGCCGCCGCCGATCCCTGGATGATCGCCCGGCCGACCGCGATGGTCGCCGTCATGCTGGTGCCCGTCACCAGGCACGGCGCGCCACCCGGGATCAGGCCCGAGCGGGAGGTGAGTTCGCCCGTTGGCCACCACGTGCCGATCGGTGTGAGGCGGGTGGCGGCGCGGGTCTGCCCGCCTGCGGCGTCGCCGCGGTTCGTGAGCCATGCGGCTACGACGGTCATGATCGATGTCCTCTCACCACATGGCCGATCGCCAGCGCACCGTGACGGTGCCGCTGGTCGGGCCGGAGTCGTCGGCGCGGAACGCCAGATCGGATGTGCCAGGTGCCAGTACGAACGTGGTCTCTGGCACGCTGCGGGCGGTAATGGTGTGGAGTCGGTCCTGCCCGCCGAGCCGCACCGTGCCCGCCGCCGTGTCCACCACCAGGAGGTCACCGACGCCGAGCGCGATGTCGTACTCCAGGACATCGCCGGTGGCGAGGTTGGTGATGCTCGGCCGGGTGACCGGGCCACCGAACTCGATCGTCGGATGGGTCGGCGCGTCCCCGCTGTTGACCACCGAGACGCCACCCGTCGACCCGGCGGACCCCCAGTCGAGTCCCTCTGGCCCGGTGCCCCAGTCGAGTCCCTCAGGCCCGGTGCCCCACTGGATCCCGGCCTCGGCGACCGGCAGTCCAGTGGTCGCCGACCGCTCCGTGATCTCGTACACCCGCGGGTCCGGACACACCCACTCCAGCGCGGCCGTGCCCAGCCGCCACAGGGCCTGCGCGTCGTACGGGATGCTGCGGCGCCGCAGCCGGGCCTCGACCTGGACACCCCAGTCGACGAACACCAGTGGCCCGGTGGCACCCACGCCGGTCGCGCGCTTGAGCGCCTGGACCAGGCCGCGCAGCTCGTCGGCGTCGTCCCCCCGCAGGCCGAGGGACAGCGTCGGGTGTCGCGGTTCGGCGTAGTCGGTGCCGAGGTAGTCCCCGTGGTCGCCGACCCGCGCGACGTCCTGAAGCCGGAGCGCCGGCAGGTCATCGACACCAGCCACCTCGGTCACGTGGTACCGGCTGCCGGGCCCGAACGTCAGGCCCTGCCAGGTGATCCGCCCGATGCGCTGCTGATCGAACATGTCAGCCCACCCGTCCGTACCACGCCAGCTCGCGGCTCATCCCGCCAGCCGTGGCATCCGAGCCGTACAAGTTGATGACCGGCGCGATCGTCCTCGACGGCGCCGCGCTGCCCGCGTACGCCGACGTGATCGACGACGCCGACGGCACCGCAGCCGCCACGTTCAGGCCGGACATGGCACCCTGCGCGCCGGCCAGCGCAGCCGACGCAGCCGCCCGCACCGCCGGCGCACCCGCACGCATCCCGGCGGCGAGGCCCGTCATGATCGCCTCGCCCGAGTACGTCGTCCAGCCCCGGCCCGAGAACGGACCCTCCTTGGCGGGCGAACTCGGGAACAAGCCGCGCGCCTTGGACAGGATCCCGCTCACGCTGTCGACCATCGCCTGAGCTTTCGACCGCAAACCGTCGATCAGCCCCTGCACGATCGACGCGCCCGCGTTGTACAGCAGACGCCCCGTGTCGCCCAGGGCGCCCACGATCCGGCCCGGGATCCCCAGCGTCCAGAACAGCAGCCCGGTGACCTTCGCCGCCGCGGCATCCTGCATGGACTGGAAGCCCTCGCGGGCCCGGCCGGCGACCGCCGACCCGAGCCCGGACAGGGCATCGCTCGCCCGGCCGGGCAGCCCGGACACCCACAGGATCATCTCGGCCAGCCGGGAGACAACCGCGTCCTTCGCCGACCCGAACCAACCGCCGAACAGGCCAGGCAACCCCGCGAACCAGTTGATCGACGACTTGATCGCCTCGACCGCCGCCGAGATCGCCGCCTGCACCCACGCCCACACCTCTTGGACGATCGCCCTGAAGGTCTCGGACTCGCGGTAGGCGATCACGATCGCGGCAACCAGGGCGATGATCGCCAGCGTCACGAGCACAATCGGGTTGGCTGCCATGATCACGTTGAAGACCGCAACGGCCGCGGCCCACACACTCGTTGCGGTAGCGGCAAGTGCGCTGTAGATCGCCCACAGCTTCATCGCCACACCGATGGTCGTGATCACAGCGGCAATGGCGGTCAGGACCGGCGTCGGGATCGCCACGATCAGCCGTGCGAAAGCGTCGGCGAGGAGCGCGGTGGTGTTGAACAGCGGGGCCAGCGCCACCAGCAGCGCGACCAGCGCGGACCCCAGATTCCCCAGCATGCCCGCCCCGTTGCGGGCGGACTCCAGGAACCGCGCGAAGCCCTCGCTGTGCTTGAGGCTCTGGCCCCAGTCGGCGAACGCGTCAGTCATCTTGACCAAACCGCCGGTCACCCCACCACTGACCGGCAGAAACGCCTGCAACAGACCGCCGAAACCGCGGCCGAGGTTGCCGATCACGGTGATGAAATTCGTCAGCGCCGGGCCGGCGGCGGCGGTCATGTCCGCCATCCACTGCTTGAACCCCGCGCCCTTGATTCCCGCCGACAGCTTGTCGAACATCTGCGAGAACGCCCCGGCCGCCGCCCGCACAAGCGGGGTCAACGACGGCAGCAGATCGCGCATGAACTGGATGCCCTTGGTGGCCACAGGCATCGTGTCGCCGGCCAAGGACTTGGACCAGGCGGTGTAGTCGTCCTTCAGGCCGCGCAGCGCGACCGCCGTGTCCCGGGTCGCCGGCGGCATCCCGGCGAGCTGGGCCTGATAGGCGGCCTCGGCGGTCGCCGCATCCTCCGTGGCGGACTTGGCTTCGGCCAACGCCTTCTTGTACTCGTCGCCGCCCTTCTTCGCGAGGGACTTGGCGGCGGCGGTCTTCTTGACCGCGACCTCGTGCGCCTCCTCCGACGCCTTGGCCGCGTCGATGGCCTTGGTGACCTCGGCGAACTGGGGCTTGATTGCCGCGCCGAACGCGCCCGCCGCCAGCCCGGCCGCGACCGCCCCAGCCGCGAGACCACCGAGCGCGGCCGTGGCGGCGGCGATCGCGGGGAGACCGGTCGCGATCTTGGTCAAGCCGAGGGCAAGGCCGCCCAACTCCCGCTTGCCGGTCTCGCCCGCGTTGCGCAAAGCCGCGCGAGCCGCCGCCAACTCGGCCTGGAACTGGGCGGTGTTCAACTGGAGATTGCTCACCAGGTTCGGCAAGTTGATGTTCATCGGTCACCCCCTCTCATCCGAGTGCGCTCATTGCCACCAGGTCGGCACCGGAGCTGAACGACCGCGGCGCCGCCGACGGCTGGCTGTGCTGTGATCCGTCGGTGCTCGTCGCGATCCGGTGCTGGTCGACGAGCGACATCAACTGAGCCAGCGTCAGCAGCCAGAACTCGCGATCAGATCGGCCAAAGGCGACGAGCCCGAGATAGTGGAGATCGGCCCAGGGGATGAGGGCAGGTTCAGCGTCGAGGCCAAAGGGCCCGGCTCGGCACCGCCCGTCGCGGTCGCCTGCGGCATCGCCTCGAACAGGGCTTCCGACATCAGCGTTGCGACCGACTCGAAGCTGTGCAGATCCAGCAGGGACGCCAGCTCGCGCCGGTCGCTCTGGCGTACATACGTCACGTCGACCGTCTCGCGTTCGTCACGCTGCTCGACCACGCCGTCCGGCGAGGTACGGCGCACCACCGTGACCCGCTCGCGGGCGTGCGGTACGAAGCCCGCGTCCAGCAGGCCCGCGCCGAGGATGTCGATGATCGGCGCGATCATCGGCCGGTCGAACTGCGCGGCGGCCTGCTCGATCTGCCCGAACGCGTCCTGCATCGCGGCGAGCGATCCGAAGCGGGCCTCAAGGTGAGCCATCGATCGGAGCGAGTAGCGGACGTGGGCGGTCGACCCGTCGGTCAGGGTGATGGTGCGGCCGAGCGCGGTGATGCGGGCGCCGTCGGTGGGGGTGCTCATCGTGGGTTGCTCCAGTGGTCGGCGCCGGGCTTCGGCGCGGCCGGGCGGTCCGGAGCGGCGCTCCAGACCAAGGGGTCTGGGCGTCAGGGGGTGGCGGTCGTGACGATCGCGGTGGCGGTCTTGTTGATGCGGGTGGTCAGCCACTTGCCGGTGCTGATCAGCGGGACCGCCCGGGCTTCGTTCTCCAGGGTCCGGTAGTCCTCCTCGGCCAGACCGAGGCCAGCGAATTGGCTGGGGATGCACTTCCACACCGTGAAGTGCACGTCCCCGCCGATGAGGTCGCCGCCGCTGATCGGCGTCACACCCTCGATCTTGAACGGCGCGGGCCGGCTGTCGGCCGTCAGGCTCCACTCGCTCGCCTCGGTCGCACCCGAGCCGGAGTCGGTGACCGCCCCTCCGAACTGAGCGGCGAGCGCGTCCAACGACATCTTGGCGTGGGGGAACGCGACCGTGATGTTGGACAGCGTCGAGTCGGAGTCCAGCAAGGTGTTGTCGCCCCGGAGTTCCTTGGTCTCGATGTCGCCGCTGATCTCCATGCTCTTGATCCCGGGGAGGTCGATGCCCGCCGCGTACGCGGGAGTTCCGCCCGCCGGGTCGGAGAGGAGAGCAAAGATCTTGGCATCCTGGACCGCGAACAACTTGGTCACTCGGGAGATGGGCACTGCGTCACTTCCTTGTCGTTCGGGTCAGGTGGCGGGCAGTAGGTCGCGGTCGAGTTGGACCATGAGGATGTGGCGGACCACGTTGTCGACGATCGCGTCGCGACCCATCGACAGGACCCGAGAGCCGTACACGTGCGTCGGGTGGGCGGTCAGGCGGGCGCCGTCGAGCGCGCGGTACACGGCGGCCGGCAGGTCGTACCGCTCGGCGTTCTGGCCGGCCACGGTCCGGGCCTGCTGGATGATGTCGACCTGCACCTGCTCGACCACCGCGATGTCGGCGGCCTGGTCGCCGACATCGCCGCGGGCCGCGACCGACGGGACGAGCGAGATGCCCTCGGTCACCGCGATGTAGGGCAGCGCTGTCCCGGGCGCGGGCCCATCCCTATATACGCGGATGCCGAGCCCGGCAGCTTCGAGGTGGGCTTTGATCGCGCCGCCCGTGGTCGCCGCCATCAGCGCGCCGCCCGCGGTGCTTCCTCAGCCCAGATCGCAGGCGCACGGGCGATCGCCGGCCTCAGGAACGGCTTCGGCTTGGTGCCGGGGTGGTGCACCACGGCGACCGGATGCAGCGCACCCTTCCAGTACAGCGCGCGCTTGTGCTTCGGCAGGATGATGTGCGGCCTGGTACCGAACTCCACGTGTGGCGCGTAGTTCACGTTCGTCCCGACCGTGACCGTCCACGACCGACCCGACCCCGACGTGCTGTGCCGGATGCTCGACCGCAGCCGGCCCGTGTCGACCGGGCAACGCTCCTGTGCCTCGCGGACCATGCGCATCCCCGTGCGGGTCATCGCGTCCTTGGCGCCGTCCGAGATACGGCCGATCCACCGACGGAGACCACGCTCGTACGCGCGGCCATCGATCTGAAATCCCACGCTCATGCCGGGCACGTCACACTCCCTCCAGTCGCGGACCGGACCGCAGGTACGGACGCAGCAGAGCGTCCGCGGCGGGCAGTCCGGTGGACGGTCGGAGGCCGCGGCCGTCGTCGCCCTGCTCGTCGTCGGCGCCGGGCTTGGCGGGTGTGATCCGCACGTTGTTGCCCTCGTCGTCGACGTCCAGCCCGGGCGACCCGGCCGGTGCCTCCGGGTCGACCTGACCAGTCCGGGCCTGCTGCTGGATCCACGCCGCCACCAGCGCGGTCGCCTCCTGCACCGCCGACGGCGGCGACACCCACCCCCACGTGCCGGTCACCTCGACCCGCTCCGCAGCCCACCTGCCGAGCAGCCCGGCCCACCCGCCGGACCAGGACTCGGCGCCCGCGACCAGGTCGTCCCAGCCGCCGTGCGCACCGCACCCCAGGTGCAGCGCGTCGACATGCCCCAGCACCGCCGAGGACGTCACCCGGTACGCGGTCGCCGGGATCGGCGTGTCCGGCGTCGGATCGAGCAGCGCCACCACCGACGTGATCGTCTGCACCCGGCGGGGCAGCAGCGTCAGGCCGTCGGACAGCACCGTCGCGGCGACCGTCGCCGACCGGGTCTCCCACCACTCCCGCGTGTGGCGGTCGACCCGGTCGGCGGCGGAGGTGATCGCGGTGATCACCTCGGCGTCGCTGCCGGTGGCGCCGGCGGCGCGGGCCTGGTCGACGGTGCAGTACACGTCAGCCCTCGACCGGCTCGGCGTCGTCGTCCGGCGGGACGTCCAACAGCCGCGCCGCGTGCGGGCTGATCTGCGTGCCCTCGGCGACGATGAGCGTGCCTCGGCCGGCCGGCGCCTCGTACAGCACCGGCCCGACCGGCACGCCGTCGGTGTCGGTCGCCCGGTACGCGTTGCTCGGCGCGCGGTCGCCGACCGCCCACCCGACGCCGCGGGCGTACTCCTGTGGCCGGATGGCCTGGTGCGGCATGTCGGCGTCGGCCGCGCGGTTCCTGGGCTGCCGGGCCATCAGGCACCCCCGATGACGCCACGCGTGCGCAGCGCGGCAAGGAGGTTGTTGTACGCGGTGGTTGCCGCCGCCAAGTCGGCGAAGGTCGCGGCGTTGTTGATCGTCGGCTTGGCGCCGGTCATGCGCTCGACCGCCGGCACCGCGGCGGCGACGTTGCCGCGCAGGACCAGGGCGGGTGTGCCCGGGTCGGCGGCGGCCGGGTCGAATGTGACGTTGATGGGCTGCATGACGCTCCCTGGTCAGGCCGCGAACGTGCCGAGCACGAACGCCTTGGGGGTGTGGACGGCCACGTTCGCGCGCATCTCCGCGAGGATGACCAGCGTGTTGTCCAGGAACAGCGACGCGTGGCTGTCGGTCATGAGGATGGTGATCCCCTGCCGCTCCCAGAGAGTCGCGCCCATCTTGAACCCGCCGACGAGGAACGAGCCCACGGTCATCGCAACGGTGCTCACCACGGCCAGACCCCACAGCCGCGCGGGCGCCAGCCCCTGCACGTTGGCGATCACGCGGAACTGACCGGTGCCGTCCTCGTCGAGTTCCACGTCCTCCCAGTCGGACGGGTGCATCACGACACCGTCCGGCGGGTACATCGCCAGCTCGGCGACGGTCCGCGCGCGGCGGATGCTGATCAGCTTCGACTCGGACGCGGCGGCGGTGTAGGTGCCGATGCCGGAGGTCGTGGTGATCCCCTGCATCTGGGTCGTCCCGTTGCCGGTGAGGATCTCGCGATCCTCCTTGTACCGCAGGCCGTAGCTCAGCCGGCCCTCGATGTACCCCTGCAACTGGCCCTCGTCGTCGGCGGCCTGCCTGGTGATGGCCACCCAGTGCGCCAGGGTCTTCATCGACGTCGAGACCAGCTCGAATGCGAAATCACTCTGCGGCTTGGTCTGCCCCTCCGGCACAACCGCCGCAGCGTTCCAGCCGCCGGACGGCGCGGTCGCCGGGCCGGAGATGTCCCGCACGTACTCCAGGGTCTGGCCGGTCGACGTCTGCCGGTCGAGCAAGTCGGCGACGAGCAGCGGGAGATCGGGCTGAGCGGTCAGCACACCGGGGACGCGCTGGGTCTGCGACGGGTAGGTCCCGGTGACGATCGTGCCGGCGGGTGCCGCACGGTGGTCGAACTCGGGGATGTCGTAGCGGGTCGTGCCGGCCATGCCTGCGGCGCGGTACTGCGCGAGTGCCTCGGACTGGAGGAAGCGGCGGCCGATTGACAGCGCGCGCTGGGAGTCGACTTGCGGGGCGCCCTGAACCGCGCCGGGCTGCGGGGCGGCCGGACGCTGCGGCTCGGGCGGCGCCTGCGACAGCAGCCGACTCCGGGCGGAAGCACGCTCGTTGGTCTGCTGGATCTGCCCGGCGATCTGGTCGGCCTCGGCGATCAGCGCGTCGACGTCGCCGTCAAAGTCGGGGTCGTCGAGCTGCGCGAGCAGCGCGTCACGGCGCTGGGTCAGGGTCATGGTGGGCACGGAAAACCTCCGGCGTGAACGGTGGGAGCGCAGCGATGACGCGTGCGCGGTAGTCCCCGTTGTTCACGGCCGGAGGGAAGCCGGCGAGGTGATGCACCCCTTTGTTTACGACCGGCGGGCATCCGGTGCCATACACCGTAAGTCTGTGATCGTCGACCTGTCCAGCGGGAACGCCGCAGACAGGTCAGCCGAGGGGCACCGCCATGGTCAGCCGGGCTCGGGCAGCAAGCAACTCGCGCCGCCGGCTGGGCACCTGGGCGCCGGCGCGGCGCGCCCGCTCGGCCTCGACCGCCAGCAGGTCGGGTGTCTCGTCGGCGCCGTACAGATCGTCCAGCGCGGACCGCACGGTCGTCAGCTTCGAGCCGGGCACCGATGCCATGCGCGCGGTGATCTGGGAGACCTCGACCAACCTCGCCCCCCTGATGTTGTCCATGACGTCGCGGTACGCCTCCTCGCTCATCTCGACCAGCTTGTCGACGGGCGGCAGGTCGGTGCGCACGAATCCCACAGACAGCTCGGCGGCCGAGCCGGACCGGGCGCGGGTACGGCCCGTCGCTCCGTCCGGGGTGCTGTCGTACTGGCCGCCGATCCACAGGCCGGTGTCGTCACGCTCCTCCGCGCGGAACACGCCGAGCGGCATGTACGGGTCGTGCATGAACAGCAGCGCGAACGAGTCCTTCGAGCGCAAGCCGCCCTTGCGGAATGCGCGCGGGTGGAAGGTGGTGCCGTAGCTGTCGACGACGTTGAACTTGCAGCCCCAGCCCTCGAACGTGCCGTCCTCGCCGTCGTCGACGCGGGACTCGACGACCTCGACGGTGCGGTACTCGATCACGATGCTGGTCCCTTCTTCCGGATGGTGACCGCGACGCGGACCGGGTAGCCCCGGCCGCACCTGCGGCAGTGGACACGCGTGCTCACGCCGAGCGCTGGCCGAGCGCGTGCTTGGCGCGCTCCTCGGCAACGACCTGCATCAGCCGCGGGTGCATGGGCGACAGGAGGGGTGCGTACCGGTACGTCGCGACCATGACGCGCCGCCGGCCGGATCCGTGCTCGGCGACCTGGTCGAGCTGGTAGACGATCTCGCCGCCCTCGAAGGTGAGGACGGACGGCGGTCCGCCGTCCGCCGCCACTCGGGTGGCGCCGCGGGTGCCGTCGTGCGGGCCGCGCCGTGCCTCGTGCAGCGGTACGCCGACCGGCAGGACCAGGCCGCGCACCTGCCGTGGCCCGGCGGCCTGGAGGACAGTGCGGATCTCGCCGCGCAACAGGGTGGTCATGAGTCCTCCGTGGGCTCGAACTCGAACGAGAGGTAACACCTGCACTGAATCGACTGGTTCGCCGGTCCATGCGGGTCGGCCGGGTGCTGGCACTGGGTCAACCGGAACCGGGCGTCAATGGTGGTGCGGCTGCCCTCGGCGGCGCGGTGGCTCGGCCTGGTCCTCGCGTCGTTGGTGGCGTGCCACACCTTGTGGGTGGCGCCGTTGGCGCGGGCGGCCTGGAGCGCGGCGGCCGAGTAGCCGCCGACCGTCTCGGTCCTCGCGACGCGGGTCGCGCGCCAGTCCTCCAGGTCGGTGAACACCTGCTGAATCCGGGCGCGCAGCTCGGGGATGGACTCGCCCTCGGCGACGCCGTGTTGCAGGAGGCGCGCCTCCAGGATCTGGCGCGTGGTGTGCGTGACCCGCTCTGCGAGGACACCGAGCCGGCGGTCCATCTCGACGATGACCGGGTCGTCCTCGGCGAGGTCGGCCGCCGGGTCGATGCCCTCGACGGCCTCTTCCACCGTCCGTCGGAACCAGCGCGCGAACAGGCTCTTCGTCCGCTGGCGCCAGTGCTTCGTGTCGAAGATCTCGCCGATCCGGATGCGGACCGCGTAGGTCTCCCACTCGGCGCCCTCGGTCGACCACCGGATCACCTCCAGGCCGGTCGAACACCGCGGGTCGGTGGTCTCGTCGTCGGGCACCTCCAGGGTCAGCGCGCCCTCGCGAGCGAGCGTGACGGCGGCGGTGCGGATCTCGTCGAGCCACGCCGCCGACCGCTGGGGCTTGTTCATCAGCCGGTCGAAGTCGCGCAGGACAGCGGTCCGTTGCTCCTTGGCAAGCCGCCGGACCGCCGCCTCGCCAATCGCCTCCAGGTCGTCGTACGCCGCCAGGACGTCGGCGGCTGTCGGCTGGCGGCGGGTGGCGATGGCGGCAACTGGCGGCGGGCTGTCGACAGCGGGCGCCGGCGCCGGCGGGATTGTCGGCAGTTGGCGGTGCAGCCAGACGGCATCCCACGCGCGGTCGCCGCTGGCGGCTGCGGGTCCGGCCTCGGCCGCGAACTGGGCGCGATACGGCGTCAGGGTCATGGCACCCTGACCAGCCGGCAGCGGGTCAAGGCCAACCTCCGCACGGGCCTCATCGATCATCATGATGTCGGCGTACGTGTGCGCCCTCACTCGGTTGGCCACGCTGTCCTGCGAGTCCTGGAGCGCGTCGACAGCACCGAGGTTCCAGCCCGCATCCTCGGCGTCGCTGGGCAGCATGACGCGGTCGATCTCGCTGGCGATGACCGTGAGCTTCGGCAGGATCGTGTCGGACCACAGGGTGCTCTTGCTGGCGGTCCGGTTCTCGTAGGTCGCGCCGCCGAGCAGGTAGTCCTTGGGCACGCCGAACGCCAACATCACCTCCTGAGCGTTCGCCCCCCGCGACTCCAGGTAGTCCATCTCCGCTGGCGAGAGACCCAGTTGCAGGTACTCAGGCTTGTTGCCGTCCCCACCACCGGGCGGCGTGCTGATCAGCAGGTGCTTGCCCGCGTTCCTGGGTCCCTCGACGCCGGATCTGAACGCGGCGATGGTCTTGTTGTGGGTGTCCTCGTCCATGTCACCGAGGTAGATCACGCCGCCCGGCCTCGCCCCGTTGCGGTAGCTCGACGACTGCCACTCGCGGGCGTTGGCGTCCATCTCGACCGCGTGCATCGCAGCCCGCCACGGCGCCAGCGCCTCCAGGGGGCGGAACGGGTGGGGGTAGCGCAGCCACAGGACTTCGTCCGGCAGGAGCGGGACGCGGGTGCCGTCGGGTGCGGTCGCGATGTACCCGATCACGTCGGCTGACGCCGGGTCACTGGAGGCGCGGTCGACCACCGGCTGTACCTGGCCGAACAGGAGGTGCATCGCGCTCGGGTCAGCAGCGAGGCCCGTCTCGCCACGGTCGAGGAACGCGAAGCTTTGGCCGCCGAGTTCGAGCTGCGCGAAGGCGAGGTACTTGAACATGACCGCGCTCATGGCGGGGTTCGGCCTCTTGTTGAACAGCTCGCTGCACCAGTGCCCCTCGATCACCCCGCCGTCGGGCCTGGTGATTTGGAGGTCGACGCTGGCGCCGTTGGACGCGATGGCTTCGACGCACCGGTAGGCGACCGCCGATGCGGCGTATCCGCGGGTCTCGGCGTCGAGCGCGAGCATGGACGCGCCGCCGGACAGGTACGTCGCGCTGGGGCTGTACGTCATGCTGCCGACAGCGCGCTGCTCGGCCGGGGCCTGGTCGACGCGGGCGCTGCGGGCGGCGTCGGCGAACGTGGCGACGATGCCGCCGGCGGTGCGGGCGGCGGCGGTCAGGGCGGTGGCGAGTCCCACAGTGGTCCTCCTCAGGCGACCGCGGCGACGTTGCCGACGGCGCGGATCATCAGGTGGGTGATCGCCCACACGTGGGCGTCGAGGCGGTCGGGCGAGTCGCCCTCGCCCGGTACCCAGGTGGTGAGTTGGTCCTCCAGCTCGGGCAGGCTGCCGACCATGTGCACGGCCTGCTGCTCGTAGAGAGCGGACACGGGCTCGGCGCGGGTGAGCTTGCCGCGGGTGGCGTGGACCAGGCGGACGGGCACGTTGCGGTCAACGGCGTGGATGGTCGTCTTGACCATGTCGCCGCCCTGGTTGGCCTCGGCGATGATGCAGTCCGCGCGGTGCAGGTGGTAGGCGTCGACCGCTCGGCGGGCCCAGTCCGTCGGCGAGTACCGGCCGCTCAGGTCGTCGAGGACGTAGCCGTGTGCGCGGAGGGTGCCGGTGGTGTCGGGTGTCCGCAGCCGCGCGGTGCCGGCCACGACGATGCCGGTCTCGTCGCTGGTGCTCGTGTTGCTGACGGCGGGGTCGATCGCCACGCACACCCGGGCGAGCGGGGGTGCCTCGCGCACGCGGGTGAGGTCGAGCAGGGCCCAGGTCCACAGGGCGCCCTCGATGTCGTCGAGGATCTCCCCGTCGAGTTCCTGGCGTGCGGTCCGGGTGCCCGCATACCTCGCGATGAGCTTGGCGCGCATGACCTCGGGCAGGTGCCAGGCGTCGCGGGTCCGGCCTCGGGTCAGCACGGTGTCCGGCGCGGCGACCAGGGCGCGGATCTCCGCCCTCGGCTTGGGGGTTGTGGACATGACGTAGTGCGGGCGCGGCCCGATCCGCAGACCCATCGCCGAGTGGGTCAGCGCCTCGTCGAGGCGGCGCATGGCCGCGGCCTCCTCGAACGCGTACAGGCAACGGTTGCCGCCGCTCCTCAGGCGCTCCACATCGTCCGGGCTGTGGGCGCCAAAGACCTTGCCCTCGGCCCCGTTCGGCCAGCGGACATGCGTGCCGCCGGCGGACGTTCGCAGGACTACGCGCGGATCGTGAGCCTTGAGCCCGCTGGGTCCGTTGATGAACGACTCGACCGCGTCCCCCTGGGTGGGTGCGACGATGCCGATGCGGTGGCCGCCCGGGATACGCCGGTCGCAGGCGGGGCCGTTGACGTGCTCGGCGACGTACCGCGCCGCCCCGTCGGTTTTGCCGGTGCCGCGACCGCCCATCAGCAGCCACGTCCCGTGCGTCTCGACCTCGCTCGGGCAGATCTGCCACGGGTACGGGGTCCACGATCCCCACCGCCGGGCCCACAGTCGCGCCGCCAGCTCGTCGCGCAGCAGCTCCAGAGCGGCGGGCGGTAGCGCCTCCAGGCGCTCGCGCAGGCTGGACGTCACGGACCCTGCTCGACGCGGGCGGCGTCCTGCTCGGCGATCTCGTCGGCAAGGGCCATGACCTGGGCGGTCAGCTCGTCTGTGACGGTCACGTTCGCGCGCACTGGCTCGTCCAGGCCGAGGAGGCGGGACCGGCGCTCGGACGCGCGCAGCGCGACCTCGATGGCCCGGGGTGAGCCGGCGCGGATGTCCGCGGACAGGCCGGCGATGCAGTGGTCGATGAGGTCGAGTTCGCGCTGTCGGAGCATGGCGCGGTCACCCTGCTGCGCGGCGGCTCGGTTCATCAGGGCGCGGTCGACGGCCTTCTTCGCGCCGCTCGCGTCGTAGTACCCCAGCTCGTCGGCGATGGCCTCGAACGACTTGCCGAGCACGCGCAGGTCTACGGCTTTGATCGACCGGGCCTCTGCTGCGTTGCGTTGCTTGGCGTTCTGCGGCATGACGGCAGTGTAAGACGTCTGTCTAAAGTCCGCCATTAACTCGCCGACGTGCGCGGATGCCGACCCTGGGGTGTGCTGGGTGGATGACCGATCACCCGCTGGTCCGGCTGACGGACCGGCTCGTCGAGGCGTCCGGCCTGTCGCAGGCCGAGGCATCCGCGCTGCTGCGCGAGGCGTGGGACGAGGGAGTCGCGGAGGGCACGCGTCGGATGATGCGTGATCTGGCGGCGTGCCAGCGCGAGGCGGCCGACCTGCGGCGCCGGCTCGGCGAGGACTGACCGGGCCCGCCATGTTGGGGAACGAGGGCGGACCCGGCCGCAGTCACGCACGGGGGCACGCGACCAGCGTGGTCAACGACGCGCCGCCCGCGGGGTCACGCCGGGCTGCTGCCGGGCCATACGGGCTCGGCGTCGAGCGCCGCGTACCGCCCGTCCGGGTCGTGTAGAGCGGGCTCTACACCGCCGCCACCTGCGTCTACACCCGGCCCGAGAGGGGCCGGCTCCTCCGGGGGAGCGGGGTCCAGGTCGTCCCTGTGGACGCCGGACAGGATCACGCCCTCGATCCGCACCGACCGCCGGACGGGTATGCCGATCCGCCGCAGCCACGCCCGGCGCTGCTCGGGTGTCTGCCCGGTGGCGGCGTCGAGGTCGACGAGGTGGATGCCGATGCGGTCGCCGATGAGGTCGCGGAGGATTGCGCGGTCGTGGGCCACGGCGTCCTCGTCGGGCGGGCCGGGCTCGACGGTCGGCGACTCGGGCTCGGGCTCGGCCGCCGGTGTGGTGGGTCCGTGCCACCAGGCCGCGCCGATCCACGCGGGTGTGCCTGCGATCAGCGCGACCTCGCCGAGTTGCCACGCGAGGTAGGCGCCGCCGGCCAGCATGCCGCCGCGGATGGCGATGGTCTGGGGTCGGTCGGGTTCGCGTTCGGCGGCGACCCATGTGGTGATGCGGTCGAGGAGGATGCGGTGGCCGTCGACCGCCCGGTCCACCCCGCGCCGCGCGAGCAGCACGGGGCGGACCGGGAGGCGCCCGCTCACCGGCCGGTGGTCGTGTTCGTCACCGTGTTGCCGAGCTGGTCGCCGGTGGTGCGGACGGTGGTGGAGACCATGCCGATGATGCCTGCGGATCCGGCGAGGAGTGTGGCGACGATGAAGCCGAGGATGAACCAGGTGCGCTGCGGCTTGGGTGCCTTGCCCCACTTGCCGGCAATGAACGCGACCAGGCAGAGCGCGAGGAGGACGGCGCCGCCGACGGCCGCGGCCCCGGGCGCGGTGCCGATCGCGGGCTGCTGGGTGACGACGGGCTGTTGCTGGGGTGCGGTGCCGGTGCTGGTCTGGGCGAGCATCTGGCCGGCGAGGTCGTGGATGTGGGCGTGGGTGTACATGGTGTCTCCAGGCGTGTGGGCCCGGGTGGGCAGCGCTGGGCGCCGGGCCTCACCCGGTGAAGGGTGAGGGTCAGATCGCGGCGGGCAGGCCGCGCAACGCGGTGTCCTGCTCGACGAGCGCACGGAGATTCTTCGCGGTGCTGGGCGAGACGTCGTGCCCGGCCTCGGCGAGCGCGGCGACCATGCGCGGCGCGCTCGGCCTGGTCCCGTCGGCGTACATCGCGTGGATCACCGTGCATCGTGGGTCGGCGTAGATCGGCGCGGCGGGCTCGGCGGGCGCGGGTGCTGGCGGTGCGACGGTCGGCCGCGCGGGCGCCGACAGCGGCGGTGGCGGCGGCAGTTCGGCGGTGGCGACAGTGGCTGGCGGCGCGCTGGCGGGCGCCGCCAGGGTGGCGGTGGCGGCGGCAGCGCGGCGGCCGAGCCATCCATGGATCTGCCACATGAGGCACCCGAACGCGAGGAGCGCCGCCACCGGCGGGACCGCGGCGACGGTGTAGTCCATGCGGCTGGCGCCAGCGCCGACACCGGCCACGTTGAGGGCGATCGAGCCGCCGGCGCCAGTAACGGTGAGGGCGACCGCGAGGGCAACGCCACGGCGCGCGAGGGACGCGCGAAGGATCAACACTTCGCCGAGCACGATGAACAGATCGATCGTGGCCGGCCATGCCCAGGCGCGGGCCGGCGAGTGGCCGAGGCCGTGTGCGACGGCGACGTCGTGCAGGTGCTCGTACGACAGCCACATGGTGGCGGCGGTCAGCACGATGGTGACGGCCGCGGCGAGGAGGGCGAGGGTAAGGAGCGGGTCGCTCGCGCCGCCGGCGTGTGCCGGCGGGGGCGACGTAAGGTGTGCGTCAGCCATGTGGAGGTGATCTCTCCGTGTGGTGAGGGCCCGGTCCTGGGGGTGTGAGAGTCCCTGGAGCCGGGCCCGATTCGTTTGTGGTGGCGGCGCTGGCGGTGCTGCTGGCCGGCGAGCCGAGAGCAGCCTATCGGATGGCGCCAGCGCTGGCGGTAGTTGTCGGCGTGTCGCCAGCGCTGGCGGCGGCGGTCAGCCGAGGAGGCGCCCCTTGGCGGCGGTGAACTCGTCGTCGGTGAGGACGCCAGCGGCGTGGAGTTCGGCGAGTTGGCGGAACTGTGACGCCATGTCGTTGGCGGGTGCCGGTGGCGCGGCGGCCGGGCTGGCGGCGGGCGCCTGGTGCTGCTCGGCAATGGCCTGCTCGACTGCGGTCCGGATCGCGAGGAACGCGGGCTCGGTCTTCTTCGTGACGATGACAGCGTTCTCGTTCTTCGCGTTGTCCTGGGCCTGTCGGGCCATCCGCGAGTGTCGTTCGCGTCCGCCGGACAGGGTGAACTCGATGTAGCCGAGGGTGAGTCCGGAGCCCTTCCACTGGACGGCGGAGATCTGACTGACGTGCAACCGCTTCTCACTGCGGCCGAACGCGGATCGGGCTACCCATCCGTCGCGGGTGATGGTGACGAACTCGCCGTCGAACGAGAGCTGTCCGTTGTGTCCCTTGGCGTACAGCGGTGGATCGATGTGCATGTTGCCCCCAGGGCTGCGGTGGTTGGTGGGTGCAGCCTCGTGGATCGGGGCGTGGGGTGTCCTGAAAACGCCGCAGGTGGAGGAGTGATCACGGTCGTGTCTCGATCGGGCATGTGTGCTGTTTTCGGCCACTGTCGGGCGTAGCGTCCCTGTCCTGACAACGGCCGCAGCCGGTCAGGAACAGGTCGCGCAGTCCCCCCGGCGCGACCGCCCCAGGGGCCGCGGGCCCGCGCTGATCCTCCACCAGTGCGGGCCCGCGGCGTGTCACCAGCCGTACCCGATGTAGTCCCCCTCGTCCTCGTCGGCCGCCGCCGCGGGCGGTGCGCTGGCGGGCGGTGCCGGCGGCTGCTCGGCGGTGGCCGGCGTGGTGTCGCCGCGGTACTCGGCGAGCGCGGCCCGGACGTCGTCCTCACCGGCGTCGCTGGAGTCCCAGTACTCGACGGCCTCCCACACCTTGCGCAGCCGCTTGATAGCGACGGTCGCGCGGACGTCCCATTGGCGTAGGCGCGCGAGGAGTTCGGCGGATTCGCGGGCGGCGTCGTCGGCGTATCCGAGGGCGGCGAGGCGGTCGGTCATTTCGTCGAGGTCGTTGATGCGGGTGTGGAGTTCGCCGATGTCGAGGGCGAAGCAGAGGTAGTTGTAGCTGCCGCCGCTCATGGGGTGTCGCCGATCATGTCGGGGGTGGTGAAGCTGTCGACGAAGTCCGCGCCACTGGCGGGTTCGTACAGCGCGCGGAACTCGACGTCGTACAGCACGCGGTATGTCCCGGACTCGCGGATGATCCAGGCGCCGGTGCTGGCGACGCGTTCGCCCTCGCTGGTGTCGATCCACACCTCGGGGGCGTCGTCGGTGCCCCAGGGCGCGCCGCCGCACCAGACTGCGACTTCGCGGGCCTGGTCGATGGTGACTTGAGCGGCTTCGATTTCGAGTGCGCGGTGGCGGTAGCGGGCGGTTGGCGGTGTGTCGCCAGCGGTTGGCGGGTTGGCGGTGGCGTTGTCGGCGGGCTGGCGGTCGCTGTCGGCAGCGGGTTGGCGGTCGTCGGCGTAGATGGCGGATGCGGGGACGGTGCCGCGGTCGTGGTGAGCGGCGCGCCTGCGGCGGTCGTCGGCGACGGCCTGGTCCCACGCGGTGGTGTCGACGACGACGTCGAGGGTGTGGCGGTTGTGCTGGGCGACGATGACGTCGGCGAGTCGGTGGACCAGGCCGCGTAGGCGCTCGATCTCGGCGGCCTGCGTGTCGCGCGCGTCGTCGGCAGCGGCGAGCGCCTGGTCCTGTCCTTCGATCTGACCGTCCAGGTCGGCGATGTGCTGGCGGGCGCGGTCGAGGTCGCGCGTGGCTTCGATCAGAGCGGTGTCCAGCCGGTCCCGGTCCTCCTCGGCAGCCTGGATGGTCTCGACGAGCGGGGTGCCGGCCTCGGCGACCGTGACGGGCGACCACACGGTCTGGCGCCGCCAGACCTGCATCTCGGGCCATGCCGGGTGGCGGCGCCGCAGGTGGTCCATCTGCTGTTGTGCGGCGGCGATGGTGGGGTGGGGGGTGCTGAGGAACCGGTGGGGACTGGCCGGGTCGTGTGGTGCGTGGAGCAGCATGACGTGGAACGTGTCGGTCACTCGGTCTCCCAGGTGTGTGGTCCGTCGTGGTGGACGTCGTGTGTGCAGGGCCAGCCGGTGTCGGGGGTGGGGAGTGCGCGGCAGATGCTCGTGCCGCGCTGCTCGGCGGCGCGCTGGGCCTGGAGGTACGCCTTGAACTGCTCGACCACCGCCCGGTCTTCCGGTGTGGTGGGCGAGCAGATCGGCCGCCGCCGGGGCCTGCTCACGGCTGGGGCGCGGGGTCCGCGGGCGGGTCGTAGCTCGGCTCGATCTCGCCGTCGTCGCAGCACTCGTCCGTCTCGTCGACCTCGTCGCCGCACGAGTTGCAGAACCAGTAGGTGGGCTCGATGTCGCCGTCGTCGGGCTGGTCGGTCACGATGTCGCTCCCCTGGTGGTGAGTGCGGTGTCGGCGGGGATCTGGCCGAGGGCAATCGCCAGGGTCACGGCGTGGGTGGTGGTGCGAGCGCCCAGCCGGCGGATGGCCGCCAGTCGGTGGCCGTGCACGGTGTGAGGAGTGATCCACATCTCGGCGGCGGTTTCCGCGACGGTGAGGCCGCGGGCGGCTGCGGTGAGGACCAGGCGCTGCTGATGGGTGAGGGTGTCGTGGGACGTCGAGGGGATGCGGAGGGCGGCGCGGTCGTTGCGGATGGTGCTGGCGGGGACGTCGAGTTGGCGGGCGATGGTGGGGGTGTCGAGGCCTTGGGCGGTGAGTTCGCGGACTCGGTTGCGTCGGTCGGTGGGGGCGGGGCGGGGCATGGGTGGCTCCGTGTCCTGGGGTGTGGTGTCCGGGTGGTCGAGGGGCTGTGTGGGCGTGTGTGGGGCTGGTGTGGTGTGTCTGGTGTCTGTGGGTCAGGTGTGGGCTGTTGGTGGCGTGCGGCGCCGTCTGGCCCTGCTGGTGGTGCCGAGGACGGCGGCGGCGAGTTCGCGGTCTCGGCGGTCGGTGAGGTGGTCGGGGGCGACGCAGCCGGGGTGGTCGCAGTCGGCGCGGACGTTGCCGTCGGGCTCTCGGGTGCGGGTGGTGGTCCAGGCGAGGCGCATGCCGGTCCAGGCGGTGCCGTTCTGCTGGTAGCGGGGTCGGCCGCCTTGGTCGCGGTAGCCGGTCCAGTCGAGGTGGCCGTCGGGTCCGGGGACGGGACGTGTGCGTTGGGCGAATGCTTCGGCGAGGGTGCGGGCGTGGGGTCGTGTGATGCGGGTGAGTTGCCAGCCGGCGGTGGTGAGTCGGGTGAGGATGTCGGCGGCGTGTGTGGGGGTGGTGTCGATGGCGGCGGCGACGATGTCGGTGAGGTCGTCCATGGGGGTGTCCTCCTTGATGGGGCTCGGCTTCACGCTGCGGCGTAAGCACCCCCCTCTCCCTACGTAGTAGGGAGGGGGTGCGTGAAGCTGTGCGTGAAGCTGCCGTGAAGCTGTGACCTGCGGTTATTTGTTTTGCGTGAAGCACCGTGAAGCACCTCGTGAAGCAAGGCGTGAAGCTGCGTGAAGGCCGCGTGAAGTGGGTGCGTGAAGCTGCGTGAAGCTCCGCGTGAAGCTGTGACCTGCGCGGCTCCGGATCGCGTGAAGCTGCGTGAAGCACCTTCGAAAAAATCCGCTTCACGCGCTGGCGGAAAACGTGAAGCTCCGCGTGAAGCCCGGGATGCCCGAAGTGCCCCGGTCGCGCCGGTCACTCGAACATCACTCCCTGCTCGTCGAACATCGGGTAGTAGAGGGTCTTGGCGGTCTTCGCGGTGCCCTGCTTGGCGCTCTTCGCGAGGCCCTTTTTGACGTACTCGTCGAGCTTGCGGCGCGCCTTCTCGACCTCGTTCGCGGTCGGCTTCGCGTCGGGGTTCGGGTACAGGTTCACGGCGAGGGTGACCGGGGACAGACCCTCGGTGCCGGCGGCGCGGAGCATGTCGAGGATGTCGACCTGGTGCCAGACCTCGGTGCGGCCGGCGTTGTGGTCGTGGCGCAGCCTGAGCGGGCCGATCTCCTCCATGGGCTGCTTGAGGTGGCGCATGTGGACGATCGGGTCGCCCGCAGCACCCCACAGCGAGATGACCGATCCGCTGCCGTTGGGAATCCACACGGACCCGTACAGGTCGGCCGTCGTCAGCGGCTCCTTGCCGCCCTGCTCGCCGCCGCCGGCCTTGCGGTGGTGGTGCAGGGACACCACTTGGATGCCCTCGACCAGGGCGAGTTGGATGGCCTTGTTGATGCCCTGCCCGCCTTCCTCCTTGGCGAGTTCGGCGGTCATGTCCTTGAGGCTGTCGATGCACACCAGGTCGGCCCCGGCCGCGCGGCACAGCTTGAGGAGGGTCTGCGGGTCCTTCACGAAGTCGCTCGGCGGCGGGCCCTTCCAGATCGCGAGGCGCTCGTCCAGCAACTCGCGGTGGTCCTCCGTGACCATCCGCGCGAACGAACGGGCGGCCTGCGGCGGGCGGTCGCTGGCGAGGTACAGCGCCTTGGTGCACTGGCGCACGGGCATGCCGAGCACGTCCGGCAGGACACCGACGGACGCCAGCACGACCTGCTGGGCGAGGGTGGTCTTGCCCACACCGCCCGGGCCTGCGATGACGAGGGACTCGCCCTCGGCCCACAGGATCTCCTTGTCGTGCCCCCACACGGCGGGGGCGGTCCGCGGGATGTCCAGGATGAAGCTGGCGCCGCTGACCATGCGGCCGTCACGCTGCTGCGGGACGGCGATGTCCTCGGCGACCTCGTCGAGTTCCCGACGGACGACACCGAAGATCTCGTCGATGTCCGGGTTCGGGTCAGGGGTGTGCGCAAGCTGGCGCAGACGGATCGCGGCATCGTCGATGCGCCGCAGCCTCGACTTCTCGCGGACCTTCTGGACCCAGTAGTCGAGGGATCCGAGGACGTGCGCCATGGTCCACACGTCGTGCAGGTAGTTCGCGCCGCCAATGGACGCAATCTCCCCCGCGCGGACCAGCTCGCTGCCGAGCGCCTCGGTGCTGATCGGCACGCCGCGCAGGTGCAACCGCACCAGGTGCTGCCACAGGTGCGCGTGGCGTAGGTCCACGAAGTCCGAGGCCGCCAGCACGCTGGCGGCGCCGTTGAGCGCGTCGGGATGCTCGAGGATCGTGCCGAGGACGATCTGTTCGGCGGCCTGGTCGCGCGGCCGGTCGCGCATGGGGTCGTCGCTCGCCTCGCGGGGCGGTAGCTGCCGAACGTTGTCCACGAGACTCCTATATGAGCGTGAGCTGTGTGCAGGTGCGGGGCGGGCACTGGTGCGCGCGGTGGCCGGCGGGTGTGCCCGCGGCGAGGGCGTCGAGGGCCTGCCGCGGGGTGAGGGATCCGCCGCCGGGGAGGTACGGGCCGTATGGGTGTGGTGTGGCGTCGAGGTCGCCGTCTGTGGGGCTGGTGACGATGTCGGCGCCGCACCGGGGGCAGGTGTGGATCCCGCCCCCGGTGGGTGGTTGCCGGGGTGTCACCTCACGCGACGTCGGCCCGCGGGTCGCCGTCGTCGGTGTCGTCCTCGTCGTGGTCGGCGAGGTCGACCGGCTCGTCGGTGTTGTCGTGGTCCTCGTTGGCCTCGTCCTCGACGATCTCGGCGTCGAGCGGCTCCAGTTCGACCAGGTGGCCCGGGGGCAGCGCGGGCGGGATCAGGTCGCCGACCGGCCGCGTACCGGCCGGGGCGTCCTCGCCGTCCTGGAAGAGGGTCCCCGACCGCGTCCGCCGCTTGTACATGTCGCGCATGGCCTCGCGGAGTTGCTCGTCGACCAGCTCGTCCGGCGCGATCTCGATGCCGGTGATGCGGAGCTTGACCGAGGTCTCCTTTTCCTCGTCCCGGCCGGGCTCGGTGCGCTCGACGTGGGCGAGTTCGACGACGGCGACCCAGCGGCCGGCGCGCTGGCGGAACATGTCCTCGGCGTGGCCGTCGAGTGCTTCGCCGACGCCAGCGAGGACCTTGGTGTCGAACTTGATCTGGGTCACGGTGCGTGGACTCCTTCGATGGTGGCGCGGGCTCCCGCGTAGACGTGCGGTGAGCTGCGGCGTTTGCCGCTGGCGATGTGCTTGAGGTCGATGACGGACAGGGGGACGTAGGTGTCGGTCGGGGGCGGGGTCCACTGCGGGCACCCGCCGCAGTAGCAGCGGCGCGCGGAGCAGTACCGGCCCTCGCCGGGCTCGGGCACACCCGCGACCGCGGCAGGGGTGTGGATGGGGCAGCGGTAGCCGTCCGCGTAGGGCCGGGTGTTGGCCGAGCCGCATCGGCCGCAGGGGCGGGTGCGGCGCGGGGTGGTCACGTCAGCCGCCAGATCCGGATCACCGCACCGGCGCCGTGCGGCAGGACATCGGCGGCCTGGTCGCCGGCGTAGTACTTGGCGAGGCGCCGGTACTCGACCACGCGCGCGTCGTCGCGCCACACACCGGCGTCGGTCAGCGCGTCCTCCGTCGACCGCAGCAGCTTCGACAGGTCCGGCGTCGACGCCGGGCGCCAGCGCAGCGACTTCGACCAGCGGATGCCCTTCGGCCACCAGGTGGGGCGGCTGGCCGGCTGCTCGCGGACCGTGATGGTCATCGCGACCGACAGCGGGCCGTCCAGCGGCGTCCAGTCGATGTGGGCGTCGATGGCCTCGATGGCGGCGGCCTTGACGTCCTGCCGCCACGGCTTGACCTTCCTGGACATCTCGATCATTCGGCCGCCGCCGACGTGGCGCTTGCTGCCCTGGGGCGCGGGTGTGCCGCGGACGACGATGGTGATGTCGGGGAGGTGGACGTCGCGCGGGGCCTGGGCGATGTCGTCGATGAGGCTCATCGCTTCAGCTCCCTCAGGAGCGTTGACGTCCGCACGCACCGGCGCTCGGCGTCCGCCCACCGCTCGCTCAGCTCGCGTTCGGCCGTCATGGCTGCCGCGGCATACCGGGCGATCGGCGCGTACACCATGTCGATGACCGGCTCGGGGCAGCAGTCGCCCATGTGCTCGCCGGGGTCGTGAGTCTCGGGGCACGTCGGGGCGATGGCGGTCATCTCGCCGTGCTCGTCGCGAACGGTGCGCCAGGTACGGGTGTTCGCGGCTTCGGAGTCGCCGGGGTTGACGGCGTGGAGGTACTCGCGTGCGGCGATCCGCGCGGCGCGAAGCTCGACGAGGGCGGGGCGGTTGGTGGTCGCCACAAGGTCCTCGGCCGGGTTGGGCTGAGTGTCCGGGTCGCTGTCCGGGTCGTACGTCTCGGCGCCGCTCGCGGCGACCAGGGCGGCGATGCGCTCCCACTCGGCGACGGAGCACCTGGCGCCGACAGCGCTGTAACTCGTCGTGTCTGCGGGTGCGGTGCCGTTCCGCTCCCATGCGCGGACGCCACGCAGCTTGCGGGCGATCTGCTCGGGCGTGAGGCCGGCGGCCTGACGGCGGACGTGCCGTGCCCAGCGGGCGCGGGCGGCGGTCGAGTCGGTCACTGGGTCCTCCGGGTGGTGGCGCGGTGGTGGGCGTGCGCCTGGTCGTGGCGGGCGGTGGGCGCGTACGTCGGGCGTGCCGGTCGAGCTGGCGGGCGCGCCGCGGGCGTGATCCCGGCGGCCTGGGCGTCGGCGTTGCGCTCGGCCCGGCCACGCGCCTTGCCGGCGCGGAGGATCACGATCACGGCGGCAAGGAACGCGGCGTAGGCGGCGGCGACCAGCCACGGCAGGGCAATCACGTGTCCTCCCGGCGGTGGCGGCCGGGCTGGATCGGCTCCCACGGCACGACCAGGTCATCGCCGACGCGCGGCGGTCCGGGCTTGCGGTGCGAGCGGGGCGGGACGCGGGTGATGACGTGGGTGTCGTGCTCGACCGGCGCGGGGGCGGTGGGGCCCTGCCCGGCCGGGGCGACCCGGCCGAGCAGGAGGGTGCGCAGAGACCTCATTGCGCGCCGCCGGTGCGGTCCATGTACATCCGGCCGCCGATCGACTCCAAGGTTTCCTGCTCGCCGCGCTCGTTCATCACCCGGCGGCTGAGCATCCGCAGGTCGTCCAGCTCGTGCCAGATCTGGTTCAGCCGGTCCGGGCTGGTCTTCGGGTCCAACTGCTCATCGCGGTAGGACTCGGGCGTGCGCACCTCGGCCTCGCCGCGTTCGACGTAGGTCGAGTCCGGATCCGGGTCGCCGGTGGGCACCATGCCGGCGGTCAGCAACAGGACCCGGAGCGCCACCGATTGGGCCTTCGCGGTGCCCTTGTCCGCCGAGTCCAGCGCTTCGCCGGCGGTCTGCGCGATGAAGCTGTCACCGGCGGGGCCGATGATCTGCCACGTGACCGTCACGGTGCACTCGCGCTGGATCTTCTTGTTGCTGTTCACGAAGTCGCGGTGCGAGGAGTCGATCCCGACCGGAATGACGAGCACGCCGTGCCGGCGCAGGACCGGCGCGAACGCGTTCACCGTGCGGTCGATCCCACGGAACATGTACGTGGTGCCGGGCGCGTTGTACCGCTCGCTCTTGCCGAGCCGGCGCACGTCCGCCATGACCCGTGACCACGCCACGAAGACGGTGACGGCGTCGGGACCCTCGGGACCGGGCTCCTCGATGTCGATCTCGGGGAGCGGTTCGGGCGCGCCGCCGTAAGGCACGGCCGCCGTGATAGGGCCGCCGCCGGCGAGAGCTGCGGCGTTCTCTGCGAGGCCCATCAGGACCCCTCCTCTGCGGGCTTGTGGCGGTACGCCTTGTCGATGTCGAGGCGATCGCCCGTCTTGTGGGTGACACAGGCCGCGTAGGCGTCGGGCCACCCCTCGGCGAGCAGCTCCAGGTCGACGTTCGACCGGGTCGCCGGCTCCAGGGACCAGGCCCGCTTGCCGCCGAGCGCGGCGACGCGGTGCCGACCGGTGAGCCTCAGCAGGTCGGCATGCGCGGCCTCCTGCCGCTTCGTGGCTGCCTTCGCCTCCAAGCGCGCGGTCTCGTAGTCGTCGAGCGCGCCGAGTGCGTCGGGGTCGTCGTCCAGGTGGACCACGCCGTCGCGGTCCGGGTGCGCCCGGCGGTACAGGTCGACGGTGCGGGCCGGGTCACCGGAGTGTGGGGGCGCCACTCGGGCCAGCACGTGTTCGGTCCAGAACCGGTCGACGGCGCGGACGATGTTGGCGGTCACCTGCCGGTATTCGTCGGCGCGGATCACGCCTTGCCGGTAGTCGTTGCCGCCGATCAGGACCGCGTAGTGCATGTGGTCGTAGCCGGTGACGTACATCTGCCACAGCACCTGGGCGACCACATCGTCGGGTGCGCCCGCATGCCACCGTGCCGCTTTGAACGCCGAGCGGGTCTTGACCTCCAGAGCGCAGACCTGCCGGCGCGTCTCGGGCAGCGGGCACTCGGTGATGCGGCGGTCGAGCGTCGCCCGATGGTGTGAGTGGTCGCGGTGTTCGACGATGCCGATGGGCTCGACGACGGATCGACTCCGGCGGGCCCATTCGCGGGCGATCGGCTCTTCGAGGACGGTGCCCCAGAAGGCGGGATCGCCTGCGTCGTCGGGGAGTTCGTCGACCTTGTCGAGGTAGACCCGCAGTGAGCTGCCGAAGTCGCCGACGCCGAGGACGTCCGGGACGTCGGACGACCCGATGCCCAGCCGTCGAGCGGCAAGCCACGTGTCGCGGTCGGCGTCGGCGTCGAGGACCAGGCGCCCGGTCGGGGTGACCATGCTGTCGGTCGTGGGTGCGGTCACGCGGCACCGCCAGCAGCCTCGCGCGCAGCCGCAGCCCGCCGCGCATAGGCGGCCCGGTGACGGATTTTGATCTCCTCGCGGTGCGCCTCCCGGTAGCGGGCGTCTCTCGCCCGCGCCGCCGCCGGGTTCCGCCGCCGCTGCTCGCGCTGGTACGCCCGCTCTGCCTCGGCGCACTCATCGCATACACGCGTGCCGGTCTGGCGGTGCCGCACCGCACCCGAGTGGGTGCCGTGGGCGGCGGCCCGCCGCCGCGTGGGCGCGTCGTCGAGCAGACCGAGTGCACGGAGCAGGTCGGTGGCGTCGGCGGCGTCGGTGGCCATGGACGCGACGACCAGGCGGGCCCGGTCGCGAGCGGGATCCGTCACGCGGGGAACCGCCACCTTGTCGAGGGCGGCCTCATATCCGGGCACTACTCCACCTCCGGAGTCGAGACGCGGCCGGCACCGTGGCACTGGCCGCACGGGGCGCCGTGCTCGCCGCGGCGGTAGCCGGCGCCGCCACAGCCGCGCGGGCCGGTGCAGTACGCGAGGCCGTCGGGCAGCTCGGGCAGTCGGATGAGCGGGCGGGGAGCCGCCGCCCCCGTGGCGGGGGCGGCGGCCTTCAACGGCGCGGTCACGTGGCGGCGCCCGACCGAAGGGCGATCATCCGGCCGTGGGTGTACGTCCCCGCAGGCCAGCGGTCGCTGGTACTGCGATACGGCGGCAAGGCCGCCCGCTCACCCACGACCACGCGACCCACCTGCACGGCCGCGGCGATCGTCGACCGCCGGAACCCCGCCAGGAAGTCCAGCTTTCCGTCCGCCGCAGGAGCGAGCAGCGCCGACGAGCGGTCGTGATGGATGACCCAACACGACCTGCTCGACCGGTCGGCCGCCTGCATGAGGACGAGGACGAGCTTGTCGACCGCCCAGGTCTTGGACGTGGTCGACGCGGCCTTTACCGGCGCGGGCGCGCTGGTGGCGGCGGGGGTGACGGTGGTCCGTGCGGAGACCGATGCGAGAGCGAGCGTCGCGTGGGCCTGGGCGGCGGCGATCATTCGATCGGCCTCCGGGCACGAGTTGTCGTTCTCGCGGAGGATCGTCCACGACTCGGCAAGCAGGCGCTCGGCCTCGCGGTAGTGCTCCAAGCCATTCATGCGGCACCGCCCGTCTCGACGTCGTCGAGCGGCAGACGCGGACCCGGCACCGTGGCGGCCTCGGCCGCGTAGTGCTCACGGATCACCCGCGACGCGGTGTCAGCCGCCGGCGCGATCACCTCACCCACCCACACACCGAGCGCATACGGCTCGGGCCCGTACAGGTACCAGCCCGGCCGGTCGTCGTTCGGCCCGATCTCGGCGTCGTCGCAGTAGTCCAGCGCCCACATGACGTCGTCCACGACCAGCTCGTACCGGTCGTCCGCGATCCGCCGCCACGGCGGGATCCCGCACGCGCAGTCGTCCGGCTCGGCCGTCGGCTCGTCCTCGACTGGGTCGCACGGGTCCGGCTGCTCGACCGGCGCCGCCATCTCCGCCACCACCTGAGCCCGGACCGCCGCCGTGATCTCCGCGAGGACCGCCGGCGTCAGCAACTGCCCGCGATCCGCCAGCGCGACCGCCGCCGCGCGGGACGGGTCACCCGTGACATCCGCCAGAGCTGCGCTGGCGATGACGTTCGCTGCGGCCTCGATCGCCGCACTCGTCGCCGTCATGCCGACACCGCCACACCGGCCAGCAGCGCCAACACCCGGGCGGCGGTGTCCTCGGCCAGCGTGAAACGGTCCTCGGGCTCGTCCATCTCGACGGCCTGGTCCAGCGCCTCGCTCAACAGCGTCAGCACCTGACCGGCGCCGGTCAGCCACGGCGCCGCCGACCGCGGCAGGTCACCCTGCCGGTACAGCGCCTCCATCGCACGCCGCGCCCGCCACTCCGCCGGGAACTGCACGAGCATCGCGATCCGCAGATCACACGGCGCGGGAACATCCGCCACGTCACCACCCGCGAACCCGAACCTCCTGCACGTGACGATCGACGAGGCGAGGACACCCCGCCGCCCGTCCGGGTGCCGCAGGACGGCGACCTGACCCGTGGTCCCGATCGGCATCCGCGCGACCACGCTGACCGGGCCCAGCTCCGGCGCGGCCGTCTCGACGGCGATGCGGATGGCCCGCTCGGCGGCGTCGACGCGGTCGCGGATCGCGGCCTGGATCTCCTCGTCGGTCTGGTGGTGTCGGGCGCTGCGGGCCCGGGACTTAAGCTGTTTCATGGTCTGTGCCACCTCTTCTGTGAGTGGTGTGGTGGTGCGGGCTCTGGGGCTGGTCCGGCGCTATCCGGGTCGGCCCCGCTCGCGTCTGGGGTAGGAATCAGGCCGCAGCGTCGGCGGTGTCGTGCTCCCGCCGGCGGGCCGCGCTCGCGTCGATCTGGTCGTAGAGCGCCTGAATCGCGGCGACCACGCGGGGCGACGGGAGCGGCGCCGCCGCGACCTGCCGGGCGATGTCCGCCATGGCCTCGGGGCCCAGACGGCGCATGCTCTCGGCGCGGCTGTAGTCGGTGCGCGGTTCGCTCGGGGCGGTCATCCGGCGGTCGCCGTCTGTGCCGCGCAGGTCGGACAGGTGTGGGTCTGGTCCTTGCGCCGCAGGTGCGTGATGTCCACGTCCAGGGCGGTGGCCAGCGCGGCGAGGGTCGGCGGGGTCGCCGACCGGCGGCCCGTCTCGATCTCGCACATGAGGGGCGCCGAGATACCGATCTCGGCGGCGAGTTCCTGCTGCTGCTTGCCGGCGTTCTCACGGGCCTGCCGCACCGCCGCAGGGTCCTGGGCAATGGGGGAGCCGTGCGCCCGCCGTACTCGGCGTCCGCTGTTCATGCAGAGAACGCTACTGCGAAGCTTCGCGAATCACAAGCACTTCGCACGAAGCTTCGCGAAGATCCGTGGAGCTTCGCGAATGATGGTGCGTAGATACGTGCGGAGGTGCGCACGGCGCGTTGGAGCACTTCGCGTAGTCGGCCGAAACAAGACTGGACTTCGCATACCTTCGCGCCCGAGACTGTCGATATGACGACCACGCCACCGCAGCAGCCGGAGGGCGCGCTGATCGAGTCGGCGCTGTCCGCCGTCGCCCCGCGCCGATCCGTCCGCAAGGCCGCCGAACTCGCAGGCATGAGCGAAGCCCGCTGGCGACAGATCGTGAAGGGCTACAGCAGCCCGAAGACGGGGATGCACATCCCGGTCCGAGCCCCCGCCGAGACACTCGCGCGGATGGCCCACGCTGCCGAGGTGACCGCAGACCAGCTACGAAAGGTCGACCGCGAGGATGCTGCGGTCGAGATGGAGCGGCTGCTCGGCCACGGCGAAGATGCGCCGCTCGAAGTGCGACACCTGTCCGACGAGCCTGGGTGGCGGCACCTCCAGGGCGTCGTCGAGGAGATGCCGCCCGAGATGCGCGCCACGGCCCTGCGGCTCGCTGCGGCGGCCATCGAGGCGGCCAAGGCCGAGCGCCTGCTGGTCCCCAGCGCTAGTCCGAATGAGGGAATCGACAGCAGCGAGTAAACGGAAAGTCATAGAATCCGGAACTCGACCCTCCCATTTCCGCGTGATCTATGACACCCTCGATGGTCCGGCGGGGTGGCGCCGCGACAGGGGGGAGACGCGTGGCCGTTTACACGATTCCGATTCCGCTACCGCTCGGCGCTATCGGCGAGGTGAAAGAGGACGGCGATGACCTGTATTGCACAATCGACCCGCGGCAGGTAGGAACCCCCGAGGCGCGTGACACGGTCCGCCTCATGGTCCATGAGACGGGCCGGAGTTGCGACGACTGTGAAGCGTGGTGCCCGTTCGGTCTCGGTGGCCGTACGCGCAGGTAGGGCTACTCGTCGCCCGGCGCACCCCCGTCGAGCGGCCACGTGAGGACGACCCGACCCGGCCGGATCGTCCTCACGCCCCGCCCACCCGGCATCACCGCCGGCCGCACAATATGCCGCAGCAATGCACGCCGAATGGGGATCTCGGCCGCAGTCCATTTCGAGCGTGCTTCCGGCCCAGCCATTTCGATAACCAGGGCGGGGAAAGAGGTGACCTCGGCCTGCTTATCCGCAGCAGCAATGAGCGGCCGCAAGTTGCTTTCCAATGCCGCCATGCTTTCAATCGACAGCCCACCGGGCAGCCCGACCCTTTCACGCGCTGCCGACAACGTCTGTCGATACTCCTCCGCCCGCGCCATGGCCTCCCGCACCTGGTCGTCTCCACCGCGACGCGCAATGAGCGCGGCCACGTCTGCCCGCTCCAGCCACTGAAGGGCAGCCTCCGTCACGTACGCGTCGAGCAAGGCTCGGCCGATGGTCGCGTGCCCGTTCCGGCACCGGTACTGCGGACTGGCATGGTTCGGCGACGCCGGCTCCATCCGACGCCCACACCCCGCAGTCCCGCACACCGCGACGCTGCTCAACAGGTGCCGGAGTGCCGACTCGCGCGAGTTCCGCCGCGCGGGATCCCGGAGGATGGCCGCCGCCGCCATGTACTCCGCCCGGTCGACGATCGGCTCCCACTTCGCGGGCACCGTCGTGTCGTAGTAGACGCGCAGGCCGATGTTCGCCGGGTGCAGCGCGATTTCGCGGACGACCGTCCGATGCCACACCGGCGACCCGTGCTGAGTGGGGATGCCGCGGGCGGTGAGGTCGGCCGCGATCGCGGTGCACGACTCGCCCGACGCAATGCGTCGGATGATCTCGCGCAGGATCGGTGCCTGGTCCGGGTCGGCGACCTGCCCGAGGAGGTGCCCCTTGTCCGGGTCGTACTCGCGCCTGAACCCGTACGGGAGCCGGCCGTGTGGCCAACCGCGTTGGGCGTACAGCCGTGTGGTGCGCAGGACCCGGTCCCGGATTCCGTCCGCCTCGTCCTCCGCCCGCAGTGCGTCCAGGCCGGTTACGAACCTGTCCTGACGGTTCGTCATGTCGTACAGCCGGCCGTTCAGCGACCACAGGACGCGGGTCCGCGCGCAGAGATTTCGGAGCGTGACGTACACCTCCAGGTCGCGCTGGAGACGCGATGACTCCCACGCGACCAGGACGTCACATTCGCCAGCCTCGACACGGGCGACCATGTCGTCGAAGTCGCCGCGGCGGCGGCGGGCGTGGCGCGACGCGGAGTGTCCGACGTCGACGAACTCGTCGACAATCACCCACCCTTGCCGCTCGCAGTCCTGACGGCCCTCGGTGAGCTGGTCGTCGGTGGAGCGGTGCTCGCGGCCAGCGTCACGCGAGTTGCGGGCGTACAGGAATGCGCGCAATGGGTCAGCCATGGCGAGAGATTACCCGCTAACGCAGGATCACGCTGGTGGCCGTGCCGTGCAACCTGCTTGCCGAGTTCGCGGTCGCGCCGGCCACGATCCTCGGCTTCGTCGCCCTCGTGCTCGCCCCGGTCTGCCTCCCGCTCGCGCGGGTCGCCGCCTGGCTGGGCTCCTGGCCGATCGGTTGGATCGCGACGGTGGCCCGCACCGGCGCCGCGCTGCCCGGCGCCGCCGTCACGTGGCCGACCGGTGTGTTCGGCGGAGCGGTCCTGGCGGCGATCACGGTCGCGGCCGTACCGACCCTGCGTATTCTGCGACGCCCGCCCGATTCCACCCGAGCGGGCCGGCCGCGAGCGATGGCCGCCGCGCTGCTCGCGACGCTTGTGGTGGTATTGCTGCTCCGCCCGCCGGTCCTGGTCCGCCCGCTGACCGGCTGGCCGCCGCCGGACTGGCACCTGGTCATGTGCGACGTGGGGCAGGGCGACGCCATCGTGCTCAACGCGGGCCCCGGCGCCGGTGTCCTGATCGACGCGGGCCCCGATCCGGACGCCGTCGACCGCTGTCTGCGCGACCTCGGCGTGCACCGACTGCCCCTGGTCCTGCTCAGCCACTACCACGCCGACCACGTCGAGGGCCTCCCCGGCGCGTTGCGCGGTCGCGCGGTAGGCCTGCTCCAGGGCACGACGGTCCTCGAGCCCCGAGCCGAGGTCACCCGAGTCCGCCGCTGGGCCGGCGCCGCCGGCACCTCCCTGACCACCCCCACCGACGGCGAACACCGCACCCGGGCCGCCCTGACCTGGCAAACCCTCACCCCACCTCCCGACGTACCCACCCCGAGACCGCGTGCGACCACCCCCGATTCCTCCGCCCCACCCACCACCTCACCCCGCCCCGCTCCACCGCCCCCACCGGACACCCCAACCACGCGAACGAGCGCCCTTGATCCCGGCAGGCCGCAGATCGGGCCGGGTGTATCGGGGTGGGTGGTGGCGCGGGACGTTCCGGCGATTCGAACTGGGGCCGTTGATCTCGGCAGGCCGCAGATCGGGCCGGGTGCGTCGGGGTGGGAGGCGGCGCGGGGTGTCCCGGCCATGCGAACGGGCGTCCCTGATCCGGGCAGACCATGGGCGGGGCCAGGGGTGCCGGGGTGGGTGGCGGCGCGGGGTGTTCCGGCCCCTCGAATCGGCGTCCCCGATCCCGGCAGACCGTGGACCGGGTCCGATGCCCGAGAGCGGGTGGCGGTGCGGGGCGTCCCGGTGGGGAGTGCGGTGGGCGGCTCACCGGCCAACAACGCGAGTCTCGTGGTGCTCGCGGAGCGCCACGGCGTTCGGATGTTGCTCACGGGGGATGTCGAGATCGAAGCCCAGGAGGCGCTGCGGGCCCGGCTGGGCGGTCTTCGGGTGGATGTGCTCAAGGTCGCGCACCACGGCTCGGCGCGCCAGGACCCGGGTCTCGTGCTCGGGCTGCACCCGCGCCTGGCGCTCGTCTCGGTGGGCAAGGACAACCCTTACGGCCACCCGTCGCCCTCCGCCCGCGCCCTGATCGCCGCGACCGGCGCCCGCCTCCTGCGCACCGACACCGACGGCCCGATCGCCGTCACAGGCACTCCGACCCACCTGAACGCGGTCGCCCGAGGCCCCGACACCGCCGCCCACGCCCTCCGCGCGCCCACTCCGACCCCGACACCCGAACGGACCGCCAACCACCGCACAACCGCCGCCTCGCACGCCCACCGGCGTCGGGCCAAGGGCCCCGCCCGCCGCCCGCGCCCGCGCCACACGTGCGCACTCCAGCGAGCACCCCACGGAAGCACCCACCACCCACGCATTCCCCACACAGCCGCGCCCGGCCTCCCGGCCCGCGCCGGCCGTCCCCGAACCCCAGGCCCGCAGCCGGCATCCGGCCGGCGGGGTGAGGTTGTGGGGTGTGTCTGTGGGGCGTGGGATGCTTGGTCGGGTGGCCAGGAGAATGCAGGATGATCCGCTCGCGCCCGTGACGCTTGTCGTCGGGCCCGAGGAACTGCTTGTGGATCGCGCGATCGGGGATGTGGTGCGCGCCGTGCGGGCGCAGGATCCCGACGCCGACGTCCGGGACCTCGCCCCCGGGTCGTTGCAGGCGGGGATGTTGTCCGAGTTGGCCAGTCCGTCGTTGTTCGGCGAGCGCAAGGTCATCGTGATCCGGTCCGCGCAGGACCTCGGGGCGGACCTGGCCGGCGAGGTCAAGAAGCTGATCGCCGATCCCGCCGACGAGATCGTGCTCGTGCTCGCCCACCTCGGCGGGCCCAAGGGCAAGAACCTCTTGGACGCGGTCCGCAAGGTGGGTGTGCGAGAGGTCGCGTGCCCCAAGGTCACCAAGGTCGGCGACCGGGTCGCGTTCGCGCGCGCCGAGTTCCGGATCGCGGGCCGCTCGCTCACCGAGGACGCGTGCCGCACCCTGGTCGAGGCGATCGGCAACGACCTGCGCGAGTTGGCGTCCGCGTGCAGCCAGTTGATGGCGGACACCGATGGCGTGGTCGACGAAGAGGTGGTCGCGCGCTACTACAGCGGCGTCGCCGAGGCGTCCAGTTTCACCGTCGCCGACAAGACCGTCGAGGGCCGTACCGCCGAGGCGCTGGAGCAGTTGCGCTGGGCGCTGTCGGTGGGCGTCGCGCCGGTCATGGTCACCAGCGCGCTCGCGCAGAGTGTGCGGCAGATCGCCCGGGTCGGGGCCGCCTCGCGCAATGCCCGCCCCAACGACCTGGCCCGCGAGCTGGGCATGCCGCCGTGGAAGGTGGACCGGGTGCGGCAGCAGCTTCGCGGCTGGACCCCGGACGGCATCGTGCGCGCCCTGTGCGCGGTCGCGGACGCCGACGCGGCGGTCAAGGGTGGCGGTACGGATCCCGCGTACGCGCTGGAGAAGGCCGTCGTGACGGTCTCCACGGTCCGCAACCTCTGAGGCCGCCGACGAGACCCACGATCCGCCGACCCACGATCCGCCGACCCACGACCCACGACCCGGCGATCCACGAGCCGGCGATCCGAGACCCGCCGACCCGCGCCCCGCCGAAAGACCACACCCCCACAACGACAAAGGCGCCGTCCCCGAGATCCGGGGACGGCGCCTTCGAAGTCACTACGAGCGCATGCGCTCGGGTGTCACACCATCAAAGGTGTCGCGAGTCAGGCCTTGGCCGTCGCGACACGCTTCTCCAGCGCCGACTTCTTGTTGGCGGCCTGGTTCTTGTGGATGACACCCTTGCTGACGGCCTTGTCGAGCTTGCGGGCCGCGAGGCGGGTGAGCGCCTCGGCCTGCTCGACGTTGCCGGCCTCGGCCGCCTCGCGCGCCTTGCGCACGAAGGTCTTGAGCTCCGACTTGACGGCCTTGTTGCGCTGACGCGCAATCTCGTTCGTCTTGTTGCGCTTGATCTGGGACTTGATGTTCGCCACGAAAGAGCCTTCTGAGTACTAGGTCGGGATCCGATCCAGGGAGAGGGCCCGTTCGGACGTTGACTTGCGTGGCAGAGACACGTACGCCACACGCGATCCATCAGATTACCAGTCATCGGCGGGCGCCCACGACACGGCCGGCCAATCTGGCCCGATCCACCCCCGTGCGCGGCCCGTGCCCGCCCCCGCTCACTCCCGTTCGCCCCCACGCGCGGCGACCCGAACCGGTTCGGCCGGCTCCACCAACACGGCTCACCCATGCCGCATGGGACGATGTAGGGAACACCTGTGATCCCACACCGATCCCACGTGCCACCCGCAAGGCCCTCGCCAGTCCACCCGATCGAGAATCTGGAAGCCCGCGTGCCCGCGACCCCGCCAGTGAACGTGCCGGAGCCCAGCCGTACCGACCCGGCGCTGATCCGGAACTTCTGCATCATCGCCCACATCGACCACGGCAAGTCGACGCTCGCCGACCGGATGCTTCAGATCACCGGTGTGGTCGATGCGCGGCAGATGCGCGCGCAGTACCTCGACCGCATGGACATCGAGCGTGAGCGCGGCATCACCATCAAGTCGCAGGCGGTGCGGCTGCCGTGGACGGCCCCGGACGGCCAGATCCACATCCTCAACATGATCGACACCCCCGGCCACGTGGACTTCACGTACGAGGTGTCCCGCTCGCTCGCGGCCTGTGAGGGCGCGATCCTGCTGGTCGACGCGGCCCAGGGGATCGAGGCGCAGACGCTCGCCAATCTCTACCTGGCCTTGGAGAACGACCTCCAGATCATCCCGGTGCTGAACAAGATCGACCTGCCCGCCGCCCAGCCGGAGAAGTACGCGGCCGAGCTCGCGCACATCATCGGCTGCGACCCGGAGGACGTGCTCAAGGTCTCCGGCAAGACCGGCGTGGGCGTGTCCGAGCTGCTGGACGAGTGCGTACGCCTGGTTCCGCCGCCGATCGGCGCCAAGGACGCGCCCGCCCGCGCGATGATCTTCGACTCGGTCTACGACTCGTACCGGGGCGTGGTCACCTACGTCCGCGTGATCGACGGCGACCTGAAGAAGCGCGAGCGGATCCAGATGATGTCGACGGGGGTGACCCACGAACTCCTGGAGATCGGGGTCATCTCGCCCGAGCCCAAGCCGTCCGACGGCCTGAGCGTCGGCGAGGTCGGCTACATCATCACCGGCGTGAAGGACGTTCGGCAGTCCCGGGTCGGTGACACGATCACCTCGCTGCACCACGGTGCGACCGAGGCGCTCGGTGGTTACAAGGACCCGAAGCCGATGGTCTTCTCCGGTCTGTATCCGCTGGACGGCTCGGACTACCCCGAGCTGCGCGACGCGCTCGACAAGCTCCAGCTCAACGACGCCGCGCTGGTGTACGAGCCGGAGACCTCGGTCGCGCTCGGCTTCGGCTTCCGCTGCGGCTTCCTGGGGCTGCTGCACCTGGAGATCGTCCGGGAGCGCCTGGAGCGCGAGTTCAACCTGGAACTCATCTCCACGGCGCCGAGCGTGGTGTATCGGGTCGTCATGGAGGACGGCACCGAGCACACCGTGACCAACCCGAGCGAGTTCCCCGGCGGCAAGATCGCCGAGGTGCACGAGCCGGTGGTGCGGGCCACGATCCTGGCGCCGAGCGAGTACATCGGCACGATCATGGAGCTGTGCCAGACCCGCCGCGGGGTCCAGATCGGGATGGACTACCTCTCCGAGGACCGGGTCGAGCTGCGCTACACGCTGCCGCTGGCGGAGATCGTGTTCGACTTCTTCGACGCGCTCAAGTCCAAGACGCGCGGCTACGCGTCGCTGGACTACGAGACCACCGGTGAGCAGGAATCCGCGCTGGTCAAGGTCGACATCCTGCTCCAGGGCGAGGCGGTCGACGCGTTCAGCGCGATCGTGCACAAGGACAAGGCGTACACATACGGCGTCGAGATGACCAAGAAGCTGCGCGAGCTGATTCCGCGTCAGCAGTTCGAGGTGCCGATCCAGGCGGCGGTCGGCGCGCGGGTGATCGCCCGCGAGAACATCCGGGCGATCCGCAAGGACGTGCTCGCCAAGTGCTACGGCGGTGACATCAGCCGCAAGCGCAAGCTGCTGGAGAAGCAGAAGGAAGGCAAGAAGCGGATGAAGATGGTCGGCCGCGTGGAGGTGCCGCAGGAGGCCTTCATCGCGGCGCTGTCCACCGACGACAGCGGCGGCAAGAAGTAGCGGTACGCGGGGCGCGGAGGCTGGGAACACAGGCGGGAAGCAGGGCCGCGGCCGGGTCGGCCGGCGGGTGTGGCGACGCGATTCGATAGCGGATCCGGGCGAAGCTACTACCGCGTAGCCCTGCGGCGGCGTACGTTGCGGGTGCATCGGGCACAACCGATGCACCCGCTGTGCTTTTTACCCCCGCTATACCGAACACTCCGCACTCCCACCGATCCCGATACCCGTACGGACACCCCTGTGGATACCCGTATGGGTACCGGTATCGACGCCGGTACAACGGCACCGCCACCACCCCTGAAATCCGCCCAGGACACGGAGGCCGCAGTGAGTCCAGAGCCCGTCGGCATCGACAACCGCCCGCCGTCCATCGCGGTGGATTTCCTGGAGCGCGTTCGGGCGACGCCCGAACGAGAGGCGTACCGATACCCGGTCGCGGTGGGCGACGGCGACCGCGAGGAATGGCGGTCGCTCACCTGGGGGCAGGCCGGCGACCGGGCCAAGGCGATCGCCGCCGGCCTGGTGGCGCTGGGGGTCGAGCCCGAGGACCGGGTAGCGATCGTGGCCGAGACCAGGTTCGAGTGGGTGCTCGCGGACATGGGCATCATGTGCGCCGGGGCGGCCACCACCACCGTCTATCCGACCACCAACGCCGACGAGGCCGCGTTCATCCTGGCCGACTCCGGCAGCGTGGTGGTGTTCGCCGCCGACGACGCCCAACTCGCCAAGCTGCGCGGCGAGCGGACCGGTCTGGACGCGGTGCGCAAGGTGATCGTCTTCGACCACGCCGCCGACGAGGCCGACGACGACTGGGTGAGCACCCTCGCCGAGTTGGAGGAACTGGGCCGTGCCCGGCTGGAGAAGGAACCCGACCTGGTCGAAACCCGCGTCGGCGCGATCACCCGCGACCAGCTCGCGACGCTGATCTACACCTCCGGTACCACCGGTCGACCCAAAGGCGTTCGGCTCGCCCACGACACGTGGGCTTACCAGGCCGCCGCGCAGGCCGCGATGGGGCTGACCGAGATCGACGAGCTGCAGTACCTGTGGCTGCCGCTCGCGCACTGCTACGGCAAGGTGATGGTGTCCGGCCAGATCCGGATCGGCTACCCGACCGCGATCGACGGCCGGATTCCCAAGCTGATCACCAACCTTCCGATCGTACGGCCGACCTTCATGGCCGCCGCGCCGCGCGTGTTCGAGAAGGTGTACAACTCCGTGCACGTGCGGATGCGCGCCGAGGGCGGCCTCAAGTACCGGATCTTCCGGTGGGCGATCGGCGTCGGTCGGGAGACGTCGCAGACCCGGCAGGCCGGTCGCACCCCCTCCGTGCTGCTGAACGCCAAGTACCGGTTGGCCGATCGGCTCGTCTTCGGCAAACTGCGCGACCTGTTCGGCGGCCGGCTCAAGGGTTGTATCTCCGGCAGCGTGGCGCTCTCGCCCGACGTCGCGGAGTTCTTCGACGCGATCGGCATCCCCATCCTGGAGGGCTACGGCCTGACCGAGGCCAGCGCGGGCAGCTCGGTCAACCGCTACGACGCGCACCGCATCGGCACCGTCGGCGTGGTCCTGCCCGGCTCGGAGCTGCGCATCGCCGAGGACGGCGAACTGCTCGTGCGCGGCCCCGGGGTGATGCAGGGCTACCACAACAACCCCGAGGCCACCGCCGAGGTGCTCACCGAGGACGGCTGGCTGCGCACCGGCGACATCGGGGTGGTCGAGGACGGTTTCCTGCGGATCACCGACCGCAAGAAGGACCTGATCAAGACGTCGGGCGGGAAGTACGTGGCGCCCAGCGAAATCGAGGGCCGGTTCAAGGGCATGTGCCCGTACGTCGGCAACATCCTCGTGCACGGCGAGGGCCGAAACTTCTGCTCCGCGCTGATCACCCTGGACCCGGACGCGATCCGGGGCTGGGCCGCCGACCGGCCGGCACTGCGGGACAAGTCGTACGAGGAACTGGCCGGCAGCGCGGAGGCCCGCGCGCTCATCGCCGACTGCCTCGACGAGCTCAACGCCGGCCTCCAGCGCTGGCAGACGGTGAAGAAGTTCGCCATCCTGCCGCGCGACCTGAGCGTCGAGCACGGTGAGCTGACGCCGAGCCTGAAGGTCAAGCGGCGGGTGGTGGAGCAGCAGTACGCGGAGCTGCTGGAGGGCATGTACACGGGCACGCTGGTCACCTGAGCTCGGGGCTGGGCCGGGCCCGAGCCCGGTCCGGGGGCTGGGCTGGCCCCCGGGGCCGGGGCCGGGGCCGGGGCAGGGGCCGGGCGCCGGTGCCGGGTCGCGCGTCGAGGGGCGTCGGACGGTCGTCCGGGTCCGGGGTGGGCGCCGAGGGGTCGACGGCGCCGGGCTCGGTCGCCGGCTCGTGGACAATGGGAGGATGCCCTCCGCACCCCCCGACGGTCTGCCCGTGCCCGAAGACGGTTCGCTGCCCGCGTCCGCGCTCGCCGAGTTCGCGGACGCGAGTCGTCCGTTCGGCTTCTACGTGCACGTGCCGTATTGCGCGTCGCGGTGCGGCTACTGCGACTTCAACACGTACACCGCGACCGAACTGGGTGGGTCGGCCTCGCAGGGGTCCTACGCGGACGACGCGATCGCCGAGATCCGGCTGGCCCGGCGGCGGCTCGGCGACGTGGACCGGCCGGTGGAGACGGTGTTCTTCGGCGGCGGCACGCCCACCCTGCTGCCGGCCGAGGATCTGGCTCGGATCCTGGGCGCGATCCGGGACGAGTTCGGGCTCGCCGCCGGCGCCGAGGTGACCACCGAGGCGAACCCGGAGTCGGTCGATCCGGCCTATCTGGCCACGTTGCTGGCGGGCGGCTTCAACCGGCTGTCGTTCGGCATGCAGAGTGCGCGCAAACACGTCCTGCAGATCCTGGACCGCCGGCACACCCCGGGTCGGCCCGAACAGTGTGTGGCCGACGCGCGCGCGGCCGGGTTCGAGCACGTCAACCTGGACCTGATCTACGGCACGCCGGGGGAGTCCGACGACGACTGGCGGGCCTCACTGGACGCGGTGCTCGGCGCGCGTCCCGACCACGTCTCGGCGTACGCGCTGATCGTCGAGGACGGCACCCGGCTGGCCGGTCGGGTGCGTCGGGGCGAATTGCCGATGCCGGACGACGACGTGCTCGCGGACCGCTACCTGATGGCCGACGAGGCGTTCTCCGCCGCCGGGCTCGGCTGGTACGAGGTGTCCAACTGGGCCACCGACGCCGCGGCGCGCTGCCGGCACAACGAGCTGTACTGGACCGGCGCGGATTGGTGGGGCGCGGGGCCGGGGGCGCACAGCCACGTGGGCGGGGTGCGGTGGTGGAATGTGCGCCATCCCGCCGCGTACGCGCAGCGGCTGGCGGCGGGGACGTCTCCCGCGCAGGCGCGCGAGTTGCTCACCGCGGAGGACCGGCGGGTCGAGCGGATCCTGCTCGAGCTGCGGTTGGCCGAGGGCGTCCCGCTCTCGCTCCTTGCGGACGTGGGGCGGAAGGCGGCGTCTCGGGCCGCTGCGGACGGGCTGCTCGAGCCGCTTGGGGGCGGGCGGGCGGTTCTCACGTTGCGGGGGCGGTTGTTGGCCGACGCGGTCGTGCGGGATCTGGTCGACTAGGGCGGCCGACACCCGCTTCTGGCCTCAAACGCCGGCCGGGCTGTTTCGCCTCATGCGCCGGCGGGGCTGGGTGGCCTCATGCGCCGGCCGGGCTGTTTCGCCTCAAGCGCCGGCGGGGCTGGGTGGCCTCAAGCGCCGGCGGGGCTGGGTGGCCTCATGCGCCGGCCGGGCTGATTGGCCTCAAACGCCGGCGGGGCTGTTGGGTCGGGTTGTGGTTGCCCGGCCGGCGTTTGTGGGTGGTGCCTACATCGCCACGTCCATGATCAGGTCTGCCAGGGACTCGTCGACGCGGTTGAGTTCCTGGGCGTAGCGGCGCATTTCGCCGCTCTCGCGCTTTGCGTCGGACTCGCCTTGTTCCTTGGTGCGGAGGGCCGCGCCGACCTCGTCGCGGATCGACTTGATCTCCGCGTCCAGGCCCTGGGCGATCGCGTCGCGCATCTTGCGGAGTTGTTTGACGACCTCTTCGCCCAGGTTGGTGACATCGGTGTCGGCCTGCTTGCGCAGTTCCAACTGGACCTGTTCGGCGACCTGTTCCTTGAGGCGGCGGTTGGCCTTGTTCAGTTGCAGCGCGCCCTTGAACACGGTCGAGCCGAGCACCGCGCCGAGGATCACGAACGGGCCCAGACCGACCAGGAACGCCGCCGTGCCGACCGCGATCTGCGGCAGCAGTGCGGTGAGCATCGACCGGAGGTTGAACTTGCCGCCGGAGACCGCCGTCGCCGGGTCGAGCACGAAACTGACCGCGTCCGCGAGCAGCCGCTCGATCGGTGTCGAGGGCTTGCCGTCCTCGTCCGTGCCGACCGGCCCCGACGTGAGCGACGCGCGGATCTCGTCGATGCGCGTGACGAACTGCTTCACGTCGTCGTCGATCATCCGCTCCATATCCTCGACGCGACGAGAGACGAGCGGCTTGAGCTCGTTCTCCTGCCACTGCGCGAACTCGACCTGGACCCGCCCGGAGAGATGGTCGGTGATCTCCTTGACCGCCGCCTCCATTTTCTCGCGCGCGTTGAACGGATTGGCGCCGATGGTGTTGCTCGGGTCGTACTCCTGCGCCCAATTCGGGATGTTCGCGGCTACCCGGTCCATGAACCGCCGGGTCGCGGCCTCCACCTCGCCGCGGGTCTCGCGCAGGTGCTCCTCCATCTGCGCGACGATCACCCGCCGGTTCTGCTCCAGCCGGGTCAGCGGGCCCTGGACCCGTTCGTAGGTGGCCCGCAGCTCCTCGACGTCCTGGGTCAGCAGCGCCTCCTTGCGGTCGATCTGCTCGCGCGCCTCGATCAGCAGGTACTTGAGTTCGCGCGCGGGAGACAGGATCTTCGCCCGACCGCGCTCTCGGGTCAGGAACTCCTCCAGACCGCGCTCCAGTTCGGGCATCCCGGAGCCGGCCAGCAGGTCCGGGTCGCCCTTCTGCCGGCCGGTCAGCGCGGCCCGGGCGTTCACGAAGAACACCCGGTCGGGGCGGGAGAGATAGGGGGAGAGACGCTTGCGGATCTCCCGCTGTACGTCCTCGCGCTCCTCCTCCTCGACCAGGTTGATCTTGTTGCCGACGTAGAAGACGTCCTCGTGGCCGCGGGCCTTGACGTGTACGTCCAGGAAGAGCTGCTCGCTGCGCGACATCGCGGCCTGGCAGTCCACCACGAACACCAGCACGTCGGCCTGTTCGAGGTAGTTCAGGGTGACCTTCTCGCGTTCCGGGGCCTCGTTGAGACCCGGCGAGTCGACCACCACGACACCGTTGCGGCACAGCTCCAACGGCCAGCGCACCACCGCCCGCTCGTACGGGTTCGGGGTGTTGTCGTCGTCCGCGCCGATGGTGACGTAGTCGGCGATCTCGTCCACGCCGACGGTCAGCGGTTCGCCCGCCGTACCATCCGCCTCCAGCGGATAGATCAGCGCGGAGCGGGTGTCACCCCACGTGACCTCGTTGATGATCGCGGTGCACGGCCGGGCGAACGAGGGCAGCACCTTCTCGCCCAGCATCGAGTTGATCACCGTGCTCTTGCCGCGCTTGAACTCGCCGACGATCATCACCTTGAACGCCTCGGACGCGGCCCGCTGCTTCAACGAGTCCAACTTCTTGACGCCCGCGCCGATCCGCAACCCGGCCACGATCGGCGTGAGCCGGTCGATCAGGCCGACCAGGGTCTCCTGCCGTGCCCGCCACGCGCCGTAACCCGCGTAGGCCCCATCGGCCGCCCCGTGACCCTTGTCCACCCTGAACGCTCCCCTCCTCGACGGCGTCTCAGCCTCTGGCGCCCAGCATGGTGTCGAGCTGAACCCCGAGCTGCTCGCTGCGCGAGACCAGATCCTGCCATGCGGGTCCATCGGTGCCGACCTTGGCCAGCGCGGTCCGGCGATCCGTCCGCCACGCCTTCTGGCCCCGCACCGCCTCGTCCATCACCCCGGCGTACAGCGTGTGCAGGCGCTTGGAGACCTCCTCGGAGAAGCCGCCGAGCACGTCCTCGACCATCGGCTCCAGCGCCTTCATCGCCTGGGCGCGCTGTGCCTCGGTCAGCGACGTCGACTTGACCTCGCCGAGCACCATGCCGCCCGCCGAGGCGGCCATGCTCGCGCCCATCGGCAGCGCGGAGACGCCACCGGTGAGCGGGATCAGCAGCGCGCCGAGGACGGCGAGGCCGGTCGGGCCGATCCGCCAGGCGAGCTTGCGGCTCTTGAGGTCCTTCAGACCCAGCGACTCCGCCTCGCCGAGTTCGAACTCGGTGGAGAGCTGCTCGACCTTCTCCAGCCGGTATCCGCTGCCGCGCCCGAAGTGCAGCTTCATCTTCGCGTCCAACCACTGCACGTCGGCCTGCACGCTGGAATGCAACTGGGCCTCGAACTTCTTGGCCAGCGCGGTCAGTTCACGACGCAGGCGGAACGGCAGGTCGCGTTCCCACCAGGTCCGGGGGTCCGGCGCGCGCTCCATCTCGTAGCGCATCGTGTCCAGCAGGTCGCCGCGGGAGAGCTGGAGGTGCTCGCGGAACTTCTCCGCGGTCTGCGTGCGCCGCTGCTGGAGTTCGACCCGGACCTTGCCCCACTCGGAGGACATCCGGTCGATCTCCACCTCGGACCGCTCGGCGGCGCGCTGCCGTTCGGCCGCGCCGAGCTCGGCCGCGGCCAGGCCGTCCCGGCCCACCTGGGCCATCTCGCCCAGCAGCGCGAGTAGTTGGCCGGCGGTCTGCCGCGAGCGCATGCTGCGCCGGCCGCCGGAGGTGGAGTACTCGGTGATCCGCTCCAGCACGCCGGCCACCGGCGAGAGGTCCTCGCGATGCGGACCGGCCAGCACCTGGAGGATCGGCGAGATGCGGCGCACCCGGCCGCCGAGGTAGTCGACGATGTCCTCGCGCTCGTCCTCGTCGACGGTGTCCAGCTTGGACACCACCACGGTGATCCGCGGCACGTGCCGGGCGATCACCTCTTCCTCCAGGAACGCGGTCTCGGACAGGCCGAGCGGTGCACTCGCGGAGACCACCATCAGCACCGCGTCGCTCGCCGAGACCGTGCGCCGGACCAGGTCCTCGGTCCGGCGGTCGTGCTCCTCGGCGTCCTCGCCCTTGCCGCGCCCGGCGTTGATGCCCGGGGTGTCCACCAACTCGATGTCCAGGCGGGCCAGTTCGGGTTCGGCGACGAGCACCCGGACGCCGATCAGCCGGGCCGCGTCCGAGTCCCGACGCTCACTCAGCCGGTGCACCTCGTCCCAGGACGCGGACACCGCCGGCCGCGGCTCGGCCCGCCCGTCGGCGAACTGCAACTCCAGGCGCGGCTCCGGTCCGGAGGCGATCACCAGAGGCACGGGCGTGTGTCGACCCTCGGGCAACACCGGGGCGCCGAGCAGTCGGTTGATCAGCGAGGTCTTGCCGCGGCCGAATTCGCCGACCACCGCGACGCGCAGTCCCGGCCGGCGCATCCGCGCCCGCAGTCGGTCCAGTTCACCGGCGATCGCGTCCAGGCCGAAATCGTCGGCGATCTTGTGCGCGTCGTTGATCCGCCGGCCGAGCGTGGTCGCCGACGGCGCCTGCTTGACCAGGCTGGTCACCGATCCGGGCGGGGGCGGCGCGGACGCGGGCACGGCCGGCGCGTCGGCCGGGGTGCCGTGCGGGGTGACGGGCGTACGCGGGGCCGGCGGCGCGGGCGCGACGACCTGCGCGGCCGGTGCGGCCTGCGGCAGTCGTGCGGCCGGCGGCGGCGAGGCGACCGGCGTCGACCCACCCGATTCACCCGACCCGCCGGATCCACCCGGGCCACCCGCGCCGGACGGGCCGCCCGCGAGGCGGCCCGCCCAGTCCGGATTCGGCCCCGGAACGGTCGAGGCATCGCCCGCCGGGCGCGGACCCGGAGCCGGGGCCTGCCTCCGGTCCGCCGTCTGCCCCGACGGGCCGGGTCGGCCGGTGGGCGAGTCGCCCGAGTCGCGACGCGGCGCCGCCTCACGCGGCGCACCCGCGCGCAGCCACGAGGCGGTGCTCGGCACGAGCTGGTGGTACGCGGCCACCGCGCCGGAGGGCATCACCCGCGCGTACAGCCCGGCGAGGATCTTCGGTCCGCCCTTCGCGTCCGCCTCGGGGTCGGCCAGGAAGCGGCCGAGCGACTGGAAGAAGCGGGCCCGCTCGGCCAGCCCCTCCGGCCGCATCGACAGCGCCCAGGCGGCCTCGTCCCCGATCGTGCTCTCGACCGACTTCGCGACCTCGGGCAACTCGGTCAGCTTCACGTGCCGCAGCACGTCCTCGGACGGCCAGGCCCACTGGACCGCGCCCCACACCGGGTGGATCGGCAGTTCGCGGCGCCCGGGGGTGGCCTTGCCGACCCCGATCAGGCTCCACAACGTCCAGCCGGCCGCGGTGCGCTCGGGCACCGGCGGCAGCGCCACCGACTCCATGGTGACCCAGCCGCGCAGCTCGTCGCTGCGGTGGATCCCGCTCAACAGGCCCGCGACGCCGGGGCGTCGGCGCGGCTGTACCTGCGCGGCCTGGCGCAGCACGTGTTCACGATCGAACGACATGTGTGGTCCCTACTCCCATCGAATCCGTTGTGATGTCGAACGATCAGGCGTGCGTCGGGTGTGCCACGATCATCGTGGTGTCCCGGTCCTGCCACGCGTTGACGAAGTCGGCCAGCGGGATCGGCTCGGTCTGGCCGAACGGCGCGCCGGAGTCGTTGAGCAGGACGTAGACGGATCCGTCGGGCTGGGTGTCGATGCCGGTGACCCACACGGCGTGCCCCATCGTCGGGTCCTGCTCCAGCGGCGCCCCGGTGTTCGGGTCGTGCACGGGGGACCAGATCTCCTGCGCGTCCAGGGCGACGATGACCTGGTCGCCCTTCTCCAGCGCGTCGAGCATCTGGCGCATGTCGGCGCCCGGAACCATGTCCGTGTCCACACCGTGCATTTCCAGCAGCTTGCCGATGTCGTCGGTCCTGGTGCCGGTCTCGGGGTCGTAGATGCCGGCCTGCTGGGCCTCGGTCATCAGCGCGTTCTCGTCCAGCGGCACGCCGGTGAGCTTCTCCAGGATCATCCCTTGGGAGACCACCGCGCAGCTCGTCGGGCTGGTCTGCTGCTGCCAGTACTGCGCGTCGCCCACCGGGTCGCCGAAACCGTCGAACTGGGCCGGTGTCCAGTTGTCCGGCGCGTGGTACTCCCAGTTGCCGCTTCCGTCGTCGACGGCGCCCCACTGCGGGCTGACGCCCTGGCCGTGGTCCGCGGCGGGCCCGGGGTCGTAGCCGGCCGGGTCGGCGTACGGGTCGGAGCCGCCGTACGGGTCGCTGCCGTAGGGGTCGCCGTACGGGTCGGCGTAGGGATCGCCGTAGGGATCGGCGTACGGGTCGTTCGCGTAAGGGTCGTTGGCGAGCTGGTCGTCGCGCCACTGCTGACTGGGCGTGGCCGGGGGCACGTTGCCGTCGTTCGGGTCGAACATCTGCGGGTCGTACATGTCGATCTTGCCGTCGCCGTCGCTGTCCGCGTGGAACGGGTCGTAGTTCGGGTCGTGCAGCGGATCGAAGTTCGGGTCGGTATACGGCAGAGTGGAGTTGGGGTAGGCGCCGTTGGACTCGCCGCCCGCGTCGGTCTCCCACAGTGGTGCCGCCCCGACAGTGCCCCCGTCGGCGGTGTCCAGCGTGTCGATGGTGTCGTCGGAGACCATCGCGAACAGGTCGTCGTCGTGCGTGTAGTCGCTCATCTGCCGAATTCCCCCCGGCGTGTGAGGCGCTCGCGTTGGCTGTTCACCGTGCCGCGGCGCCGTTCCGTCTGCCTGTCCGCGTCCTGCAACAGGCTTCTGCGAGCCGCGAGAATATCCTCACGGCGGTGATGCTCGGCCACCATCTCGGCGACCGCCGCCTCGTACCTGGCCCGATAGCGGTCCACGTGGCGAGAGACGTCCAGCGAGTAGTGCGTCGTCGCCGCCCCGACGGCCTCGTCGATCTGTCGGGACAAACCGTCGGCGACGGTTCGCAGTGTCTGATGCATTTCGGCGCGTGCGTGGTTCCGCAGGGCCGTCATGTCGGTGGATGCGAGTGAATCGGCCACTTTGGCCATGAAACCGCCGAATCCGGCTCGGCCCGACGGGGCTCCCGGATCGCCGTTCCGGCCGCCGCCGAACCACTGGTCCAGGGCGCCGCCGATCCGCGCGCCGGGCGTCCTGGGGGCGGTCGGATCCAGGCGCACGGCGCGGATCTGCTGGGTCACGCCGGTGACCGAGTCCTGGTAGGCGCGCATCGCCGCGTCCGCGAGCTGATGCCCGGTCAGCACGGTGACCCGGTCCGGGCCGTCGGCTCGGGCGATCGCGCCGAGCTTGCGATAGGCCGCCTCGAACGCGGTGTCCGCGGCGGCCCGCGCGCTCTCGGCCGCGGTCGCCAGCGCGCCGGTGACCGCCTGCTGCACGATGTCGCCGATCCGGGGCAGGCCCTGCCGGATCAGCTCGGGCGCGCGGACGCCGATCACCGCGCGCAGTTCGTCCGGGGTCTCCGCGCCGTCCAGGGCGTGGTCGATCTCGGCGCGGGTGTAGCGCCACCACTGCGGCGCCATGCCGCCGACGGCCTGCTGGGCGCGCTGGGCACCGGCGCCGAGCAGGCGCGCGGTCTCGCCGTGTTGGGCCCGGACGAAGGCGGCCATGTCGGCGATCCGGGCACCGGCGAGTTCGCTCTCCTCGGCGTCGAGCCGCTGTTCGGCGAGGGTCACCTCGCGGCGCAACTCGTCGAGCAGGTCCTCCAGCAACCGCAGCAGGTGGTCGGACACCGCGACGATGCGTTGACGCTGCATCAGGTCCCGGAGTCGGGCCAGTGTGCGCGGGAACTCCTCGGCCCAGTAGGCCTGCTCGGGGCCCCGCAGCGGTCGGTTGCCGGCCAGCCGGACCACCGGCTCGGCGGCAACCGGCTCGACGACCGGATCGGCCACGCCCAACATCCGGGCGAACCGCCCGCGGACGTGGGCGAGCAGGTCGTCCCGCTCGTCCTCGTCGATGTGGTCCATCTTGGTGACCAAAATGATGCAGCGGCGCAGTTGTCCGGGATCGAGCGCGTCGGTGAGGAACTCGGCCAACGACACCGGCGACGGCGATGTGGACGCGGTCAGCACCGCCGCGACGTCGGCGATGTCGCGCATCACGGCGCGGGTGATCTCGGTGTGCCCGGCCCGGGCGTTGGTGCCGGGTGTGTCGATGATCACCAGCCCGTCGCGCAGCGCGGCGGCGGGGTGGCGCACCTCCAGGCTCTGTACGTGCGGCGCGATCGCCTCGTCGGCGGTGAGCAGGCGCAGGACGCCGGCCGTGTCCTCGGGCACGACCACATGCGGTGCGAGGTCGGCGAGCATGCCGCCGAGCGGGCTGGCCGCGCCGGTGTATCGCCCGGAGGGATACACGTAGCGGATCCCGTGGCCGCTGAAGCGCACCTCGACGGCGAACTCGTCGCCGTGCGTGATCCTGGTCGCGGCGCCGGTGGTGGGCAGCGCCGACGTGGGCAGCAGGTCCTCGCCCAGCAGCGCGTTGATGAAGGTGCTCTTGCCGGCCGAGAACTCGCCGATCACGGCGAGGTAGTAACGGTCGTCCCGCAGCCGGGTCTCGATCTCGCGGATCCGTGCCGTCAGTTGTGCCAGGCGCTCCTGGTCGCCGACGATGCGACGGACCATCGCGAGCGCGAAATCCAGGTGATCGGAGGTCTCGGTGAGCGCCTCGACCACATCGCGTCGTTGTGCACGATCCCCGGCCATGCCGCGAGAATCCACCACCGCGCCCCCTCCCGACGGTGCCCTCCCCGATGTACGGGCGATCCTGTCACGCGGGCCCGAATCCCGTCTCGATGGATCGAAAGCGGATTCGGGTCGGGCGACGGAACGGCTGTGCCTCTTGTGTGACGGCCGTCCGGATGATGCGATGAGGGCGCCGAGGCGATCCCTCGCACCTGCTCCACGTCGTCACCCAGTCGGCCTGACCGGTCGAAATGGTATGTAAGCGGCGCATAATGGTCGCGTGGGTGTCTCGGCTCGTCCGGCGAGTCGATTCCGATGCGATCAGGAGATGGCATGTTCGAGGAGGCCCAGTATCTGGCCCCGGTCACCCGTAGGGCCGACGGCGGAGTCGAGGTCGAGCTGTCCCGCAGCCACCCGGGATTCGCGGACGCGGTATACCGCGAGCGCCGGAACCGGATCGCGGAACTGGCCCTGGACCACCGGCGTGGGGAGCCCATCCCGGAGGTGGAGTACACCGAGGAGGAGCACGAGGTCTGGCGCCTCGTCTCGCACGAGCTGTCCGTATCGCACGCGGAGTACGCGGTCGCGGACTACCTGGAGGGCACCGCGCGGCTGAAGCTGCCGACGGACCGGATCCCCCAGTTGGAGGAGGTCAGCGGCGCGCTTCAGCCGCTCACCGGCTTCCGCTACCTGCCCGCGGCCGGCCTGGTCCCGCTGCGTGACTTCTACGGGTCGCTGGCCGACTCGTACTTCCACTCGACGCAGTACATCCGGCACCACAGCGTGCCGCTGTACACGCCCGAGCCGGACGTCGTCCACGAGGTGATCGGCCACGCCAACATGCTCGCCTCGGACCGCTTCGCGGCGCTGTACCGGGTTGCCGGCGAGGCCGCCCGCCGGGTGGAGAGCCGCGAGGCCCTGGAGTTCGTCTCGAAGGTCTTCTGGTTCACCCTGGAATTCGGCGTCATGCACGAGGCCGGCGCGCTCAAGGCCTACGGCGCGGGGATCCTGTCCTCCTACGGCGAGATCCGCGAGTTCCGCACCGTCGACATCCGCGACCTGGACCTGGTCGCGATGGGCACGATGCAGTACGACATCACCCACTACCAGGACATCCTGTACGCGGCCCGCTCGATGACCCACCTGGAGGACGTCGTCGGCACCTTCTGGGCGACCTGCACCGACGACTCGATCGCCGCCCTGACGGCCTCGGCGAAGACGCCGTAGCACCCCGATCGCCCTTGGTTCACTCGTGCGGGTGACCAGGCCCCCAAACGCCCGGTCGCCCGCACGAGTGCTTCCTTATGCTCGCGTCGACTACGGAAGGGGTTCAGAATGTCGGCTATGGCACACGAGATCCCCGCGCAGGAGGACGTCATCCTGGACGGCTTCCTGGCGTTGGACACCCCCCTGGGCTTCCGCGCCGAGCTGATCGAGGGGGAGATTGTTGTGACGCCGCCGCCGCTGGGGGACCACGAGCACATCATTGCCGAGTTGGTGGATCAGATCGCGGCAGGCGCCGAGACACCTATGCATTTTTCCGGGAACAAGGGTCTCAGGGTCGACAGTGCCGGTGCCCTCCCGAGCAATCACGTCATTCCCGACGGCACGTTCGCACCCAGGGCCCTGAGCCTGTTTCGCGGGGCGGAATCGTGGATGCCCTGCACCGGCGTAGCCCTGGTCGTGGAGGTCACGTCACAACGAGCCGAGATCGACCGAGAGGCCAAACGCCGCAGTTACGCACGTAGTGGGATTCCGTTGTACCTACTCGTGGATCGAGAGCGGGGCAAAGTGACGCTGTTCTCCGAACTAGAAGGCGACGACTACACGTTGCTCCAAACGGGACCATTCGGTAAGGAGATCGAACTGCCCGTCCCATTCTCGATGACGTTGGATACCTCGAACTACGTATGAAACGCAGGAAGGTGCGTACGGCGCGTGCTTTACACCCGCCGTACGAAGACTCGGCCGAAGTCGCCGCCGGTGGCCAGGAGGGTGCCGTCGGCGGAGAAGACGAGGCGGCGCACGCGTTGGTCGTCGTAGCCGGGCAGGGCCCGCGCGTCGGCCTGGCGCAGGTCCGCGTCGTAGATGTGCAGCGCACTCGTGCGATGGCCGCCCACCGCGAGCCGACGGCCGTCGGGGGAGTAGGCCCACGCGTAGCAGGTGCCCCAGCCGTTCGGGTGGTGCGGATTGTCGAACTGCCAGGCCGGCTCGCCCGTTTCGATCGAGATCGCGAACGGTCCGTGCACCCGGCCCCGGTTGACCACGAGCAGCGTCTCGCTCGGGTCGAAGCCCAGTTCGCCGATCTCCCACGCGAGCGGCACCCGCGCGGTCAACCGGCCGGCCGCCACGTCCCACACCTCGACCTCGTTGGTCGGATCCTCCGTCGCGTCCCGATGCCCGTAGACCACGCCGCGACTCACCCGCCACACCGCCAACAGCCGGCCCGACGCGGACAGCGCCGCGCCGCGGCACTCGGTGGTCGGCGACGCCGTCGACACCTCGCACACCGGCTTGCCCGCGCCGTCCAGCACCTGCACCAGGTCGCCCGCGTCGAAGACCACGAGCCGCTCGCGGGCCGTGTCCCAGGACGGCTGCACCACGTACGGATTGAACAGCGCGTCCTCGAACTGCCGGTAGCAGGCCAGTTGTTCCTCGCGTCCCGTGTCGAGGTCGAACCGGCGGGTCGCGCCGCCGATCGTGTAGACCACGGCCGTTCCGCCGGCGTCGAACAACACGCCGCCGATATCGGTCAGCCGCTCGGCCGCCGGCACGGCGTGCACCGTGCGCCGCTCCCCCGTGGCCACGTCCACCAGTCGGATCGCGCCGTCGTAGCCGACCACCACGGTGTGCCCGTCCGGGTGCAGGTCCAGCCCCCGCGACGAGGTCTTGCCGGGCGGCAGGAACTCCAACACCACCTCGTCCTCGGCCCCGCCCAGCCGGACGAAGCCGGCCCGCATCGCCTTGTCCGCCTCCCGCCGCAGCGCGAGCAGCGCCGCTCCGGCATCGGTGAAATCCCGGCTTGGGGCCGGCCGAGCCCGGCAGCACGAGCGTGACCTGTTCCTGTCGCATCCGAGCACGCTAGCGCCGGCCCGGGACTCACACCTCGGACGGCGCCGTCACGAAGTCGATCAGCTCCTCCACCCGTCCCAGCAGCGCCGGCTCCAGGTCGCGGTACGAATCCACCGCCGCGAGAATCCGACGCCACGCCCGCGGCGGGTCGACCGGCCAGCCGAGCGCCGCGCAGACCCCTTCCTTCCACGGGACTCCGCGCGGTACGTCCGGCCAAGCCGCGATGCCCACCGACGCCGGCCGGACCGCCTGCCACACGTCGATATAGGGGTGTCCCACCACGAGCACATGGTCGCCGGTCACTCGCGCGGCGATCCGGCTCTCCTTCGAGCCCGGCACCAGGTGGTCCACCAGGACGCCCAGCCGTCGATCCGGACCCGGCCCGAACTCGCGTACCAGCGACGGGAGATCGTCGATGCCTTCGAGGTATTCCACGACCACGCCCTCGATCCGCAGGTCGTCGCCCCAGACCCGCTCGACCAACTCGGCGTCGTGTCGGCCCTCCACGTAGATCCGGCCCGCCCGCGCGACCTTGGCCCGGACACCCGCCACCGCGACCGAACCCGACGCGGTCCGCCCGGGGGCACGCGCGGGCCCCGGCGCGCGCGGCCGGACCAGGGTGACCACCTCGCCGTCGATCAGGAACCCGCGCGGATCCATCGGGAAGACCCGCAGCCGCCCGTGCCGGTCCTCCAGCGTGACGGTGAACCCCTCAGGGGTCTTCTCCACCCGGACCACCGCGCCACAGAAGCCGGTGGACGCCTCCTCCACCACCAGATCGCGATCGGCCGCGACCTCCGGGACGGGCTTGTCCTTCTTCCATCCCGGGATCAGCGACTCGGGTCCGTAACTGCGCATGACGGTGACGCTAGCCGGGTGACGGTCCGTCAGTCCGGTACGACGCGCCCGGCGGCGACGTCGGCCAGCCACCGGTTCTGCCGGATCACGAACTCCGTGTCGACCACCGCGCCGTGTCCGGGCAGCCAGACACTCGCGTCCAGCGCGCGCACCCGGGCCAGCGAATCGCTCCACTCGGCGGCGAACGCGTCCGAGCCGAACAGCGGCGGTCCGCTCTCCTCGACGATGTCGCCGGCGATCAGCACACCGCAGTCGGGCACGTGCACGACCAGGTCGTGATCGGTGTGTCCGCGGCCCGGCGCGTACAACACCACCCCGCGCCCACCGAGGTCCACGGTCACCGGCTGCTCGCGGGCCACCAGCCGGGTCGGCGGCACGATCCGCGCGGCGTTCATCAGATCCGGGTCGAAGCCGTGCGAGATGCCGCTCGCGCGACCGGCCTCGGCGTACCGCTCCAGATAGTCCGGCAGGTCCGCGTGGCCCCAGACCTCGGCGTCGGGGAAGGCGCGCAGCACCTCGTCGTTGCCGAAGCAGTGGTCGAAGTGACCGTGCGTGTTCACCACCGCGACCACCCGGTCGGGCAGGTCGTGCGCGGGCAGCTCACGAGCCAGCGAGGCCAGCAGATTCGCGGCCTCGTGGTCGTGCGATCCGGTGTCCACGAGCAGGATCCCGTCGCGTCCCGTGACGACCGCCACATTCAGCTCCAGGCCGGGCAGCCGACGGCGCAGGACGCCCGGTCCGATCGGCTCCCAGGTGGCGTGTTTCGGCTGTTCGGCGCGTACCATGCGTCAACCTTGGCACGGACTCAGGGGTACGGTCCGGATCGGGTGACCCGTACACTGGCACTCGGCGGGACGGAGTGCCAACCAGCGTGACGAACCGCCGCGAACGGGACAGGCAACGGGCGGAACAACGGGTCAGGAGGTGCGCACCATGCTCGACGATCGCAAGCAGGACGTGCTGCGCGCCATCGTGCAGGACTATGTGGCGACCCAGGAGCCGGTCGGCTCCAAGGCGCTCGCGGACCGACACAACCTCGGGGTCTCCCCGGCCACCATTCGCAACGACATGGCCGCGCTGGAGGAGGAGGGCTACATCACGCAGCCCCACACCAGCGCCGGCCGCGTGCCCACGGACAAGGGCTACCGGCTGTTCGTCGACCGGCTCGCGGGTGTCAAGCCGCTGTCGGGCGCCGAGCGCCGGGCGATCCAGACGTTCCTGGCCGGCGCGGTGGACCTGGACGACGTGGTGGGCCGGACGGTGCGGCTGCTCGCGCAGCTCACCCATCAGGTGGCCGTCGTGCAGTACCCCTCGCTGACCCGCTCGACGATCCGGCACGTCGAGCTGCTCACCCTCGCGCCGACGCGCGTCATGCTCGTGCTGATCACCAGCACCGGCCGAGTCGAGCAACGGGTGATGGACACCCCCGGCCCGGTCGGCGAGAACCTGCTCGCCGACGTGCGCGCGCGACTGAACAGCCGGATCACCGGCAAGCGGTTCGCCGATGTGCCGTTGCTGGTCCAGGACCTCGCCGAGCCGTTCACCGCCGAGGAACGGCCGATCGTGGCGGGCATCCTGGCCACGCTGCTCGACACCCTGGTCGAACACAAGGAAGAGAAGGTCGTCCTGGCCGGGACGGCCAACCTGACCCGCTTCGGTATGGACTTCCCGAACACGATCCGCCCGGTCCTGGAGGCACTGGAGGAACACGTCGTGTTGCTGCGCCTGTTGGGCGAGGCGACCGACCCGGGCATGGTCGTGCGGATCGGACACGAGAACATGCACGAAGGACTGGCCGCGACCTCGGTGGTCGCCGTCGGATACGGCAGTGGGCAGGAAACGCTGGCGAAGCTCGGGGTGCTCGGGCCGACCCGAATGGACTACCCCGGAACGATGGGAGCGGTGCGCGCCGTGGCACGGTACGTCGGACAGATCCTCGCGGAGTCGTAGAGTTGGCTACCGATTACTACGAGGTCCTCGGGGTGCGGCGGGACGCCACCCCGGAGGAAATCAAGAAGGCCTTCCGCCGGCTGGCTCGGGAGCTGCACCCGGACGTCAATCCGGACCCGAAGACGCAGGACCGGTTCAAGGAGATCAACAACGCCTACGAGGTCCTCTCGGACCCGCAGAAGCGGCAGATGTACGACCTCGGCGGCGACCCGCTGTCCTCCGGGGGCGGCGCGGGCGGCGGCTTCGGCCAAGCCGGCTTCGGCTTCAGCGACATCATGGACGCGTTCTTCGGCCAGGCCAGCCAGCGCGGTCCGCGCTCGCGCACGCGCCGCGGCCAGGACGCGATGATCCGGATCGAGATCACCCTCGAAGAGGCCGCGTTCGGCACCACCCGCGAGATCCAGGTGGACACCGCCGTCACGTGCAACACGTGCAACGGCGAGGGCGCGGCGCCCGGCACCACGGCGCAGACCTGCGACATGTGTCGCGGTCGCGGCGAGGTCAGCCAGGTCACCAAGTCCTTCCTGGGCCAGGTCATGACGTCGCGGCCGTGTCCGCAGTGTCAGGGCTTCGGCACCGTGGTCCCGCACCCGTGCCCCGAGTGCGCGGGCGACGGCCGGATTCGCGCGCGGCGCACGCTCACCGTCAAGATCCCGGCGGGCGTGGACAGCGGCACCCGGATCCAGCTCGCGGGCGAGGGCGAGGTCGGCCCCGGCGGGGGCCCGGCCGGCGACCTGTACGTGGAGATCGTCGAGGTCCCGCACACCACCTTCCAGCGGCGCGGCGACGACCTGCACTGCACGGTCACCATCCCGATGACGGCGGCGTCGCTGGGTACCAAGGTGCCGTTGCAGACGCTGGACGGCACCGAGGAGATCGACATTCGCCCCGGCACCCAGTCGGGCCAGTCGATCCCGCTGCACGGGCGCGGCATCACCCACCTGCGCGGCGGCGGCCGGGGCGACCTGATCGTGCACGTCGAGGTGCAGACGCCGAGCAAGCTCGACCCCGAGCAGGAGGAACTGCTGCGCCGGCTGGCCAAGCTGCGCGGCGAGGAACGCCCCTCGGGTCAGTTCACGCCGGGCCAGCAGGGCCTGTTCTCCCGGCTCAAGGACGCGTTCAACGGACGCTGAGACGATGCGCGGCGCGCCCGAGGGCGCGCCGCGCGCGGTTTCGTGGTCGCGGGTGTCGGACGGGCCGATTTTCGGCCGCTTCGGCACCCGCGGCGCGTCGGCGAGGGGACGGCGGCTCCGTCCGCCGTCGGACACTCCCTAGGCTGGGCCGGGCGACACGAGCCGAGCCGAGCCCACCGAGCGAACGGGGAGCATGATGCCGACGAATACCGACCCCACCCGGCTCACCGCACTGCCGATCGTGCAGGCGCCGATGGCCGGCGCCGCCGGACCCGCGCTCGCGGCGGCGGTGGTCCGCGCGGGTGGGCTCGGCTTCCTGGCCGCCGGGTATCGCTCGGCCGACGAGCTGGCCGCCGAGATCGACGAACTGCGCACGCTGGTCGGCGACACCCCCTTCGGGGTCAACGCGTTCATGCCGCACCCCACGCCCACCCGCGCCCAGGACGAGCTGACCCGGCGCTACGCGGCCTCGCTCACCCGGGCCGCCGCCCACTACGGCGGCACCGTCGGCACGCCCGCCCCCGGCTGCGAACGCGACGACTGGGACGCCAAGCTCGCACTGCTGCTCGCCCACCCGGTCCCGGTCGTGAGCTTCACCTTCGGCCTGCCCGACACCGAGGCGATCACCGCGCTGCGGGCCGCGGGCACGCTGACCGTGGCCACCGTCACCACGCCCGAGGAGGCCCGCGCCGCCGCCGACGCCGGGGTCGACGCGCTGTGCGTGCAGGGCGCCGAGGCCGGCGGCCACCAGGGCGGATTCGCCAACCCCGACGCGCCCGCCCCGTACGGCCTGCTCACCCTGCTCACGCTGATCGCCGCCGAGACCGAGCTGCCGCTGATCGCCGCGGGCGGCCTGATGACCGGCCGACAGATCGAGGCGGTGCGGCTCGCCGGCGCGAGCGCGGCCCAACTGGGTACCGCCTTCCTGCGCTGCCCGGAGGGCAGCGCGCCCGCCGCGCACAAAGCCGCGCTCGCCGACCCGGCGTTCGAGCGCAGCGTGCTCACCCGCGCGTTCTCCGGCCGCTGGGCCAGGGGACTGCGCAACGGCTTCGTGGCCCGCCACGAGGCCGAGGCTCCCGGGGTCTACCCCTTCGTCCACCACCTGGTCTCGCCGATCCGCAAGGCCGCCGCCGCCCGGGGCGAGGCCGACGGCCTGGCCCTGTGGGCCGGTCAGGGCTGGCGCCTCGCCCGCGAGGAGCCGGCCGCAGAGGTGATCAGCCGGCTCGTCGACGAGATGGCCGCCGCCCGAAAGGCATGCGCTTGAGCGCCCCCGTCTTCCTCTCCCCCGGCGACGCCATCCGGCACGGCCGGCAGGTCGTCCTCGACGGCGCCGAGGGCCGGCACGCCGTCACGGTGCGCCGGCTCGTCGCCGGTGAGCCGGTCGTCCTGGCGGACGGCGCCGGACTGGCCGTGTACGGCACGGTCAACCGCACCGAGGGCAAGGACAGGCTGTACGTCGACGTCGACTCGCGCACCGAGGAACCCGCCCCCACGCCCCGGATCGTGGTGGTCCAGGCGCTGCCCAAGGGTGACCGCGGCGAACTCGCGGTGGAGACGATGACCGAGGTCGGCGTCGACGTGATCGTGCCGTGGGCCGCCTCCCGCTGCATCACCCAGTGGAAGGGTGAGCGTGGGGCGAAGGCCCTGGCCAAGTGGCGCTCGACCGCCCGCGAGGCGGGCAAGCAGGCCCGCCGGCCGCACCTGCCCGAGGTGACCGAGCAGATGAGCACGCGCCGGGTCACCGCCCTGCTCGGCGCCGCCGCGTTCGCGGGCGTCCTGCACGAGGCGGCGACCGAACCGCTGGCGACCGCCGCGACGCCGACCGAGGGCGATCTGGTCCTGGTGGTCGGTCCCGAGGGCGGGGTGTCCCCGGAGGAACTGGCCGCGTTCGCCACCGCCGGCGCGACCGCCTACCGGCTCGGCCCGACCGTGCTGCGCACCTCCACGGCCGGCGTCTCGGCCGCGTCCGTCCTGCTGGCCCGCTCCGGCCGCTGGGCCTGAAGCACCGGGCGCGGGACGTGACTACGATCGGGGGCGACCGCCCGTGATCGACTCGGACCCGATGGAGGCACCCATGGCTGCGGGGGAACCCCAGGCCGACTGCCTGTTCTGCAAGATCCTCGCCGGCGACGTCCCGGCCACGATCGTCCACGAGACCAAGGACGTGGTGGCCTTCCGGGACATCAACCCGCAGGCGCCCACGCACGTTTTGGTCATCCCGCGCGCGCACTACGCCAGCGCGGGCGAACTGGGCGCCGAGGCACCCGAACTGGCGGGCACGCTGCTCGCCGAGGCGGCGGTAGTCGCCGCCGCCGAGGACATCGCCGGGTCCGGCTACCGGATCGTCTTCAACACCGGCGCCGGCGCCGGCCAGACCGTGTTCCACGTGCACGCGCACCTGCTCGGCGGCCGCGGGCTGAGCTGGCCTCCCGGCTAGTCGAACGTGTCCACCAGGGAATTCGTCGTCCTCGGCACCGCGAGCCAGGCTCCGACACGGCAGCGCAACCACAACGGCTACCTGCTGCGTTGGGACGGCGAGGGGTTGTTGTTCGACCCCGGTGAGGGCACCCAGCGGCAGATGTTGCACGCCGGGGTGGCCGCGCACGACATCACCCGGATCTGCGTCACGCACTTCCACGGTGACCACTGTCTCGGCCTCCCCGGCGTGATCCAGCGCATGTCGCTGGATCGCGTGCCGCATCCGGTGACCGCGCACTACCCGGCCAGTGGGCAACAGTGGTTCGATCGCCTGCACCACGCGACCGCGTTCCACGAGACCGCCGTGCTGATCGAACACCCGTTGGCGGGAGAACACGTCGAACTCCCCGCCGGGCCCTTCACCCTGCACGCCCGCCGGCTGTCGCACCCGGTCGAGTCGTACGGCTACCGCGTGGTCGAGCCGGACGGCCGTCGGATGTTGCCCGAGCGGCTCGCCGCACTGGGCATATCCGGCCCGGACGTGGGCCGGATCCAGCGCGAGGGCCGGGTCGGCGCGGTGACCCTGGAGCAGGTGAGCGCGCCTCGACCCGGGCAGAAGTTCGCCTTCGTGATGGACACGCGGCTGTGCCCGGCCGCGGTCGAGCTCGCGCGCGACGTGGACCTGCTCGTGTGCGAGTCCACCTTCGCCGACGCCGACGCCGACCTCGCGCGCGAGGTCGGCCACCTCACCGCGCGCGAGGCGGCGGGGATCGCCGCCGAGGCGGGCGCCCGCCGGCTGGTGCTGACCCACTTCTCCCAGCGCTACACCGACGTGGGGCCGCTCCTGGAGCAGGCCCGCGAGGTTTTCCCGGACACCGTCGCGGCGCACGACCTGGATCGGATCGAGGTCCCCAGGCGGCGTCCGGTACCGGAATAATCTCCGGGTCCGCCACGCCCGGAGAGTTACCATTGAGCAACATCGAACCGCTTCCCGAGCACGGAAATGAGGCGTGATCAGGCCGCCAAGGCCGCCCATGGCTCCCACGACGAACGCGCGAGGCGCGAGCTCCGAGAACACCGCGCGAGACACCCGGCGCGAAACTCCGACCGCGCAGGCCCAGGCGAAGATCACGATCCCCGCCAAGCACCCCATGGTGGCGCTCCTCGGTTCCGGCGACTCGTTCCTGCGAGTGGTCGAGCAGGGGTTCCCCGAGGCCGACATCCACGTCAGAGGCAACGAGGTCACCGTCTCCGGTACCGAGGCCGACGTGGCCCTGGTCCGCCGGCTCTTCGACGAACTCCTGGTCATCGTGCGCACCGGCCAGCCGCTCAACGAGGAGGCGGTCGAGCGCTCGGTGGCGATGGTCCGCTCGAACGACGGACACGGTCCCGCCGAGGTGATGACGCTCAACATCCTGTCCAACCGAGGCCGCACGATCCGCCCCAAGACGCTCAACCAGAAGAGCTATGTGGACGCGATCGACGAACACACCATCGTGTTCGGCCTCGGCCCGGCGGGCACCGGCAAGACCTACCTGGCGATGGCCAAGGCGGTCCAGGCCCTGCAGTCCAAGCAGGTCACCCGGATCATCCTGACCCGCCCGGCGGTCGAGGCGGGCGAGCGGCTCGGCTTCCTGCCCGGCACGCTCTACGAGAAGATCGACCCGTACCTGCGCCCGCTCTACGACGCGCTGCACGACATGATCGACCCCGACTCGATCCCGCGGCTGATGGCCGCCGGCACCATCGAGGTCGCCCCCCTCGCGTACATGCGCGGTCGCACGCTCAACGACGCGTTCATCATCCTGGACGAGGCGCAGAACACCTCGGCCGAGCAGATGAAGATGTTCCTGACCCGGCTCGGGTTCGGGTCGCGGATCGTGGTCACCGGGGACACCACGCAGGTCGACCTGCCCGGTGGCACCCAGTCGGGGCTGCGCGTGGTGCAGGAGATCCTGCGTGGCGTGGACGACATCGCGTTCTGCAACCTCACCAGCGAGGATGTGGTCCGACACAAGCTGGTCGGCCGGATCGTGGACGCGTACGCGCGCTACGACATCCAGGTCGAGGCCGACGGTCACGCGAACGGCAACGGGGATCTGCCCAGGTCGCGCGGCCGGCGGCCGGTCGACAAGAACGGTCGGGGCAAGCACACAGTGAACATGCAAACAGTGGAACGGGAAGTGAACTGAAGGCCATGTCCATCGACATCGCCAACGAGTCCGGCACGGGGGTGGACGAACACGCGATCGTGGACGTCGCCCGGTGGACGCTGGACCGTATGCGCATCCATCCACTGGCGGAACTGTCCGTGGTCATCGTGGACGAACCCGCGATGGAACAACTGCACATCCAGTGGATGGACCTGCCCGGTCCGACCGACGTGATGTCCTTCCCGATGGACGAGCTGCGTCCCGGCAAGGCCGACGAGGACCCCCCGCAGGGGCTCCTCGGCGACGTCGTGTTGTGCCCGACCGTCGCGCAGCGCCAGGGCGCGGCGGCCGGCCACTCCATGGACGACGAGCTGCACCTGCTCACCGTGCACGGCGTGCTGCACCTGCTGGGCTACGACCACGCGGAACCGGACGAGGAGCGCGAGATGTTCGCGCTGCAGAAGGAACTGCTCGAATCCTGGCGGGAGGCCCGTCGCGCCGCGGGAGACCGCGGATGACCCCGCCGGCGGATACATCCGCCCCCGGCCGGCATCGGACCGGGGGCGGCGGCAGTGCCCGCTGACAGCATGCTGCAACTCGTGGGCGGCGCGGTCGTCCTGGTGGTCGTGGCCGGTCTCTTCGCGTGCCTGGAGACCGCCCTCGCGCGTATCTCCCGGGTCCGCGCCGAGGAACTGGTCCGCGAGGAACGCCGGGGCGCCAAACGCCTCCTGACGGTGGTTCAGGACCCCGCCCGCTATCTCAACCTGGCTCTGCTGGTGCGGGTCGCGTGCGAGCTGTCCGCGGCCGTCCTGGTCACCGTCGTGTGCATGGACGACTTCGCCGAGACCTGGCAGGCGGTGCTGGTCACGATCGGGATCATGGTCGTGGTGTCCTACGTCGCGGTCGGCGTGTCCCCGCGCACCGTGGGCCGCCAGCACCCGGTCACCGTGGCCACGATGGGCGCGCCCGTGCTGTTCGGGCTCGCCCGCGTGCTCGGTCCGCTGCCCAAGCTGCTGATCCTGCTGGGAAACGCGCTCACCCCCGGCAAGGGCTTTCGCGAGGGCCCGTTCGCGTCCGAGGCCGAACTGCGCGCGTTCGTGGACCTGGCCGAGAAGGACTCGCTGATCGAGGACGACGAGCGCGAGATGTTGCACTCGGTGCTGCAACTGGGCGACACCATCGTGCGCGAGGTGATGGTGCCCCGCCCGGACATGGTCTTCATCGAGCGGCACAAGACGCTGCGCCAGGCGATGTCGCTGGCGCTGCGCAGCGGCTACTCACGGATCCCGGTGATCGGCGAGAACGAGGACGACGTGGTGGGCATCGTCTTCCTCAAGGACCTGGCCCGGCGCAGCACGATGGGCGATCCCGGCTGGGCCAAGGAGGACGTCGACTCGATCATGCGCCCGGCGACCTTCGTGCCGGACAGCAAGCCGGCCGACGACCTGCTGCGCGAGATGCAGGCCGATCGCACGCACATGGTCGTGGTGGTGGACGAGTACGGCGGCACCGCCGGGCTGGTCACCATCGAGGACATCCTGGAGGAGATCGTCGGCGAGATCACCGACGAGTACGACACCGAGAGCGCGCCGGTCGAGCAACTCCCGGACGGCGCCTTCCGGGTCACCGCCCGGCTGCCCGTGGACGAGTTGGGCGAACTCTTCGGCCTCGAACTCGACGACGAGGACGTGGAGACGGTCGGCGGACTGCTCGCCAAGGCGCTCGGCCGGGTGCCGATCCCGGGCGCCGCGGCCGTGGTCGAGGGTCTGCGGCTGATTGCGGAGAGCCCGTCGGGCCGGCGCAACCGGGTCGGCACGATCGTGGTGAGCCGGGTCGACCGGGACGCAGGCTAGGGTGTGCCGGCACCCGTACCGCGCCGAGCAGGAGGCCCCGTGAGCGCCGAGACGCCCGAGTTCACCGTCGAACCCGAGGACGCCAAGATCGTCACCCTGGCCCGGGCCACCCGGGCCCGCAACGGGGCGAGCGAGGGCGCCGCCGTGCGCGACGAGACCGGACGCACCTATACGGCGTCCACGGTCGCGCTGCCGTCGTTGGAGCTGTCCGCACTGCGCACGGCCGTCGCGATGGCGGTCGCGGGCGGCGCGCGTGGTCTGGAGGCGGCGGCGATCGTCGGGGAGACCGACACGGTCACCGAGGCCGACCGGGACGCCGTGCGCGATCTGGGCGGCGCGGGTACGCCGATCCTGTCGGCCGGACCGGACGCGGTCGTGCGCGCGATCGTGACCGTCTGAGGTTCGCTTCGGAGCGTCCGAGGACGGCCGACACCCGTCCGAGGTCGGCTTCGGGGGCGGCCGGCGCACCCGCGGCGCAAGGAACGCTCGTATCTTGAGCGACAATGTCACGCATGAGTGATCGCCCTAACCCCTCCGCGCCCGTCCACCGCTCGGGCTTCGCGTGTTTCGTGGGCCGCCCCAACGCCGGCAAGTCCACCCTGACGAACGCGCTGGTGGGCACGAAGGTGGCGATCACGTCGGGCCGCCCCCAGACCACCCGCCACACGGTGCGCGGCATCGTGCACCGTCCCGACGGCCAACTCGTCCTGGTGGACACCCCCGGCCTGCACAAGCCGCGCACGCTGCTCGGCCAGCGGCTGAACGACCTGGTCCGGGCCACGTGGGCAGAGGTCGACGTGATCGGCTTCTGCATCCCGGCCGACCAGAAGGTGGGGCCCGGTGACAAGTTCATCGCGGCCGAGTTGGCCGAGGCCAAGCGCACGCCCAAGGTCGCGATCGTGACCAAGACCGACCTGGTGGACCAGCAGACGCTGGTCCAGCAGTTGCTCGCGGTGCAGAAGATGGGCGAGGACGTCGGCATCGAGTGGGCCGAGATCATCCCGGTCTCCGCGGTCGGCGACAGTCAGGTGACCCTGGTCGCCGACCTGTTGATGCCGCTGCTGCCGGCGGGCCCGCCGCTGTACCCGGACGGCGAGCTCACCGACGAGCCGGAGATGGTGATGGCGGCCGAGCTGATCCGTGAGGCGGCCCTGGAAGGCGTCCGGGACGAACTCCCGCACTCCCTCGCGGTGGTCATCGAGGAGATGATCCCGCGCGAGGACCGCCCCGCGGACAAGCCACTGCTCGACGTGCACGCGAACCTCTACGTCGAACGACCGAGCCAGAAGGCGATCGTCATCGGGCACAAGGGTTCACGGCTGAAGGACGTGGGCACGCGGGCCCGCAAGCAGATCGAGGCGCTGCTTGGGACGCCCGTCTACCTGGACCTTCACGTGAAGGTGGCCAAGGACTGGCAGCGCGACCCCAAGCAGCTCCGCAAACTCGGATTCTGAGATCGAACGGGTGGGTCAGCGGCCGTAGGGGCCGCTCTGGGTGCGGTTCGCGGACATCAGGATGAACACGGCGGCGCCGATCGCGAGGACGGCGCCGATCAGGACCATCCAGAGGCCGAATTCGGCTGTGAGGTCCACCTTCTCCAGGATCTTCTTGGCCTGATCGGCCCGGGCGCCCGAGAGGTCCGCCTCCTGGATCGGCAGCCGGGTCTTGTCGGCGATGTTCCAGATCGCGAAGCCGAGCGCCACGATGCCCGCGACCCCCGCGCCCGCGGCGATCTGGGCCTTGCGCATCGCGACGCCGACGCCGAACAGCACCACGGCGATCAGGCCCGCGGCCAGCGTCCACTTGCCGTCGCCTTCGAGGCCCTTGATCGGGTCACCCTTGCCATCGGCGCCGATCCAGGCCAGGCACGAGCCGATCGCCACGATCACCGACGCGATCACGCCGGCGATCGCGGCCGGCGCGAACGGCGGGAGACCGCCGCCCATGCCGCCTCCGCTCGGCGTGGGCGGCGGATATCCACCGGGCTGCTGCCCGTAGCCCTGCTGCTGGCCGTACGGCTGCTGTCCGTACCCGGGCGGCGGCTGCTGGCCGTACTGCGGGGGCTGCTGCCCGTACTGCGGAGGCGGCTGCTGACCGTAGCCGCCCTGCTGAGGTTGTTGTCCGTAGCCCGAGCCGCCCTGCTGGGGGTATCCGCCGGGCTGGCCCTGACCCGGCTGTGGTCCGTATGGGCCCTGGTTGTCGTAGCTCATGGTCAGGCAGCGTAGGAGCAACCCGGCCTTCGGGGGAGGGTCGGGGCCGAAAAGATCGCATGTGTTCGTATGCCGGATGCCGGCCCGACCGCTGCGATCGGTCGGGTATGGTTGCAAAATCATGCGTCAGTGGCTGCTTCTCCTTAGCCGCCGCGCCGGGGGCTCATCCCTCTGACAGAGGTCAGACCGGCTCCCCCGTCGCGGGGATAGAGGCATGTCCGCACGTCGGAGCCTCCGGGATGTTTCTCCTCCCGTCGCCGGCCTACCTGCCGTTGCAGCCCGTTCCTCGCATACCAGGAGACCAGCCGCATGCCTTCCGTGAATCGCGTCACGCCGATCACCGCCTCGTCCGTGACGCAGCAGCCGTCCGGGATGCCGATCCACAAGTACAAGCCATTCCAGGGCGTCGACCTGCCGGACCGCACCTGGCCGTCGAAGACGATCACGGTCGCGCCCCGCTGGCTGTCCACCGACCTGCGGGACGGCAACCAGGCGCTGATCGACCCGATGAGCCCGGCCCGCAAGCGGACCATGTTCGACCTGCTGGTACGGATGGGATACAAGGAGATCGAGGTCGGCTTCCCGGCCGCGTCGCAGACCGACTTCGACTTCATCCGCTCGATCATCGAAGAGGGCGCGGTACCGGAGGACGTCACCATCTCGGTGCTGACCCAGGCCCGCGAGGAACTGATCGAGCGCACCGTCGAGTCGCTGATCGGCGCGCCCAAGGCCACGGTGCACCTGTACAACGCGACCGCGCCCGCCTTCCGCCGGGTCGTCTTCAACGTCGACCGCGAGCAGTGCAAGGCGATCGCGGTGTCCGGCACCGAGCACGTGATGCGCTTCGCGGACAAGCACCTGGGCGACGAGACCGCGTTCGGCTACGAGTACTCGCCCGAGATCTTCATCGACACCGAGCTGGACTTCGGGCTGGAGGTCTGCGAGGCGGTGATGGACGTGTGGCAGCCCGAGGCCGGCCGCGAGATCGTGCTGAACCTGCCCGCGACCATCGAGCGCTCGACGCCGAACGTGTACGCGGACCAGATCGAGTGGATGAGCCGCAACCTGACCCGCCGCGAGTTCATCGCGCTGTCCGTGCACCCGCACAACGACCGGGGCGCGGCGGTGGCGGCGACCGAGCTGGCCGTGATGGCCGGTGCCGACCGGGTCGAGGGCTGCCTGTTCGGGCACGGCGAGCGGACCGGCAACGTGGACCTGGTCACGCTGGGGATGAACCTGTTCAGCCAGGGCGTGGACCCGATGATCGACTTCTCCGAGATCGACGAGATCCGGCGCACCGTCGAGTACTGCACGCAACTGCCGGTGCACCCGCGCCACCCGTACGCGGGCGACCTGGTCTACACCGCGTTCTCCGGCTCGCACCAGGACGCGATCAAGAAGGGCCTGGAGGCGCTGGAGCGGGACGCGGCCCAGGTGGGCAAGCCGGTCGAGGAACTGGACTGGGCGGTGCCGTACCTGCCGATCGACCCCAAGGACGTGGGCCGCACCTACGAAGCGGTGATCCGGGTCAACAGCCAGTCCGGCAAGGGCGGCGTCGCGTACGTGCTCAAGGCCGACCACAAGATGGACCTGCCGCGGCGCGCGCAGATCGAGTTCTCCCGGATCATCCAGACCAAGACCGACGCCGAGGGCGGCGAGGTGACGCCGGCGCAGATCTGGGACACCTTCCGGGACGAGTACCTGCCCACCCCGGACGCTCCGTGGGGTCGGCTGGAACTGCGCGGCCACCGCACGCTCTCCGGTACGGACGGCAAGGACGTGCTGACCGTCGAGATGAGCGTGGACGGCGAGGTGCAGACGCTGGAGGCGATCGGCAACGGCCCGATCGACGCGTTCGTCCGGTCCCTGGGCGGTCTGGGCTTCGACACCCGGGTGCTGGACTACAGCGAGCACGCGATGAGCGGCGGCGAGGACGCGCGCGCCGCGGCCTACGTCGAGTGCGCGGTCGACGGCCGGGTGCTGTGGGGTGTGGGCGTGGACGAGAACATCGTGCGCGCGTCGCTCAAGGCGATCGTGAGCGCGGTCAACCGCGCCGCGCGCGGGTGACCGCGACGGCGTGACCGAACGGCGGCCCCCGGTTCGACCGGGGGCCGCCGTTTTTTGTCCCGACTTCCCGACGCCGACGTCACGTGGCGCGTGAGCGCCCCGTCCCGTCCCGTCCTGCCGGCCCGTATCGACCTGCCCCGCGCGAACAAAAGTAACCATCTGTCCGCTTTCGATGACGCTTCGTGAAATCCGTGGCAGCATCGGAACAGGCGGAAATATCGCTTTCCGCCGCGCGGGACGCAGGGGGCTGCACCATGTTTTTCGTCGTGGGCATCCGGACCATCCGATCGGCGATCGGGGACGGCGAGTTCCACTGTCCGGCGTGCGGAGGCGATCGACGCTTCCGCAAGGGCGGGGGCCGGCGCCGACTCGTGCTGTTCGGGGTGGCGTTGATCCCGCTCGGGCGGGCCGGATCGGGGATCGAGTGCGCGGTGTGCTGCACCCGGCACGAAGTCTCGGTACTGGAGACGCCGACCGCCCGTGCGCTCACCCTGATGCTGCGCGAGGCGGTGCGCGCGCTCGTGGTGGCCGTCGTCGCGGCCGTGGACGACGAGCCGCACGCGGCGGACGCGGTGCGCGCGGCGGCGGTCGAGGCGGTCCGGGCCGCGGGCACGCCGAGCTACGACGCGTGCGCGCTCGCCGTGGACGTGGGGGCGCACCAGGCGCAGGACACCGCGTGGGCGCTCGCCGAGATCGCCCCGCACCTCGCGGTCGCCGGGCGCGAGCACCTGGTCGGCGTTGCGGCCCGGGTCGCGCTGGCCTGCGGGGGGTACGACCCGGCGCACCGGGTGATCCTGTACCACGCGGGCGACCGGCTCGGGCTCGGACGGGCCCGGGTCGACCACGTGCTCGCGGGCCCGTGAACCGCGGCGGGCCACGCGGCGCGTCGGCCGGGCGCGGCACAATGGGAGCATGAGCCTCCTCCGTGACGAGGGTGTCGTCCTGCGCGCCCAGAAGTTGGGTGAGGCCGACCGCATCATCACCCTCCTGACCCGCGACCACGGGATAGTGCGCGCGGTCGCGCGCGGGGTGCGCAAGACGAAGTCCAAGTTCGGTGCCCGGGTCGAGCCGTTCGCGCACGTCGACGTCCAGTTCTTCACCCGGGGCAGCGACTTCCCCGGGCGCGGCCTGCCGATCATCACGCAGGCCGAGACCCTGGGCGCGTACGGCGGCCGACTCGCGTCGGACTACGCCGCGTACACGTCCGGCACGGCGATCCTGGAGACCGCCGAGCGGCTCACCGACCACGAGCGCGGCCAACCGGCGCTCCAGCAGTACCTGCTGTTGATCGGTGCCCTGCGCACGCTCGCGGGAGGCACCCACGAACCCGGCCTGGTGCTGGACGCGTTTCTGTTGCGCTCGCTCGCGGTGGCGGGCTACGCGCCGAGCTTCGCCGACTGCGCGCGTTGCGGCCTGGACGGACCGAACCGGTTCTTCTCCGTCCAGGGCGGCGGGACGGTCTGCGGGGACTGTCGTCCCGCCGGATCCGTCGTACCCTCACCCGAGACCCTTTCCCTGCTCGGTGCGCTGTTGACCGGCGACTGGGGCCGAGCCGACGCGAGCGAGCCGCGGCACCGGCGCGAGGGCAGCGGCCTGGTGGCCGCGTATCTGCAATGGCACCTGGAGCGGGGCATCCGCTCGTTGAGATTGGTGGAGAGATCGTGAGTCAGTCGCGTGGCCGCTTCGGCCTGTTCCCCCGCCGTCGGCGGGCCGAGTCGGCGCCTGCCCGGGCCGCTCGGGAGCAGCGGCACTACCGCGACCCCAAGCCGCATGCCGAGGGCGCGCTGCCGCCGGAGATCCCGGCGGACCTGGTGCCCCGGCACGTGGCGCTGGTGATGGACGGCAACGGCCGCTGGGCCAAGGAGCGCGGCCTGGCCCGTACCGACGGACACACCGCGGGCGAGGCGTCGCTGTTCGACGTGGTCGAGGGCGCGGCCCAGATCGGCGTCAAGTACGTCTCCGCGTACGCGTTCTCCACCGAGAACTGGAAGCGCTCGCCCGAGGAGGTGCGCTTCCTGATGGGCTTCAACATCGACACGATCCACCGGCGGATCGACGAGATGGACGAACTCGGCGTGCGGATCCGCTGGTGCGGTCGGCGGCCCCGGTTGTGGGCGAGCGTGATCAAGGAGTTGGAGATCGCCGAGGAGCGGACCAAGAACAACACCAACCTCACGCTGGCGATGTGCATCAACTACGGCGGCCGGGCCGAGATCGCGGACGCGGCGGCGCTGATCGCCGAGGACGTCAAGGCGGGCCGGCTCGACCCGAAGAAGGTCGACGAGAAGTTGTTCGCCAAGTACCTCGACGAGCCGGACATGCCCGACGTCGACCTGTTCATCAGGTCCTCCGGTGAACAGCGCACCTCCAACTTCCTGCTGTGGCAGTCCGCCTACGCCGAGATGGTCTTCCTCGACGTGTTGTGGCCGGACTTCGATCGGCGGCACATGTGGCAGGCGTGCGAGACGTACGCGTCGCGCGATCGCCGCTACGGCGGGGCGCTGCCGAACGCGGTCACCGCGCCGCAGCCGGTGTCCTCGGGCTCCACGGCGGCCTCCGGAGCCTGATCGCCCGCGTGTGGCCGCCGGTCGCCGACCGCCGGACTCGACCGCCCGGGTGCCGGGAGGCGTTCGGGCCGGAACCGGTGGATGGGAACCGGCGGACGCGAACGGGCGGGTGAAAGGTTCGCAAAGCGCGGTGTGCGTCGAGCGGCGGCCCCACGATCAATGCGAACATGACCATCATGTTCGAAAAGAGCGCGCCGTCGCGCCCCGCCACCGCCACACGGCCGGCGCCACCGCCGCCCCGTGGCGCCGAGTCGTCGCCCGCGACCGCCGGGCCCGGGTCGCCCGTCGGCCCGCCCGCCGAGCGCTGGCGGCCGGGTCAACTCGAGTTCTTCGTCCTGGCGTTGGTCGTGCTGCTGTTCGCGCAGCCGTGGATCGTGGATCGGCTCGGCGCGCGCTCGGTGCAGACCTGGGCCACCGTGTTCGTCGCGATCTCCGTCCAGGCGCTGCCGTTCCTGGTGCTCGGCACGCTGTTGTCGGCCGCGATCACCGCGTTCGTGCCGCCGTCGGTGTTCACCAAGGTGTTGCCCAAGCGACAGTCCCTGGCGGTGCCGGTCGCGGGCGCGGCCGGGGCGATCCTGCCGGGTTGCGAGTGCGCGTCGGTGCCGGTGGCCAGTGGGTTGATGGCGCGCGGGGTCGCGCCCGCCGCGGCGCTGGCGTTCCTGCTGTCCTCGCCCGCGATCAACCCGATCGTGCTGACCGCGACCGCGGTCGCCTTCCCCAAGCAGCCCGAGATGGTGCTCGCCCGGTTCCTCGCCTCGCTCGGCACGGCGGTGCTGATGGGCTGGTTGTGGGCGCGATTCGGCCGGCCCGAGTGGATCAAGGTGATGCGCCGTCCGCACGATCACGGCGGCAGCGGTAAGTGGGAGAACTTCCGGCTCGCGCTCCAGCACGACTTCCTGCACGCGGGCGGCTTCCTGGTGATCGGCGCGCTGACCGCCGCGACGTTGAACGTCACGGTGCCCAAGCACGTGATCGACGCGGTCTCCGACTCGCCGTGGTTCGCGGTGCTCGCGCTGGCCTTCCTCGCCGTGGTGCTCGCGGTCTGCTCGGAGGCGGACGCGTTCGTGGCGGCGAGCCTGATCGGCTTCTCGCCGACCGCGAAACTGGCCTTCATGGTGGTCGGCCCGATGGTGGACGTGAAGCTGATCGCACTCCAGTCGGGCACCTTCGGGCGCGGCTTCGCGGCCCGGTTCTCCTCGGCGACGTTCGTGGTCGCGATCGTCGCAAGTTACCTCGTCGGATGGTGGTTGTTGTGAGGCGGGACGTCCAGGCGGTGCTGTTGATCCTGATCGGCGGCGCGCTGCTGCGGATCTCGCTGACCGACATGTACCTGCGCTACGTCAAGGACGGCCTGCGTCCCGCGCTGCTCGCGGCGGGCGCGATCCTGCTCGCGGTCGGCCTGATCTCGGCGGTGCGGGACGGGATACAGCGCCGGGCGCCGGAATCGGCGGCGGAGCCCGCGCACGCGCACCCGGCCGAGGGCGCCGACGAGCCGGTCGGCGAGCCGGCGGAGGCGGGCGGCCACGACCACTCCACCGGCCCGCGGGCGGCCTGGCTGCTGTGTCTGCCGGTGCTCGCGCTGTTCCTGATCGCGCCGCCCGCGCTCGGCTCGTACACCGCCGCGCGCTCGGACAATGTGGTGGCCAAGCCGGCCGCCGCCTCGAACGACGCGGGCTTTCCCCCGCTGCCGGCGGGCGACCCGCTGCCGATGAGCCTGGCGGACTTCCTGATCCGCTCGGTCTGGGACACCACGGCGCCGCTCAAGGACCGCAACGTCCAGCTCACCGGCTTCGTCACGCCCGGCAAGGCCCCGGGCACGTGGTACATCACCCGGATGGTGATCAGTTGTTGTGCCGCCGACGCCTTCGCTCGCAAGATCGAGGTACACGGCGTCGCGGCGCCCCCGACCGACTCGTGGGTGACGGTCACCGGCCGCTGGTTGCCCAACGGCCAAACCCAGGCGGACGACGCGATGCCCGCCCTGACCGCCACCGCCGTCGTCCCGATCCCGGCCCCGCGCGAGCCGTACGAATAGGCACGTCGTGACGATGTCACCGTCCGGTCACCGCCGTGTTCGCGTCCTGCGAGCGCGGCGGTGACGCGAGGTGTCTTCTCCTACCGTGGGTTCACGGACGGATCGCCTGGGGAGGACGATCCGCCGGTCTATCGGGGGGAATCAGCATGGGGTGGGGAATGCGTCGTGCCGTCGTCGCGGCGGTCGTCGTGGGCGTACTCGGGTCGGGCGCGACCGCGTGCCAAAAGGACAAGGGAGCGGACGCCGACCGCAAGGGTGAGGCGAGCACCGAGGCGCCGAAGAGCTCGGACCGGGACGGCCCGGCCGGCGACGGCGAGCTCGAGGTCAAGGGCGTGTTCCTGACCGTCACGCCCGGCACGCTGGCCGGCGTTCGGTGCAGGACCGCGTTCATGGAGACCTTCATCGGCACGATCACCTTCGCCGACGGGCACAAGGGCGGTCGGATCACCGTCTCCTACGGCGGATCCTCCGGCAGCATGAAGCAGGAGGAGATCGACGTGCCCGCGGGGAAGAAGTCGATCACCAAGACGTTCGCCTACTCGGAGTTCCTCTCCGGCGGTTCGATCGCGGCCGGGCAGCTCAACGTGCTGAAGCCGAACCGGGTCGGCTCGGCCACGGTGCGGCCCACCGGTACGTGCGTCGAGGGCGGGACGTGGGGTGGCACGGCCGGTACGACCGCAGGCGGCACCTGGTAGTCGATCGGGCCGGCGTCAGTCGGTCGCCTTCGCGCACTGCGCACACGTACCGAAGATCTCCAGTTCGTGCGAGACGTCGCCGAAGCCGTGTTCGGCGGCGATCCGGTTCGCCCAGCGCTCCACCGCCGGGCCCTCGACCTCGACGGTGCGTCCGCAGGAGCGGCAGACGAGGTGGTGGTGGTGCCCGCGGCTGCACCGGCGGTAGACCGACTCGCCGTCCTGGGTGCGCAGCACGTCCACCTCGTCCGCGTCGGCGAGGGCTTGGAGCGTGCGGTAGACGGTGGTCAGCCCGACCGCCTCGCCGCGCTGCTTGAGCAGGTCGTGTAGGTCCTGCGCGCTGCGAAAGTCCTCGATCTCGTCGAGGAGGGCCGAGACGGCGGCACGCTGCCGGGTGGACCGACCCCGAACCGGGCTCGTGCCGTGGGCGGTGGTCACCTGGGTGCCTCCTCGATCGCTGCGGGTCGGACGGCGCCGTTTCCGTACCGGCGCCCTGTGTCTATGTCCGAGTCGCCATTGTGCCGGCGTCCGGTACCCCCGCGTCCACATGTACGTCGTCCACCCGAGGCTGATCCGCCTCGGCGGCGGCGGCCTCCGCGCGCCGGGCCCGGCGCCGGTTCAGCGGTGTCGCGAGCACCCCCACCACGACGAACAGCGCGATCGCGAGCAGCACGATGGTGGCCCCGGGCGGCGCGTCCACGTAGTACGTCAGCGTCGTACCGGAGACCGAGACCAGCACGCCGACCACGATCGAGATCGCGGCGGTCATCGCGAAGGTGCGCGAGAGCTGCTGGGCGACCGCGACCGGGACCACCATCAGCGCGCTCACCAGGAGCAGCCCCACCACCCGCATCGCGACCGTCACGGTGACCGCGGCGGTGACCGCGAGCAGCAGGTTCAGCGTGCGTACGGGCAACCCGGTCACCCGGGCGAAGTCCTCGTCCTGGCAGACCGTGAACAGCGCGCGGCGCAGCCCGAGGGTGACCGCGAGCACCGCGACGGCCAGGATCGTGATGATCTTGACGTCCTCCGGCGAGACCGAGGTCAGCGAGCCGAACAGGTACGACTGGAGATTGGCGTTGGACCCCTCCGGGGCGAGGTTGATCAGCATCACGCCGCCCGCGATGCCGCCGTAGAAGAGCACCGACAGCGCGACGTCGCCGCTGACCTTGTTGCGCTCGCGGATCAGCTCGATCAGCACCGCGCCCACCGACGCGGTGAGCACCGCGGTCAGTACGGGGGAGGTGCTGAGCAAAAAGCCCAGGCCCACGCCGGTGAGCGCGACGTGTCCGATGCCGTCGCCCATGAACGCCTGGCGGCGTTGCACCAGGTAGACGCCCACGGCGGGCGCGGTCATGCCCACGAGCAGGGCCGCCAGCAGCGCGCGCTGCATGAAGGGGAAGTCCAGGATCGTCACGAGAGAAGTCCCATCCCGGCGCGGTGCGCGGTGTGATCGTCGTGCGGGTGTACGTGGTCGTGGCCCGGCAGCGCGTGCTGGCCGACCGCTTGGGGCGGCGGCCCGTCGTGGCACACGCAGCCCTCGCGCAGGACCACCGCGCGGTCGATCAGCGGCTCCAGCGGGCCGAGTTCGTGCAGCACGAGCAGGACCGCCCGGCCCTGCTCCTGCTGCGCTCGCAGGGTGCCCGCGAGCACCTCCTGGCTGCGCAGGTCCACGCCCGCCATCGGCTCGTCCATGATCAGCAGGTCGGGGCGGCGGGCCAGGGCGCGGGCGATCAGCACCCGCTGCTGCTGGCCGCCGGACAGGTGCGCGATGCCGTCGCGCGCGCGGTCGAGCATGCCGACCGCCGCGAGCGCCTCGTCCACCGCGGCCCGGCCGTCCCGGCCCGGTCCCAGCACGCGGCGGCCGTTGAGCAGGCCGGAGGTGACCACCTCGCGCACACTGGCCGGCACCCCGGCGGCGGCCGTGGTGCGCTGCGGCACGTAGCCGATCCGGGACCAGTCGCGAAAGCGCGCGAACGGCGTGCCGAACAGCTCGATCGTGCCGCCGGTCAACGGGACCAGGCCGACCAGTGTGCGGACCAGCGTGGACTTGCCCGAGCCGTTGGCGCCCAGCAGCGCGACCACCTCGCCGGGGCGCACGTTCAGGTCCACCCCGCGCAGGACCGGGCGCCCGCCCAGGGACGCGGTGCCGCCGATCAACCGGGCGACCGGCTCGTGAAGTTCCGTCATGAGCAGCCGAGTCCCTTCCGCAGCGCGTCCAGGTTGGCGCGCATCACCGAGAAGTAATCGTTCTCGGCCTCGTTCTCTATGCCCTCGAGCGGATCCAGGACGCCGGTCTGCACCTTCAGGTCCTGGGCGAGCGTCCTGGCGGTCTTGGGCTCGGCCAGGGTCTCGAAGAAGATCGTGGTCACGCCGCGCTCCCGGGCCAGCTTCTGGATGTCGGCCCGGCGGGCTGGGGAGGGCTCGGACTCGGGATTGACGCCGTTCACCGCGATCTGGTTCAGGTGGTAACGCTCCGCGAGGTAGCCGAAGGCGGCGTGACTGGTCACCACGTCCTTGCGCGCGCAGGTCGCCAGGCCGGCGGTGAACTCGCCGTCGAGCCCGTTCAGGCGCGCGGTCAGGTCGGCGGCGCGGGCGCGGTAGTCCTGCGCGTTGGCCGGGTCGGCGGCGGCGAGCGATTCGCCCACGCCGCCGGCGATCGCGGCGAGGCGGGTCGGGTCGAGCCACACGTGCGGGTCGCCGTGTTCGGCGTCCGCGTGGTCGTGGCCCTCGTGCCCGTCCTCCTCGGCGCCGTGCACCTCGGTGCCGTGTTCCTCCAGCGGCGCGAATCTGCTCGCCTCCGCGGTGTGCTTGGGCTTGTTCTGCTGGATCGCCTTGTCCACCGCGGGTTGCAGACCCTTGAGGTAGACCACCAGATCGGCCTGCGAGATCGCGCCGACCTGCTTGGGGGTCAGCTCCAGGTCGTGCGGCTCGGCCCCGGCCTTGGTCAGGTTCGTCACCTTCACGTGCGGCCCGCCGACCTGCTGGGCGACGAATTTCATCGGGTAGAAGGCCGCGATCACGCGCAGCTTCGCACCCGCCCCGGTGTCCGCCTTCGCGTCGTCGGTACCGGCGCATCCGGAGAGCAACAGGGCGGACGCGGCGGCGGTCGCGAGCAGTGCGGCCGGAGCGGTGCGACGTATCTTCATGACAATGATTCTCAACTAGAATGACAATCGTTGTCAATAATAGCGGATTGGGCCAACCGTGGCGGAGCGGGCCTCGGGCATAAGGATTTACCGGGTCGACCAGCGCGCCGGTAGCCTGTGCCGACACTGTCACTGCCCGCATCGTCGCACCGAAGAGAGCATTGTGGCCGCCGACAAGATCGACACCATCGTCAGCCTGAGCAAGCGCCGAGGCTTCGTTTACCCCTGTAGTGAGATCTACGGCGGCCAGAAGGCCGCCTGGGACTACGGTCCCCTCGGCGTGGAGCTCAAGGAGAACATCAAGCGCCAGTGGTGGCGCACGATGGTCACCTCGCGTGACGACATCGTCGGTCTGGACTCCTCGGTCATCCTCGCCCGCGAGGTGTGGGAGGCGTCCGGTCACGTCGAGGCGTTCGTCGACCCACTGACCGAGTGCACCTCGTGCCACAAGCGCTACCGCGCCGACCACCTCGAAGAGGCCTACGAGGCCAAGCGCGGCCGGCTGCCGGAGAACGGCCTCGCCGACATTACCTGTCCCAACTGCGGGAACAAGGGCACCTTCACCGAGCCCAAGATGTTCAACGGTCTGCTCCAGACCTTCCTGGGCCCCACCCAGGACGAGTCCGGCCGCGCGTACCTGCGCCCGGAGACCGCCCAGGGCATCTTCGTCAACTACAAGGCCGTCGAGCAGACCTCGCGCAAGAAGCCGCCGTTCGGCATCGCCCAGACCGGCAAGAGCTTCCGCAACGAGATCACGCCCGGAAACTTCATCTTCCGCACGCGCGAGTTCGAGCAGATGGAGATGGAGTTCTTCGTCAAGCCGGGTGAGGACGAGACCTGGCAGGAGTACTGGATGCAGCAGCGCTGGGACTGGTACGTCGGTCTCGGCCTCAGCCCCGACAACATGCGCTTCTTCGAGCACCCGAAGGAGAAGTTGTCGCACTACTCCAAGCGCACGGTCGACATCGAGTACCGCTTCAACTTCGGTGGCACCGAGTTCTCCGAGCTGGAGGGCATCGCCAACCGCACGGACTACGACCTGCGCACCCACTCGGAGAAGTCCGGCACCGACCTGTCGTACTTCGACCAGGACGCCGGCGAGCGCTGGTTCCCGTACGTCATCGAGCCCGCCGCGGGCCTGAACCGGGCGATGCTCGCGTTCCTGCTCGACGCGTACTTCGAGGACGAGGCGCCCAACGCCAAGGGCAAGCTGGAGAAGCGCACCGTGCTGCGTCTGGACCCGCGCCTGGCGCCGGTCAAGGCCGCCATCCTGCCGCTGTCGCGCAACACCGACCTCTCGCCCAAGGCCCGTGGGCTGGCCGCGGACCTGCGCCAGTACTGGAACTGCGACTTCGACGACGCCGGTGCGATCGGCCGTCGTTACCGCCGCCAGGACGAGATCGGCACGCCGTTCTGCATCACCGTCGACTTCGACACGCTCGAGGACAACGCGGTGACCGTGCGCTCGCGCGACACGATGCAGCAGGAGCGGGTCTCGCTCGACCAGGTCGTGGGCTATCTCTCGGCGCGGCTGCCGGGCTGCTGACCCGAACCCGGCCGTAGGCCGCGGAGCACGGGGGACGACACGAGGGGCGCCGTCGCGGACGGCGCCCCTCGTTGTTCGTCGCGCACCGATCGGCGAGCCGACGTCGCGTCGCGGACGAGCCCGCTCAGTCGCGGACCGACCGGCTCACTTGAAGATGCCGGCCATGATGCGGTCCGTCATCCGGTAGGTCAGATCGCTGTAGACGGCGCTCGCCGCCTTCGAGGCTTCCTCGCCCTGGCCCTTGAGCGGACCCCCGTCGGCCCGGCCGATGTCCATCACCAGCACGTAGTGCCCGGTCGTGGTGGCGACCGCGATGTGCTCGGAGCCGTCCTTGAAGGCGACCCCGCTCGACGCGGGCGGTGCCAGCCAGGCCGTCGGCGACGTGGCGAACGGAATCTTCTCCAGCGCCTGCTTCAACGCCTGCGCCTTGGCCTTGTCCGGCACCGAGACCACCGACAACGTCGCCACGTACTTGCCGGCGGAGTCCTTGTACGACCCGCGCAGCACACCCACACAACCGTTCTGCGTGATCGCGGTGCCGGTCGCGGTGACCACCTTCGAACAGTCCGCGGCAGCGCTGCCGTCGGCGGACAGTTGCCGGTACTTGCCGCCGCTGCGACCGTCGAACTCGGCCGGGTCCTTGAAGAAGTAGTCCGTGGTGAAGGGCAGCTTGTCGGTGGAGACCGCGTCGATGTTGGACGTGTTCGGCGGCGGTGCGGACTGGAAGCCCTTGGGCTCGTCGGTGGGCGCACCGGCCGAACCCTGCGGCGCGGGCAGCGCGCCGCCGTTGCTCGCCGGGTTCGGCGACGAGTTCGCGGCCGGCTTCTTGTCTTCGCCGTCGTCCTTGGACAGGAAGAAGAAGGCCCCGCCGCCGATCACGCCGAGCGCGACCACCGCGGCCACCGGCATCAGCCACTTCCGCCGGCTCGGCGGCGGGGGCGGCGGCTGACCGTACCCCTGGCCGTACTGCTGCTGCGGATACGGCTGACCGTACGGCTGTTGTGCGTAGCCGGGTTGCCCATACGGTTGGCCGCCGTAGGGCTGTTGACCGTTGTTCGGTTGGCCGTACGGCTGTTGCCCGTGGCCGTAGCCGGGCCCGTTCGGGGGCTGCGGGGGCGGGTAGGCACTCATGTTGCGGAGATTAGTTCATCGGGACGACGGGTCAGGGCCGGATTCCGAAGCGTGGTCGGTCGAGCCGGCCAGCCGGGCCCGGGCCTCCATCAACGCGAACCCCAACAGGTTCAGCCCGCGCCAGCGCTCGGGGTCGGCGGCCCGCTCGTCGTCGGCGGCCAGCCCGATGCCCCAGATCCGGTCCAGCGGACTGGCCTCCACCAGCACCCGCTGCCCGGTGCCCAGCAGGAACGCGGCCATCGCGGGGTGCTGCCCGAACTTGGCCACGTTGCCCGCCACGATCAGCTCGAACCGCTCGTCCACCCAGCGCCGCTCGTCGAAGCCGCGCACCTGCCGACCGATCGTCTTGGCGGTCTTCGGGTGGCCCGCCGCCAGCACCCGCCGCTCCGCGTCCGCGTCGCCGAACATCCGCGCCTTGCCCGCCATCATCCAGTGCTCCGCGGTGCGATAGCTCACCCCGTCCACCGTGAACGGCGACGGATACCACTGGCTCAGACAACCCGAGTCCACACCCTCGCGCGGTTCCCGATGACCCCAGAAGAAGACGTACTTCAGCCGAGGACCACGCCGCGCCCGCAGGACGAGGGACGCGACATCGCGAGGTTCGACGGCGCGCCGGTCACCGGACGCCTCACCGGGCTCGTCGGTCGCCGTGCGGGAATCCCCGGAATCCATGCTCATGGCGACGATCGTGTCAGCACCGACGGACACCCGGAAACAGCTTTTCCCGGTGGGGGACAATGGATCGGATCCATCCCCGCACCCTTCTGGAGCATCGTCCATGGCACCCGCCGACGCACCCACCCCCGACGCGACCGGCAGCCCGTGGGCGCCGTTGCGCCTGGGCGCCGAGGGCGGCGCGCGGATCTGGCCGCCGGTCGTGCTGGCCCCGATGGCCGGCATCACCAACGCGCCGTTCCGCACGTTGTGCCAGGAACAGGCGGAGGCGGCGACCACCGCACGGCCCGCCGGGCTGTACGTCAGCGAGATGATCACCACCCGCGCGTTGGTCGAGCGGGACGCCAAGACGCTGCGCCTGATCCGCTTCGCCGAGACCGAGCGCCCGCGCAGCATCCAGCTCTACGGCGTCGACCCGCACATCGTCGGCCGCGCGGTGGCGATGATCGTGGACGAGGGCCTGGCCGACCACATCGACCTCAACTTCGGCTGCCCGGTGCCCAAGGTCACCCGCAAGGGCGGCGGCTCGGCGCTGCCCTACAAGCGCAATCTGCTGCGCGACATCCTGCGCTCGGCGGTCAAGAACGCGCGCGGCGTGCCGGTCACCATCAAGATGCGCAAGGGCATCGACGACGACCACCTGACCTACCTGGACGCGGGCCGGATCGCCGTGGACGAGGGCATCACCTGGGTCGCCCTGCACGGCCGCACCGCCGAGCAGCACTACGGCGGCACCGCCGACTGGTCCGCCATCGCGCGGCTGAAGGAGGTCGTCACCGACATCCCGGTGCTCGGCAACGGCGACATCTGGGACGCCGAGGACGCGTTGCGGATGATGCGTGAGACCGGCTGCGACGGTGTCGTGGTCGGTCGCGGCTGCCTGGGCCGCCCGTGGTTGTTCCGCGACCTGGTGTCCGCGTTCGAGGGCAGTGCCGAACGATCCCGCCCGACCCTGGGCGAGGCCACCGCGATCATGCGCCGGCACGCGGTGCTGCTCGCCGAGTGGATCGGCGACGAGACGCACGGCGTGACCGATCTGCGCAAGCACGTCGCGTGGTACATGAAGGGCTTCTCGGTCGGCGGCACCATCCGGCGCGGCCTGGCCACCGCGAGCAGCCTGGCCGAACTCGACGACTGGTTCGGGCGACTGGACCTGGACCAGCCCTGGCCGATCGGCGCGGACGGCCCGCGCGGCCGGACCGCCGGCGGCAAGCGGGTGATCCTGCCCGAGGCCTGGCTCGACGACCCCGAGTGCGCGCTGCCCCCGATCGACGCCGAGTTGGACCACTCCGGCGGCTGACCCCCGGCCGACCGCCGGCGGCCGGCATGCGGTCGCGGGTCGCGGCGTGGGCGGGATTCGGCAATTGCGCAAGCTCCCCGATGGCACGCACAGTGACGTCGTACAGTGAGTGGATGCCCAAGATTCGAGCGTCCTCCGTCGCCGAACACCGCGCGATGCAGCACGCCGCGCTGCTCGACGCCGCGCGGAGCCTGCTCGACGAGGGCGGTTTCGCCGCACTGACCTTCCCCGCGCTCGCCGAGCGCACCGGTCTGGCCCGCTCCTCGCTCTACGAGTACTTCGCCTCGCGCGCGGCCGTGGTCGAGGAGCTCTGCGCGGTGGACCTGCCCGCGTGGGTGGCCGAGGTCGAGGACGCGATGGGCGCGACCGAGGACCCGGCGCACAAGATCGCGGCCTACGTGGCCCGCCAGTTGGAACTGGTCGGTGATCGCCGTCATCGGGTGGTCGTCGCGATCTCCACCGGCGAGCTGGACACGAACGCGCGCGAACGCATCCGGGCCGCCCACGGGCGGATCGTCGAACTGGTGGTGGACGCGCTCGCCGCGCTGGGCCACCGGGACCCGATGCTGGTCGCGACGCTGGTCCAGGGCATGGTCGACGCCGCGGTCCGGCGGATCGAATGCGGCGCCGACCCCGGCGCGGTCGAGGCGGCCACGCTGGCACTCGTCCTCGGTGGCGTCGCCCGGGTCGCCGAACCCGATCGGGCAGAGTCCGAATAAGCGGAGCCCGAAGCAGCGGAGCCCGAAATAGCGGAACCCGAAGAGGCAGAGCCGGAGGAAGCGGAGCCCGGACCCGGACGGTTCGGGTACAACCGCACCCGCACCCGCCGCAGCAGGGTCAGCGGATCGCGGTACCCGGGCACCAGCAGTCCCCAGTGCAGGCACGGCTCGGCCAGATGGAACGGTCCCGGCGCGAGCACCCCCAACGGCTCGCCCGCGGCGACCGCGCGCCCGACCGGCACCGACGCGAGCACCGGCTCGTAGGTCGTGCGCACGTCCCCGTGCCGCACGCTGACCACCCCGCGCCCGGCCACCGACCCCGCGAACACCACCACCCCCGCGCCCGCCGCGAGCACCGGTTGTCCGACCCGCGCGGCGAGATCCACCCCACGATGCCCCGCCGACCACGCCGCCTCGGGCGCCTCGAACCCGCGCAGCACCTCGGGCCGGGGATTTAGCGGCCACACCCAGCGCCGGACCGCCGGCGTGGGTCGCACCGTGCCGGTCGCGGCCGGCGGGCCGGCCGTGGACAACACGGCCGTGAGCAAAACGAGACACAGCACGATCGGCCCTCGGCCGGGTTTCGACGCGTTCATGCGGACCAGACTCGTCCGGGTCGAGCCGTACCCCGGCCGACGCGACGCGCACTGTGGACAAACAGCGGCTCACTGCGTGTAGACAACTTCTTCTGTGCATAACCGGACGGCGATCGTCGAAGACCGATACGGCTCGAAAAGGCCGCATACAGACTGACGAGGCGTCGGAAAAGGGTGGCCGGAAGGCGAGTCGCTCGGCCGCGCGCGGTTCCCGTACACTTCCCGGAGCGGCCCGGCCTTCCGGGTCGACTTCGCGCGCCCACCTTCGAGCCGCCGACGTCCCGCATGGCGAGACGCCACCGAGCGGGACTCGATGGGGACACCTCTCGGTCCGGGAATCCGCAAGGACCTCGGCGTGGTGTCGCGGGCGTCAGGCGTGGCGGCGACCCGTCGCCACGGCACAACCGAGAGTCCCGGGCACGATCGCCGGGACGAGAGCCCAAGGAGCGTACGGCCATGGCCGTCGTCACGATGCGGGAGCTGCTGGAAAGCGGCGTCCACTTCGGTCACCAGACCCGCCGCTGGAACCCGAAGATGAAGCGCTTCATCTTCACGGAGCGCAACGGCATCTACATCATCGACCTGCTCCAGTCGCTGTCGTACATCGACCGCGCCTACGAGTTCGTCAAGGAGACCGTCGCCCACGGTGGCACGATCCTCTTCGTCGGCACCAAGAAGCAGGCGCAGGAAGCGATCGCCGAGCAGGCGACGCGCGTGGGTATGCCCTACGTCAACCAGCGCTGGCTCGGCGGCATGCTGACCAACTTCTCGACCGTCTACAAGCGCCTCCAGCGCCTGAAGGAGCTCGAGCAGCTCGACTTCGACGACGTGGCCGGCTCGGGCATGACGAAGAAGGAACTGCTCGTCCTCAAGCGCGAGAAGGACAAGCTGGCGAAGACCCTCGGCGGTATCCGCGACATGCAGCGCGTGCCTTCGGCCGTGTGGATCGTGGACACCAAGAAGGAGCACATCGGCGTCGGCGAGGCCCGGAAGCTGCACATCCCGGTCGTCGCGATCCTCGACACCAACTGTGACCCCGACGAGGTCGACTACAAGATCCCGGGCAACGACGACGCGATCCGCTCGGTCACGCTGCTCACCCGCGTGATCGCCGACGCCGTCGCCGACGGTCTCATGTCGCGTGCCGGTGGCGCCGCCGCCGACACCAAGGCCACCGCCGGCGAGCCCCTCGCCGACTGGGAGCGCGAGCTGCTCGAGGCCGGCAAGAAGGAAGAGGCCGCTCCGGCCGAAGCCGCCCCCGCCGCCGAGGAGATCGTCGAGTCCGGCTCGGTCACCGAGGCCGATGTCGAGGCCGAGGCCACCGAGTCCACCGAGGCCGCTCCGGCCGCCGAGGCGCCGGCCACCGAGGCCGACCCGCAGGTCTGACCCTGGATCGAGGGGTACGACGGCCCAGCCGGCGTACCCCTCGCCCTGTGCCGGGCCCCGATCACGGTGCGTGCGTACCTGGGTACGTCCCCGTATGTGTCGGAATACCCGCACAGCCCCTTGACCTTCATCGGGTGGGGCGACAACCTCACCCGCAGTCGCTCGGCGCAACCGGGCCGCTGACCCGAGAGACGAGAGAATCAGGACATGGCGAACTTCTCCGCCGCGGACGTGAAGAAGCTCCGTGAGCTCACCGCCGCAGGCATGATGGACTGCAAGAAGGCCCTCGAAGAGGCCGAAGGTGACGTCGACAAGGCTGTCGAGATCCTTCGCGTCAAGGGCCAGAAGGGCGTCACCAAGCGCGAGGGCCGCTCGGCCTCCAACGGTGCCGTCGTCGCGCTGCTCGACGGCAACGCGTCCGGCGTCCTGGTCGAGCTCAAGTGCGAGACCGACTTCGTGGCCAAGAGCCCGAAGTTCATCGAGGCCGCCGAGGCGATCGCCGCGCACGTCGCCAAGAGCTCGCCCGCCGACATCGCCGCGCTGCTCGCGAGCGAGATCGAGGCCGGCAAGACCGTCCAGCAGTACGTCGACGACGCCAACGTCACGCTCGGCGAGAAGATCGTGCTCGACCGCTTCGCGCAGTACGCCGACGGCTTCGTCGCGGCCTACCTGCACAAGACCAGCCCCGACCTGCCCGCGCAGATCGGCGTGCTGATCGAGCTGGACGGCGCCAACGCCGAGGTCGCCAAGGACGTCGCGCAGCACATCGCCGCGTTCTCGCCGACGGTGCTGAACCGCGAGGACGTGCCGGCCGAGACGGTCGAGAACGAGCGCCGCGTGGCCGAGGCCACCGCGCGCGAGGAGGGCAAGCCCGAGGCCGCCCTCGCCAAGATCGTCGAGGGCCGGGTGACCGGCTTCTTCAAGGAGAACGTGCTGCTCGACCAGGCGTTCGCCAAGGACAGCAAGAAGTCCGTGGGCAAGGTCCTGGACGAGGCCGGCGTCAAGGTCAAGCGGTTCACCCGCTTCCGCGTCGGCGTCTGATCCGCCCCTCGCACCACCGCCCCGATTCGGGGCATGCAGTAGGCATGAACGCAAGTGGAAGCAGTATGGCGAGGAGGCCGCAAGGCGTGGAGGGAACCGTGCAGGAAACCGAAACGAAGGCGGCCTCCTCGTCGTCCGCCGAGGGCGACGAGCCGAACCCCTACGCCCGCCGGGTGCTGCTCAAGCTCTCCGGCGAGGCGTTCGCGGGCGGTGGCGCCCTGGGCGTCGATCCCGACACCGTGCAGACCATCGCGCTCCAGATCGCCGACGTGGTCCGCCGGGGCACCGAGGTCGCCATCGTCATCGGCGGTGGCAACTTCTTCCGCGGCGCCGAATTGCAGATCCGCGGCATGGACCGCGCGCGCTCGGACTACATGGGCATGCTCGGCACCGTGATGAACTGCCTGGCGCTGCAGGACTTCCTGGAGAAGCAGGGCATCGACACCCGCGTGCAGACCGCCATCACGATGGGCCAGGTCGCCGAGCCGTACATCCCGCGCCGGGCGGTGCGACACCTGGAGAAGGGTCGCGTGGTCATCTTCGGCGCGGGCATGGGCATGCCCTACTTCTCCACCGACACCACGGCCGCCCAACGCGCGTTGGAGATCGACGCGGTCGCGCTGCTCATGGCCAAGGGTGTCGACGGCGTGTACGACTGCGACCCGAAGGCCAACCCGGACGCGGTCATGTTCGATCACCTGGACCACGCCGAGGTGCTCGCCCGCGGGCTCAAGGTCGCGGACGCCACCGCGATCAGCCTGTGCATGGACAACGAACTGCCGATCGTCGTCTTCAACCTGCTCGTCGAGGGCAACATCGCCCGCGCCGTGCGGGGTGAGAAGATCGGCACCCTGGTCAGCCGTACCGACGGCTGATCGACGGCGACAGGACCGGGACAGGAGCCGACATGATCGACGAGATTCTCCTCGAAGCCGAGGAAAAGATGGAGAAGGCCGTCGTGGTCGCCAAGGACGACTTCGCGGCGATCCGCACGGGCCGGGCCACTCCGGCGATGTTCAACAAGATCCTCGTGGACTACTACGGCTCGCCCACGCCGGTGAACCAGCTCGCGTCGTTCACCACGCCCGAGCCGCGCATGGTCATCGTGACCCCGTTCGACCGCGGTTCGACCAACGCGATCGTCAAGGCGATCCGGGACTCCGACCTCGGGGTCAACCCGACCGACGACGGCAAGCTCATCCGCGTCGTCTTCCCGCAGCTCACCGAGGAACGCCGCAAGGAGTTCATCAAGCTGGCGCGGGGCAAGGGCGAGGACGCGAAGATCTCGTTGCGGGCGATCCGCCGCAAGGCGAAGGAAACGCTCGACAAGCTGGTCAAGGACGGCGAGAGCGGCGAGGACGAGGTGCGTCGCGCCGAGAAGGAACTCGACGACACGACCCACAAGTACGTCGCGCAGATCGACGAGTTGCTGAAGCACAAGGAAGCCGAGCTGCTCGAAGTCTGATGAACGACTCGACCTGGGGCGGTACGCCGCCGGCCGATCCGCCTGCGGGAGCGCACCCCGATCTGCCGCCCGGCCACGACCCGTACGGGTCGTACGGCGCGTGGCCGGAGCAGGTCCCGGACGCCCCGACGGGTCAGGACGCGGCCCACTACGACGCGGCCCGGTCCGGTGGTTACGGGGATGGCGCCACTCGGGCGCAGCAGCACTTTCCCGCCGGCGTCGGGGTACAGACACAGGATGACCACACGCAGGTGCTGTCACCGATCGCGGGTCACGACCCGGGCGACGAACCGGAGCCGCACTCGGGTTCCGCGTTTCGGGACGAGCCCGCCCGGACGGACGCGGCTCGGATCGACCCCGGGCGTGAGGGGCTCGCGGTGACCGAGGAGCCACCCGCGAAACCCGTAGGCAAGGCCGGCCGGAACCTGCCGCAGGCGATCGGAGTCGGTGCCGGGCTGGGCGGGATCATCATCGCCTCGCTGCTCACCCTGCCGGTGCTGTTCGTCGGCGTCGTGCTGCTTGCGGTGCTGGTCGGACTGTGGGAACTGGCGGGCGCGTTCGGTCGTGCCGAGGCGGTCGCCGACGCGTCCGGTCGGACCGCGCAGGGCGCCACCGTCGGACGCGGCATCCGGATCCCGGTGGTACCGCTCGCGGTCGGCTCGGCGGCGATGCTCGTCGCCGGCTACGCGCGCGGTGCGGAGGGGCTCGCGATCGCCACCGCGTTGACCGCCGTGGCGGTGATGATCTGGCGGATGACCGAGGGGCCAGAGGACTTCCTCCGGGACATGACCGCCGGCGTGTTCACCGTCTTCTACCTGCCGTTCCTGGCCGGGTTCGCGGTCCTGATGCTCGGCGACGACGACGGCGCGCAGCGGGTGTTGACCTTCATCATCCTGGTGGTCTGCGCGGACACCGGCGCCTACGCGGCCGGCGTGACCTCCGGCGGCCCGCACAAGATGGCGCCCAGGATCAGTCCCGGGAAGAGCTGGGAAGGCTTCGCCGGCGGGGTGTTCCTGGCCGCCGTCGCGGGTGCGGTCTGCGTGACGACCATGCTCGACGGCGCGTGGTGGCAGGGCGCCGTGGTGGGCGTCGCCGCCGCCGCGGTGTCCGCGCTCGGGGACCTGGCCGAATCGATGATCAAGCGGGACCTGAAGGTCAAGGACATGGGCAACCTGTTGCCCGGTCACGGTGGCGTGATGGACCGACTCGACTCGCTGCTCGCCGCGGCTCCCGTGGTGTGGCTGCTGCTCGCCGTATTCGTATGACCCGGACCTGATCCGGCAAGAAACCGGACAGGCCGCGTGTGCACGAGAGCGGGGCCGAACCGGCCCCGCCCGTACACCTGCGACACTGGACGAGCCATGCCCAAACCAGGAGAACTCACCTTCACCGCGCCGCCGCGTCGTTCGAAGCCGCCGCGCCACCTTGCCGACCTCACCCCCACCGAGCGCCGCGAGGCCGTCGCCGAGTTGGGGGAGAAGCCGTTTCGCGCGGCTCAATTGTCCAAGCACTACTTCGGCCACCTCTCGGACGACCCCGAGCAGTGGACCGACATGCCCGCCGCGTCGCGGGCCAAGCTCGCCGAGGCGCTGTTGCCCGAGCTGATGACCTCCGTGCGGGACATCTCGTGCGACGACGGCGCGACCCGCAAGTCGCTGTGGAAGCTCTTCGACGGCACGCTCGTCGAGGCCGTCCTGATGCGCTACCCCGACCGGGTCACCATGTGCGTGTCCTCGCAGGCGGGCTGCGGGATGAACTGCCCGTTCTGCGCCACCGGCCAGGCCGGTCTGACCCGCAACCTGTCCACCGGCGAGATCGTCGAGCAGGTGCTCGCGGGCGCGCGGGCGCTCGCCCGCGGCGAGGTGCCCGGTGGCCCGGGCCGGGTCAGCAACATCGTCTTCATGGGCATGGGCGAGCCGCTCGCCAACTACAAGGCCGTGGTCGGCGCGGTCCGCCGACTGACCGACCCGAGCCCCGACGGGCTGGGCGTCTCCGCCCGCTCGGTGACCATGTCGACGGTCGGCCTGGTCCCGGCGATGTACAAGCTCGCCGACGAGCGCGTCCCGGTCACCCTCGCGCTGTCCCTGCACGCGCCGGACGACGACCTGCGCAACACCCTCGTGCCGGTCAACACGCGCTGGGACGTGCGCGAGGTGCTGGACGCCGCGTGGCACTACGAGGGCGTCACCGGTCGACGGGTGTCCATCGAGTACGCGCTGATCAAGGACATCAACGACCACGGCTGGCGGGCCGACCTGCTCGGGCGCCGGCTCAAGAACCACAACGCACACGTCAACCTGATCCCGCTCAACCCCACGCCGGGGTCGAAGTGGACCGCGTCGACGGCCGAACGCCAGGAGGAGTTCGTTCGCCTGCTGACCAAGCACGGCGTGCCGGTCACCGTCCGGGACACCCGCGGTCGCGACATCGACGGCGCCTGCGGCCAGCTCGCGGCCGCCGAGGTCTAGGCCCTGTCCGGCGGATCCTGGTGGGTCCGCGCCGCCTGGCACCGCGCCTCGCAGCACCGGAGAAGCAGCCGAATGGAACCCCTATGCGGCTGCTTCTCCGGCACGCCGATGCACGGCATCCGCCCTTCGGGCTCCTCGCTGCGTTCACGACGCGGCCCGATCCGTCAAGATCCGCCGGACAGGGCCTAGGTCCGAAGGCACCCCCCTTCCTGCGGACGCCGGGCCGGCTTCGGTCGATATTCGGACATCCGGGGCAGGTCACGGGTGCGCGGCGCGGCGATATAGAACGGGTAACGAATCCTTATCGGATCCTTAGGCGCTCCAGGGCAGACTGATCTCAGTGCCAAGCCGTCGGATCCTTTGATCCCCCCGTTCGAATGATCCGACGGCGGCACGCCCAAGCCGCCGGTCGAAGGGACACGATCCGGCGCACGGCTCGGGGTCGCGTGGCCCCCGAGACGATAAGCACTTCGAGCCCGTCGCGGAAGGGGACGCCGCGCCGGGCTCGAAGTGTTTTCCCATGTCCGGAGCGGTTTTCCGGTGTTTCGGCCCGGGCCCGGGAACGGGCGTGTCGGGGTCGGGCTCTCAGGCCCGCCGCCTCGGCCGTTCGCCCCGCACGATCACCACCGCCGCCGCGATCAGCGCGGTCACCAGCAGGCCGACCGCCCACGCGGTGCCCAGGGCCGCGGTGCGCGTGGACACCGTCGGGAACGGGTTGGCGTCACCCTGTGCGGGCCACGCGGTCAGCGCGCCGACCGCGACCGAGGTCAATACACACACCAGCACCGGCACCGTGAGGGCGACCAGTGCCGCACGGCGATCGACCGGTGTGCCGGCGCCGATCGAATGCAGCGTGCGCGAGGTCTCCCGGCGCGCGGAGCCGTATTCCACGACCACGGTGAACAACATCGCGGCGGCGCACAGCGACACCGCCGCGACGGTCAGGAACAGCGGGGCGTCGGCCATCCGCACCGGGGTGTGGTCGCCCGCGAGTCGGCTGGTGGTGACCACCGCCAAGGCGATCGTGGTCAGCCCCAGGGGCAGTGCCAGGCCGCGCGCGCTCGCCTCGATCCGACGGGCCGCGCACAACGTCCACACCCGTCCGGCCCGGGCGGCCCAGCCCGCTCCGAGCCAGGTCACCAACCACGGCATGGTGAGTGCCGCGCCCACCAGCACCGCGCCGTAGCCGAGCACGGCGGCCGGCAACGTGCCGTGCGACAACCGCTCCGGCCGACCCGGGTCGGCGATCAGGTACTGCCCGAGCAGCCCGGCCAGCACCAGCAGCGGCCCGACATAGGGCGGAACGAGCGGCAACGACCGGGTCGAGGGTCCGCGCGTCGCGCACGCGGCGGCGAGGGCCGCGATCGCGGGTACCGCGACGAGCAGCGTGACCGAGGCCGTCCAGGGCACGGTGGCGCCGATCGCGAGCAGATGGCGGATCCCGGGTGGCGCCGAACCCAACACCGAGCGCGACACCAGGTGTGCCTGCACCCCGGCGATCGCGCCGGCCAGGGCGGTGGTGGCCGCCTCGGTCGCGACCAGGCCCCGACCGCGATCGGCCGCCATCCGCACCGGCAGCGCGCGGCCGGCCCGGTCGATCCGGTACAGCTCGGCCAGCCGGTTGGCGACCGCGGTCAGCACCGCCACCGCGGCCAGCACCGGCACCGCGGCGAGCACCGGACCGATCAGCGCGGGCCCGGGACGCCCGGCCGGTCGCGCCCACGCCAGCAGGCTCAGCAGGACGATGGTGGCCGTACCCGCCACCGCGGCGCCGGCCAGCACGCGCGCGGCGTCGACCCGGGACGCGTCGCGCAACGCTTCGCGCAGTGGGCTCGGGTCGGCCCCGGACATCGCTCTACCACCCGTCCGCGCGCGGGTCCGGGCGACCGTCGCGCAGGGCCAGACAGTGGTCCGCGTGCGCCGAGACCCGCGGGTCGGCGGTGGCCAGCACCAGGGTGATCCCGTGCGAGCGCACGGCGGAGACCAAAATGCGCATCAGGTGGTCGAGCTCGGTGCCGAGCAGGCCGTGCGCCGGTTCGTCGGCGAACACCACGGCCGGCCGGGTGACCAGCGCGCGGGCCACCGCCGCGCGGCGCAACAGCGCGCTGCCCAGACCGGCCGGCCGGGATTCGGCGTGCTCGGTCACGTCCAGCCGCTCCATCCAGTGCCGGGCGACGGCGAACGCCTCGGCCCGGCGGATCCGGTCCAGCAGCAGCGGCAGCGCGACGTTCTCCGCGACGGTCAGCTCCGGGAGCAGCCGGGTGCGCCCGTCCACCAGCCCGAAGTACCGACGGCGCAGCGCGGTCCGGCCCTTCTCGTCGAGCACGTGCATCGGGCCGCTGTTGAACCAGATCTCGCCGGAATCGGGGGCGACCACGCCGGACAGGCACGCGAGCAGCGCCGACTTGCCGGCGCAGCCGGGCCCGGTGATGGCGAACGTCTCGTCGGCGCGCACCGCCGCGGAGACGTCCCGCAACAGGGTGACCGGACCCTGGGTGAGGGTCAGTCCGCGACAGCGCAGCACGTCGTTGTCGGGCGGGGAGCTCGCGGTCCTGGGGACGACGCGCCGGTCATGGGGTCTCGCCGCGCGGGACGACAGGGACATGGCACACCTCCCGCAGAGAAACGTTCGTTGCCACCCGTTTCCTCCAACGAGTGTCGTGGCGCCGGGTTGCGGCAGGGGCGAGAAACCCCTCACTCGGGGAACCCTGCCGGCGGCGGGAGTTCGCGCGCACCATGATGAGGCGAACAGGTCTATCGAACGCGTTCCGAACGGGGTGCACATGAACCGCCGACTCGATCTTCCAGATCTGCTCAATGCCCGCGACATCGGCGACCTACCGCTGATCGACGGGGGAGTCACTCGAACGGGCGTACTGATGCGGTGTGAGACCCCGGATCTGCTGACCCCCGAGGGAGTCGACCGGCTCACCCACACCTACGGCGTACGGCACGTGCTGGACCTGCGCTCGGACGGCGAGGGCCTGCCGCCGGCGCAGTGGCCGGGGGTGATCCGGCACCGGCTGCCGCTGCTGGGCCGGCGCTCGGCGCTGGCCGCGGACCGGGCCGCGGTCGGCGACGTCTCGGCCGGGCAGACCCAGGGCCTGGGGCTGGACGACGACATCGACCTGGGGAACGTGGACGAGTACGGCGCGGGCCTGCTCTACATGCGGATGGCCGAGCGCGGCGGCGAGTCCTACGTGCGCTCGCTGGAGATCCTGGCCGGCGACGGCGGGGTGCCGGCGCTGGTGCACTGTACGGCGGGCAAGGACCGGACCGGGATCCTGGTCGCGCTGCTGTTGTCGGTCGCGGGGGTGGAGCGGGAGGCGATCATCGCGGACTACACCGAGACCGAGACGCACCTGGTGGAGATGTTCGAGCGGATCGACCGGCTGCCCCGGCAGCCCCGGATCGATCCGGCGCACCCGGTCGCGCCGGCGATGCGCGGCGCGGCCCGGGCGTCCATCGACACGTTCCTGCGGGTGCTCGCCGAGCGGCACGGCTCGGCGGCGGACTTCCTGCTCAAGGCGGGTGCGGCGGCGGAGCACCTGGAGGCCTGGCGCCGCGTCATCCGGGGGCGGTAGCCCGGTCGGTCCCCGCCCCCGGGGCGAGTCAGTGGCCCAGGAACCGGCCGAACGCGTGCGCGAGCCGGGATTCCTTCCCGGTGCGTCGCTCCTCGGCGTCCGCGCCGGCCATCACCCGCAGGCCGACGTTGGTGCCGATCCAGCGGAAGGGTTCGGGCTCCCATCTGGGCGAGCGGTGCCGGACCCAGGGCAGTCGGGTGAGATCGGTGTACTCGTCGCGGATCAGGTCGGCGAGGGTGCGGCCCGCGAGGTTCGCGGTGCCCACGCCGTCGCCGACGTAGCCGCCGGCCCAGGCGAGGCCGCGGGCGCGGTCCAGGCCGCAGCTCGCGTACCAGTCGCGGGCCACGCCGAGCGGTCCGCCCCACGAGTGGGTGATCCGCGCGTCGGCCGCCGCGGGGAAGAGCTGGGCGATCACCCGACGCAGTTCGGCGAAGACCTTGTCGTCGCGGTCGAACTCGGGCCGCACCCTGGAGCCGAAGTGGTACGGGGCGCCGCGCCCGCCGAAGGCGAGCCGGTCGTCGGCGGTGCGCTGCCCGTAGATGATCAGGTGCCGCATGTCGCTGAAGCTCTCCCGGTGGGCCAGGCCCACCTCGGCCCAGAACGACTCGGGCAGCGGCTCGGTGGCGACCATCAGCGAGTACACGGGAGCCAGGTCGCGGTGGAAGCCGGCCAACTCGGGCGTGTAGCCCTCGGTGGCCCGGACCACGACGTCGGCGCGGACCCGGCCGTGCGGGGTGATCGCCGCGCCGTCCTCGATCGCGGTGACCGGGGTGTGCTCGTGGATGCCCACGCCCAGCCGGTCCACCGCGGCGGCCAGGCCGCGGGCCAGTTTGGCGGGGTGGATCACCGCGCAGTGCGGGGTGTAGGTGCCGCCGAGCACGTCGGTGGCGCCGACCATCGCGCGCGCCTCGGCGGCGTCCAGCAGCCGGGCGTCCGTGTCGTCGAAGCCCCACGCGTGTTCGTCCGCGACCAGGTCGCGGGCCCGGGCCAGTTGCACCGGGGTGCGGGCCAGCACGACGGTGCCGCCCTTGGCGAAGTCGCAGTCGATGCCCTCCTCGGCGACCACCCGGCCGACTTCGTCCACGGTCGCGTTCATCGCCCGCTGCTGGGCGATGGCCCGCTCGCGGGTGCTGCTCCGGGCCACCTTCGCGAGCGAGGCGGGGAACAGCGCCGAGCACCAGCCGCCGTTGCGGCCGGAGGCGCCGAAGCCGGCGATCTCCCGCTCCAGGACCACGATGCGCAGCGTCGGGTCCGCCTTGGCCAGGTAGTAGGCGGTCCACAGGCCGGTGTAGCCGGCGCCGACGATCGCCACGTCCACGTCCAGGTCGCCCGTGAGCGCGGGACGCGGGGTGATCTCCTCGTCGAGGGTGTCGAACCACAGCGACAGTTCGCGGTAGTCGGCGGTCATCGGCGCCACTTCCTCAGGTAGTCCGGCGCGGGCAGGTCGAAGCGCAGGTCCGGGGCGGGCACCGGTTCGCCGAAGTGTTCGCCGATCGGCACCACGCCGGCCCAGATCGGGGCGTCCAGATCCTCGTCGTCGTCGTCCGGCGGTCCGGCCGAGATCTTCACCGAGGCCTCGTCCAGGGATAGCGCGAGTACCAGGGTCGCGGCCAACTCCTTGACCCGGTGCGGGCGCAGTTCTTCGCGGCGGCCGGGCAGCAGCCGGTCGGTGAGCAGGTCCAGCGCGGCGACCTTCTCGTCCTCGGGCAGCACGACGCACGAGCCGAGCACCATCGCGCTGCGGTAGTGCATGGACGACTCGAATGCCGAGCGGGCCAGCACCAGGCCGTCGAGCAGGGTCACGGTCAGGCAGGTCGGGGCGCCCGCAGCCAGGCCGCGGAAGAGCCGGCTGCCGGTCGAGCCGTGGATCAGCACCCGCTCGCCGTCGCGGGCGTAGGCGACCGGGAGCACGAACGGCTGACCGTCCTCGCCGGTGATCGCCAGGTGGCCGACCAGGCCGGCGTCGAGCACGGCGTGCAGCGCGGTTCGCTCCCGGACGGCGTGGTCGGGCAGCCGGCGTACGCGAGTGCGGGCAGTGGAGCCGAGGGTGGAGTCGGGAGTGGGGTGGCTCATCGGGCCTCTTCGGTGATCCGAGCGCGGCGCGGGTCGGGGCGCGGGCGGGTCGATGTCGTGGTTGTCGGTATTTCTCGGCTCTTCGGCGGATTTCGTTTCGGATATGAGTCTGCCGCCGGCGCGCACTGGCGTGTGCGCGACGGCGGCAGACTCACTGAGGGTTCGTCGAATAGCCGGGGTCTACTGCTCGATCTACAGCTTGGTCCAGGCCTCGGTGAGCACTCCGCGCAGGATCTGCTCGATCTCGTCGAACACACCCTGGTCCGCGGTCAGCGGCGGGGAGAGCTGGATGACCGGGTCGCCGCGGTCGTCGGCGCGGCAGTACAGGCCGTTGTCGTAGAGCGCGGTGGACAGGAAGCCGCGGAGCAGGCGCTCGGCCTCGTCCTCGTTGAACGTCTCCTTGGTGGCCTTGTCCTTGACCATCTCGATGCCGTAGAAGTACCCGTTGCCGCGCACGTCGCCGACGATCGGCAGGTCCTGGAGCTTCTGCAGGGTGGCCAGGAACTTGGACTCGTTGTCCAGCACGTGCTGGTTGAGGCCCTCGCGCTCGAAGATGTCGAGGTTGGCCAGCGCCACGGCGGAGGACACCGGGTGCCCGCCGAACGTGTAGCCGTGCATGAAGACGTTGTCGCTGCCGTTGTAGAACGGCTCGGCGAGGCGATCCGAGACGATCATCGCGCCGATCGGCGAGTAGCCCGAGGTCATGCCCTTGGCGCAGGTGATGATGTCGGGGACGTAGTCGAACTTGTCGCACGCGAACATCGTGCCGAGTCGGCCGAACGCGCAGATGACCTCGTCCGAGACGAGCAGCACGTCGTACTGGTCGCAGATCTCGCGCACGCGCTGGAAGTACCCGGGCGGCGGCGGGAAGCAGCCGCCGGCGTTCTGCACCGGCTCCAGGAAGACCGCGGCGACGGTGTCGGGGCCCTCGTTGAGGATCGCCACCTCGATCTGGTCGGCGGCCCAGCGGCCGAAGCCCTCGGGCGAGGAGTCGGCCAGGAACTCCGGCTTGCGGTACTGGTTGGTGTTCGGCACCCGGAAGGTGCTCGGCACCAGCGGCTCGTACGGCGCCTTGTAGTCCGGCAGACCGGTGATCGACAGCGCGCCCTGCGGGGTGCCGTGGTAGGCGATGGCCCGCGAGATGACCTTGTGCTTGGTCGGCTTGCCGGTCAGCTTGAAGTAGTGCTTGGCCAGCTTCCACGCGGACTCGACGGCCTCGCCGCCACCGGTGGTGAAGAAGACCTTGTTCAGGTCGCCCGGGGCGTGGTGCGCCAGGCGCTCGGCGAGTTCGATCGCCTTGGGGTGGGCGTAGCTCCACACCGGGAAGAAGGCGAGCTGCTCGGCCTGCTTGCGGGCCACCTCGGCCAGCTCGGTGCGGCCGTGACCGGCCTGTACGACGAACAGGCCGGCGAGGCCGTCGATGTACTTGCGCCCGTTGGTGTCCCAGATGTAGCTGCCTTCACCGCGCACGATGGTCGGCACGGGAGCGTTCTCGTACGACGACATGCGGGTGAAGTGCATCCACAGGTGGTCGTAGGCGCTCTTGGAGAGTGCCGCGTTGTCGTACTGCTGTGTCATCGAGTACCCCACTGGTAGGTCTGCTTCCGAAGCTTCAGGTAGACGAAGCTCTCGGTGCTCCGTACGCCCGGAATCGCTCGAATCCTCTTGTTGATGATGTCGAGCAGGTGGTCGTCGTTCTCGCATACGAGTTCCACGATGAGGTCGAACGAACCAGCCGTGATGACGACGTAGTCCACTTCCTTCATCGTGGCCAGTATGTCCGCTACGGGTTCGATGTCCCCTTCGACGCGAACCCCGACCATGGCCTGGCGATGGAAGCCGACGGTCAGCGGATCCGTCACGGCGACGATCTGCATCACGCCTTGGTCGAGCAGGCGCTGTACGCGTTGACGTACCGCGGCCTCCGAGAGACCGACCGCCTTGCCGATCGCGGCATACGAGCGGCGTCCGTCCTCCTGGAGCTGCTCGATGATCGCCTTCGACACGGCGTCGGCCGGAGCGTTCGGGTTTCTGTCTCGACCGGCCACGTAGTCACTCTGCCTCATCAGATGGGCCTTTCGCAAGGGAATCCGTTGACTTTGATCAATGAGACAACTGATTCAGTTGTTGGTGTGGGATGGGGATGCGGATACCGACAGCAATCCGGTTAGGCTGGGATCGCGGCCCAGGTCGGGATCGACCCCCTCGCCGTCCTGCCGGCGCCGCCCCGTTTTCGAAGGAGACTTGGGACATGAGCGACCTGCGTACTCTGCGCAACTACATCGACGGCACGTTCACCGACGCCGCGGACGGCGGCACGCTCGACATCGTCGACCCCGCCACGGGCGAGGTCTACGCGACGTCCCCGCTCTCCCGGGAGCGGGACGTCGACGCCGCGATGCGCGCGGCGGCCACGGCGTTCGAGACCTGGAGCGAAACCACGCCCGCCGAGCGGCAGCTCGCGCTGCTCAAGATCGCCGACGCGGTCGAGAAGCGCGCGGACGAGCTGATCGACGCCGAGTGTCGCAACACCGGCAAGCCCCGCGCGCTCACCGCGTCCGAGGAAATCCCGCCGATGGTGGACCAGATCCGCTTCTTCGCGGGCGCCGCGCGCATGCTCGAGGGCAAGTCGGCCGGCGAGTACATGGCGGGGCACACCTCCATGGTGCGGCGTGAGCCGGTCGGTGTCTGCGCCCAGGTGGCGCCGTGGAACTACCCGATGATGATGGCCGTGTGGAAGTTCGCGCCGGCCCTGGCCGCGGGCAACACCGTGGTGCTCAAGCCGTCCGACACCACGCCCGCCTCCACCGTGCTGCTCGCCGAGATCATCGGCGAGATCCTGCCCGCCGGCGTGTTCAACGTGATCTGCGGCGACCGCGACACCGGTCGACTGATGGTCGAGCACAAGACCCCGGCGATGGCCTCGATCACCGGCTCGGTACGGGCCGGCATGGCGGTCGCCGAGAGCGCGTCCAGGGACCTCAAGCGGGTACACCTCGAACTCGGCGGCAAGGCGCCCGTCGTGGTCTTCGAGGACGCCGACATCGCCGCCGCGGCCGAGGGCATCGCCGGCGCGGGCTTCTTCAACGCCGGCCAGGACTGCACCGCCGCGACCCGGGTGCTCGTGCACTCCTCGATCCGCGAGGAGTTCACCGCCGCGCTGGCCGCCGCCGCGAACGCCACCTCCACCGGTCCGCAGGACGACGCGGACTTCGGCCCGGTCAACAACGTCAACCAGCTCGGGCAGGTCAGCGGCTTCATCGACCGCCTCCCCGGGCACGCGAAGGTCGAGGCCGGCGGGCACCGGGTCGGCGACAAGGGCTTCTTCTACGCCCCGACCGTGGTCTCCGGGCTGAAGCAGGACGACGAGATCATCCAGAACGAGGTCTTCGGCCCGGTCATCACGGTCCAGTCGTTCGAGGACGAGGCCGAGGCGCTGAACAACGCCAACGGCGTGCAGTACGCGCTCGCGTCCTCGGTGTGGACCAAGGACCACAGCCGGGCGATGCGGATGGCGAAGCGGCTCGACTTCGGCTGCGTGTGGATCAACACGCACATCCCGCTGGTCGCCGAGATGCCGCACGGCGGCTTCAAGCACTCCGGCTACGGCAAGGACCTCTCCGGCTACGGCTTCGAGGACTACACCCGGATCAAGCACGTGATGACCAACTACGACGCCTGATCCGGCCCGCCGCGCGAGCGGCACCGGCGACATCCGACACGCACCCTGTCAACTCCGCTTCGCGAGGGTTGACAGGGTGCGTGTTGCCGTCGGGGGCGGGTCACCGCCACGATGCGGTGGGCCATCTGTACGCACAGCGCGGTCCCCCGCCCACGGAGCAGGTCCCACCCCCCCGCATTCGCCAAGGAGTCGCCGATGACCCGCGCCCGCACTCGCGCCCAGTCCCCGCTGCGGATCGCCGGTCACCGGGTGGACCGGCGGATGTTCCTGCGCGGCGCCGGCGCGGCCGCGGCCGTCGGCACCCTGGCCGCGTGCGGCGTGCCGTCCGCGTACGTCCAGGAGAGCAAGCGCGCCGGCCGGGACCGGTCGGAGCAGGAGAAGGTGGTGCGCTTCTCCAACTGGGCCCTGTACATCGACATCGACGAGAACGACGAGCAGAAGCACCCCACGCTCGACGCCTTCACCGAGAAGACCGGGATCAAGGTCCGCTACTCGGAGGAGATCAACGACAACGACGAGTTCTTCGGCAAGATCCACCCGGCCATCCAGGCGGGCAAGGAGCCGGGGCGCGACGCGATCGTCATCTCGGACTGGATGTGCACCCGCTTCGTCCGGCTCGGCTGGGTGCAGAAGCTGAACAAGGCCAACCTGCCGCAGGTGGACGCCCACCTCGCCGAATCGCTGCGCAGCCCGGGCTACGACCCCAAGCGCGAGTACACCGTGCCGTGGCAGAGCGGGATGACCGGCATCGCGTACAACAAGAAGCTGGTGGACCGCGAGATCCGCTCGGTCAACGACCTGTGGCGCCCCGAACTCAAGGGCCGGGTCACCGTGTTCGCGGGCTTCATGGAGGCCGTCGCGCTGCTGATGCTGGGTGAGGGCACGGACATCAGGACCTTCACCGACGCGGATGTGGACAAGGTGATGGAGCGCATGCAGAAGCTGGTGGACAAGGACCACATCCGCAGCTTCACCGGCAACGACTACACCTCGGGCCTGGCCGGCGGCGACATCCTGGCCTGTCAGGCGTACTCCGGCGACGTCGGCCAGCTCAAGCTGGACAACCCCGACATCGAGTTCGTGGTGCCCGAGGAGGGCGCCGAGCTGTGGTCGGAGAACCTGATGGTGCCGAACAAGGCCGCGCACAAGACCAACGCCGAGAAGCTGATGGACTTCTACTACGACCCGGAGGTCGCGGCCGAGCTGGCGAACTACGTGGCGTACGTGTGTCCGGTGCCGGCCGCGCAGCAGGTGCTGGCCGAGTCCTCGGACCCGGAGATGCGCGAGTCGGCGAGCAACCCGCTGATCTTCCCGGACGCCGAGATGACCGCGAAGCTGCACGGCATGCGGGAGACCACCGAGGACGAGGAACGGCGCTGGGAGAAGGCGTGGGGGAACATCATCGGCCTGTGACCCGGCGGTCGGCGGCCGAGGTGCCGCGGGCCGGTGGCCGGCCGGTCGGTGGGCCGCGGGGTCAGCGCTCGGCGAGGGTCGGGTCGGCGGCGACGGCGCCGCGGTAGGCGCGCATCCCGAGCAGCGGGAACACCAGCACGGAGATCATCCCGGCACCGACCATCGCCGCGGCGGTGCCCGCGCGCAGTCGGCCCTCCTCCACACCGATGCCGGTGATGACCACGATCAGCGGCAGGCCGGCCGAGGCGAACAGGGCCAGGCCCAGGCGTACGGCCGACGGTGAGCCGCGCTCCATCAGGTACGTCGGCAGGCCGCGCGCCACCAGGAGCAGCGCCAGGAACATCGGCAGCATGGCGATCGTGCCGAAGTCGGCGAACAGCGCGCGGCCTTCGAAGCGCACGCCGCTGACCACGAAGAAGACCGGGACGAACAACCCGAAGCCGATCGCGTCCAGCTTGCCCGCGACCGTCTCGCGCGATGCCGCGGGCATGTCCGACAGCAGCAGCCGGATGACCAGACCGGCCGCGAACGCGCCGAGCAGGGCGTCCAGGCCGAGTTCGTCCGCGGCCCAGACCAACAGCGCGAGCACGAGCACCGACAGCCGGATGGCGAGTTGACCGCTGGAGTGCAGCGTCGCCCGGACCACCCGGTCAAGTGGGCCGGGCAGCGGACGGCGCGCGAACGCGAACGCGACCACCGTCAACGCCGCGAAGCACACCAGCGCGACCGCCGAGGCACCCGCGCTGCGCCCGCTCAGGAGCAGCGAGACGGCCACGATCGGGCCGAACTCGCCGAGCGTGCCGATCGCCATCACCTGTGCGCCGAACCGGGTGGGCAGCGCGCCCGCGTCGCGCAGGATCGGCAGCAGCGTGCCCAGCGCGGTGGTGGTCAGCGCGAGTCCGATCACCAGGCTCGTGGTGGCCGAGTCCGACCGCACCAGCAACAGGCCGAGCAGCAGGCCGACCACCAGGGACAGTGCCCAGCCCCACGTGGCCCGCCGCAGCGGTCGGCCGCTGAGCCGGGCCGGGTCGATCTCGAAGCCGGCCAGGAACATCAGGAACGCGAGCCCGAAGTTGGCCGTGAAGGTCAACACGGTCGTCTCCCGCACCCAGTCCAGCACCGACGGCCCGGCCACGACTCCGAACAACAGTTCCAGCACGACCGTGGGCACCGGGACCCACCGGCCGAGCAGGTCCGCGGTCAGCGGCGCGACGAATGCCAGGGTCAAGACGATCAGGAAGGGCGCGCTGTCGTGGGACACCGGCGGAGCATAGTTCGCGTTCGGGGGTGATCCGGGCAGACGCGCAGGCCGTCGGCCGACCTCCCGTCGAGAGCCGCCCGGACGGACGCACTAGGGTCGATATCCATGACTAGCAGCTCCCCCGAGGCCGTCTCCGTGCCCGCCGTCGAACTGCCCGCCGACCCCAGCACCGACCCCGGTGCCGAGCCTGTGAGCTGGGATGTCGTGGTGATCGGAGCGGGTCCCGCCGGGGCGTCGGCGGCGCTGGCCGCGGCCCGCGCGGGCCGACGGACGCTGATCCTGGACCGGGCCGAACTGCCGCGCTACAAGACCTGCGGCGGCGGCATCATCGGCCCCTCCAAGAACTCCCTCCCGCCCGGGTTCGAGCCGCCGGTCGAGGACCTGGTGCACGAGGTCGAGTTCACCCTGCGCGGGCGCCGCCGGCGGGTGCGCTCGGCCCGGACCACGCTGATCGGCCTGGTCGACCGGGCCCGCTTCGACGAGGCGCTGACCCGCGCGGCGGTGGCCGAGGGCGCGGTCCTGCGCGAGGGCGTCGCGGTCTCCCGGATCGCCGAGCGGGACGGCCGGGTGACGCTGACCCTGGCCGGCGGCGAGGTGCTGCGCGCGCACGCGGTGGTCGGTGCGGACGGCAGTGCCGGGCGCAGCTCGGCCTACGTCGGGGTCACCTTCGAGCAGGTCGATCTGGGCCTGGAGGCGGAGATCCCGGTGCCGCCGGAGGTCGCCGCGCACTGGCGCGGCCGGATCCTGCTCGACTGGGGCCCGCTGCCGGGCTCGTACGGGTGGGTCTTCCCCAAGGGGGACACGTTGACCGTGGGCGTGATCTGCGCCCGGGGCGAGGGCGAGGCCACCCGCGCCTACCTGCGCGACTTCGTCGGTCGGCTCGGCCTGGCCGGGTTCCGGCCCGCCGTCGAGTCGGGCCACCTGACCCGCTGTCGCAAGGAGAGCGCGCCGCTTTCGCGCGGGCGGGTGCTGGTCGCCGGGGACGCCGCCGGGCTGCTGGAACCGTGGACGCGCGAGGGCATCTCGTACGCGCTGCGCTCCGGCCGGCTGGCGGGGGAGCGGGCCGCGCTGATGGCCGCAGTGGCCGGCGACGCCGAGGTGGACAAGATCGGTGCCGACTACCACGCGGACATCGACGCCGTGCTGGGTCGTGAGATGCGCGCCGGACGGCTCCTGCTCGGCGTCTTCGAGCGGCATCCCGGGATGTTGCACCACGCGGTGACCACGCTGCCGCAGGGATGGCGGGTGTTCCGCAAGGTGGTGCAGGGGCGGACCACGTTCGCCGATCTGCTGGAGCGGCCCGCCGCGCGACGGGTGCTGGCGCTCACCGGGCACTGACGTCGGGCGGCCCCGGCCCGTTGTGCACGGGTCGGGGCCGTCCGGTTCGCCGCGCGCGCCCGCTCGGCCGGGTTCATGCTCGGCCGAGCGCACGGTCCGGGGCGGGCGCGCGCCGGGTGTGGTCGGGGTGCGATCAGTCCCGGTCCGCCTCGTCCTCGCCCTCGGCGGAACGGACCCGGCGCAGGCGCGTGCCCTGGAACAGCGCGTTGCCCACCAGCATCAGGCCGAGCGCGCCGCCGGCCAGTGACACGGTGTCGTCGCCGGGGCCGGTCTTGGGCAGGGTGCTCGGCGGCGGGGGCGCTTCGGTGCCGCCGGTGGTTCCGCCCGTGCTCGCACCACCGGTCGCGCCACCACCGGTGGTCCCGCCACCGGTCGTGCCACCAGCGGTGGTCCCGCCACCGGTCGTTCCGCCACCGGTGGTGGTGCCGGGTACGCCCGGATTCGCGGTGTTCACCGTGTACCCGATGAACGACGGGTCGTTGTTGTTGGCCCGGTTGACCAGGGTCAACGGTCCGGCCCGGCCCAGCACCACGGACGTGTCCGTCGCACCCTCGGGCACCACGAGCACGCAGAACGTGGAGATGTCCGCCTCCGGCGCGAGCGGGAGTCGCACCTCGGCGCGCGCCGCGCGCGGTTGCCGCACGGCCGGCAGGTATTCCACGGCCGCCGACCACCGCTTGGTCTCGTGCGGCCCGAGCGCGCCCGGTGCGCACTTGAACGTGGTGGTCCAGGCCGGTCCCGGGGACTTGAGCGCGGGCGCGGTCGAACATCCGGACACCGAGAGGATCCGGAGCGCGCCGGTGGTGCGGGCGTACACGTCGCGGGCGGGCTGGGCCCGGTCGGTGGCGTTGGTGACGGTGAACGCGATCGAGCCCCGGCCGTTGGCGTCGAAGGTGATCTGGGTGGACGTGGTCACCGCGAACGGCTCGGCCGTGGGCGGCACGGTCGGCGACGCGGAGCCGGACGGCGCGGTGGTGGGCGGGGTGGTGCTCGGCCGCGGTGTGGTCGGTGGTGGCGTCGTCCCCGGTTCGGTGGTCGAGGGCTTGGTGGTCGACGGCCTGGTGGTCGTGGGCTTGTTCGTCGTGGGCGGCGGCGTGCTGCTCGGCCGTTGTGAGGTGGGCGGCTTGGTGGTGACCGGTGGTCGTGTGGTCGCGGGCGGCTTCGTGGTGACCTCGCCCGTCGGGCTGTGCGTGTGGGTGTGCCCACCGCCGTACCGATGGACGGGACCGTTCCCCTCGGTATCCGCGACGGCCAGACCGGCGTTCAGAATCATTCCTATTCCGACCGGAACAGAAATTATCAACGCCGCGCGCTTGACGTTTTCTGATCGAAGTTTTTTCGGAGTGAACATGCGGTATCCCCCTCCCGCTATGTGTGACGATTCGTTCTACCATGTCCGTCCTAAGCTTTCGCAGGGCCTTTTTGAGGTAATCCCACGAAAGCGGCAATGGTCTGATCTTGAGAAGCGGCGGGACCTGGGGGAAAGCCGATGCCGGGCGGGCCTGGAGACGGTGGGGCGGGCTTTGTGGTCGGAGCCCGGTACGAGCTGGTGAACGTGCTCGGCAGCGGCGGGATGGGCACCGTGTGGCGGGCCCGGGACCGCCTGCTCGACCGACCTGTGGCGGCGAAGGTGATCAGCACCGGATGGGGGCGCAGCGCGTCCCAGTCCTTCCGGGAACGCAGCCTGCGGGAGGCGCAGGCGACCGCGCGGATCAATCACCCCAACGTGGTGCGGGTCTACGACTACGTCGAGGACGACGACCGGTTGTGGATCGTGATGGAGCTGCTCGACGCCCGCTCGCTGGACACGATCCTGGAGGAGGACGGGCCGCTCACCCCGCACGCCGCCGCGGCGATGGCCGTGCAGATCGCCCGCGCGCTCGGCGTCGTGCACGCGCACGGCGTCATCCACCGCGATGTCAAGCCGGGCAACGTGCTGCTCGAGCGGGACGGCCACGCCGTGCTGACCGACTTCGGCATCGCCGCGCTGGAGGGGGTCAGCGGGCTGACCGGGACCGGGGCGATCCTGGGCTCGCCCGAGTTCATGGCGCCCGAGCGGATCGAGAGCGAACACCCCGGACCCGCCTCCGACCTGTGGTCGCTGGGCGTCACGCTGTGCGCGGCGGTCACCGGCGCGTCGCCGTTCCGGCGCTCCACGCCGGTGGCCACGATGCACGCGATCGTGATCGCCGAGCCCGAGGTGCCCGAGGAGATCGGTCCGCTGGGACCGCTCGTGCGCGACCTGTTCCGGCGCGACCCGGCCCAGCGCCCGGACTCGGCGGAGGTGGAGGCCAGGCTGAGCGCGCTGCTCGCCGCCGAGGGGCGCCGGCACGCGGGCGAGTCGACCCAACCGATCCCGCCCACCGCACTCGGCCGGGCGCTCGATCGCGGGCCGGCCGAGCGGGGGCCGGTCGAGTACGGCACGAACGAGCGTGCCCCGGTCGAGGCGGACGACGACGCGACGCTGGTGCCGACCACGCATCCGCAACCACCGCTGCGCGACCTGGTCCCGCCCGCCCGGATCGCTCCCGACGACGGCACCCCGCTCGACCCGTTCCCGCGTGTGCCCGCCGCGCCGCCGCCGGGGCAGCGGCCGAGCACGCCGCCCGGCGGAGCCCACTCGCCGACCTTCCCGCTGCCGGGCCGCACCCGCCGGCCACCCCGCTCGCGCCGCCGCTTCCTGGCCGTGCTGATGCCCGTCGTCACACTCCTGGTGGCCGGCGCCATCGTCGCGGCGCTGCTGCTCGCCGACGGCGATGGCGGGACGAACAGGGGTGGCGCGAGCGGCAGCGAGGGGCCGTCGACCGCCTCCGGGACGAACGGCCGGCCCTCGACGAACCCGGTCGCGGGCCTCGCGCCGTACCCGGGCGCGACCCCGGGGACCGCGCCGATCCCGGTGCGCAAGGCGGACGAGAACACCTTCGCGTGGCAGGTCCCGCAGGGCTGGAACCGAAAGGAGCAGAACCAGAGCGTGATCTACTCGGACCCGGCCGGCGCGAGCGTGTTGACCGGGCGTACCGCGTTCCAACAGACCACGGATTTGTTGGAGCAGTGGCGCGACGACGAACAGAACGCGCCCAAGGTTTTTCGCGACTATCGGAAAGTGGTCTTCGGGGAACGCGCCATTCACGGTGCCAAGGGTGTGGTCTGGGAATACACCTGGACCGAGTCCGGTATTTCCCGGCACGCGATGTTGGCGGCGGTGATCGTCAATGGCATCTACATCGAGGTCGACGTCTTCAGCACCGAGCAGTTGTGGACGCGCGACGCGGCACTGCACGCGCTCGCGGTGACCGACTTCGCCCTCGCGGGCGCCCGCCCCGGAGCCTGAGCGCGGATCCCACGGGCGCCGCGCTCACCGGCGCAGCGCCTCCAGACCCAGCAGCGCCACGTGCAGCGACAGGCAGCTCTCCACCTGGTCCAGGTCGACGCCCAGGATTCGTTCGATCCGGTGCAGCCGCTCGTAGAAGGAGGGCCGGGACAGGTGCGCGGCGTCGGCCGCCGCGGACTTGTTCCGGCCGTGGTCCAGATAGACCTGGAGCATCGCGATCAACTGGGTGCCCTGCTGGGCGTCGTAGGCGAGCAGCGGCCCGAGTTCGCGCTCGACGTAGGTCTGCAGCCGCGCGTCGTCGCGCAGCAGGTGCAGCAGTCCGCGCAGCCGTACGTCGGGCAGCCGGTAGAAGGCGGCCTTGCCGCCCTGGTGCAGCGCGGCGTCCGCGACCTGGGTGGCCTCCAGGAGCGAGCGGCGCGCGTCGCGCACCGCGCCCACCGAGGAGCCGACCGCGACCACGATGTCGTCCGCGAGGTCCGGGGCGAGCCGGCGGATCGCCGCGGAGAAGCCCTCCAGCGCGCCGTCCTCGGTGTCCTGCGACGCGAGCGCCACCAGCAGCCCGACGTTGTCGTCGTCCAGGCCGCCGACCAGCGCCGCCAGTCGGCGCTCGCGCACCGCCGCGGCGGCGATCTCGGTGAAGTCGCGCAGCCGCGCCTGCGATTCCAGCGCGGCCGGGGTCACACTGCGCCGCAGCCGCAACACCACGCCGACCAGCCGCCGCCCCTCCAGCGGCACACCGAGCGCGCGGGCCCGCAGAGTCACCTCGGCCACCGTGTAGGAGTGGGTCAGGATGCCGGACAGCAGCGTGCGGTGGGTCTGCCGCTCCAGGCTCTCCCGGTCGCGCACCACCAGGCGGTTCAGCGCGAGGGTGGAGGCGGCCCGCTCCAGCAGCATGCTCTGCTGCGCGAGCGGTGGCGTGCCGTCGCCGACCAGCACCAGTCGGCCCCAGTCGTGGCCGCGCGCGCCGACCGTGGTCACCAGCCACCCGGTGCGTTCGTCGAAGGCGGTCCGGGCGGACATGCGCAGTTGCCGCGAGCGGTCCTCCCAGTTCTCCAGGAGGGTTTCGGCGACCACCCCGGGCGCGTCGTAGGCGAGCACCTGGTGGGCGAGGTTCTCCAGGATCACCGGGCGCCCGGCCATCCGGGACGCCTGCCGGACGATCTCGGCGGGTTCGGCGCCCTCGACCGCGAGTTCGTTGAACGCCTGGTGCACCGCCTCGGACGCCTGGAGTTCGGCGAGCTGGGCGTCGATGATCAGCCCGTGTACGGCCTCGGTGATGCCGATGAACCGAGTCTCGTTGCGCAGCGTGATCACCGGGAGGCCGACCTGCTCGGCCGCGGCGACCAGCGCGCGCGGCAATTGGTCGGTGTAGCGCCGGCCCAGCTCGACCACGAGACCGGCCGCGTCCACGTCGGCGAGATCGCGGATGTAGCGTTGCAGGCCCTCGCGCTCCTCGGGGAGCGCGATGCCGGTGGCCATCACCAGCTCGCCACCCTTGAGCAGCCGGGTCACGTCCGGCAGCTCGCTGATGTGCACCCAGCGCACCGGCCGGGCCAGGCCGCGTTCACCCGCGACCACCTGCGGGCGGCCGCGCCGGACGATATCGAGGGCCAGTACGTCGGCGACCGTGGGGAACATCCGAAAACCTCCGCGAGCTGACTTCGGCCCGACCGCGACGGCGGTTGGTTCCCGAGGGAAGCGGGAATCGGCGAGCAATCTGTAAACGGCTCGGCGGGCGATACTTCCATGGTGACAGGTCGTCGAGCGGTTCGACCCCCGACCCCGGGGTCGATCGCGACGATTCACGACCTGTAAAGCCCACGTCCTCGTACCTGTCGATGTGCCTGTTGCGGCACCCCGTGTCGAAACGGCATCGTCCTACGCTGACGCGGCTCACGCGCATAACCGCCACCCGCGGCGCCCGTCGGCTCATCGAAAACCCCCTTGGAGGGCTCCCATGCCTGTGCAGGACTTCGGCAAAGGTCATCAGTACGTCGGGGGACAACTGCGGCAGGGCTCGTCCGGAGAGACCTTCGACGTCACGAACCCGGCGACCGGCGAGACGGTCGAGACCCTCACGCTGGCGGACCCCTCGGACGTGGACGCGGCGGTAGCCGCCGCCAAGGGCGCCTTCCCGCAGTGGTCGCGGGCCACCCCGGGCGAGCGGGCGACCGCGTTGAACCGGCTGTCGGTGCTGCTGGAGGAGCGTGCCGAGGACTTCGCCCGCGTCGAGAGCGCGCAGGCGGGCAAGCCGATCCGGCTCAGCACCGAGTTCGACGTGCCGGGCACGATCGACAACACCGCGTTCTTCGCGGGCGCGGCGCGCAACCTGGAGGGCAAGGCGGCCGGCGAGTACTCGGCCGGCTCCACGTCGATGGTGCGCCGCGAGGCGATCGGCGTGGTCGGCTCGATCGCGCCGTGGAACTACCCGCTCCAGATGGCCGCCTGGAAGATCCTTCCGGCGATCGCCGCGGGCAACACCATCGTGCTCAAGCCCGCCGAGATCACCCCGCTGACCTCGCTGATGTTCGCGCGGGCGTGCTCCGACGCGGGCATCCCCGACGGCGTGGTCAACGTGATCACCGGCAAGGGCCGGACCGTCGGTGAGTACCTGATGGGCCACGCGGACGTGTCGATGATCTCGTTCACCGGCTCCACCGGCGTCGGCAAGCGGGTCGGCGAGGTCGCGCTGCAGACCGTCAAGCGGCTGCACCTGGAACTCGGCGGCAAGGCCCCGTTCGTGGTCTTCGACGACGCCGACCTCGACGCCGCGATCAACGGCGCGGTCGCCGCGTCGCTGATCAACTCGGGCCAGGACTGCACCGCCGCGACCCGCGCCTACGTGCAGCGCCCGCTCTACGACGCTTTCGTCGCGGGCGTCGCGGAGTTGTACGACGGGGTGCGGCTCGGCGACACGATGGACCCCTCGACCGACCTCGGCCCGCTCGTCTCGCGGCGCCAGCAGGAGTCGGTGGCCGGCTTCGTCGAGCGTGCCCGCGGCTACGGCGCGACGATCGTGACCGGCGGCGAGATCCCCGGCGGCGAGTTGGCCAAGGGCGCGTTCTATCGTCCGACGCTGGTCACCGACGTGGCCCAGGACAGCGAGATCGTGCAGGACGAGATCTTCGGCCCGGTCCTGGTCGTGCTGCCGTTCGACAGCGACGAGGAGGGCATCCGCCTCGCCAACGACACCCCGTACGGCCTCGCCGCCTCCGCGTGGACGCGGGACATCTTCCGCTCGCTGCGCGCGACCCGGGAGATCCAGGCCGGCTGCGTGTGGGTCAACGACCACATCCCGATCATCAGCGACATGCCGCACGGCGGCTACAAGGCGTCCGGCTTCGGCAAGGACATGTCGCAGTACTCCTTCGACGAGTACACCCAGGTCAAGCACGTCATGTACGACGGCACCGGAATCGCCCGCAAGGACTGGCACCGGACGATCTTCGGAGATCGGTAACCACCCCATCGAGCGGGCGGTCGGGAGCGCGAGCCCTCGACCGCCCTTGCGGCCGGCGGACGGGCCCCGGCCCGCGATGCGGCGAGAGGAATCATGACTGAGCAGCAGCGGGCCGGCGACTCCGGCGACGTCTCCTTGGCGGGTCTGAGCAAGCACTACGGCGACTTCACGGCCGTCCGACCCATGGACCTGACGATCCCGGCGGGATCGTTCTTCGCCCTCCTCGGCGCCTCGGGGTGCGGCAAGACCACGACGCTGCGGATGATCGCCGGACTGGAGCAGCCCTCGACGGGCAGCGTCAGCATCGGCGACCGCGACGTCACGGCGCTGCCGCCGTACAAGCGCCCCGTCAACACGGTGTTCCAGAACTACGCGCTGTTTCCGCACCTGAGCGTGGCCGACAACGTCGGCTTCGGGCTCAAGCGGCGCGGCATCAAGGACACCGCGGGTCCGGTCAAGGACATGCTCGACCTGGTCGAGCTCGGGCACCTGGCCAAGCGCAAGCCCACCCAGCTCTCCGGCGGTCAGCAGCAGCGGGTCGCGGTGGCCCGGGCGCTGATCAACACGCCGCAGGTACTGCTCCTGGACGAGCCGCTGGGCGCGCTCGACCTCAAGCTGCGGCGGCAGATGCAGCTCGAACTCAAGCGCATCCAGACCGACGTGGGCATCACCTTCGTGCACGTGACGCACGACCAGGAAGAGGCCATGACGATGGCCGACACGATCGCCGTGATGAACGGCGGCCGAATAGAGCAACTCGGCTCGCCGGTCGAGCTGTACGAGGCGCCGCGCACCACCTTCGTGGCCAACTTCCTGGGCCAGTCCAACCTGATCGAGGCCAAGGTGACCGGGCGCGCCGACGGTGATCTGCTGTTGGACGCGCAGGGCAACCGGCTGGTGCTGCCCGCGGCCCGTTCGTCCGCCGACGGCGACCGGCTGGTGATGGGCATCCGTCCGGAGAAGATCACCATCACCTACGCGGCGGACGCCACCATCGCGGACGGCCGCAATCGCCTCGACGGCGGCGTGATCGTGGACGCCGCGTTCATCGGCGTCTCCACGCAGTACGTCGTGCGCATGCCTTGGGGCCAGGAGTTCACCGTGTTCGAGCAGAACATGGAGCGCGACCCGCGTGTGGTGCCCGGCGCGACGGTGATCCTGCACTGGAACCCGGGGCACGGCTTCGGCCTGGAGTCGGGCGACCTGACCGCGGGCATCGCCGAGGCGAGCGAGGACGCCGCGTGAGCGCGCTGGGCACCCTGGGCGCGGGCACGACGGGGGGTGCGGAGGACACCAAGGCGACCACGGAGCTCGAACGGCGCGGCAGATGGGTGCCGTACGCGCTGCTCGCTCCCGGTCTGCTGTGGCTGGTGGTGTTCTTCGCCGTCCCGATGGCGGTGCAGGGCTCGACCTCGCTGCAGACCGGCAACCTGAGCAAGGGCTACGACCTCACCTGGCACTGGGCCACCTACTGGGACGCGATCGAGCAGTACTACCCGCAGTTCCTGCGCTCGTTCGGGTACGCCGCCGCCGCGACCGTGATGTGCCTGGTGATCGGCTACCCGCTCGCCTACGCGATCGCGTTCAAGGCCGGCCGGTGGCGCGGCATGTGGCTGGTGCTGGTGATCGCGCCGTTCTTCACCAGCTTCCTGGTCCGCACGCTGGCCTGGAAGACGATCCTCGCGGACAACGGGATCGTCGTGGACGTGCTCAACAAGCTGCACTTCACCAACGTCACGGCGTTCCTCGGACTCACCCAGGACGACCGGGTGTTGGCCACGCCGCTCGCGGTGATCTGCGGTCTGACCTACAACTTCCTGCCGTTCATGGTGCTGCCGCTGTACGCGTGCCTGGAGCGGATCGATCCGCGGCTGCACGAGGCCGCGGGCGACCTGTACGCGTCGCCGAAGACCACCTTCGTCAAGGTCACCTTCCCGCTGTCGCTGCCGGGCGTGGTCTCCGGCACGCTGCTCACCTTCATCCCGGCGTCCGGCGACTACGTCAACGCGCAGTGGCTCGGCTCGCCCGACACCGGCATGGCGGGCAACGTGATCCAGACCCAGTTCCTGCGGGTGCTGGACTACCCGACCGCGGCCGCCCTGTCGTTCATCCTGATGTTGCTGATCGTGCTCATGGTGACGGCGTACATCCGCAAGGCGGGGACGGAGGACCTGGTCTGATGGCCGTCGTCAACTGGTTGCGTCGCAACGTCATCGTGCTGTTCGGCCTACTCGCGCTGGGCTACATGACGCTGCCCAACATCGTCGTGCTGATGTTCTCGTTCAACGATCCGAACGGGCGCTTCAACTACACCTGGAACGGCTTCACGCTCGACGCGTGGAAGGAGCCGTGCGGGGTCGCGGGCATCTGCGACTCGGTCGCGGTCAGCATGAAGATCGCGGTGTTGTCCACGATCGCGGCCACGGTGCTCGGCACCGCGATCGCGTTCGCGCTCGGCCGCTATCGGTTCCGCGCCCGCGGCGCGATCAACACGCTGCTGTTCCTGCCGATGTCGATGCCCGAGGTGGTGATGGGCGCCTCGCTCGGCACGCTGTTCCTGAACATGCGGATCAACACCGGCTTCGTCACCATCCTGATCGCGCACATCATGTTCTGCCTGAGCTTCGTGGTGGTCGCGGTCAAGGCCCGCGTGCTGGGCATGGACCCCAAGCTCGAAGAGGCCGCGCAGGACCTGTACGCGTCACCCACCCAGGTGTTCCTGCGGGTGACCCTGCCGCTCGCGGCGCCCGGCATCGGGGCGGGCGCGATGCTCGCCTTCGCGCTGAGCTTCGACGACTTCGTGATCACGAACTTCACCTCGGGCAACACGGTCACCTTCCCGATGTTCGTCTACGGCGCCGCCCAGCGCGGCACCCCGCCGCAGATCAACGTGATCGGCTCGGCGATGTTCGTGATCGCCGTGCTGATCGTGATGATCGGACAGATCCGCGCGTCACGGCGGGCCAAACAGCGGGCGTAGTTCGTCCGTTGCATGATGATCAATCCCAGATCTGTAGCTATGCGGTGAAACCGCCGGGGTCCGACAAGGGGACCCCGGCGGGCCCCGCGAAAGTGGTGAAACCCCATGGGTCCCCGGAACACGTCGGATCCTGCCCCCTCGGTCGAGGCCGTCCGCTCGCTCGCGGACGCCGCGCCGACTCCCTTCTGGCTCGACCGGCCCGACCGCCCCGAGCCGCGCGCGGCCCTGGTCGGCGACCAGCACTGCGATCTCGTGGTCGTCGGCGGCGGCTATTCGGGCCTGTGGACCGCGCTGATCGCGAAGGAACGCAACCCCTCGCGCGACGTGATGCTGGTCGAGGCACACGAGATCGGCTGGGCGGCCTCGGGTCGCAACGGTGGATTCTGCGCCGCGAGCCTGACCCACGGCTTCTACAACGGCCTGGACCGCTGGCCGAACGAACTGGCCCGGCTGGAGCGGCTGGGCGAGCACAACCTGGACGAGATCCAGGCGGCGGTCGAGCGCTACGGCATCGACTGCGCCTTCGAGCGCACCGGCGAGCTCAACGTCGCGACGCAGCCGCACCAGGTCGAGGAACTGCGCGAGGAGATCGAACTCGCGAAGCGGTACGGCACCGAACTGACCTTCCTGGACCGCGACGAGGTCCGGGCCGAGGTCGCCTCGCCGACCTATCTCGCGGGCGTGTGGGACAAGACCGGCTGCGCGATGGTGGACCCGGCCCGGTTGGCCTGGGGCCTCAAGGCCGCGTGCGAGTCGCTGGGCGTGCGCGTCCACGAGCGCACCAAGGTGACCGGACTGGCCGAACACGGCTCCGGGATGGTGCTCGAGACCGCGTACGGCCGGATCTTCGCGGGCAACGTGGCGCTGGGCACCAACGTGTTCCCGTCGCTGGTCAAGCGGTTGCGGCCGTTCGTGGTCCCGGTCTACGACTACGCGATGATGACCGAGCCGCTCACCGAGGAGCAGCTCGCGGCGGTCGGCTGGCACAACCGGCAGGGCATCGGCGACACGAACAACCAGTTCCACTACTACCGGCTCAGCGCGGACAACCGGATCCTGTGGGGCGGCTACGACGCCATTTACCACTACGGCTCCAAGCTGTCCTCGGACCTGGACCAGCGGCCGGAGACCTTCGCGAAGCTCGCCCAGCACTTCTTCGAGACGTTCCCGCAGCTCGAGGGCCTGCGCTTCACCCACACGTGGGGCGGTGCGATCGACACCTGCAGCCGCTTCTCGGCGTTCTTCGGCACCGCCTACAAGGGCAAGGTCGCGTACGCGCTGGGCTACACCGGCCTGGGCGTGGGTGCCACCCGCTTCGGCGCCGAGGTGATGCTGGACCGGCTCGACGGCCGCCCCACCGAGCGCACCGAACTCGAGATGGTCCGCACCAAGCCGCTCCCGTTCCCGCCGGAGCCGATCAAGTGGGCCGGCGTCTCGATGACCAAGTGGTCGATGGACCGCGCCGACAAGAACGGCGGCAAGCGCAACCTGTGGCTCAAGGCCCTCGACAAGGTAGGCATGGGCTTCGACAGTTAGAACCGCGCTGCGCGCGGGGCGGCTGTGCCGCCGGGCGGCCTCCGGCCGCTCTCCTCGCGCGCTCGTCGATCACTTCACGCGATCGAGTCGGGGGCGCTGACGCGCCGTCGGGCAGCCGGGTGAGCATGCGCCTCACCCGGCTTCCGGTGCGCCGTTCCCGAGCCCCGGCGGGGGCCGCGAGGCCATGATTCGCCCGCCCCGCGAGGTGAATCCGCAGCGTCGTCCCGAAACGTAACGGGTGGGCGGGTGGCACCCCAACACCGACCAAGACGGTCTGTAAGGCGAACGCCCCAACCGCCGACACTGTGAACCTTGAGCCCACACCCTCCGGCCAGCAGACTGGCAAACCGTACGGGGCTTGTGCGGCCCCTCGCCAGAACCGCATCCCCCCGGAAGGTCGGACCGTGACGAACCACGTAACCCACTGGATTGCCAACGCGGAGTGGACCGGTACCTCCGAGCGTCGGGGCGACATCCACAACCCCGCCACCGGCAAGGTCACCGGCACGGTCGACTACGCCTCCGTGGCCGAGGTCGACGAGGCCGTCTCGGTCGCCGTCCGCGCCTTCGCCGGCTGGAAGAACGCCTCGCTCGCGAAGCGCTCCTCCGTGCTCTTCAACTTCCGCGAGCTGCTCAACGCCAAGAAGGACGAGCTCGCCGCGATCATCGTGGCCGAGCACGGCAAGGTGCACTCGGACGCGCTCGGCGAGATCGCCCGCGGCCAGGAGGTCGTGGAACTCGCCTGCGGCATCCCGCACTTGCAGAAGGGCGGGCACTCCGAGCAGGCGTCGACCGGCATCGACGTCTACTCGATCCGCCAGCCGCTCGGCCCGGTCGCGATCATCTCGCCGTTCAACTTCCCGGCGATGGTCCCGATGTGGTTCTTCCCGATCGCGATCGCCACCGGCAACACGGTGATTCTCAAGCCCAGCGAGAAGGACCCGTCCACCGCGAACTTCCTCGCCGACCTGTGGAAGCAGGCCGGGCTGCCCGAGGGCGTGTTCAACGTCGTGCACGGTGACAAGGTCGCGGTCGACCGCATCCTGGAGCACCCGGACATCAAGTCCGTCTCGTTCGTCGGCTCGACCCCGATCGCCAAGTACGTGTATGAGAACGGCACCCGCTACGGCAAGCGGGTGCAGGCGCTCGGCGGCGCCAAGAACCACATGCTGGTGCTCCCGGACGCCGACCTGGACCTGGTCGCCGACGCCGCGGTCAACGCCGGTTTCGGTGCGGCCGGCGAGCGCTGCATGGCGATCTCCGCCCTGGTCGCGGTCGAGCCGATCGCCGACGAGCTGATCGCCCGGATCAAGGAGCGGATGACCAAGCTCCGGGTCGGCGCCGGCAACGACGCCCAGTCCGAGATGGGCCCGCTGGTCACCCGGCAGCACGCGGACAAGGTGCTGTCGTACGTCCAGGCGGGCGAGGACCAGGGCGCGACGCTGGTGGTGGACGGCCGCGAGCACCCGATCAACGGCGCCGACACGGCCGAGGGCTACTGGGTCGGCCCGACCCTGTTCGACAACGTCACGCCCGGGATGTCGATCTACACCGACGAGATCTTCGGCCCGGTGTTGTCGGTGGTCCGGGTCGAGTCCTACGACGAGGGCCTGGCGCTGATCAACGCCAACCCGTACGGCAACGGCACCGCGATCTTCACCAACGACGGTGGCGCGGCCCGCCGGTTCCAGAACGAGGTCGAGGTCGGCATGATCGGCATCAACGTGCCGATCCCGGTCCCGGTCGCCTACTACTCGTTCGGCGGCTGGAAGAACTCGCTGTTCGGCGACCTGCACGCGTACGGCGCCGACGGCGTGCAGTTCTTCACCCGCGGCAAGGTCGTCACCCAGCGCTGGCTCGACCCCAGCCACGGCGGCATCAACCTGGGCTTCCCGACCAACGACTGACATACCGCGCGCCGTACTTCGCGCGCAGCCCGCCCGACCCCAATGACGTGGTCGGGCGGGCTTCGTCGTTCCCGCGCGCGCCGGGCGGGCTTGCCCATTTCTTCCGTACGCCTTCCCTGGCAGCATGCGTGACGGGTCGTCAGATGATCAATCGGCGGCCGCGACGAACGCGACAGGGGAACGGCGCATGCCCATCGACGACAGACCGGACGGCGATACGGCCGTCCGATTGATCCAGATCTCCGACGTGCACTACCGGGACGCTCCGGGCACGCACGGGTTCGTGCAGCACGACCCGGACGCCGGATTGGCGGCGGCCCTCGCGCACGCCGCCGACGCGCTCTCCGCCGCCGACGTGTTGGTCGCGTCCGGCGACCTGGCGGACACCGGCGAACCGGGCGCCTACCGGCGGCTCGGGGACGTGCTGCAGGAGCTCCCGGTGCCGGTGTACTGCCTGCCGGGCAATCACGACAGCCACGACGCCTACACCGCGGGCCTGCCGCGTACCGGTGTGCACCTGGAACCCGCGGTGCGGATCGGGAAGTGGCTGCTGCTCATGGTGGACACCAACGCGCTCGGCCGCGAACACGTGGGCGACGGCGTGTACCGCGATCTCGACGACCGGATGACCCGGGCCGACGGGCCCGAGCTCAGCGCGCCCGAGGCGGCCCGGATCCGGGAGATCCTGGCCGGGTCCGACGCCGAACACGTCCTGCTGTTCGTGCACCAGCCACCACTCGCGGAGATCTCCCCGCACCTGGACCCCTCCGGTCGACTCGGCGCGCTGCTCGGCGACTTCGGGCACATCCGGGCCATCTCCGGCGGCCACCTGCACGGCAGCCTGGAGGGCGAGTTCGCCGGTGTCCCGGTGTTCGTGGCGCCCTCGACGACGTACAGCATCGACTACGCCGGCAGGCACTTCGACGGCCCCGGCTACCGGACGTTCACGCTGCACCCCGACGGGCGGGTCGAGTCCCGGGCGCACACCGCGCCCGGTCCGATCACGGACGCGATGCGAGCCAAGCCCGCACCGCGCTTTCTCACCGATCTCATGCTGGGCGTGGTGACCATCGAGGAGATGCGCGAGATGACCGACGAGGGGTTCCTGGAGCGGTTCGGCGAGCCGCGTCCGGTCCGCGGCGCCTGAACCCGCCGCATTCGTTCGGCGGGTCCCGGGACCCGCGCCGAGGCAGTACGAGCCCGAGCAGCACGAGGAGACACGTGACACAACATCAGGCGGACGCCGGACTCGCCCTCGAAGGGGTCCGCAACTTCCGCGACATCGGCGGACTGCCCACCGCCGACGGCCGGCGGGTGCGCGCCGGCCGCTACTTCCGCAGCGGCCACCTGGCCAAGCCCACCGACGCGGACCGCGCGGTGATCGCGGAGCTGGGCATCCGGCTCGTGGTGGACCTGCGCAGCCCGGCCGACATCGAGCTGGACGGCGCCGACGTGCTGCCGGACGGCGCGCGATGGCTCAACCTGCCGATGTCCGACCCGGCCCGGCACTCGGACTTCTGGAGCGATCTGCGCAACGCCGACCTGAGCGTGCTGCGCGAGCGGCTCGGCAACGGGCGCGCGGAGAAGTCGATCGCGGCGGACTACCGCGACCAGGTGGTGAACCGGGTCGACAAGCACGCGGAGATGTTGCGCGCGATGATCGACGCCGACGGTCTGCCGGTGGTGGTGCACTGTTCGGCCGGCAAGGACCGGGCGGGCATAGCGGCGGCGCTGGTGCAGCGGATCGTCGGCGTCTCCGCCGACGACGCGGTGGCGAACTACCTGGTCAGCAACGAACCGGGCAACCGCTACGAGCCGAACAGCGACAAGCTCGCGATGCGGCCCGGCCTGCTCGAACTCTTCCAGCCGTTCCTGGAGGTACGCGAGGAGTACCTGCGCGGCGCGCTGGAGGTGATGGACACCCACTGGGGCGGCTTCGACGCCTACCTGGAGCGGGGCCTGGGCCTGGACGCGGACCGGCTGGACCGGTTGCGGTCGGCGCTGTTGGAGGACTGAGCCGGGCGGCGGACCGAAACGGGTCCGGACGCGCCCGAGGGCGGTGCCCACAGGAGGAGGCACCGCCCTCGGGCGGGTACGGCGTGCGGCGGTTGCCGCAGGCCCGCGACGGTCAGGAGTCGTCGGCCATCAGCTTGATGTTCCAGCGGGTCTCCTGGCGCGGCCGCAGGTACAGCACCCAGTACAGCGCGGCCAGGACCAGCACACCGCCGGTGATCAGCAGCGCACGGGTGGGCTGTTCGGTCAGCACGTAGATCATCGCCGCGATCAGCAGCACCGGGATCGCGGGCCACAGCGGCATCCGCCACGCCTGGGTGGTCTTGTGCGCGCCCTTGCGCGCGACCAGCACGGCGAGCGCCACCACCAGGTAGAGCGCGGCGACCGCGACGCCGGTGACCTCACTGAGGAGCGTCGTGGGTACGAAGCACAGGAGTGCGCCGGGCACGCCGACCACGAGCGTGGAGACCCACGGCGAACCGAACCGGTTCACCTTGCCGAAGGCCCGGTTGATCGGCTCGGGCCAGGCCCGGTCGCGGGCCGAGGCGTAGACCACCCGCGAGTTCTGGATCACCATGACCACGCCCGCGTTGATGATCGCCAGCGCGATGCACAGGCCGATGAAGGTGGCCATGCCGTGGTTGGACCAGCCCTCGACCAGGCCGAGGATGTCGCCGCCCGCCAGGGTCGCCTGGTCGGGTGCGCCCAGCGAGATCGCGATGGTCGGCACGATCAGGATCACGCCGCCCAGACCCAGGGTCCACAACACCGTGCGGGAGACCGTGCGGCGCGGGTTCTCCATCTCCTCGGCCAGGTAGACCGCGGTGGAGAAGCCCTGGAGGGCGAACAGCGCGCCGGCCATGCCCGCGATCAGCACGGCCATCTTCACCGGATCCGTCGTGTTGCCCGCGGTGTCCGCGATGACCTCGGGCTTGATCAGCGTCGAGGTGGACTGGTGCGTGTTGGCGAAGCCGAGGAAGGCCACGATCGCCGCGGCGATCACCTCCAGGGCCAGGAACACGCCGGTCACCCACGCGTTCGCGCGCAGGTCGAGCAAACCCATGATGGTGGCCAGGATCATCACCGCGGCGCCGGCCCACAGGGTGTCGATCGTCGCGATCGAGGTCAGATAATCGGCGGTGCCCAGCGCGATGATCGGCGGCACGATCATCACCACGATGGTGGCGATGATGAAGACCAGCCAGCCCATGAAGCGGCCCATCAGGGTGCCGACCATGGCGTACTCGCCGCCGGCGCTGGGGATCAGGGTGCCCAGCTCGGAGTAACAGAACGCGACGCCGACGCACAGGACGGCGGCCACGACCAGGGCCAACGCGGTGCCGGAGCCGAGCGTCTCGAACATGTCCGGAACGATCACGAAGAGCGAGGACGCGGGGGTCAGACAGGAGAGGGTGAGCAGTGTGCCGCCGACGACTCCGATGGAGCGCTTGAGCGGGGCGGGGGTACCACCGGCGTCGAGGGTGACTGGAGTCAGGGTCCCGGACGGCGGTGGGGTTGTTTCAACAGCCATGTGCGCTACCTCTGCGGGACAGCGGGGTGCGGTTATCGCCTCCGGGACGGATGGTGAGCCGTTCGTACCTTCCGAACGGTGCGGCGTAATACAAACGCCCGTTTGATCACCCGTCAAGATCCCGTTAGCAACTGATTCCGCAGGTTGTACGCCCAGATTTCATCGAATAACGCTTCAAGCTGGCATCTGATGGCGCGTAATCCGCAGATTGCGTCGCGGGAAAAGTTTTCTCACCGTTCACCTGTCGAGATAGCCTCCGGCCATGGTCAACCGCGTACTCGCGCACACCGGCGCCCGGCACCCCGTGATCCAGGCGCCGATGGGTTGGATAGCCCGCTCCCCACTGGCCGCCGCGGTGTCCGCGGCGGGCGGGCTCGGGATGGTGGAGACCTCCTCCGGCGAGGTCGACGCCTGCCGCCGGGAGATCGACACGATGGTCGGCTCGGGATTGGTGTTCGGGGTCAACCTGCCGCTGATGTTCCTGCGCGACGACCGGCTCGTGCGGCACGTGGCCGACGCGGGCGTGCGCTTCGTGACCACGTCGGCGGGCAACCCGGCGACCTTCGTCGACCTGCTGCGCGAGCACGGCCTGATCGTCTATCACGTGGTGCCCTCGATCCGGGCCGCGCGCAAGGCGGTCGACGCCGGCGTGGACGGACTGGTGGTGGAGGGAGCCGAGGGCGGCGGCTTCAAGAACCCGGCCGAGGTGTCGCTGCTCGTGCTGCTCCAGGGCATCCGGGAGATCACCGACCTGCCGCTGGTCGCGGCCGGCGGCATCGTGGACGGGCGCGGCATGGCGGCGGCGTTCGCGCTGGGCGCCGAGGCGGTACAGATGGGCACCCGGTTCCTGGCCTCGGCCGAGAGTCCGGTGCACACCCACTACAAGCAGGCAGTGCTAGCCGCGGACGAGACCGGGACCGTGGTGGTCAACCGCTCGGGCAGCCCGACCATGCGGGTGCTGGGCACCGACTTCTCCCGCGCCCTGGCCGCCTCCGGCGGGCCGGCGCGCAGTTCGCTCGACGCGATCCAACGGTTGTACTTCGGCGGCGACATGGAGGCGTCGCTCGCCTCCGCGGGTCAGTCGGTCGGCCTGGTGCACGAGGTGGAGACGGTGGCCGCGATCATCGAGCGGACGATGGCGGGCTTCCACGAGGCGATGGCGACGGCGGCCCGGCGGGCGGCCGAGGTCTGAGCCCGGCGGCGTCGGCCACCCGAGCCGCCGTCCACAGCACGATCGCGCACAGCGCCCACGAGGCCAGCACGTCGGCGAGCCAGTGGTAGTCGCACCACATCAGCGCGAAGCCGATCGCGGCGCACACGAGCACCGCGGCCCATGTGCAGTACCGGCCCGCCCGCGCCGAGGCGACACGCCCGAGCAGCAGCGCGGCGATCCCGAAGCAGACCGTCGAGGTCGCGGTATGGCCGGACGGGAAGAAGCCCCACTCGTCGGCGGGCACGGGCGATTCGCCGGGTCCTGGCCGACCGATCAGGTCCTTGCCGCCGATCACCGCGACCATCACCACCAGCACCGCCCCCGCCGCGATCGCGAGCGGGTACCCGCCGCGCGCCCGCCAGGTCGCGAACAGCGCCGCGCAGGCGAGCACGATCCCGGCCGGCAGCGGTCCGCCGAGATCGGCGAGCAGGTGCATCGGGCCGTCCAACCAGGCCGCGCCCCGCGCGCCCGCCAGATCGCGCATCGCGTCGCGCACGGTGCGATCGAGCGCGATCGAGGGTCCGCTTTCGGCCACCACCTGGATGGTGAGCACGACGAGCACGATGGCGGGAATCAGCGGCGCTACGAGGCCACGCGTGTACTGTGAGTGAACAGACCACCGCCCCGGAACGGGGGGCGTTGTCCCGGGGCGGCCGCCGGCTTGCTCAGGGCCGGCGTCGGTGGAAGGTCTGTGCATCTCACTCGAAGATACGCGGAGAACAGGTCGGCAGGTTCCCGACGCGCGGCCTTCTCACAAAGCCTGCACACGTTCTCCACGGTCTGGAAGGCGAGACATACACGCTGTACGTTGGAGCATTGAAGGGTGTGAGCGGCGTCACAGCGCGTGTCGCGTGAGGCCGGCCGCCCCGGAGAGTCCAAGTACGCGGAGAACATCCGTAAGCAGGGCAAATCGACGGTGGCACGAGTGACGTGGCATTGACGCAATGTCGTCGATCGCCCCTCTGCTGTCAGCACGCAAAGGTAGGGTTGGTCAGGTGGTTGAAGAGTCCGATTACTCGACATACCGCGTGCCGTGCATCCCGGCCCCTGCGGGGAGCGGGCGCGTCCGCCGGGCCGAGGCCCCGGTGGTATCCAAGGGCGTCAAGGCGGGCGGTGCCGTGTTCGATTCCTCGGTGGAACCCCGACCGGGTCGGGGCGCGGGTGCGATGGGTGTGGTTCTGACCAGCGACCGCCAGCTTCGCGTCGTGCGCACGACGCGGCCGCGCGGCCTCCGACTCGAAGGCGAGATCGACCTCGCGAATGTGGACGTGGTGCGCCGTGTCCTGGCCTCCGCGGCCCGTGACGGCGGTGACGTCCGGGTGGACGTCAGCAAGCTCGCCTTCATCGACGTCGCGGGCCTGCGGGTGTTCGTCGACCAGGCCGGGGCGTTGTCCCGGCGCGGTGGTCACATGGTCCTGGTCGGCGCGAGCCGACAGATGTTGCGCGTGCTCGCCCTGTGCGGGTGGGACACCGTCCCGGGCCTGAGCATGGTCGAGCGGATCGCCCCGGCGCCGCGCCGACCGCGGCTCTGATCGGCCCGCACCGCTTTCGAACGTCGATTTCCGGCCGAAGTGGCCGCGCTCGACGACGCACTCGAACAACGCGCCCGACAACACGCCGAGGCGAGCACCGAAACCGGACGCCGAGGCAGGCGCCGAACGAGACGCCGAACATCAAGAACCGCCGCCCACCGGATTGTTCCGGTGGGCGGCGGGTTCGTGGTGTCGTGGGCGGCTCAGACCGAGGCGGCGAACGCCTCCTCCAGCACGTCCAGGCCCTCGACGAGCAGGTGCTCGGGCATCACCAGAGGCGGCAGGAAGCGCAGTACGTTGCCGTAGGTGCCGGCGGTCAGCACCAGCAGGCCCTGCGCGTGGCACGCCTTGGCGACCGCGCCGGCCAGCTCGGCGTTCGGCTCCTTGGAGCCGGGCTTGACCAGTTCCATCGCGATCATCGCGCCGCGGCCGCGGACCTCACCGATCTCGGCGAACTTCTCGCCCATCGTGCCCAGTCGGCCGAGCATGATCTCGCCGATCCGGCGGGCCGCGCCGTTGAGGTCGAGCCCGCGCATCGTCTCGATCGCGCCGAGCGCCGCGGCGCAGGCGACCGGGTTACCGCCATACGTGCCACCGAGACCACCCGCGTGGGCGGAATCCATGATCTCGGCGCGCCCGGTCACGGCGGCCAGCGGGAGGCCGCCGGCGATGCCCTTGGCGGTGGTGATCAGGTCCGGCACGATGCCCTCGTCGTCGCACGCGAACCACTGGCCGGTACGACAGAAGCCGGTCTGGATCTCGTCCGCCACGAACACGATGCCGTTCGCCTTGCAGAACTCGACGATCCTGGGCAGGAAGCCCTTGGCCGGCTCGATGAAGCCGCCCTCGCCCAGGATGGGCTCGATCACCACGGCGGCGACGTTGTGCGCGCCGATCTGCTTGGTGATCACGTCGATCGCCTGCGCGGCGGCCTCCTCGGCGCAGTTCTCCGCGCCGGTCAGCCAGCGGTAGGGGTAGGCGACCGGGACCCGGTAGACCTCGGGGGCGAACGGGCCGAACGACTCCTTGTACGGCATGTTCTTCGCGGTCAGCGCCATGGTCAGGTTGGTGCGACCGTGGTAGCCGTGGTCGAACACGACCACCGCGGGGCGCTTGGTGTGCGCACGCGCGATCTTGACCGCGTTCTCCACCGCCTCGGCGCCCGAGTTGAACAACGCGGTGCGCTTGTCGTGGTCGCCCGGGGTCAGCTCGTTGAGCTGCTCGGCCACGGCGACGTACGACTCGTACGGGGTCACCATGAAGCACGTGTGGGTGAAGCGCTGGAGCTGCTCGGACGCGCGACGCACCACACCCTCGGCCGAGTTGCCGACGCTGGTGACCGCGATGCCGGAGCCGAAGTCGATCAGGGAGTTGCCGTCCACGTCGACGACCACGCCGCCGCCCGCCTGGGTCACGAAGACCGGCAGGGTGGTGCTGACGCCGCGCGCCACCGCCTGGTTGCGGCGCGTCATCAGCTCGGTCGACTTCGGGCCGGGGATGGCGGTGACGAGCCGGCGCTCCTGCGGGAGCGAGGGCCCGCCGGGCTGCGAAGCGCCCATGCTGGTCTCCTGTGGGTCGAGGCGGGGGTTCACGGTGGCACCGCGGTCCTATCGGCAGGCTAGGCGCCGAGTCGCGTTCGCCGCATGCGCCGCATCGGTTAATCACCCGGTTGCTTGTGTCCGGGATGGACAAATGCCGATCGGGCAGAACAACTTCGGAACGCAACGCGGACTCGCGCCGGAATGATCATCACGACAGCGGGTGTGGCGCCTAGATTGAGTACCGGTTCAGGACGTGGTTCCGGGAGGGCTGGACGTGGACGTGGAACGGCCGGATTCCCCGGCGTCGCCGGCTGTCGAGGCGGAGGCCTTCGAGGCCGCGGCCTTCGAGGTCGACCCGGCACGCCGGAGCACACCGCCGACCCGCCGTGCGCGGACCGCCGGGGCGCGGGTGCCCGCGCCGGCGGCGGCGGATCGCGACGTGGATCCCGACGGCTTCGACCTGCGCGGGTGGCTGCGCGGTCCGCGCCACCGCGAGGCCCCGGGCGTGTACGGATACGGCCGGGACGAGCGGGAGATCAAGCTGCGGGCGGCCGAGCGCGAGGCGCGCACCCGGCCGGAGGCGGCGCTGGTGCGGCGCGCGGTGTTGTGGCTGGTGATCGCGGTGCTCAGCCTGAACTGGGTGATCATGGCCTACGTGTGGCTGGTCCGGAAGATCATCCCCACCTTCCTGTGGCCGCTGCTGTTCAACAATCTGCTCTACGTCCTGGTCTTCGTGCTCTTCGGCTATCTGGGCCGCTGGCACGAGATCGCCTGGCCGTTCCTGCGCCCGTGGTGGCAGCGGTTGGACCGGCGCGCCGAGCTGAACGGGCGCCCGCGCCCCGAACAGTGGCGCCGCGCCGCGTTGTTCCTGGTCCTGGGCTTCGTCGCGTGGATCGTGCTGATGCGGCCGTTCGTCGCGCTGTTGTTGCTGATCTTCCCGCGCGGGCTGCTGCACGACGGGCAGTGGCTGGTGCGACTCCTCTACAACGGCGGCTTCCTGTACGCGGCCGCGGTGCTCGGCCGCTGGAACGTGGTGGTCGGGCCGTACGCGCGCACGCCCGCCGCGCACGCCGCGCACCCGGACGAGGAAGCGCCGGTCGCGGACGCCGAGTTGTGGCCCGAGCTGCGCGACGCGGGGCAACACGAGGCGGCCGATGTGCTCGACCACGAGGTGGCGGCGGGCCGGCTGCGGGACGTGGACTACCTGCGCCTGCGCCGGGTGATCGGGGCCGGTGAGCTCGACCCCGAATACCTCGCCGACGTGGCCGACGAGATCCACGACCACGGCGCCGCGGCCTGTCGGCACGGCTCCGGGCAGCGCGACGTGCGACCCAGGCGGGCCGAACACGATCTGCTGGCCGGACAGGTACGGGTCGGCATGGGTACCGACCACCCGCGGAATCCGGCGCTGTACCGGGACACCGCGTTCGCGCTGGACCTGGACGTGCTCGGCGCCTCGATGCTCGTGGTCGGCGCGGCCGGGGCCGGCGAATCGGGCCGACTGCTGGAGCCGGTCGTGGAGGCGATGAGCCTGCGCGCGCTGACCGGCACCGCGTCGCTGGTGGTGATCGACGCCAAGGGCGACGAGTGCGAACGCCCCCGCGGCGGCTACGACCGCGAGGTGATCGTCGGCGACCCGGACTCGCCCTCGGGCCTGGACCTGTACGGCGGCGCGGCCTCGCCCGAGGACGCCGCCGACCGGCTCGCCGCCGCCGCGCTGCCGCCGAACGCGATCGAGCTCGCCGAGGGCGCGAGCAACGCGCTGCGTCAGGTGCTCGGCGCGTACGTGGCCGGGCACGGCCGCTATCCCGAGGTCGGCACGCTGCTCGACCTGCTGGACGGCGCCGAGGCCGCGCTCGCCGCGCTGGAGCGCGCGCTGCGGGCCGCCGACCGCTACGCCGAGCACGAACGGGCGCTGCGCGCGATGGCCCGCGGCGACGACGACGCGCGGATGCTGGTGCAGCGCCTGGCGGTGCTGGAACGGCCCGGTGTCGCCGAGCTGTTCCGGCCCGATCGGGAGCGGTTCGCGGCCGGCGACATCGACCGGCCGCTGCGGGTACGGATCGGGCTGAACGAGGCCGCGCACCCCGAGGCGGCCAGGCTGATCGGCCGACTGGTGTTGTCCCAGTTCGTCCAGGCGATGGCCACGCCCCGGCGCGAGCGCGGGCCGCGCAAGGTGTTCGCGTGCCTGGTAGCCGACGACGCCGGGCGCCTGGTGGACGAGTACGCGGCGAAGGGCCTGCAATGGGCCCGCAACCGCCGGGCCGGCCTGGTCCTGTCGGTCCGCTCGCTCGACGACCTCACGCCCGCGCTGCGGCACACCGTGTTCGCCGCGGCCGGCTGCAAGGCGGTGGTACCGGGCGCGTCCCGCGCCGACGCCGAACTGTTCGCCGAGCACTGGGGGATGACCAAGGAGCAGGAGAAGTCGATCACCATGGGCACGCCCGAAGGCGGCCTGGCCAAGCGGATCCGCTACTCGGTGCTGGGCACGCTGTTCGGCGAGAAGGCCAGCGGCCGGTCCGAGCGGGTGACCACCCGCACCGTCGAGCGCTATCGCTGGTCCCCGTCCGAGATCGCCGGCGATCTGCCCACGCGGCACGCGATCGTCAGCCTGACCACCCGAAAGGGCGAGCGAACCCCTCCCGTGCTGATCGATCTCAGCCGCTGAGTCACACTGGAGGCCTCTCCCACTCCAGTCTGGACAACGCCGACATGCCGCCCACCCTCGCGTCCCTGGTCCGCGCACCCGCCCTCGACCTGCGGGTGCTCGCGGGCAAGGGCGGGCTCGAGCGCGAGGTGCGGTGGGTGCACACGAGCGAACTCGCCGATCCCACGCCCTACCTGGAGGGCGGCGAACTGCTGCTCACCACGGGGATGAAGCTCGGCCGCAGCAACGCCGAGCGCCGCGCCTACGTCGAGCGGCTCGCCGCCGCCGAGGTGGCCGGACTCGGCATCGGGGTGGGTCTATCCCTGGACCGGGTGCCCGCGGTGATCGTCGAGGCCGCCGAGGCGCACGGCTTCCCGGTGTTCGAGGTGCCGCGCCCGACCCCGTTCATCGCGATCAGCAAGGTGGTCTCGTCGGCGTTGGCCGCCGAGCAGTACGAGACCGTCACCACCGGCTTCGCGGTCCAGCAGGAGCTGACCCGGGCGGCCGCCGGGCGCGAGGGCGCCGCGACGCTGATCCGCCGGCTCGCGGCCCGGCTGGACGGCTGGGCCGCGCTGTACGACGCGGACGGCACGCTGCGCCAGGTCGCGCCGACGGCGGCCCGCACGCGCACCGACGTGCTGCGCGCCGACATCGAGAAGCTGCGCGGGATGCCCGCGCCGTCCTCCGCGTCGTTGCCGGGTGTCGAGGGCGACGAGCGGGTGGTGGTCCAGTCGCTGGGCGCCGAGCGGCGGATCAGCGGCTTCCTGGCGGTGGGCACCGCCCGCCCGCCGCGCACGGCCGACCGGCAGACACTGGGCACCGCGGCCTCGCTGCTCACGTTGGCCCTGGAACAGTCCCGGGTCAGCGCCGACGCGGGCGCCCGGATGCGTACCGCGCTGCTGCGGATGTTGCTCACCGGAGAGCGGGCGACGCCGGCCGAGTTGGCGCACGACATCGCGACCGACCTGCCGCCCGGGCCGTGGCGGGTCGTGGTGGCCACCGGGCCCGAGCCGGTCGTGGCGGCGTTCACCGAGCGTCTGTGCGCGCGGGCGGTCCGGGCCGGGACACCCGCGCTCACCGGCGACTTGGGCGGCGCGACCGTACTGGTACTGCCGGAAGCGGTCGAGCCGGTCGAGCCGAGCGACCTGCCCGGTCTGATCGCGGGTGTGTCCGGTCCGGTCGAGCCGGCAGCCGCGGCCGACGGCTACCGGCAGGCGCTCGGCGCGCACGCGGTGGGCCTGCGCTCGGAGCGGACGCTGACCGTGCACGGCCGGGACGCGGGCGGGCTGCTGCCACTGCTGGACGGGGCCGCGGTGCACGCGTGGGCCGAACAACTGCTCGCGCCGCTGCGCGCGCACGACGTGGGCGGCCGGGGCGACCTGGTCGGCTCGCTGCGCGCGTGGCTGGCCCGGCACGGGCAGTGGGACGCCGCGGCCGGCGACCTGGGGGTGCACCGGCACACGCTGCGCTATCGCATCCGCCGGGCCGAGGAGATCCTCGGCCGTACCCTGGACGATCCGGACACCCGCGCCGAGCTGTGGTTCGCGCTGCGTGATCCGAGCGAGGTCCGCGACGACAAGTCGTAGTGGCGGCGGAGCGCAATTGGCCGGTATGGACAAATGCGCGGGCGGGCGATCGGCCTACCGTTGAGTCACCGGGATCATCGGCGCCCGTTGACGGAGAAGGAGCAGCAGTGACCACCACCCACGCGTTCTGGCTGGCGGGCCGACAGGCCGCCGGCGAGACGGCCTTCGACGTCACGAACTCGTACGACGGCCGGATCGTCGGCCGGGTCTCCGAGCCCACCGACGCGCAGATCGAGGAGGCCGTCGCCGCCGCGCACGCGGTCGCGCACGAGTTCGCCGCGCTGCCCGCGTTCCGCCGGGCCGCGGCCTTGGACCACGTCGCCAAGCGGCTCGGTGAGCGCACCGAGGAGATCGCCCGGCTGATCACCGCCGAGAACGGCAAGCCGATCAAGTGGGCGCGCGGCGAGGTCGGCCGCGCGGTGTCGGTCTTCCGCTGGGCCGCCGAGGAGGCCCGCCGGTTCAACGGCGAGGGCATGCGGCTGGACACCGACGCGGGCGGCACCGGCCGCTACGCGCTGGTCCGCCGGATCCCCAAGGGCGTGGTGCTGGGCATCGCCCCGTTCAACTTCCCGCTGAACCTGGTCGCGCACAAGGTCGCCCCGGCGATCGCGGTGGGCGCGCCGATCATCCTCAAGCCGGCCCCGGCCACCCCGCTGTCCGCGCTGGTGCTCGGCGAGATCCTGGCCGAGGCCGACCTGCCGGCGGGCGCCTGGAGCGTGCTGCCGGTGCCCAACGACCGGATGCCGGCGCTGGTCGAGGACGAGCGGCTGCCGGTCATCTCGTTCACCGGCTCGGGCCCGGTGGGCTGGAGCATCATGGACTCGGTGCCGCGCAAGCACGTCACCCTGGAACTGGGCGGCAACGCCGCCGCCGTTGTGCTCGCCGACTGGTCCTCCGAGGCCGACCTGGAGTGGGCCGCGCAGCGGATCGCGACCTTCTCCAACTACCAGGGCGGCCAGTCCTGCATCTCGGTGCAGCGGGTGATCGCCGACGTGAGCGTCTACGACCGCCTGGTGGAGAAGATCGTGGCGAAGGTGGCCGCGCAGGTCACCGGCGACCCCGAGGACGACACGGTCGACGTCGGCCCGCTGGTCAGCGTCGCCGCCGCCGAGCGGGTCCAGGCGTGGGTGGACGAGGCCGTGCAGGCGGGCGCCAAGGTGCTCACCGGCGGTACCCGCGACGGTGCCTCCTACGCGCCGACGGTGCTCAGCGAGGTCCCGGCCGGCGTCACCATCGCCTGCGAGGAGGTCTTCGGCCCGGTGCTCACGCTGACCCGGGTGGACGGCACCGACGCCGCGTTCGCCGCGGTCAACGACTCCGAGTTCGGCCTTCAGGCGGGCGTGTTCACGCACGACATCCAGACCGCCTTCCGGGCCCAGCGCGAGCTGGAGGTGGGCGGCGTCATCATCGGCGACGCCCCTTCCTACCGCGCCGACCAGATGCCCTACGGCGGCGCCAAGAACTCCGGTGTCGGCCGCGAGGGCGTCACGTACGCGATGACCGACTTCACGTACGAGCGCGTCATGGTGCTCACGGGCCTGGACCTGTAGGCACCCCCGAACGAAGGGCCCGGCCGCCTGGGGTGGTGTCGCCGGGCCCTTTCGCATGTCCGCGGGCAGGCAGCGCATGTCCGCGGGCAGGCAGCGCATGTCCGGCGGGCAGCGGCGCGCGCCCGCCCGTCCGGAGCAAGGGCACGCCCGTCCGGAGCAAGGCCGCACACTCGCGGAGCGCCTCCTCTGGACAAATGGGCGTCACGCGGCATTCAGTGGACGTGCACGGGCAGGTAACACCGATCGGTAACAACGTCGGTCCGCTGCGAGTCCGCGAGGAGTCCGCCATGCCCCCTGTCAGCGAACGCGAAGCCCGTAAGGTCGCCGAGGAAGCACGGCAACAGGACTGGGACAAGCCCAGTTTCGCCAAGGAGCTGTTCCTCGGACGCTTTCGGCTCGACCTCGTCCACCCGCATCCCGAGGCGGACGCCGAGGAGATCCGTCGGGGGGAGGACTTCCTCGCGGTGCTCCGCGAGTTCCTCATCACCCGGGTGGATCCCACCGTGATCGAACGCGACGCGCGGATCCCGGACGAGGTGATCAAGGGCCTGGCCGAGATCGGCGCGCTGGGCATGAAGATCGACACCGAGTACGGCGGCCTGGGTCTGAGTCAGCTCTACTACAACAAGGCCCTGGTCCTGGTCGGCTCGGTCAACGCCGCGCTCGGCGCGCTGCTGTCCGCGCACCAGTCGATCGGTGTGCCGCAGCCGGTCAAGATGTTCGGCACCGACGAGCAGAAGCGCGAGTTCCTGCCGCGCTGTGTGCGCGAGGTCAGCGCGTTCCTGCTCACCGAACCCGACGTCGGCTCGGACCCGGCCCGGCTGGCCACCTCCGCGGTGCCCACCGAGGACGGCGAGGCGTACGTCCTGGACGGCGTGAAGTTGTGGACCACCAACGGCGTGGTCGCCGGGCTGCTCGTGGTGATGGCCCGGGTGCCCAAGGCCGAGGGCCGGCGCGGCGGGATCACCGCCTTCGTCGTGGACGCGGACAGCCCCGGCATCACCGTGGAGAACCGCAACTCCTTCATGGGCCTGCGCGGCATCGAGAACGGCGTGACCCGCTTCCACAACGTCCGGGTGCCCGCGGCGAACCGGATCGGGGCCGAGGGCGCGGGCCTGAAGATCGCGCTCACCACGCTCAACACCGGCCGGCTCTCGCTGCCCGCGATGTGCGCCGGCGCGGCCAAGTGGTCGCTGAAGGTGGCCCGCGAGTGGGCGGGCGAGCGCGAGCAGTGGGGTCGGCCGATCGCCGGACACGAGGCGGTCGCGGGCAAGATCGCCTACATCGCGGCGAGCGCCTTCGCGCTGGAGGCGGTGCTGGAACTGACCGCCAGGATGGCCGACGAGGACCGCCGCGACATCCGGATCGAGGCGGCGCTGGCGAAGTTGTACGCGTCCGAGGTGGGTTGGACGGTCAGCGACGAACTCGTGCAGATCAGGGGCGGCCGCGGCTACGAGACCGCCGCCTCGCTGCGGGCCCGGGGCGAACGCGGCGTACCCGCCGAGCAGATGTTGCGCGACATGCGGATCAACCGCATCTTCGAGGGCTCGACCGAGATCATGCACCTGCTGATCGCGCGCGAGGCGGTGGACGCCCACCTGGCGGTGGCCGGCGACATCATCGACCCCGACGCGGATCTGAAGGCCAAGGGCAAGGCCGCCGCCGACGCGGGCGTCTTCTACGCGAAGTGGCTGCCCAAACTGGTCACCGGCAAGGGGCAGGTGCCCACGTCCTACCGCGAGTTCGCCCGGGCCGGGGCGCCGAGCCTGGCCGCGCACCTGCGCTTCGTCGAGCGCGCCTCGCGCCGGCTGGCCCGCTCCACCTTCTACGGCATGGCCCGCTGGCAGGGCGCGATGGAGCGCAAACAGGGCTTCCTCGGTCGCATCGTCGACATCGGCGCCGAACTGTTCGCGATGAGCGCGGTGTGCGTGCGGGCCGACATGCTGCGCCGGCGCGACCTCGAGCAGGGCCGGGCCGCGTACGAACTCGCCGACCTGTTCTGCCGGCAGGCGCAGATCCGGGTGGACGAGCTGTTCGGCCGGTTGTGGACGAATACCGACGAGCTGGACGTCAAGGCGGTCGAGGGCGTGCTGGCGGGTCGGCACCTGTGGCTGGAGGAGGGCGTGCTCGACCCGTCCACCGAAGGCCCGTGGATCGCCGACGCGACACCCGGCCCGGCCAAAGTGGACAACGTGCACCGACCGGTCGGCTGAGCCGCTCGCGGCCGGCGGGCGCACCCCGCCGGCCGCGCCCTTCGACACGCGCGGTCCCCGTCGCCCACCGCCAACAAACCGCCGACCTGCGCTCGGCGCCGCACCGGCGCGGGCCACAATGGTCGGATGGACTCCCTGGCCGATCCGTACGTGCCCTTCGCCGCCCGCGACCAGTCGACCACCCGGCGGGACATCGTCCTGCTCGGCTCCACCGGGTCGATCGGGACCCAGACCATCGACGTGGTGCGCGCCCACCCCGACCTGTTCCGGATCGTGGGCCTGTCCGCCGGCGGCGGCCGGGTCGAGGAACTGGCACGACAGGCGCTCGAACTGGCGGTCGAGGTGGTCGCGGTGGCCAAGGCGTCCGCCGCCCAGGACCTGCAACTGGCCTTCTACGCCGAGGCCCAGCGGCGCGGCTACGCCAAGGGCGAGTACAAGCTGCCGCGCATCCTGGCCGGCCCCACCGCCGCGACCGAACTGGCCGCGCATCCGTGCGACGTCGTCCTCAACGGGATCACCGGTTCGATCGGCCTGGCCCCCACGCTCGCCGCGCTGACCGCAGGCCGCACCCTCGCGCTGGCCAACAAGGAGTCGCTGATCGTCGGCGGCCCGCTGGTGAAGGCGATCGCCAAGCCCGGCCAGATCGTCCCGGTCGACTCCGAACACTCGGCGCTGATCCAAGCGCTCCGCGGCGGTCGGGCCGACCAGGTCAAGCGGCTCGTGGTGACCGCCAGCGGCGGCCCGTTCCGCGGTCGCAGCCGCGCCGACCTGGTCGACGTCACGCCCGAGGAGGCCGCCGCCCACCCCACCTGGGACATGGGCCCGGTGATCACGATCAACTCGGCGACCCTGGTCAACAAGGGCTTGGAGGTGATCGAGGCACACCTGCTCTACGACATCCCGTTCGACCGGATCGACGTCGTCGTGCACCCGCAGTCGATCGTGCACTCGATGGTCGAGTTCGTGGACGGCTCGACCCTGGCCCAGGCGTCGCCGCCGGATATGCGGCTGCCGATCGCGCTCGGCCTGTCCTGGCCGGACCGGGTGCCGAACGTGGCGGCCGGCTGCGATTGGACCAAGGCGGCCACGTGGGAGTTCTTCCCGCTCGACAACGAGGCGTTCCCGGCGGTCGAGCTGGCGTGCGCCGCGGGGCGCGCCGGCGGCACCGCGCCGGCCGTGTTCAACGCGGCCAACGAGGAGTGCGTGGACGCGTTCATCGCGGGACGACTGGGGTTCAACGGCATCACCGACACGGTCGCCCGTGTCGTGAGCGAGCATGATGTACGTGGGGACGGCAACCGGTTGACACTGGATGACGTCCTCGACGCGGAGGACTGGGCGCGCCGACGGGCACGCGAGATCATCGCCCACGGAGGAGAACCCCGTTGACCCTGTTCATGACGATCCTCGGCATCGTCGTCTTTGTCGTGGGCCTGCTGTTCTCCATCGCCTGGCACGAGGCGGGCCACCTGGTCACCGGCAAGATGTTCGGTGTGCGGGTGCCGCAGTACATGGTCGGCTTCGGCAAGACGCTGTGGTCGAGGAAGATCGGTGAGACCGAGTACGGCCTCAAGGCGATCCCGGCGGGCGGCTACTGCCGGCTGATCGGCATGTTCCCGCCCGACGCGTCGGGCAAGGTGCAGGCCCGCAGCACCTCACCGTGGCGCAGCATGATCGAGGAGGCCCGCGAGGCGTCCTACGAGGAGGTCGGTCCCGGCGACGAGGACCGGATGTTCTACCAGCGCAAGCCGTGGCAGCGCACGATCATCATGCTGGCCGGGCCGTTCATGAACCTGATCCTGGCCATCGGGCTGCTCGCGGTGTACCTGATGGGCTTCGGGATCCCCGAGACCACCTCGACGGTGAGCACCGTCTCGGAGTGCGTGGTCAGTGCCGACGCGAAGACCGACAAGTGCCCCGAGGGCGCCAAGGCGGCCCCCGGCAAGGCGGCCGGCCTGCTGCCGGGCGACCGCATCGTGTCGTTCAACGGTGAGAAGATCGGCGACTACGACAAGCTCCAGGGCCTGATCCGCAAGTCGTCCGGCGAGGTCACCCTCGTGGTCGACCGCAAGGGCGAACTCGTCACCCTCAAGCCGGTGCTCGAACAGAACAAGATGATCAAGCTCGACGGCGACGGACGCCCGGTCGCCGATCAATACGTCACCACCGGCTTCCTGGGCATCAGTCCGGCGCGGGGGATCCAGCGCCAGAGCGCCGCCGAGTCCGTCGAGTACACGGGCGACCTGGTCAAGAGCGCGTTCCACGGCCTGCTGCGCATCCCGCAGAAGGTGCCCGCGCTGTGGGGCGCGGCCTTCCAGGGCGACGAACGCGACCAGGACTCCCCGGTCGGCGTGGTCGGCGCGGCCCGGGTCGGCGGCGAGGTGGCCGCGCTGGACGTGCCCGCGTCCCAGCGGGTCGGCCTGATGATCTTCATCATCGCGGGCTTCAACGTGTCGCTGTTCCTGTTCAACATGCTGCCGCTGCTCCCGCTCGACGGCGGTCACGTGGTCGGCGCCTGGTGGGAGTCGATCCGTCGCCGGATCGCGAGCCTGCGCAAGCGGCCGGACCCGGGCCCGTTCGACGTGGCCAGGCTGATGCCGGTCGCCTACGTCGTGGCCTCGATCTTCATCGCCTTCACCGTGCTGGTGTTGATCGCCGACCTGATCAACCCGGTGAAGGTGACCTAGGCCCTGTCCGCCGGACAAGGCCCGGCGCTCGGGAGAGCACCCCGACAAGACGCCCCGCCGGCCCCCCTTGTGTCGATCAGGCAACAGGTGGGTCGGCATGGGGGCACGGGCGCGGCGCACCGGTGTGTGGTGGCGTAGCGTTGAGTCCGACCTACCGCGCCGACCCACGGGACTAAAGCGAAGATGACCGCGATCCAGCTCGGAATGCCGTCCGTACCTGCCCGGCCCCTCACGCCGCGCCGCAAGTCACGGCAGATCATGGTCGGCAACGTGGCCGTCGGCGGAGACGCCCCGGTGTCGGTGCAGTCCATGACCACCACCCTGACCTCCGACGTCAACGCCACGCTTCAGCAGATCGCCGAGCTGACCGCGTCCGGCTGCCAGATCGTCCGGGTCGCCGTGCCCTCGCAGGACGACGCCGACGCGTTGCCCGCGATCGCCCGCAAGTCGCAGATCCCGGTGATCGCGGACATCCACTTCCAGCCGAAGTACGTCTTCGCCGCGATCGACGCGGGCTGCGCCGCGGTACGGGTGAACCCGGGCAACATCAAGCAGTTCGACGACAAGATCGCCGAGATCGCCAAGGCCGCCTCCGCCGCCGGCACCCCGATCCGGATCGGCGTCAACGCCGGGTCGCTGGACAAGCGGCTGCTGGCCAAGCACGGCAAGGCCACCCCCGAGGCGCTGGTGGAGTCCGCGCTGTGGGAGTGCTCGCTGTTCGAGGAGCACGACTTCCGGGACATCAAGATCTCGGTCAAGCACAACGACCCGGTCGTGATGATCGAGGCCTACCGGCTGCTCGCCGAGCGTTGCGACTATCCGCTGCACCTGGGCGTCACCGAGGCCGGTCCCGCGTTCCAGGGCACGATCAAGTCCTCGGTGGCGTTCGGCGCCCTGCTCGCGCAGGGCATCGGCGACACCATCCGGGTCTCCCTCTCCGCTCCGCCGGTCGAGGAGATCAAGGTCGGCAACCAGATCCTGGAGTCGCTCGGCCTGCGGCAGCGCGGCCTGGAGATCGTCTCCTGCCCGTCCTGCGGCCGCGCCCAGGTCGACGTGTACAAGCTCGCCGAGCAGGTCACCGCGGGCCTGGACGGGCTCAAGGTGCCGCTGCGGGTGGCCGTCATGGGCTGCGTCGTCAACGGGCCCGGCGAGGCCCGCGAGGCGGACCTGGGAGTGGCGTCCGGCAACGGCAAGGGCCAGATCTTCGTCAAGGGCGAGGTGATCAAGACCGTGCCCGAGTCGAAGATCGTCGAGACCCTGATCGAGGAGGCGCTCAAGCTCGCCGAGCAGATGCAGGCGGACGGCGTGATCAGCGGCGACCCGATCGTCGACATCGCCTGAGCCGGTCCCACCCCGGGGCCGGCGCGCGGCCGATCCCGGGGCGGCCTCGCTTCCGGCCCGATACCGGCCCGACGGCGCCTCCGGCACCGGCTTCGGCCCGACGCGGGCGGGGCGACGATCGCAGCCCGACCGGATCAATCCACTCGCCCACCCGAGTGACATATCGTTGATGCGCCCCTACCCCCGGTAATCGACCCCGATCATCGAGATACATGATCGGGGCATCGCCCCCGGGGGAGGGGCGTCGCGCGTGGGACGCGTCATCGTGGCCGCACTGGCCGTCGCCGGCATGATCGTGGGCACCGCGGCGGGCCCCGTCGGCGGTCCCGACCCGGGCGGGCGAGCACCGGCCCGGGTGTCGCCCGGCATCGCCTGGGGCGAATGCCCGGCCGATGTGGCCGCACCCGGACTGCGCTGCGGGACGCTGGCCGTCCCGGTCGACCACGCGCGCCCCGACGGGCCCACCACCACGCTGGGCGTCTCGATGGCGCGGGCCCTGGGCGGCAAGCCCCGGCTCGGCACGATCGTGGTCAACCCCGGGGGCCCGGGCGGCGGCGGCATGTGGCTGGCCGATCTGGTGGGACACGCGTTGCCGGAACGGGTGCGGCAGAGCTACGACATCGTCGGTGTCGACCCGCGCGGCAACCACCACAGCGACCCCATCTCGTGCGTCGACCCGAGCTTCGACCGGGCGCCGAAGCCGGATCCGGTGCCCGTCACGGCGCAGGACGAACAGCGCCTGGTCCAGCGGGCCCGCGACTACGCGCGAGGTTGCGCCGAGCGGGCCGGCGACCTGCTGCCGCACCTGGGCACATCGGAGAACGCGCGCGACCTCGACCTGGTCCGCGCCGCGCTGGGCGAACCCCGGATCTCCTTCATCGGCTGGTCGTACGGCACCTATCTCGGCGCGGTCTACGGGCAGTCGTTCCCCGAGCGGGTCGACCGGATGATCCTGGACAGCGTCGTCGACCCGCGCCCGGACCAGATCTGGTACGGCGCCAACCTGCGGCAGGACGTCGCCTTCCAGGGCCGCTGGCGGGACTTCGTCGCGGCCGAGGGCGCCGACCTGGACGACGTGTTCGCCCGCGTGCTCGCCCGCGTCCGGGCCGAGCCCGCCGGCGGCACCGTCGGCCCCGCGGAGCTGCGCGACATCGCCACCCGGATCCTGTACGGCTCGCAGACCTGGCCCGGGTTCGCCCGGGCGTTGCGCGCCCACGACGCGGGCGACCCGGCGCCGCTGGCCGCGCTGTACAGCCCGCCCACCGCGCAGGACGCCAACGGCACCGCGATCTACACCGCCGTCGAATGCCACGACGGCCCGTGGCCGCGCGACTGGTCGGTCTGGGACCGCGACGCCCGCGCCGTGGATCGGGTCGCGCCGCTGGTGACCTGGTCCAACACGTGGCTGAACGCGCCCTGCGCGTTCTGGCCGGTGCCCCCGCGCACGCCGCCCACGATCGACGGCCGCGGCCTGCCGCCGGTGCTGCTGATCCAGGGCACCCGGGATCCGGCCACCCCACCCGCCGGGGCGGGCGCGCTGCACCACGCGCTGCCGTCCTCGCATCTGATCACCGTGCTCGGCGAGGGCGACCACGGAATCCTCGCGTTCCAGCCCAACGACTGTGTCCTGCGGGCCGCCGCGGCCTATCTGACCGACGGCACGCTCCCCGCGGGCCGCGACACCACCTGCGAGGAATCGTGACCCGCGCCGTCCGCGTCCTGCTGGCCGGCGCGCTGACCGCCGCCGTGCTGACCGCCGCCGCGCCCGCCCGGGCACAGACCGAGCCGATCGTGTGGGGCGACTGCCCGTCGGGCACCGCGCCGGGGGAGCGCTGCGGCGACATCGGCGTGCCGCTGGACCACGCCCGCCCGGAGGGCCCGCGGATCCGGGTCGGCGTCTCCAAGGTCGCGGCGACCGGGACCGCGGCCGAGTACCAGGGCATCCTGATGGTCAACTTCGGCGGTCCGGGCGCCGCCGCCGTCGGCTCGATGGCGGCACTGGCCGGCGGCCTGCCCGAACGGGTACGCCGGGCCTACGACCTGATCGGCTTCGATCTGCGCGGGCGCGGCACGAGCACCCGGGTGAGGTGCACCGACCCGGCGACGTTCGGCCGCGGGCCCAAGCCCGACCCGGCGATGCCCGCCGGCCGGGCGGCGCACCTGGCCGCCGCCCGGGCGTTCGCCGACGGCTGCCGCGCGTCCGCCGCGGACCTCCTGCCACACCTGAGCACCCGGGACATCGCGCGCGACCTCGACCTGGTCCGGGCCGCGTTCGGCGCGGCCCGGCTCTCGATCCTGGGCTATTCGTACGGCAGCTACCTGGGCGCGGTCTACGGGCAGCTCTTCCCGAACCGGGTGCACCGGATGCTCCTGGACAGCCTGGTCGACCCGACCCGGGTCTGGTACGAGACCGGTTTCCTCCAGGCCGCCGGATTCGACGCGCGCCGGCGCGAGTGGGCCGCGTGGACCGCCGAACGGGCCGACCGCTTCCACCTGGGTTCGACCCCGCCGGCCGTGCTGGCGACCTGGGAGCGACTGCGCACCGAACTCGCCGCGCGCCCGGCGGCCGGCGTGTTCGGCGGCGTCGAACTCGACCAGTACACGCTCGGCAAGCTGTACACCGACCGGGACTGGGCGAGCATGTCCAACGCGCTCGCGGACTACGCGTCGGGAGATCCGGCCGCGTTGATCGCCGGGCGCAAGCCGGCGACCGAGGACGAGGTCAACTTCGAGTCGGTGATGCAGACCGTCACCTGTGCGGACGCGCCCGCCCCGGCCGACGAGTCGGTGTTCGAGCGCGACATGGCCCTGCTCCGGGCCCGGCACGGCGCGCTGGGCGCGGCCATCGCCTCCCCCGGCGCGTGCCTGTACCTGCAGAGCAACACCGCGCCGCCGACCCGGATCGACGGTGCCGGGCTGCCCGGCGTACTGCTGATCCAGTCCGTCGGCGACCCGGCGACGCCCTACGACGGGGCCCTGCGCATGCACGCCGCGCTGCCCTCCTCGCGACTGCTGACCGTGCGCGACAACGGCAACCACGGGCACTACCTCGTCGACGGCGGATGCGTCGACGAGCGAGGCACCGCCTACCTGGTCGACGGCACCCTGCCGGCGACGGACACCGAGTGCGCCGGCGCCGCGTCGAGCGAGCCCCTCCCGCGCCGATCGGCGGTTCCCCGGCTCCGTCGCTGACCCGCCCGCGGGGGGCCGCCGGCCCCGGTCGCAGAACCCGTCGCCTCCCGGGCGGCGCGCGCGGCCCGGACCTGCATAGGGTGGTGCCGCAAGACTGGCATTTCCCCAAGGTCCGCCCGATGGCATGGTGAGGCACGTGCTGAGCTCGGTTTCCACCAAAGTCCTGGACGGGACCGACCTGTCCGCCGTCCAGGCGCTGCTCGACCGTGACCCCGTCACGAACGTCTTCGTCGCGTCCCGGGTCCGACTCGCGGGCGTCGATCCGTGGCGGCTGGGCGGCGAACTGTGGGGGTACTACCAGAGCGGTCGGCTCACCTCGCTGTGCTACGCGGGCGCGAACCTGGTCCCGGTCGAGGCCGGCCCGGACGCCATACGCTCCTTCGCCGAGCGGGCCCGCCGCCAGGGCCGGCGCTGCTCGTCGATCGTCGGCCCGGCCGAGGCGGCGGCCGATCTGTGGCGGCTGCTCGAACCCGTGTGGGGCCCGGCCCGTGACGTCCGCCCGATCCAGCCGCTGATGGTCGCCGACCAGCCCTCGCGCGAGGTGGCGGCGGATCCGCTGGTGCGCCGGGTGCGTCCGGACGAACTGGATCTGATGATGCCCGCGTGCGTGGCGATGTTCACCGAGGAGGTCGGCGTCTCGCCGCTGATCGGCGACGGCGGCACGCTGTACCGCGCGCGCGTGGCCGAACTGATCGCCGGTGGTCGCGCGTTCGCCCGGATCGAGGAGGGCCGGGTGGTGTTCAAGGCGGAGATCGGCGCGGTCACTCGGCACGCGTGCCAGATCCAGGGCGTGTGGGTGGCGCCGGAGCGGCGCGGCGAGGGCCTGTCCGAGATCGGCATGGCCGCCGTGCTGCGCCACGCGCTCAGCGAGGTCGCCCCGATCGCCAGCCTGTACGTGAACAGCTACAACGGCCCCGCACGCGCGGCCTACCGGCGGGTCGGTTTCGCCGAGACCGGCACCTTCATGAGCGTGCTGTTCTGATGGGGCCGCAGCGGATGTGGCCCGGGTCGACACGGCACGCTTCGATCAGGCGCGTTTGTCCGCGGCCCGAGCCGGTGGTGCGTGGGCGGCGGCGGGACCCGGCCCCGAGGGAGTGCGTGTGCTGATGGAGTGGACGTGCCGGGTCGTCGATCTCGCCGAGTACGCGGACGAGGCGGTCGACGTCCAGGCCGGCGCGTTCGGTCTGGCCGACGACGAGATCGCGGTGCGGCAGCGGATAATGCGCCGGCACGCGACCTTCGCCGGGGTGCGCTCCCTGGGCGCGTTCGACGACGCGGGTCGGCTGGTCGGATTCGGCTACGGCTACCCCAACCTCACCGACCAGTGGTGGAGCCTGGTGATCGAGCCGCACCTGGCCCGGGCCGGACATCGGGCCTGGCTGGACGAGTCGTTCGTGGTCGGCGAGCTGCACGTGTTGCCGCGCTGGCAGGGCCATGGCATCGGACGCACCCTGATCACCCTGCTGTGCCGGGGACAGGACCGGTCGCACATCCTGCTGTCCGCGATCGACGAGCAGACCCCGGCCCGCCGGTTGTACCGGGGCCTGGGGTTCCGGGACCTGGCCCGCCCGGTGTTGTTCCCGGGCAACGAACGTCCCTACGCGGTGATGGGCGCGATCCTGCCGTTCACCTGACCGGCCCGACCCCCGCCCGACGCCGGATCCGGGCGGGGCCTCGCGAGCACCGGATCAGGAGAGCCACTCGGCGACGGAGAGCAGGTCCTCGCCCGCCGGATCGTCGACGGACACGCACCACAGGCCCAGTGCCAACGCCTGCACCAGGGCCCACCCGCGCACTCGCTCGGCGTCCAGATCCAACGCGTTCGCCAGCCAGGTCACCCGCCGCCGCACCAGCGCCTGTGGGCGCGGCTCGGCGACCACCGTGGCCATCCGGTCCCGCACCAGCGGGCCCAGGTCGAAGGCGCGTTCGCCGAGCATCGGGCGCGGGTCGATCGCCAGCCACTTCGCCCGGGTACCCGCCAGCACGTTGCCGTGGTGGCAGTCGGTGTGCAGGACCACGACCTCGGGCTGCGAGCCGGCCAACTCGCGGCACAGCGCCACCGCCTCGTCCACCAGCGCCCGGGGGCACGGGCCGGCCAGGTCCGCGTACCGGCGAGGGATCGATTCCGCCCAGTGCCCGGCCCGATCCGCGACCGGCTCGATCGTGCAGTCCGCGGGCGGGGTCACCCACAACCTGCGGACCACCTCGGCCGCCTCCAGCATCGCCCGGTCCTCGGCCAGCGAGCGCAGCGACACATCCGGCTGGAGCCGCTCCAGCAACAGCGCGCCGCGCTGCGGGTCACCGTCCAACAGCCGGACCGCCCCGACGCCGTCCCACAACGCGAGCGCGGCCGCCTCGTGCGCGGTGTAGCGGTCGATCAGGCCGAGCTTGAGTGTGGCGGGCGTCCCGTCCGCGAGCCGGACCAGGAAGGTCAGGCTGAGCGCGCCGCCCGGGATGATCGGCCGCTCGACGGTCAGCCCCCAGCGCCGCGCGTACTCGGCGACCGCGTCCGGCAGCCCGGCGAGCCACGGGCGGGCGACCTCCTCGCCGCACCAGCGCAGCGCGGTCCGGGTCAATCGTTCCGGCACCTCGACCCGATCGCTCACGTGCGGCCCCCGGCCGTCGGCGTACCGGGCTCGGTCGACGCGGGCAGCCCCGGGAAGGGGGTACTCGTGCCGCGCCAGCGCACCGCCCATACGGCGGTCTCGCGCAACCAGCCCGCCGCCTCGTTCCGCAGCGGGGCGCCCGCGAGGGCCACCAACTCGCCCAGACGCACCGCGACCCCGTCCTCCAGGTGCACCGCGAGCCGGGTCGCGTCCGCGGGCGTGCCCACCGGGAACGGGATCGTGTACGCGGGCGCCGCGGCCGGCGCCGCCGCGCCCCGATCGGTGATCAGCCGCGCGATCGTGTCCCGGCGGGCCCGGTGCGTGTCCAACGCGGTGCGCGCCTGGGTGCGCGCGGCACCGGTCAGCCGGCCACCGGCCACGCCGTAGCCGTAGACCGCCGCGTGCTCCGCCTGCAACGCCTCGCTCAGCGCCCGGATCTCGGGGTTGGCGGACCCGGACGGGGCCGGTCGCGGCGTGCTCACGATGCGCTCCGAAGCAGTTGGGCGTGACCCGCCAGGCACGCGGCGGTGGCGGCCAGTCGGCGGGCGAGTTCGGGGGAGAGAGCGTCCAGTCCGGTCAGCCGCTCGTCGGACGCCTGCTGCGCCCGGTCGGCGACCGCGCCGCCCGTGGCGGCGGCGTCCTGTGGCGCGGCGGCGGGAGGCGGCGCGGAGTGCGACGCGCCCCCGGCGAACACGCGCAGGTGTTCGCGCAGTTCGAGCGACAGCGGCCGGATCCGCTCGGCCAGGGCGGCGTCTCGCGCGGCGACCGCGTCGTAGTGCGCGAGCAGTGCCCCGGTCGTCGCGTACGCCCGTTCGCGCGCCGCGTCGTCGACCCGGCGTCGACCCTGGTCCGCGCCCCCGCCGTCGTCGTCGCAACCGACGACGGCCGCGGCGATCGTCGCCGCGGCCACGGTGCCCAGGACGGCCCGTCGCGTCGGCCCCGCGTCGCGCATGCGTCCCGCTCCTGAACCTCGTCCGTGATGTGCGATGTCCGGTGTCCGTCGCCGGCCCCGGCCGTGTCGGACGCTACCGCATATGCGGGCGTGCGGACCTCGGCGGACATCCGGCGTACGCCGGGCGGACGTGCGCGAGATGGCCTCCGGACCGGATACTGTTGTCCTTCCCCGACCCGCCCCGGGCGGTCGACGCACTTGAGACAACAGCACACGCAGCCGAGGAGTCACCCGGATGAGCACCACCACGTTGGACCGGCTGCGGGAGTTGCTGGAGCCGGTGGTATCGACGGTGGGCGTGGATCTGGAGGATCTCTCCCTCACCCCCGCCGGCAAGCGTCGGGTGCTGCGTGTGATGGTCGCCGCCGACGGCGGCGTCGACCTGGACAAGGTCGCCGAGGTCAGCCGGGCCGTCTCGGACGTGCTCGACCCGAGCGACGTGCTCGGCAGCCTGCCCTATCAACTGGAAGTCACCACCCCGGGCGTGGACCGCCCGCTGACGCTGGAGCGCCACTGGCGCCGCGCGGCGGATCGGCTGGTCCAGGTCCACCTGCACGACGGCGGCACCGTCACCGGCCGGATCGGCGCGAGCGACGCGGACGGCGTGGAGTTGGACGTCGAGGGCAAGCCGCGCCGGCTGACCTACGACGAGGTGGCCAAGGCGGTCGTGCAGGTCGAGTTCAACCGCAAGAGCGCGGACCCGGCGGCCGACGCCGAGGACGACGAGGACACCGGGGTCGAGGACGACATCGACCACGACGACGACAACGACAACGACGACACCATGGACGAGGAGGCGTAGGACGTGGACATCGACATGAGCGCCCTGCGCGGGCTTGAGCGCGAAAAAGAGATCAAGTTCGACCTCCTGGTCGAGGCCATCGAATCGGCCCTGTTGATCGCATACCACCGCACCGAGGGCAGCCTGCCCAAGGCGCGCGTGGAACTGGACCGTGCCACCGGGCACGTCACCGTGTGGGCGACCGAGACCGACGAGGCCGGACAGCGCGTTCGCGAGTTCGACGACACCCCGGACGACTTCGGCCGGATCGCGGCGACCACCGCCAAGCAGGTGATCCTGCAGCGGCTGCGCGACGCCGAGGAGGAGATCACGTTCGGCGAGTTCGCCGGCCGTGAGGGCGAGATCGTCGCCGGCGTGGTCCAGCAGGGCAAGGACAACCGCAACGTCCTGGTGGACCTGGGTCGCATCGAGGCGATCCTGCCGCCCCAGGAGCAGGTACCGGGCGAGCGGTACGCGCACGGCATGCGCCTGCGTTGCTATGTCGTACAGGTGCGGCGTGGGCCCAAGGGGCCGTCCATCACGCTCTCGCGCACCCACCCCAACCTGGTGCGGAAGCTGTTCGCGCTGGAGGTTCCGGAGATCGCCGACGGCAGCGTCGAGATCGCCGCGATCGCCCGCGAGGCCGGCCACCGCTCCAAGATCGCCGTCTACTCCACGCGTGCCGGGCTCAACCCCAAGGGCGCGTGCATCGGGCCGATGGGGGCACGCGTGCGTGCCGTCATGGCCGAGTTGAACGGCGAGAAGATCGACATCGTCGACTGGTCGGACGACCCCGCGCGGATGGTGGCCAACGCGCTGTCACCGGCCCGGGTGAGCAAGGTCGAGGTAGTGGACCTCGCCGCGCGTTCCGCCCGGGTGACGGTGCCCGACTACCAGCTCTCGCTGGCGATCGGCAAGGAAGGGCAGAATGCCCGCCTTGCCGCGCGATTGACCGGATGGCGCATCGACATCCGGCCGGACACCGAGACCGGGGAATCGGACGACCGGGGACGGTCGACCGAACCAGGCCGCGGTGAGGAGCGGTAGACTTGAACATGTCTGGTCGCAGGCGAGCCCGAGCATGCCCTCGTACAACGGTGGAGAAGCAGGAAATCACTGCCTCTCCGTGCCGAACGTGCGTAGGTTGTCGGCAGCGTGCGGCCAAGGCCGACCTATTGCGGGTCGTGGCGGTGGAGGGCAGTTGTGTCCCCGACCCCCGCGGCCGAATGCTCGGACGGGGCGCGCATCTGCACCCCGATCCGGAGTGCCTGGCCCAGGCTGAGCGTCGAAAGGCGTTCGTTCGGGCTTTGCGCGTGCCGGGGCCGCTGGACTCGGCACCACTGCGTGCTTATTTGAGCGGTGATGGGTTGTCAGAGGTCGGTCGGACAGGTCCAGCGAAGCAGTACCTCGCGAGTCGGAAGTAGGTCGAGATTGCGATGAGCACTCGATGAGTACGCGATGAGTACAGACATGCGGTAGTGACGGTCCGGCGGACGACCAACCCCGGACCAGAAGGAGCGACGTGGCAAAGGTCCGGGTATACGAACTCGCCAAGGAGTTCGGAGTCGAGAGCAAGGTCGTCATGGCCAAGCTCCAAGAACTCGGTGAGTTCGTTCGTTCGGCGTCCTCGACGATCGAGGCGCCGGTTGTTCGCAAACTGACGGAAGCACTCAAGACGGAAGGCGGGCCCGCCCGCCGGCCCCAGCGTCCCGCGCCCTCGGGCGCGCCGCAGGCGGCCACCCCCAGTTCCCCGCAGGGCGCCTCGGCGCGTCCTGCCCCCGCTCCGGGCCCGCGCCCGGCGGGTGCGCCGACCCCGGGCCCGCGCCCGGCGCCGCGCCCGGCCCCCCAGGGCAGCACCGCTCCGCCCGTGGTGCCGGCCACGCCGGCCGCGGAGGCGGCTCCGGCCGCCCCGCGTCAGGCGGAGCGTCCCGCGGCGCAGTCGGGTCAGCGTCCGGCCGGTGCGCCGGCTCCGGGCCCGCGCCCGGCGGCGCGTCCCGGCGACCGCGGTCCGGCCGAGCGTGGTCAGGGCGACCGCGGCCAGGCCGAGCGCGGTCCGCGTTCGGACCGTCCGGCGGCGGCCTCCTCGGGTCCGGCGGGTAGCCGTCCGGGTCCGCGTCCGGCCGGTGGCGGTCAGGGCGGCCCCGGTGGCCGTCCCGAGCGCGGCGATCGTCCCGAGCGTGGCGAGCGTCCCTCCGGTCCGCGTACCGGTGGCGCTCCGTCCGCCGGTGGCGCGCGTCCGGGTGGTCCCGGTCAGGGAGGTGCCCCCCGTCCGGGTGGCACGCGTCCCGCCGGCCCGCGTCCGGGCAACAACCCCTTCACCTCGGGCAGCACCGGCATGCCGCGGCCGCAGGCCGCCGGTGGCGCCGGTCGACCCACTCCCGGTGGCATGCCGCCGCGTCCGCAGGGTCCTGCGGCCGGTGGCCCGCGTCCGGGTGGTTCGGGTGGCCCCGCGGGTCCCCGTCCCGGTGGTAGCGCAGGCCCCGGTGGCCCGCGTCCCAACCCGGGCATGATGCCCAACCGTCCGGCGCCCGCTCGTGGCCCCGGCGGTCCCGGTCGTCCCGGCGGTGCGCCCGGTCGTCCCGGCGGTCCCGGTGGCGGCGGTGGCGGTCGTCCGGCGGGTGCCGGCGGCGGTGGCGGTCGTCCCGGCGGCGGCGGTGGCGGCTTCGGCGGTCCCCGTCCCGGTGGTGGCGGCGGCGCTCCGGGTCGTCCCGGTGGCGGCGGCGGTTTCGCCGGTCGTCCCGGCGGCGGCGGTCGTGGTGGCCCCGGCGGTCGCGGCGGCACGCAGGGCGCGTTCGGTCGTCCCGGTGGGCGTCCGGGCCGCGCGCGCAAGTCGAAGCGTCAGCGTCGTCAAGAGTTCGACAACATGCAGGCTCCGTCCGCCGGTGGCGTGATGGCCCCTCGCGGCAACGGGCGTGTCGTCCGGCTGTCGCGCGGTGCCTCGCTCACCGACTTCGCGGAGAAGATCAACGCGAACCCCGCGGCTCTCGTCCAGATCATGTTCAACCTCGGCTCGCTGCTCACCTCGACCCAGTCGGTCAGTGACGCGGAGCTGCAGATCCTGGCCGGCGAGCTCGACTTCGTGATCCAGATCGTCTCCCCGGAGGAGGAGGACCGCGAGCTGCTCGAGTCCTTCGACCTCGAATGGGGCGAGGACGAGGGCGACGAGGACGACCTCGAGGCGCGTCCGCCGGTGGTCACCGTCATGGGTCACGTCGACCACGGCAAGACCCGCCTGCTCGACGCGATCCGCAAGACGAACGTGATCGCGGGCGAGGCCGGTGGCATCACCCAGCACATCGGTGCCTACCAGGTCGCGACCACGGTCAACGACATCGACCGCAAGATCACCCTGATCGACACCCCGGGTCACGAGGCGTTCACCGCCATGCGTGCCCGCGGCGCCAAGTCGACGGACATCGCGATCCTCGTGGTCGCGGCGGACGACGGCGTGAAGCCGCAGACGATCGAGGCGCTCAACCACGCGCAGGCGGCCGGCGTGCCGATCGTCGTGGCGGTCAACAAGATCGACAAGGAAGGCGCGGACCCGACCAAGGTTCGTGGCCAGCTCACCGAGTACGGGCTCGTGGCCGAGGAGTACGGCGGCGACACGATGTTCGTCGACATCTCGGCGAAGCAGGGCCTGGGCATCGACGAGCTGCTCGAGGCGGTCGTACTGACCGCGGACGCGGCTCTGGAGCTCACCGCCAACCCGCACCAGGAAGCCCAGGGCATCGCGATCGAGGGTCACCTCGACAAGGGCCGCGGCCCCGTCGCGACCGTCCTGGTCCAGCGCGGCACCCTGCGCATCGGCGACGCGATCGTGGTCGGCGAGGCGTACGGCCGAGTCCGCGCGATGATCGACGAGAACGGCAACAACCTCACCGAGGCCGCGCCGTCCCGTCCGGTCATGGTGCTGGGTCTGACCTCGGTGCCGGGTGCCGGTGACAACTTCCTCGTGGTCGAGGAGGAGCGCACCGCGCGCCAGATCGCCGAGAAGCGGGCGGCTCGGGAGCGCAACGCGCTGCTGGCCCGTCGTTCGAAGCGGATCTCGCTCGAGGACCTCGACCTGGCCCTCAAGGCCGGCGAGATGCAGCAGCTCAACCTCATCCTCAAGGGTGACGGCTCCGGTTCGGTGGAGGCGTTGGAGGACGCGCTGCTCAACCTGGAGGTCGGCGAAGAGGTCGAGCTGCGGATCATCGACCGGGGTGTCGGTGCGATCACCGAGTCCAACGTCAACCTGGCGATGGCCTCGGACGCGATCATCATCGGCTTCAACGTCCGGCCGGAGGGCCGGGCGCGGACGATGGCGGACCGCGAGGGCGTCGACATTCGCTTCTACTCGGTGATCTACCAGGCCATCGAGGAGATCGAAGCCGCGCTCAAGGGCATGCTCAAGCCCGAGTACGAAGAGGTGCAGCTCGGCACGGCGCAGATCCGCGCGGTGTTCCGCTCCTCCAAGCTCGGCAACATCGCGGGCTGCATGGTCACCGGCGGGACGATCAAGCGCAACACCAAGGCGCGGATCATCCGGCAGGGGTCGGTCGTCGCCGACAACCTCAACGTCGAGGGCCTGCGTCGCGAGAAGGACGATGTCACCGAGGTCCGCGAGGGCTTCGAGTGCGGTATCAACCTCGGTTCGTTCAACGACATCAAGGTCGAGGACATCATCGAGACGTTCGAGATGCGGGAGAAGCCGCGAGGCTGACCCGGTAGCTCGAACCGATCGAACCGCTGAACCGATACGACGGATCCGCCCGGTGCACACCGGGCGGATCCGGCGTCTCGCAGTACGAGCAGAGCAAGCGTGACCAGTGGTGTCCGGGCCGCGACGTGCGAGCCCGGTTCTTTCGTCGGTGGCCCCAGCGGTCCCGACCCGAGGCCTCCCGGGCCGGCCAGGCCCGTCGCCTATGTTTGTGGGAACCATCAGCCTCGATGTGCTGTTCGGCGATGTGCACTCGTTGAAGGAAAAACGATCTCTGATCCGCCCCATCCTGGCGGACCTTCAGCGCAAGAATGCCGTTGCCGCCGCCGAGGTGGAGCATCAGGATTTGCATCGGCGCAGCGTGATCGGCATCGCGGTGGTCTCCGCGAGTGTCGAACGATGTGCCGAGGTGTTGGACGGCTGTGAACGGCTGGTCGCCGGCCGGCCCGAGTTGGAGCTGCTCTCCGCACGCCGCAGGGTGTACGGGGACGACGACTGACGATCGTTCGACCCTGGTCGAACGGGCAGCGCACGAACACCGAAGAAGAACAAGCAACGAGAGCGGCCCTCGCGTCCGGTGACCCCGGGCGCGGGGGGTTCCGCCGAAATGCCGAGCAATCGCAGGAGGATCAGTGGCCGACACCGCACGGGCGCGCAAACTCGCGGACCGTATCCAGGTCGTGGTCGCGGAGACCTTGGAGCGCCGGATCAAGGACCCGCGCCTGGGGTTCGTGACGATCACCGCCGCACGAGTGACCGGTGACCTCCGTGAGGCGACCGTGTTCTACACGGTCTACGGCGACGAGACCGAGCGCGCGGCGACCGCCGCCGCGCTGGAGAGCGCCAAGGGCGTACTCCGCAGTGAGGTGGGCCGCCAGACCGGCGTGCGACACACGCCGTCGCTGACGTTCATCGCCGACGCCCTTCCGGACAACGCCAAACTCATCGATGATCTCCTCGCCCGGGCACAGCAGGCCGATGCGGCGGTACGCTCAACCGCCGCGGGCGCCGGCTATGCCGGTGACGCGGACCCCTATCGGACTCCGGCCGTGGACGACTCCGAGGACTCCGACGACGAGTCGGAGGCGGAGACCAAGGCGGATACACAGGAGGGCGACCGACCTTGACACCAGGCGTGGCGGCGGACCGGGAGCCCGGCCCGGCCGCGGAAGCGAAGCCGCGGACCGGCGACTCGGGCGTGCGGACGGTGCCGCCGACCGCGCCGGGCGCAGCTGATTGGGACGAGGCGGTACGCCTACTCCTGACGGCCGAGGACATCACGCTGCTGGCACACGTCAGCCCCGACGGCGACGCGCTGGGTTCGGCGCTCGCCGTCGGACTGGCGCTGCGCGAGCTGGGCCGCACGGTCCGGGTCTCCTACGGCGACGACCCCCTCGTGGTGCCGTCCTCGCTGGAGTTCCTGCCCGGCCAGGACCTGCTCGTGGCGCACACCGAGGTGCCCGAGGAGCCCGAGCTGGTCGCCGTCTTCGACGCGGCCGGCTCGGCTCGATTGGGCCTGTTGGAGGCCAAGGCCAAGGCGGCCGGCACGCTGCTGGTGGTCGACCACCACGCGTCCAACACGCGCTTCGGGACGCATCACCTGATCGACGTCGACGCGCCCGCGACCGCGGTGCTCGCCGACGAACTGATCACCCGGCTCGGCGCGACGCTGACCGCCGACATCGCGACCGCGCTGTACACCGGGCTGGTCACCGACACCGGCTCGTTCAAGTACGTGGGAACCACGCCCGAGACGCACACCTTCGCGGCTCGGCTGATGGCCACGGGGATACGGCACGACCTGATCCAGCGGGCGATCTGGGACACCTGCCGATTCGGCTATCTCAAGGTGCTCGCCGCCGCCTTGGCGGGCGCCGAGTTGGACGCCGCCGCCGCGGGCGGTCTGGGGCTGGTGTCCACCGTGATCACCCGCGCCGAACGCGCCGCGCACGGGATCCGACTGGACGAGATCGAGGGCGTGATCGACGTGGTCCGCAAGAGCGGCGAGGCCGAGGTCGCGCTGGTGCTCAAGGAGGACGACGACGGCGCGTTGCGCGCGTCCGCCCGGTCCAAGGGCGCGGTGGACCTCGGGCGCGTCTGCGGGGCCTTCGGCGGCGGTGGACACGCCTTCGCGGCCGGATTCACCGCCTATGACCCACCGGCCGAGGTGGTGGCCCGATTCCGGGAGCTCCTCGCCGACGCACTACTGCCGGTCGCTCCGGCGCACGCAACCCCGGGAGACGACGCGTGAAGCGCCGCAACGCAGGACCCCCGCCGCCCGACGGTCTGGTGATCGTGGACAAGCCCGCCGGGCTCACCTCGCACGACGTGGTGGGCCGGCTGCGCCGGATCGCCGGCACCCGCCGGGTGGGCCACGCGGGCACGCTGGACCCGATGGCCACCGGCGTCCTGGTGATCGGCATCGAGAAGGCCACCCGCCTGTTGGGCCATCTCGCGCTCACCGAGAAGGAGTACGACGCGACGATCCGGCTCGGGCAGAGCACGGTCACCGACGACGCCGAGGGCGAGGTCACCGAGACGACCTCGGCCGCACACGTGCAGGACGCCGCGATCGCGGCGGGCGTCGCCGAGCTGACCGGCCCGATCCTCCAGGTGCCCTCGAAGGTGTCGGCGATCAAGATCGACGGCAAGCGCTCGTATTCGCGGGTACGCGACGGCGAGGACTTCGAGCTGGCCGCCCGACCGGTCACCGTCCCCACGTTCGAGGTGCTCGCCACCCGCCGCGAGGGCGACACGATCGACCTGGACGTGCGGGTGACCTGCTCGTCCGGTACCTACATCCGCGCGCTGGCCCGCGACCTGGGGGCCGGGCTCGGGGTGGGCGGGCACCTGACCGCGCTGCGGCGCACCCGGGTGGGTCCGTACGCGCTGGATCGGGCCCACACGCTCGAAGAGTTGGAGGAGTCCTTCGGCGTGCTGCCGATCGCCGAGGCCGCGGCGGCGGCGTTCCCGCGCCGTGAGGTCACCGAGGACCAGGCCCGCGCCGTATCGCACGGCGGCCGGTTGCCGGCCGACGACAGCGAGGGGCCGGTCGGCGTGTTCGGGCCCGACGGGACCTTCCTGGCCCTGGTGGAGAACCGGCAGGGAGTGGCCCGGCCGCTCGCGGTGTTCGTGGGCTGAGCCGCGCCCCGGACCGGATCCGGGGGTGATGGTCGCCACGGCGGGGGCGGGACCGAGCGACAGCCCCTGCATGGGAAGCTGGACCCGCGACACGTCACGAAGAACGAGGAGCGGTTACGGTGCAGCGTTGGCGGGGCTTGGCGGACGTCCCCAGCGATTGGGGACGCTCCGTCGTCACGATCGGGTCCTATGACGGTGTGCATCGCGGGCACCAACGGACGATCGGCCGGGCGGTCGCGATCGGTCGCGAGCGCGGGCTGCCGGTGGTCGTGGTGACGTTCGACCCGCACCCCAGCGAGGTGGTCCGGCCCGGCAGCCATCCGCCCCTGCTCACGCCGCACCACCGGCGCGCGCAGCTGATGGCGGACCTGGGGGTGGACGCGGTGCTGGTGGTGCCGTTCACGCTCGAGTTGTCCCGGCAGAGCGCGGTCGACTTCGTCCGGCAGGTCCTGGTGGACACGCTGCGCGCGGCCGTGGTCGTCGAGGGGCGCAATTTCCGATTCGGCCACAAGGCGACGGGCAACGTCGCGCTCTTGGAGGAGTTGGGCGTGGCGAACGACTTCAGCGTCGTCGAGCCGGAACTGTTCGTCTCCGGCGACGTGACCTTCTCGTCCACCGTGGTCCGGGCCCGGGTCGCCGAGGGCGACGTGGCGGGCGCGGCCGAACTGCTCGGACGCCCGCATCGGGTCGAGGGCGTGGTGGTGCGCGGCGATCAGCGCGGGCGCGAACTCGGCTACCCGACGGCCAACCTGGAGGTGCTCCCGTACACGGCGATCCCGGCCGACGGGGTGTACGCGGGGTGGCTGGTGATCGATGGCGAGGGGTTGCCGGCGGCGATCTCGATCGGCACCAACCCGACCTTCGACGGCACCGAGCGGCGGGTCGAGGCGTACGCGTTGGATCGGACCGACCTCGACCTGTACGGGACGCATGTCGCGGTGGACTTCCTGGAGTACCTGCGCGGTACCGAGCGCTTCGACTCGATCGACGACCTGCTGGAACACATGGCGCGTGATGTGAAGCGGGCCCGCGAGCTGATCGACGCGGCGGACTCGGACCCGGCGGGCTGAACGCCCGCGCCGCTTCGCGACGGATGTGCCAAGGGCCGCCCCGGAATCTCCGGGGCGGCCCTTCGGCGTGTCAGCCTCCCTGGTGCGGCGGGGGCTGCTGGTAGTACGGCTGCTGGGGCTGCTGTGGTTGTTGCGGATTCTGTGGGTGCGGCTGCTGGTGCGGATGTTGTTGCGGCGGTTGCTGCTGCTGTTGGTGCTGGGGATATTGCTGTTGCTGCGGGTACGGCTGTGCCTGCTGCGGTTGGCCGTAGTAGGGCTGCTGCTGCGGCGCCTGCTGCTGTGGTTGCCGGTACTGCGGCTGCCACTGGTGCTGTTGCTCGGACGGCTGGGTGCGGTGGAAGTCCTCGGCGACCAGCGCGGCCAGTTCGAAGTACGCCTCGCGGGTCTTGGGCCGCATCATGTCCAGATCCAACTCCGCGCCCGCCGAAAGGTGTTCGTCGAACGGGACGACCACGACCGCACGGCAGCGGGTCTCGAAGTGGGCCACGATGTCCTCGGTCTTGACCATCTTCCCGGTCTCGCGGACGCCGGAGATCACCGTGATGCTGTTCGCGACCAGATCCGCGTAGCCGTGCGCGACCAGCCAGTCGAGCGTGGTGCTCGCGCTGGTGGCTCCGTCCACGCTGGGCGTGCTGATCACGATCAACTGGTGGGCCAGGTCGAGCACACCGCGCATCGCGCTGTAGAGCAGGCCGGTGCCCGAGTCGGTCAGGATGATCGGGTACTGCTTGCCCAGCAGGTCGATCACCGAGCGGTAGTCCTCGTCGTTGAACGTCGTGGACACCGCCGGGTCCACGTCGTTGGCCAGGATCTCCAGGCCGCTGGAGGACTGCGAGGTGAACCGCCGGATGTCCATGTAACTGTGCACGTGGGCCATCGAGTTGACCAGGTCGCGGATGGTCGCGCCGGTCTCCCGGCGGACCCGGCGGCCGAGTGTGCCGGCGTCCGGGTTGGCGTCGATCGCGATCACCCGGTCCTGGCGCTCGGTGGCCAGCGTCGCGCCGAGGGCGGTGGTGGTCGTGGTCTTGCCGACGCCGCCCTTGAGGCTGATCACCGCGATCCGGTAGCAGCCGAGGACGGGGGTGCGGATCCGGTCCAGGCGCTCGGCCCGGCGGGCGTCGGCGGACTTGCCGCCGATCCGGAAGCGCGGGGTCTGCCGACGCGGTTGCGGCTGCTTGCGCAGCAGCCGGTCGCTGGTCAGTTCGACGGCGGCGGTGTAGCCCAGGGGCGCGCCGGCGCCGGTCCGCGCGGGTGCGCCGCCGTCGGGCGACCAGGCCTGCGGCTGCCCGCTGCCCTGCGGCGGGGTGCCCGGGTGGTACGGCTGGGCCGGGTCGGACGCCTGGGCGTACTGGTCGGGCGCCTGCGCATAGGGGCCGGGCGCCTGGGCGTACGGGTTGGGCGGCTCGGGGGCGCGGTCGGCCGGGGTGGGTTGTCCGGACGACGGGCCCGGTTGGGCCTGCGGGCCGGGTGCGCCGTGTGGTGGAGTTCCCGGGTGGTGGGCCGACTGCGGGTCGGGGGTCTGCGGGCCGGGTGGTTGGCCGTAAGGGTTGTGCTGCGGCGCGGGGGCGCCCTGCGGCGGGGTGCCCTGGGCGTACGGCTGGTGCGCCTCGGGCTGCCCGTAGGGGGTGCCGCCCGGACCGTACTGCTGCGGTTCCCGGCCCTGGGGGCCGGCGTGGCCGTACGGCGCCTGGCCTTGGTCCTGGCCGGGAGCGCCCTGGGCGTACGGGTTGTGCGCCTGGTTCGGGTCGGGCTGCGGGTAGGCCTGCGGAGCGGGGGCGCCCTGGTACGGACCCGGAGCCTGGTTGTACGGGCCGGGGGCCTGGGCGTAGGGCGGTTGACCACCCTGCTGCTCCGGCTCGTTACCGCCGAACGCGCGCCGCATCCACGAGCGCTGCTGCTGCGGCGGTGCCATCGGCTCGCCGCCGGGCGGCGGCAGCGGTTGTCCGGTCGGCGGCGGGGCCGCGCCACCCCACGCCTCGCCGTTGCCCGGGGCCGTGCCGGACCAGGCCGGCGGAGGCATCGGCGAGCCGTGCGGCGGGCTGACCGGCGGCTGCGGGGCGCCGGGCGGAGGGGGCTGCTGCGCGGCGCCCGGGGGTGGGGCCTGCTGCGGGAAGCCGGGGGGCGGAGGCATGTCGTCGGTGATCGGCGGCAGCAGCCGGGTCGCCGGGTCGGGCAGCGGGGCGCCCTGGGCCTGAGCCGGGTACTGCTGCTGCGGCGGGGGCCCGGGGTGTGCGGCGCCCGGCTGCGGCGGCGGATACGGCGCGGGGGCGCCCTGCGGCGGTGCGGGCTGCTGTGCGTAGGGCGGGTATCCGCCGGCGGGCGACGCCTGCGAATCCGCCGGGGCCTGGGGCTGCTGCGGGTGGCCGCCGGCCTGTGGTTGCGGTGCGTCGAGGGCCTCTGCGGTCGTCGTGGCCGCCGCTGCCGGGGTCGGGTGGGGCTGCGGCGGTTCGGTGGCTCGAACCTCGGGTTGGGGAGCCGGGGGAGCTTGGGGGGCCTGGTGCGGCTCGGGCATCGGCTGCGCGTCGCCGGCGGCGGGTCGGTGCGGCTCGGTCGGCTGGTGGTTCTCGTGCGTGGGCGGCTCGGGTGCGTGCCGGGGAGCGGGTCCGGCGGCGTCGGCGGGCTCCGTGCGCGGCACCTCGGGGGCCGGCGCTGCGGTCGAGGGGCCGGGGACCGGGGTGCCGCCTGCGGGTGTGGTGGGCACGTCGTGCGGATCGACCGGCGCGTCCGGGCGCGCGTCGTCGGTCCCGTCGGGTGCGGGTGCTTCGCCGGCCGGCTGCTCGGGGGACGCGGTCGACGCGTCGGGCGCGTCGGGCTCGGCGGGCTTTGCCTCGAGACCCGGGGCGGCGTCGCTCGGCGGAGCGGAAACCGGCTGCTCGGCGGGCGCGGCATCGTTGGGCCGCGCGGCGGGCGGGGCCTGCTCGGCCTGCTCGGCGCGGTCCGGACCCCGGTGCTCCGACTGCGCGGCAGGCGCGCCGGGTTCATGGGCGGCATCGGCGGCGGGCGGTTCGGGGGTCTCGAACTGCGGCGGGACGACCATGGTCGGTTCGCCGGGGGTGTAGGTCGGCGCGGGAGGTGCCGGTGCTTCGGCGGTCGGCTCGGAGGGCTCGAACTGCGGCGGGACGACCACGGTCGGCTCGCCCGGCGTGTGGGCCGGTGCAGGGTCTGCCGGGTCTGCAGGCGCGTCGGCAGCGTCGTTCGGGTCGAGGAACGGTGGCATGACCATGGTCGGTTCGCCCGGTGTGTAGGTGGGTGCGGGGGGAGCCGGTGCCTCGGCGGGCGGTTCGGGGGCCGCGAAGGACGGAGGGACGACCATGGTGGGTTCGCCGGGCGTGTGGGGCGGCGTGTCGGCGGGCCGATCGGGAGCCCCGGATGACGGTGGCATGACCATGGTCGGTTCGCCCGGTGTGTAGGTGGGTGCGGGGGGAGCCGGTGCCTCGGCGGGCGGTTCGGGGGCCGCGAAGGACGGTGGGACGACCATGGTGGCTTCGCCGGGGCTGTAGGTGGGTGCTGGGGGCGCCGATGCCTCGGTGGCCGGCTGCTCGGCCGAGGGGGCGCCGTGCGGGAGCGGCGCCGAGGATTGGCCGGGGGCGCCCTGGCCGTACGGCGCCGGCGGTTCGGTCGGCGCGGGTGAGTTCGCGGGCGGTTCGGGCGTCGGGTCGCCGAAGCCTGGTGGGTCGCCGGCCGGGCGGGCCGGCGGCACCGAGGCCGTGGGCGCGCCTGCGGCGGATCCGTACGGTTCCGGGGCGCCGCCGGTCGGCCCGTTCGCGCCGGCGCCGGTCCCGTACGGCAGCGGCGCGTGCGGCTCGGGCGTCCGCGCCGGCGGCACCAGTGTCGGATCCTGGCTGCCGTACCGAGGCGCCGCCGGCACCTGGTCACCCTGCGGGGGAGGCGCGGGCGCGCGGACCCCGGACGGCGGTGGCGCGGGCGCGCCGCCGTCCTGGTGCGTGTACCACGAGGGCATGGTGAAGTCGGGTCCCGACCACTCCTCTTCCTCGTTCGCCCCCGTCTCGATGTGTGCGCCGTCCTGCTCGCTGCTCACGGTGTGGTCCTTCCGATCGTCCGGAGGCGGCTCGGCTTCAGATCACACGCCGCCGCCGTCCGCCGTACCCCGACCCGGGTCGGGGTTCGCCCCCTGCACGAGCCTCACAGCGTAGTCAGGGGTGTCGGCGGTCGTCGCCGGTCCGTCCACCTGTTCGCTCAGAGCCGGTGTCGCGAGCACTGTTCGTCAGTCCATCCGACGTGGCGGTCCGAGCAGGCCCAGTTCGGTCGGAGTGGGCGTCAGTAATACGTACTTACGCGACGTTCCGGCACTCCACAGGGTCAGTTCGTCGGCGAGCGTGGGCAGCGCGGCCTCGTCCTCACCGGGCAGGGACAACACCGAGGACGCCGCCCGCGCCTCGATCGGGGAGACCCGCTGGAGGCCGACCAGGCCCGCGCCCGCGCCGATGCGCTGCCGGGCCAGTGCCGGGTCCAGGAAGGGCAGCAGGGTCAGCGTGGTCTGCCACGCGGCCGGCGCGAGCCGATCGCGGGGCGGCCGCGCGCCGCAGTCGCGGACGACCAGGACCGGGCTGCCCGCACGGGGTCCCTGCGGACCGAGCCGACCCACCTGATGTACCGTCACGCACGGCTGCGCGCCACCCGCGGCCCGGGCCATCGCGGACCACAACCGCGGCCGGCCGGACTCGATCGCGACCCGGGCGCCGACCGCCGCGGCCCGCAGCGCGATGATCTGCACCGCATGGGCGCCGCCGACGAACGCGACGTGCAACGCCTCGGGTCGGAACAGGTTCAGCACCGCCGGGTTGCGCTCGGCGTCGACTCCGATCACCACGCCGTCGTCGCCCACCGGCAGGCCGAGGGCGGACAGTTGGGCGGCGGTCGGCATGTGTCGTTCGTGCCTGGGGCCGACCGGCCGGGCCGGACCCTTGCGCCGGGAAGGCCGGGGCGCGGGGGTTCCCGAGCCGGGCATGGGGGCCGGCGCGGGGGTCGGATTCGGAATCCGGTTGTTGCCCCGTGCGTTCGGGGTCTGGTGCCGGCTCCGGTCGGGATCGGCCGTGCTCACGGGTCGATCCTCCCTGTATGTAGCCACATGTGATGGTTCGTCATGGCAGGCCGCCGAGTGGCAGGGTGGCCAGCAGGGCCGGTTGCTGCTCCCAGTCGAGCCGGATCAGGCCGATCCGCCCGGCTTCGGCCCGATATTCCAACCGTCTTGTCGCATCCGTGAGTTCGCTGTCCGAGCGGGCGGCGATCCGGACGTGCGCGGTGAGCGCGGTGGTGCCGCCCACGCCGTGCGTCGCGGTCAGCGCGAAGGTGGTGGCGATGGCCGGTGTCGCGGTCAGTGTGCCGATCGGGTCGGAGGTACACCCCTGGGTCGGCTCCGGCCAGCGGTTCGCCCAATAGGTGGCGTGCCACCGGTCGTCGCAGCGCCACGCCCGCCTGGACTCGATGGTCCGCCGTCCACCGCGCCCGTATCGGCGGGTGGAACGGTTTACGCCGCACGAGGTGGCGAGTGCCTGGATCAACTCGGCCTCTTCGAGCGCGCGGGCCTCGAATCCGGCGCCGGTCAGGTTGCCGGCGAGCCGGTCGACCGCACGCAGCAGCGCCCGCCGGGTCCCCTGATCGCCGCCGCCGCGCGCGGCGACCGCGCCCGGGCACAGGTCGGGCTCGAAGCGCAGCGCGATCCAGGTCAGCCGCAGTGCCGGCACGTCGTGCAGGCCCTGTTCGACGAGTTGGCGGTAGGACCTGGCCGCCAACGACTCCTCGGGCAGGTGGTCTGCCGGCGCCGGCCGGATGTGCTGGACCACCTGCACCGAGGCCAACGTCACGTCGTCGACCTCCAGCGTGCTCACGATCGCCGGCAGCGGCAACGGCCGTTTCCCGTGCGCGGGACGCAGCGGCTCGTCGCGCGAGGTGACCAGCAACACCGCGGTGAGGAAGGTGCCGTCGCCGATCACTCCGATCGAACGGCGCTCACGGTCGTCGACCGAGCCGGTCGCCAGGTGCGGTGCGCACTCCAGGATCGGGAGCAGCACCGGATCCGCGTCATCCGCGACGGCCGGAAGCCGGCGCCTGCGGCGGAAGTCGAACACGATCGGCAACCACTGCACGAGCCAACGCCCGCGCCACCGCACCAGTGCCGGTGCCACCAGGAGGGCCCCCACCGCGCCGAGGCCGATCGCCGCCGCCGGGTGCGCGGTCGCCGCGATCGCGAACAGCGAGATCCCGAGCTGGACCAGCACGATCTGTTGCACCAGGACGCCGCCGACGCGACCGGCCCGCGGGTGCACGCGCAGCGTCGCGCGGCGCGTTGCCGGTGGCGATGCCCCGTCGGGTGTGGGTGCACCGTTCCGTGCATGCGGCCCTACCGGCGCGGGTGCGGCCACGTCAGCTCCCCCATGGTCATGATTTGTCGCCCTGCTGTCACAGTGAGTGCGGAACACCGTACGGTACGTGTCCACGGGTTGGCCCGCGACCCCGCGGTCGCGTCGGTGTGGACCCTTCGACCGGAGCGCACGTCGATCACGGGGAGAACGATGGCAACGCGCCGCGAGCAGCTCGAGGCGTACATCTTCGCGCGCCGCCGCATGGTGGCCGCGTTCCTGCAACCGAGCCCGGGCGGAGGCACGGAGGAGAACGCGCCCAAGCCGATGCGGATGCTCACGCCGAGCATCGTGGTCGCGATGCTGGTGTTGGTCGGGTTCGGGGTCGTCGGGTTGGTCAGGCCCGGTACGCCGCCGGGTTGGAAGGACCGGGGCAGCCTGATCGTGGGGCGCGACTCGGCGAGTCGGTACGTCTTCCTGGATGGCAAGCTGCACCCGGTGCTCAACATCGCCTCCGGTCGTCTGCTGCTGGACCCCGGCAGGTTCAAGGTCAACCTGGTTGCGGAGAAGCGGCTCGACAGCGTCGGTCACGGTGCGCCGCTGGGCATTCCGAACGCGCCGGACCGGCTGCCGACGGCCAAGGCGGTCAAGGAGCGCAAGCCCTGGACCGTGTGCGAGCGTCCGGCCCTGGGCAAGGACGGCGAGCCCGACCCGGACGGGGAGCCGCAGCGCGGCGTGTTCATCGGCGCCGCTCCGGCGGAGGGGGCGCTGCGACCGGGCGAGGCGCTGTTCGTACAGGACCGGAACCGGCACAAGTACCTCGTCCATCAGGGCAGGCGCTTCCTGGTCGAGGCGCCGACCGTGATCGGCGCGCTGAACCTGGTCGGCATGCCGGCGCAACCGGTCGGCGACGCGTGGCTGGCCACGCTGATCGAGGGCGGCACGATCGACCACCCGACGCCGGCCGGCTACGGCGCTGCGACCCGGCTGCCGTTGGCCCCGGAGTACAACCGGGTCGGCGTCGTGCTGCGCGCGGAGGGCGCCGCCCGACGGCAGAACTACGTGGTCACCCACGAGGGCGTGATGCCGGTCAGCGAGTTGACCGCCGTGCTGCTCACCACGAACCCGAGGGCGCGGGAGGCGTACGGGAGCACCACGCCCACAGCCTTTCCGGTGAACCTCGGCATGCTCGGCGGCGCGGTGGTGCAGGACCGTACCTTCGCCGCGGAGAAGGGTTGGCCGGAGATCCCGCCGACGCCGATGAACCGGATCACCCGCGACGACCTGGAACTGCCGCGCAACGTCGTGTGCAACACCTTCTCCGGCGAGTGGCGCGGCGGCCGGCCGGTGACCGCGCAGTCGGCCGGGACCCGGCCGCCGGAGCAACTCGCCGACGGCATGGGCGGCGTGTGGGTCAAACCCGGTGCGGGGGCGCTGTATCGAGAGGTGACCGGGACGCCCGACGACGGCGGTCCGACGTATCTGGTGGCCGACTCCGGTCTGCGCTACGCCATTGCGGAGACGGCGCGGACCGGCGGGGCGCCGGCCGCGCGGGAACAGGAGAGCGAGGCCAAGCTGCGCTTGGGCTACAGGGGCGTGGAGGTGCGGCCGTTGCCCAGGGCGTGGTCGGAACTGGTTGCGCGTGGGCCGCAGTTGAGTACGGCGGACGCCAAGAGGCCGCAAGGTTCCTGAGCCTGGGGGCGAAGGTCGGGGCGGCGTCGGAAGGGTCGTGAGTGGTGACGACTCGACCCGAAGGCAACACCGAATACCGGCATTTTGCGCAAGGCCGGAGATGTATCCACAGCGTCGACCTTTGGTGACCATGCGTAGGGTTTCGCTTGGGCGGCGTCCTCGAATGCGGTTAGAGTTCCCACGACGTCGCAAACCGTGACGTTGGTGCGGGGATCCGACCCGGGTGACACGACCTCGCCTCGAGCACATCCGTCTCATGGGGGCTGGTGAAACATGGCAGGTGAAGCGTTCAGGATCACTCCGCAGATGTTGGCGGAGTTGTCGAGGAAGGTTCAGGGCGTGGCGACCGAACTCGAAGCGGCGATCCAGGAGATGAACCGCAAGGTCGACGCGATCGAGGGGCAATGGCAGGGTGCCGCCAGGAACCGATTCGACCCGTTGCAGGAGCAGGCCGTACAGAAGGCGCTCGGGGTCAAGCGTGCGCTCGACGCCATCTCCGGCGCGATGGGCCGCAACGCCGACGCGTACGACCGGACCGAGACCACCGTGTCCGGCAATATCTCGAAGTTGATGTTCTGACCGAGCTCCGTCGCTCGGTCCTTTCGCCGCCGGGGCGCTCGGTCGCAGCCGGTTGTACCCGCTCTCGTACTGGGGAGAAAGCATGTCGCAGGTAGTTGTCACGTTCGCTGCGCTCGAACAGGCCGCAGCCGATATCCGCGCCCTCGACGCCCGCCTCGCCGACATGCAGTCGGGCCTGAAGCGGGACATCGCGCCGGTCACCGAGTCGTGGTCCGGTGACGCGCGCGAGGGTTACCTCGTCCAGCAGGCGAGCTGGGACCGGAACGCCCAGGGTCTGCGGGAGGCGCTGAACGGCATCGCCGACGGTCTGACCCGGGCGGCCGACGCATACCGCAGGACCGAGGCCGCCAACGCCAGGATGTGGCGCTAGCACCGACAAAGGCCCGGTCGGCTCGCGATCGCGGGGCGGTGGGGCGGTGATCCGGAAGGCGAACGAACCGGTGCGAGCCGTGCGGCGACGCTGGAGGGCATCTCTGCTCGTGTTGGGTCTGTTGTTGCCGGTCGGGGCGATGGGCTCGGTGCCGGCGGAGCGTGAGTCGGTGTATGTCGGGCGAGCGGGTACCGCCTTGCTCGCGGGTGACGATTGTAGGTTCCCGGCCAAGCCGATGCCCGGCAAACCGTGGTCCCTACAGCGCGTGTTGCTCGACGAGGTCTGGCGAAAGGCCACCGGCAAGGGCGTCACGGTCGCGGTGATCGACAGCGGGATCGACGACGACAACCCGCAGTTGGGCCCTGCGGTCGTGGCCGGTGGCAAGGACTTCTTCAACGACCGGGCCAACGGCACCGACGATGACAATGGCCACGGCACGATGGCCGCGGGCATCATCGCGGCCCGGCCCGGCGACAGGCTCACGCCCAGGGTGGACACGGGCTTCGTGGGGCTCGCGCCCGACGCGATGTTGTTGCCGATCCGGCAGAACGGCGGCGACGACGCGACCAAGGGCAACGAGGACAGCCTGGCCGCCGCGATCGACCACGCGGTGGCCGCGGGCGCCTCGGTGATCAACATCTCGCAGGACACGGTGGGCGGCCGGGAGCCGGGCACGAGGCTGCGGGACGCGATCCGGCGCGCGCTCGTCGGGCAGGTCGTGGTGGTCGCCGCCGTCGGCAACTCCGGCGACAAGGACAACCTCGACTCGTGGCCCGCGAAGTACCCGGGAGTTCTGGGAGTCGGCGCCTCGGACCGCAACAACGAGCGCGCGCCGTTCTCGCAGAACAAGCCGTATGTGGGCGTGCTCGCGCCCGGCGTGGACGTGTGGTCGACGGTGCCCGGAGGCGGCCACTGCCGAGGCGACGGCACCTCGTTCGCGACCCCGTACGTGGCGGGTGTCGCGGCACTGATCCGCTCGGCGCACCCGGACTACACCGCGGCCCAGGTCGTCACGCTGATCGAACAGACCGCACAGCGCGGGGCCGCGGGCCGCGTGGACGGCGTCGGCTGGGGCGTGGTCGACCCGCTGCGCGCGCTCGATTCCACGGTGGTCCCGGCATCGAGCCCGGTCCCCGACCCCCGGATCGACCGCGGTACCGAACTTGTCCACGTCGCCCCGCTCGTGCACGGTCCCACCCGAGTCGACCGCGACCGCCGTCAGGCCTCCGTGCTCCTGTTCCCGGCCGTCGGTCTGACCATCGTCGTCGTCTGCGCGGCCACCGTCGTCCGTGACGCCCGCGGCCGGCGCACCCGCCGCCGGCCGTAGGGGTGGCGGGTAGGCGGTGTGCCTGCCGGCCGGCGAGCGGCGGCGGTGCCGACCGAGGTCGGCCTGTCACCCCGCACACCCGGCCCGGCTCGGTCGGTCGTCGGCGAGCCAGGCCGTCTGGATCAGGGCCACGCCGCGTCGGCGGGAGACGAACTGCCCACGTCCCGGCGGTAGTCGGGCGGGCCTGACGTTGGCCATCAAGAGGCCCTCGTCGCGGTTGCCGGACAGGATCAGGCCGGAGGTGCCCAGGTCGAGAAGCTTTTGCAGAACCGGTTCGTACAGTGCGCGGCCCGCGCCGCCGGTGCTGCGGGCGATGATCAGGTGCAGGCCGACGTCGCGGGCCAGCGGCAGGAACTCGGCGATGGCGCCCACCGGGTTGCCGGCGGAGGAGGCGACCAGGTCGTAGTCGTCGATCAGCAGGAACAACTCCGGACCGCTCCACCAGCTCCGGTTGCGCAACTGCTCCTGGGTCACCTCCGGCCCGGGCAGCCGGCGATCGATGCCGCCGCGGATCTCGTTCATGAACGAGGTCAGCGCCGGCGCCGCCGCGGCGTACTCCAGCAGGTGCGACTCCGGGACCGCGTCCAAGAGCGTGCGCCGGTAGTCGGAGACGATGATCCGGGCCTCGGCCGGCGTGTACCGCTCGGAGATGCCGCGCGAGAGCAGCCGCAGGAAGTTGGTCTTGCCGGACTCGCTCTCGCCGAACAGCACGAAGTTCGTGTCGACACCGAAGTCCAGGTAGACCGGGTCGAGCGTCTGCTCGTCCACGCCGATCGGGATGCCCCGACCGGGCACCTGCACGGGCGTCGGCAACTGCTCGTAGGGCAAAAGCATCGGCAACACCCGCACCGGGGGAGCGAGCGGCCCCGCCCAGGCGGCCTTGACCGCGCCGACCATCGCGGCCATGCCCTCGCCCAGGTCCTCGGCCGTCGAGGAGCCGTCGATCCGGGGCAGCGCGGCCAGGAAGTGCAGCTTGTCCGGGGACAGACCGCGACCGGGCGCGCCCGTGGGCACGTTCGCCGCGAGCCGGCGGTCGACCTCGGACTCCATCGTCTCGCCGAGCCGCAACTCCAGCCGGGTCTGGATCCGGTCCTTGAGCGCGGGCCGGATCTCCGGATGCCGCGACGCGGTGAGCACGACGTGCACGCCGTAGCCCAGACCGCGCGCGGCGATGTCGGTGATCTCGGCCTCCAGCACGTCGAAGTCGTTCCTGAGGGTCGACCAGCCGTCCACGACCAGAAAGACATCGCCCCATGCCTCGTCCGGCAACGTTCCGGCGGCGCGGCGTCGGCGGAACGTGTCGATCGAGTCGATCTCGGCGACCCGGAACATCTCCTCGCGCCGGTTCAGGATGCCCTTCACCTCGCCGACGATCCGGCGCACCCGCTCGGCGTCGAGCCGGCCCGCGACCCCGCCCAGGTGCGGCAGATCGCTCAGCGCGACCATGCCACCGCCACCGAAGTCCAGGACGTAGAACTGGACTTCGGACGGCGTGTGGGTGAGCGCGAAGGCGGCGATCATGGTGCGCAGCAGGGTGCTCCTGCCGCTGCGCGGGCCACCGACGACGAGCGCGTGGCCGGCCGCGCCGGACAGGTCGGCGTACATCACGTCGCGACGCTGCTCGAACGGCTTGTCCACCAGGCCCAGCGGCACCACGAGACGGCCGTTCGCGCCCCAGTCGGGCGCGCACAGCCCACGTTCCGACGTGGCACGCAAGGGCGGCAACATCCGGTCGACCGAGTTCGACTCGGTCAGCGGCGGCAGCCACACCCGGTGTGCGGGCGGACCCTGGTCGGCCATCCGACGCACGATCACGTCCAGCACCGTGTCCGCGAGCGCGCTGTCGACGTCCGGTTCCGGCTCGGGCCCCGGGGGCGGGTCCGGGTGCCGATTCCAGATGTCCGCGGCCGTCCACCGACTGCCGAACACCACCGGCATCGGCACACCCGAGCGGTCGCGCCGGACCCGGCCGGAGGCCCGATGGGCCCCGGACACGTACGCGGCCTTGAACTGCACCATCGACTCGGTATCGAACCTGAGGTAGCCCGAGCCCGGCACCGACGGCAGGTGGTACGCGTCCGGTACGCCGATCGCCGCGCGCGATTCGGCGGCGGAGAAGGTGCGCAGACCGATGCGGTAGGACAGATGGGTGTCCAGGCCGCGCAACCGGCCCTCCTCCAGACGCTGCGACGCGAGCAGCAGATGCACGCCCAGCGAGCGGCCGATCCGGCCGATTTGGAGGAACATGTCGATGAAGTCCGGCTTCGCGGTCAGCAGTTCGCTGAACTCGTCGATCACGATCATCAGCGAGGGCAGCGGCTCCAGGGCCGCACCGGCCACCCGGGCCCGCTCGTAGTCGTGCAGATTGGCGTGGTTGCCCGCCGAACGCAGCAACTCCTGCCGCCGGTTCAGCTCGCCCGTGATCGCGTCGTGCATGCGGTCGACCAGGGTCAAATCGTCGGACAGGTTGGTGATCACCGCCGCGACGTGCGGCAGGCCCGACATCCCGGAGAAGGTCGCGCCCCCCTTGAAGTCGGCGAGCACGAAGTTGAGGATCTCCGAGCTGTGCGTGGTGGCCAGGCCCAGCACCAGGGTGCGCAGCAGCTCCGACTTGCCGGAGCCGGTCGCGCCGACGCACAGGCCGTGCGGCCCCATGCCCCCCTTCGCCGCTTCCTTGATGTCCAGCATGATCGGCTCGCCGTTCCGGCCGATCCCGATCGGCACCCGCAGCCGGTCGTTCGGCGGCCTCGGCCGCCAGGTCCGCGCCACGTCCATCCGGGTGGCGTCGCCGATGCCCATCAGGTCGGTGAAGTCCAGGTTGGCCGGCAGCGGCTCGTCGTCGTCGGCCGACAGTCGCAGTGGCGCGAGTCTGCGGGCGAGCGCCTCCGCGTCCGCCGCCGACAGGAAGTCGGGCACCCCTTCGTACGTGCCGGTTGTCGACTCCAGGGTCAGTCGATCCCCCACGGCGATGATCGCCAGACCGCCGCGCGGTTCGGCCGGCGGACCGGGGAGCACCTCGACGACGGTCACACCCTGGAGACCGTCCGTGCCCGCCAACACCGAGTCGACGGGCACGCCGCCGCCGTCCAGGACCACCAGCAGGTGCGGCTGGTCCGGTACGGGCCGCGCGCCGGCCGTGAACCGCGAGCGCCCGGCCAGATCCTCGGCCAGCCACTCCTCGATCTCGCCGAGGTCGTCCGCGATCATCCGGGCCGAGCCCGCGCCGTCGGACAACGACGGGTGCTGCGTGTGCGGCAGCCACTTCAGCCAGTCCCAGCGCGGCAGCGAGTTCGCGTCGGTCGCCACCACGACGCGCACGTCGTCCGGCGAGTGCAACACCGCGAGTTGGCCCACCATCGCCCGGGTCAGCCCGTACACCCGCTCCGGGTCGCCGGAGACGGTCAGGTGAGGGAAGGAGCGCAGCGAGACCGCCATCGGCAGGTCGTCCAGCGTCGCCTGGGCGCGCAGGAAGCGGCCCAAGGCGTCCACGCACAGCGGCTCCAACTCCGCCGGCGGTGCCGTGCTCGGCGCCACCAGCGGCGTGGCCAACCGCTGTCGGCCGATCCCGACCCGGACCTGACCGAAGTCCGCGTCACCGGCCCGCCGTTCCCAGATCCGCCGTTCACCCGCGGCCACCGACCACAACTGCGCCGGGTCCGGGTGCGTCCACAACTGCGCGTCGCGCTGCCTGCGCGCCGTCCGGCGGACCTCCTTGCGCTGCTGCGCGAGGTAGGCGAGGTAGTCGCGTCGGGCGTCGAGCATCCGCACCCGGTCGCCGTCGCGCGACGTGAGGATGTTGGCGACCGCCATGACCAGCGACGAGATCATCATCAGGCCGCCCATGACCATCATCATCCTGGGCGCGCCCGGCATGAAGAAGAAGCCCGCGGACCCCAGCATGCCGATCATCGGGAGCACGCTCATGAGCCGGTTCCGGTCGGCCGGGCGCTGCGGTTCGGGTGGTGCCTGGAGCCGGATCTCCTCCGTCGGCACAGGCGGCGGCAACACCCTGGGCGGGCGTTTGACGATGACCACGGTCAAGGTGCATCAGCCTCATCCGTCGCGAGGATCCCTGGACACGGATCGAGCCCACCGCGGAACACGGAAAGGAGCAGGTGAGGTGAGTCGACCCAGCCGGTCGGGGGCGTCGTCCCCGCCCGCCCGGCGAGCCGGTCGAGCCGTTCGTGCGTGCGCCGCATCCTACCCGCCTCATCGACGCTCGGTGGCGAATCGTAACGCGGCGTATATAGAGTGCCTCGTCGTCCCGGACCCTCGGCGCTGCGGGGCACGGTTCGGCGCACGGGCCGGCGACCGGCACGGCCGGCGATCGGCAGGGAACGACCGGCAAGGGCAGCGACGACCAGGGGCAGTGCCCAGGAGGGAGTCCGCACCGATGAACTCCACGACCACGACGGTCACCACCGGGTTCGCCCGGATCACCGTCATCGCGCCGGATCGCCGCGTGGACCTCGCACTGCCGGAGGAGGTCCCGCTCGCCGAGCTGTACCCGGAGATCCTCCGGCTGTCCGGGCAGACCCAGCGCAACGGCGCGGTGACCGGCTTCCGGCTCACCCGGCTCGACGGCGCACCCCTGGACAGCGCGCTCACCCTGGCCGGGCAGCACGTCCGCGACGGTGAACTGCTGCGCTTCACCGCGCTCGCGGACGTGCCCCCGCCGCCGGTCTACGACGACGTGGCCGACTCGGTGGCGACCTCCGTCACCGGCGACCACCGGCTGTGGACTCCGGCGATGTTGCGGATCGCCGGCCTCGCCGGCGCGGCGTTCTTCTTCACCCTCGGCGCGATCGTGCTGTGGCGGATGGCCCCCCTGCCGCACGGCCTGCCCGCCGTCGCCGCCGGCTCGACGGCCCTGGTGCTGACCGCGGTCGCCGGCGTGCGGTCCCGGGTGTACGGGGACCGGGTGGGCGGCGCGGTGCTGGGCCTGGGTGCGCTGCCGAACGCGTTCCTGGCCGGACTGGGCACGATCGAACCGCCGGGACACGAGGGCCCGGGCCGGGTGCAGTTCCTGGCCGCGTGTGTCGCGGTCCTGCCGGTCGCCACCCTGATCGCCGCGCTGCTGCCCGAACGCGGCGCGGTGTACATCGCGGCCGCGGGCGCCGGCGCGCTCGGCACACTGGCGACCTTCGGCCTGATCGCCTTCGCCGGCGGCCCGCGCGAGACGGCCGCCGTCGCCGGCACCGTCGGCGTCGCGGCGATCGCGTTCCTGCCCTCCTGGGCCGCGCGACTCGCCCGCCTGCCGATCGGCTTCCTGCCCGCGGACGCGCCGACCGCCCGCCGGAGCGACACCGTCGACCACGCCGACATCGCCGCCCGCGCCCGCGACGGCCACCGGATGCTCAGCGGCCTCACCGGCGCGTGCGGCGCGGTGATCGTCGCCTCCTGCGTCGTCCTGGGCAACGCGGACACGTTGTGGACCGGGATCCTGACCGCCGTCCTCGCCCTGATCACCCTGTGCCGAGCCCGCCTGTTCCGGCACACCACGCAGGTCACCGTGCTGTACACGGCCGGCCTGCTCGGCCTGGCCACGCTCTTCGTCGGCCTGGCCCTGGACACCCGAATCCCGGACGTGGAGCGCCAGGGCTGGATCTTCGCGCTCGCGTGCGCGGTCGGCGCCCTGTTGGCGATCATCGCCGGCACGGTGCCCTCGCGTGGCCTGTCACCGTTCTGGGGACGGATGCTGGACCTGTTCGAAGGCATGTTGATGGTGTCCGTCGTCCCGTTGTGCCTGGCCGTTCTGGATCTGTATGACAAACTGCGGAACATCACGGCCTGAAGCGCTCCTGCTAGGGTTGTCCATATCCCGGAGCCGCGTGCCCGGGATGCGCGCTGCCCACGGGCCGCGCGCCCGCACCATGTGAGCCCAGTTGCCTCCGTGAGTCAGACCGGAAGCGCTCACCACCTTGCAGAGGGAGAACACGTGTCGCTCGACACCGCAACGAAGAAGCAGATCATGGCCGACTACGCCACCAAGGAAGGCGACACCGGCTCCCCCGAGGTGCAGGTCGCGATCCTGAGCTACCGCATCAACGAGCTCACCGCCCACCTCAAGGAGCACAAGCACGACCACCACAGCCGCCGGGGCCTGCTGCTCCTGGTCGGCCAGCGTCGTCGCCTGCTCGGCTACCTGGCCAAGAAGGACATCGAGCGCTACCGCACGCTGACGGACCGCCTGAGCATCCGCCGCAGCGGCGTCGGCATCCGCTAGTAACACACGACGGGGGAGCGGCTTTCGCAAGCCGCTCCTTCGCCGTATCCGGACCCGGCTTTTTGTAGGCTGTGTCCCGCACGCGCAACAAAGACGAACACGACAGAGAACTGGGAGCGCCGCGTCGCGACCAAGGCGCCGACCTACAGCGCCGGTCCTCGGTAGTGGCCCCCGGGTAACGCACCCGGGTGCTTCGATCGAAGACCGGCTCGGCCGGCCCTCAGGCGTCATGCGCCGCGGACCTCCCTCGAAACGAACGAGGAGGGCACCCGTGGAGGGTCCCGACATCAGCTTCGCCGAAGCCGTCATCGAGAACGGTACGTTCGGCAACCGCACCATCCGCTTCGAGACCGGCCGGCTCGCCCGGCAGGCGGCGGGTTCCGCCGTGGTCTACCTGGACGACGACACCATGGTGCTCTCGGCCACGACCGCCTCGAAGCGCCCGAAGGACCAGCTCGACTTCTTCCCGCTGACGGTGGACGTCGAGGAGCGCATGTACGCCGCGGGCAAGATCCCCGGCTCGTTCTTCCGTCGTGAGGGCCGCCCGTCCGAGGACGCCGTCCTCACCTGTCGCCTGATCGACCGTCCGCTGCGTCCGTCCTTCAAGAAGGGCCTGCGCAACGAGATCCAGATCGTCGAGACGATCATGGCGCTCAACCCGGACCACCTGTACGACGTCGTGGCGATCAACGCGGCCTCGATGTCCACCCAGCTCGCGGGCCTGCCCTTCTCCGGCCCGATCGGCGGCGTCCGGGTGGCGCTCATCGACGGCACCTGGGTCGGCTTCCCCACGCACACCGAGCTCGAGCGCGCCGTGTTCGACATGGTCGTCGCGGGCCGTGTGCTCGAGGACGGCGACGTGGCGATCATGATGGTCGAGGCCGAGGCCACGACCGGCACGATCGAGCTGGTCAAGGGCGGCGCGGACGCGCCGACCGAGGAGGTCGTGGCGGACGGCCTCGAAGCCTCCAAGAAGTTCATCAAGGCGCTGTGCGCCGCGCAGGTCCAGGTCGCCGAGAAGGCCGCCAAGGAGACCGGCGAGTTCCCGGTCTACCTGGACTACCAGGACGACGTCTTCGAGGCGCTCGCCGCCGCGGTCACCGACGAACTGTCGGCCGCGCTGACCATCGCCGGCAAGCAGGCGCGCGAGACCGAGCTCGACCGGGTCAAGGACCTCGCCGCCGAGAAGTTGCTCCCGGCGTTCGAGGGTCGCGAGAAGGAGATCGGCGGCGCGTTCCGCTCGCTCACCAAGAAGCTCGTGCGTCAGCGCGTGCTGCGCGACAAGGTGCGCATCGACGGTCGCGGTCTGACCGACATCCGCACCCTGTCGGCCGAGGTCGAGGTCATCCCGCGGGTGCACGGCTCGGCCCTGTTCGAGCGCGGCGAGACCCAGATCCTGGGCATCACCACGCTGAACATGCTGCGCATGGAGCAGATGCTCGACACGCTCTCGCCCGAGACGCGCAAGCGCTACATGCACAACTACAACTTCCCGCCGTACTCGGTCGGCGAGACCGGCCGGGTGGGCTCGCCCAAGCGCCGCGAGATCGGCCACGGCGCGCTCGCCGAGCGCGCCATCCTCCCGGTCCTGCCGGCCCGCGAGGACTTCCCGTACGCGATCCGTCAGGTGTCCGAGGCGCTCGGCTCCAACGGCTCGACCTCGATGGGCTCGGTCTGCGCGTCCACGATGTCGCTGCTCAACGCCGGTGTGCCGCTCCGGGCGCCGGTCGCGGGCATCGCGATGGGTCTGATCTCGGACGAGGTCGACGGCAAGACCGAGTACGTGTGCCTGACCGACATCCTCGGTGCCGAGGACGCGTACGGCGACATGGACTTCAAGGTCGCCGGCACCAAGGAGTTCGTCACCGCGCTCCAGCTCGACACCAAGCTCGACGGCATCCCGGCGTCGGTGCTCGCCGGTGCGCTCAAGCAGGCCAAGGACGCCCGCCTGCACATCCTCGACGTGATGATGGAAGCCATCGACACGCCGGACGAGATGTCGCAGTTCGCGCCGCGCATCATCACCGTCAAGATCCCGGTGGACAAGATCGGCGAGGTCATCGGCCCGAAGGGCAAGATGATCAACCAGATCCAGGACGACACCGGTGCCGAGATCACCATCGAGGACGATGGCACGATCTACATCGGTGCCTCGGACGGCACCTCGGCCGAGGCCGCGCGGGCGACGATCAACGCGATCGCCAACCCGACGATGCCCGAGGTCGGCGAGCGGTACCTGGGTACGGTTGTCAAGACCACCACGTTCGGCGCGTTCGTGTCGCTGATGCCCGGCAAGGACGGTCTGCTGCACATCTCGCAGCTGCGCAAGATCGCCGGCGGCAAGCGGGTCGAGAACGTCGACGACGTGATCAAGGTCGGTGACAAGGTGCAGGTCGAGATCGCCGAGATCGACCAGCGCGGCAAGCTGTCGCTCGTCCCGGTCATCGAGGGCGAAGACAACGCCGAGGCCTCCGAGGACGCTGCCGCCAAGTGACGTCCTCCTCGTCGAAGAACCAGGCCGCTGCGTCCGCGCAGCGGCCTGGTTCCACGAAGACCCTGCTGCGTGACGCGGACGGCACCGGTGCCGTCCGCCGCACCGTCCTGCCCGGCGGCCTTCGGGTGATCACCGAGAACATGCCGTCGGTACGCTCCGCGACGTTCGGCATCTGGGTCGGGGTCGGCTCGCGGGACGAGACCCCGGCCCTGGCCGGCACCTCGCACTACCTCGAGCACCTGCTGTTCAAGGGCACCGAGAAGCGCGACGCGCTGGAGATCTCGGCCGAGCTGGACGCCGTCGGTGGTGAGATGAACGCGTTCACCACCAAGGAGTACACGTGCTACTACGCACGCGTGCTCGACACCGACCTCCCGCTCGCGATCGACGTGATCTGCGACATGGTGACCGGCTCGCTGATCGACGCCGAGGATGTGGACGCCGAACGCGGCGTGATCCTCGAGGAGATCGCGATGAACGAGGACGAGCCCGGCGACCTCGTGCACGAGCTCTTCTACGACGCGATGCTAGGCGACGCCCCGCTCGGTCGTCCGGTGCTGGGCACGGTCGAGTCGATCAACGCGCTCACCCGAACCCAGATCAGCGGCTACTACAAGCGTCGCTACAAGGCGCCGAACATGGTGGTGACCGCGGCCGGCAACATCGACCACGCCAAGGTGGTCCGCCTGGTCAAGAAGGCGTTCGCGCACGTGCGCGTGGACGAGGCGGCGGTGCCCTCCGCGCCGCGTGCCGCCGGCCGCGGCGTGCGTTCGGCCGGCAGCGTACGGCTGCTGAACCGGCCGACCGAGCAGGCCCATCTGGTGCTGGGCATGCCCGGGCTGGCCAGGGACGACGACCGGCGGTTCGCGCTCAGCGTGCTCAACACCGCGCTCGGCGGCGGGATGAGTTCGCGGCTGTTCCAGGAGATCCGGGAGAAGCGCGGCCTGGCCTACTCGGTCTACTCCTTCCACTCCGGCTACGCCGACCTGGGCGTGTTCGGCATCTACGCCGGCTGCCAGCCCAAGAAGGCCCGCCAGGTGATCGAGATCTGCCGGACCGAACTGGACCGGGTGGTCCGCGAGGGCCTGCCGCAGGACGAGATCGATCGGGCGATCGGGCAACTGCGCGGCTCGACCGTGCTAGGCCTGGAGGACACCGGCTCGCGGATGAGTCGGATCGGCAAGAGCGAACTCGTCTACGGCGAACACCTCTCCGTCGACGAGGTGCTGGCCCGGATCGCGGCGGTCACCGCCGCCGAGATCCACGACGTGGCGGGGCAACTGTTCGCCGCGCGACCCACGCTTGCCGTGGTCGGACCGTTCGCCGACGACGCGGACTTCGTCGCCGCGTCGGCCTGATCGAAGTGCGATCACGTGCGATCGAAGTCTGGTCGAACGCTGATCGAACCCTGATCGATGCGAAATTCCGCTGACTGGAGAGTGCGCGACATCATGACTGCAATCCGGGTGGGTGTGATCGGTGCGGCCGGCCGCATGGGTTCCGAGGCGTGCCGGGCGATCGAAGCCGCGGCCGACCTCGAACTGGTGGCGCGTGTCGACGAGGGCGACGACCTCGCCGACCTCGCCGAGGCGGGCGCGCGGGTCGCGGTGGACTTCACCCACCCGGGTGTGGTCATGGGCAACCTCGAATACTGCGCGGGCGCCGGCATCCACGCCGTCGTGGGCACCAGCGGGTTCACTCCGGACCGGCTGGCGCAACTGCGCGAGTGGCTCGCGAAGAGCCCGGAGACCGGCATCCTGATCGCGCCCAACTTCGGCATCGGCGCGGTGCTGATGATGCAGTTCGCGGCCAAGGCGGCCCGGTTCTACGAGTCGGCCGAGATCGTCGAACTGCACCACCCGAACAAGCTGGACGCGCCCAGCGGCACCGCCCGCCGGACCGCCGAGCTGATCGCCGAGGCACGCGGGAAGGCGGGCCTCGGGCAGATGCCCGACGCGACGGTGGACGACCCGGACGGCGCGCGCGGCGGCAAGGTGGACGGTGTCCCGGTGCACGCGGTCCGGCTGCGCGGCCTGGTCGCGCACCAGGAGGTCCTGCTCGGCGACGAGGGCGAGATGCTCACCATCCGGCACGACTCGTTCCAGCGCACGTCCTTCATGCCGGGCGTGCTGCTCGGGGTGCGTCGCGTGGTCTCCGCGCCCGGCCTGACCGTGGGCCTGGAACACTTCCTCGACCTGGACTGACCATCGTGAAACAACGTGTCACCGCGCTCGTGCTGATCGCGGTTCTGGTGTTCTACGTGTTCCTCGTCGGCAGTCGCGGCCTGATCGCGATCCGCGACGGGGAACCGGTCACCATCGTGCTCGGCCTGGCGATCCTGCTCGTGCCGGTCGTCGGCGCCTGGTACATCTGGCGCGAGGTGCGCTTCGGCTTCGCGATGCAGCGGCTCGCCCGCGAACTCGAGGCCGAGGGCGCGCTGCCGCCGGACGAGTTGAGCCGCACTCCGGGCGGCCGGGTCGACCGGGACAGCGCGGACGAGGTGTTCGAGCGGCGCAAGGCCGAGACCGAGGCCGCGCCCGAGGACTGGCGGGTCTGGTACCGGCTGGCCGTCGCGTACGGCGACGCGCGCGACAACGCGCGCGGGCGCCGGGCGATGCTCACCGCGATCCGGCTGCACGCGGGCAAACCCCGCGTCGGCTCCGCCTGATCGTCTCGACACCCCGCCCGATCGGCCCGCGTCGGCTCCGCTAACCGGCCCGGGCCGGCCGGCCCGTCGGGGGCTCCAACGCGGCCAGCACCTGCGCCGACACCGGCGCGGCCAGGATGCCGACCACCGCGTCCACCAGGTCCGCCACGAAGGCCGCCGGCGGCAGCACGTCCTGCGCCTGCCCCTCGTGCACGCGCTGCTCGCGATCGGCGGTCGCGTGCACCGCCAGACTGCCGCCCAGCCGCAGCCGGTTGCGCCGGACCGCGACCGGCAGGTGTCCCAGCGCGAGGTCGATCAGGCGCCCGAACTCCGGCGAACTGCCCTCCAGGCCCATCGCCGGCAGCGCGTACGTGGTCGCGCCCACGTGCTGGTGCACCCGGGCCAGGAAACGCAGGTAGAAGCTGCCGCCGACGTCGATCTGTTCGGCCAGCGGGCGCACCATCGCCTCGGCCAACGCCCTCGGTTCCCGGTCGAGCCCGGCCCGGACGAGTTCCCGGACCAGGTCCTCGCGGCGCGCGTTGACGGTGGTGAGCCGAAATCCGAAGATCGCCCGGATCAACTCCTCCTTGTCGCCGAAGTGGTATTGCGCGGCGGAATTGTTGCGCTGACTCGCCGCGACACTGATCTGTCGCAGCGAGACCGCGTCGATTCCGTGCACGGCGAAGAGCCGCTCGGCGGTGAGCAGAAGGCGCTCGCGGGTCGGAGTTCGGCTCACGGCGCCCACGTTAAGACGGCTGACTTACCTTGTTCAATGGCACATCGATGTGGTGTTCGCCGTGCCGCTCGGCCGTTTCGCCCACCGATTCCCGATCACCGCGGATCGGCCACCGCCGTGTGCAATCGCACCTGTCGGATCACCGCACCGCCCGGCTCGTCCACCCACAGTTCGCGCGTCGCGCCGTCGGGCGCCCAACCGGTGCCGACCAGGAAGTCGTACAGCGGCTTGTCGCTCTCCAGAACCCAGGTCACCAACGTTTCCACGCCGTCCGTCGCCGCGTCCGCGACAACGGCCGTCAGCAGCCGGGACGCGTGGCCCTCGCGCTGCCGCGGCGGGTCGATCACCAGGATCGCCAACTCGCCCGCCCGCGCCGGGTCGAGATCCTCGTCCGAGCCGGGCACCAGGGCCGCGAAGCCGGCCACGGTCGAGCCCGCGCAGGCGACCAGCAAATGGTGCCGGGGCGAGGGTGGCGCGAGCGCCGCGTCCTCCCACTCGGCGGCCAGCGCGTCGGGCGTGGCGGCCTCCAGAGCGGCCGCGGGCAACACCCCGGTGTAGGCGTCGTGCCAGGCCCGGGCATGCGCGGCACCCAACTCGGCACCGTCGCCGGCGTGGGCCGGGCGTACGTACGGATCGGTCATGTGGCGCCCCCATCGTCGAGTTCGGCCGATTCTCGCGCGCGCGGGCGGCCCGTGTCCCGCGCTCGCCGAACGCGCACACGCGTGGGCGACACGCGCCGAAGGCGCTGCCGCCCTCGTGCGCGGCGTGCGACGCTGTCCGGCAAGGATTGGTGGGCGCGGCAGCGAAGGATGGTCATGGGGGTCCGGATCCGACGAATCGCCCCGGTATGCGCGGTGGTCGCGCTGCTCGCGAGCGGCTGCATGGTGGGTCCGACGATCGACGACGAGAAGTCGAGGACGGCCCCCGCGGGCGCCACCGGCAATCCGCCGGACCTGCCGGACAAGAACCCGACGGGCGGTTCGACGCCGGGCGCGCCGCCGCCCACCGGCGGTTCCGCCCCGCCTGCCCAGGTCCCGCAGAAGCAGGGATCGCACACCTACTCGAACGGTCTGACGGTGGCCACGCTGCCGCTCGTGGTGACCCGCACCGCGAGCGTGCCGAACGAGAAGCGCGAGACGGTCGACGTCTCGGTCCCGATCCGCTACGCCAACCGGACCGGCTCGAACCTGCTCGCCGACCTGTTCGCCGTGACGCTGTACGCCGGGCCGGACGCGCTGCCGTGCGCGGCCGCGAAGGTCGGGCCCGCCCGCAGCGGTCCGGAGCAGGCGGCGCGCAACGCCGACACGGTGATCACCTACAACTTCGCGGTGCCCCGGGAGTACGTCGGCAAGCTGCTGATCCAGGTGCAACCGTTCATGTCCCGCCTGGACAAGGTGTCCTTCGAGACCTCGGTGGCGTTGCCCGCGGGTGCTCCCACCAGGCCCGCCGAGGGTCCGTCGACGCAGCCGACCACCGTGGTGGTACCCCGGTCCACGCCGACGGCCGGCGGCTCGGCCACGGCGTCCGGCGACGCCGGTGGGCGTGGTTAGGCTGGGGCGCCCACCCCACCGGGATCAGATCGACGAGGAGCCACCCCGCGTGACCGAGACACCCCAGGAGAATCCGTCCGCCATCCGCTTTCGCAGCGACGTCACGGTGGAGCTGATCAAGCACAGCGCCGCCGACCAGGACGTGTTGTGGGCGGCTCGGGTCTCCACGGCGGGGGAGAAGTCCCTCGACGAGCTCGAAAGGGACGCCTCGCGGTCCAAGGGGCTGATCAATTTCCTGATGCGGGACAAGCACGGCAGTCCGTTCGAGCACAACTCGATGACGTTCTTCGTGAGCGCGCCGATCTTCGTCTTCCGCGAGTTCCACCGGCACCGCGTCGGCTGGTCGTACAACGAGGAAAGCGGCCGCTACCGCGAGCTGCAGCCGGTGTTCTACGTGCCCGCCGAGGACCGCAAGCTGGTCCAGCAGGGCAAGCCCGGCGCCTATGTCTTCGTGGACGGGACCCCCGAGCAGTACAAGACGGTGGACGACGCGACGCGCGAGTCCTACGCGGCCGCCTACGCGGGCTACCAGCGCATGCTGGACGCCGGCGTCGCACGCGAGGTGGCGCGCACCACGCTGCCGGTGGGCCTGTACTCGTCGATGTACGCGACCTGCAACGCGCGTTCGCTGATGCACTTCCTCGGGCTGCGCACCAAGCGCGACGACGCGACCTTCCCGTCGTTCCCGCAGCGCGAGATCGAGATGGTCGCGGAGCGGATGGAGGCCGCGTGGGCCGAGCTCATGCCGCTGACCTACGCGGCGTTCAACACGAACGGCCGGGTCGCGCCGTAGGGTTGAGCCGTCCGAGTGGTCAAATCGGCACATAGGGTGACATCAGAAATTTTTCGCCCGAATCCCTAAGGTTTCGCCCGTGGTGGTCGATACTGAAAGAGATCAGGCGCTGCTCGAACCCCCGAGCGGGCAGCGCCTGGTCCTTGTTTTTGTCCGGGGCGCGCTCGGGCCGCGTCGGTGCGGCGCCGATGCCGGGACTGCTCCGCACGGGCCGTCGAAGTCTCATAGGGCGGGTGCTACCCGCAGGTCAGGTGTGCGCCCGGTACCGTTTGGGCCATGGCTCCGACGTCTACCCCCCAGACCCCCTTCGGCCGGGTCCTCACCGCGATGGTGACCCCCTTCACGGCCGACGGTGCGCTCGACCTTGCCGGCGCCCAGCGCCTGGCCTCCCACCTTGTCGACGCCGGCAACGACGGACTCGTCGTCAACGGCACCACCGGCGAGTCGCCCACGACGAGCGACGCGGAGAAAGAGCAAGTGGTCCGGGCGGTCCTGGAGGCCGTGGGCGATCGCGCGTTCGTGGTCGCCGGAGTCGGCACCAACGACACTCGGCACTCGGTGGAGCTGGCCCGGCAGGCACAGGCCGCCGGCGCGCACGGTCTGCTCGTGGTCACGCCGTACTACAACAAGCCCCCGCAGGAGGGCCTGTACCGGCACTTCACCACCGTCGCCGACGCCGGCGACCTGCCGGTGATGCTGTACGACATCCCCGGCCGCAGCGCCGTGCCGATCGAGACCGAGACGCTGATCCGGCTCGCCGAGCACCCGCGGATCGTGGCGAACAAGGACGCCAAGGGCGACCTCGCGTCCGCGAGCAGGGTGTTGGCGAGCACCGACATGGTGTACTACAGCGGTGAGGACATGCTGAACCTGCCGCTCCTGTCCATCGGCGCGGTCGGTGTGGTGAGCGTGGTCGGGCACCTCGTCTCGGCGGAGCTCCGCGCGATGATCGACGCCTACGTCGGCGGCGACGTCGCCAAGGCGCGCGAGATCCACCAGCGTCTTCTTCCGGTGTACACCGGCATTTTTCGTACCCAGGGCGTGATCCTCACCAAGGCCGCTCTGGGATTGCAGGGCCTGCCCGCCGGGCCGCTGCGGCTGCCGCTGATCGAGGCCTCCAAGGCCCAGATCGCGCAGCTGAGGCAGGATCTCTCGGCGGGTGGGGTAGAGCTGTAAACAGGAATATCTGTAAGTAGTGCCCCGGGCGGGTACCACATCCGCCCGGGCCGAACACGAGCTTTTGCGCGTCCCCGTCCGGCCGTCCAAGACGGCCGGGCGGCGGCACGTGGCGAGGAGAGAACTTGAGCCATCCTCATCCCGAATTCGGCCCGCCGCCGGTGCTGCCCAAGGGCGGCCTTCGGATCACCCCGCTGGGTGGTCTCGGCGAGATCGGCCGGAACATGACCGTCTTCGAGTTCGACGGCCGACTGCTGATCGTCGACTGCGGGGTGCTGTTCCCCGAGGAGGAGCAGCCCGGAGTCGACCTCATCCTGCCGGACTTCAGCTCGATCCGGGATCGCCTCGACGACATCGAGGCGATCATCCTGACGCACGGCCACGAGGACCACATCGGTGCGGTCCCGTACCTGCTGCGGGAGAAGGCCGACATCCCGCTGATCGGGTCGAAGCTGACCCTCGCGTTCATCGAGGCCAAGCTCACCGAGCACCGGATCCGGCCGTACACGCTCGAGGTCAAGGAAGGCGACATCGAGCGCCTGGGTCCGTTCGAGTGCGAGTTCATCTCGGTGAACCACTCGATCCCGGACGCGCTCGCGCTGGCCATCCGCACCGAGGCCGGCACCGTGGTGCACACCGGCGACTTCAAGATGGACCAGTTGCCGCTGGACAACCGGCTGACCGACCTGCCCGCGTTCGCGCGGCTGGGCACCGAGGGCATCGACCTGCTGCTCGTGGACTCCACGAACGCCGAGGTGCCCGGCTTCATCCCGGCCGAGCGGGACATCGCGAGCGTGCTCGACCGGGTCTTCGCGGACGCCGACCAGCGGATCATCGTGGCCAGCTTCGCCAGCCACGTGCACCGCATCCAGCAGGTGCTGGACACCGCCTACGCCTACGAGCGCAAGGTCGCCTTCGTCGGCCGCTCGATGGTGCGCAACATGAAGATCGCCGGGGACCTCGGCTATCTGAAGATTCCCGCCGGGCTGGTCGTGGACGTCAAGACATTGGACGACCTGCCGCCGGACGAGGTGGTGCTTGTGTGCACCGGCTCGCAGGGCGAGCCGATGGCGGCGCTGTCGCGGATGGCCAACCGCTCGCACCAGCAGATCCGGATCGTCGAGGGCGACACCGTGGTGCTCGCGTCCTCGCTGATCCCGGGCAACGAGACCTCGGTCTACCGGGTGATCAACGGGCTGACCCGCTGGGGCGCCAAGGTCGTGCACAAGGGCAACGCCAAGGTGCACGTCTCCGGCCACGCCTCGGCCGGTGAACTGCTGTACTTCTTCAACCTCACCCGGCCGCGCAACCTGATGCCGGTGCACGGCGAGTGGCGCCACCTGCGCGCCGCCGCCGACCTGGGCATCAAGACGGGCGTGCGCAAGGACCGGGTGGTGCTGGCCGAGGACGGCCTCACCGTGGACCTGGTCAACGGTGTCGCCAAGATCACCGGCAAGGTGCAGGCCGGGTACGTCTACGTGGACGGTTTGTCCGTGGGCGACGTGACCGAGTCCTCGCTCAAGGATCGTCGGATCCTGGGCGAGGAGGGTTTCGTGTCCGTGTTCCTCGCCGTGGACTCCTCCTCCGGCAAGGTGGTCGGCGGACCGACGATCACCGCGCGTGGATCGGGCATCGACGACGCCCGCTTCGACGCGGTGATCCCGAAGATCGAGGAGATGTTGCAGAAGGCGGCCGCCGACGGTGTGGCGGAGCCGTATCAGCTCCAGCAGCAGGTGCGCCGGATCGTGGGCAAGTGGGTGTCCGACACCTATCGGCGCCGGCCGATGATTCTGCCGGTGGTCGTGGAGGTCTGAGACCTCGCCGACGGTTTGCGTGGGGCCCGCTACGAATTCTTCGTAGCGGGCCCTTTGTCGTCGTCGTTGTCGTTTGGTGGTGGCGGTGGCTTGTCGTGTGCGGGCGGTGGTCGGGGTGGTGCCGGTCGGGTCCCGGTTGTGGTCGCCGGCGGCGGCGGGTTCTCGACCGGTTGTGCGGGGTGAGAGGGGTCGGGGGTGGGCGTCGGGTGTCGGTTCCGTGGGGAGGGCGCCGGAAATGGGGCGGCAATAACGACATTCGGTCTGATTTTGCGATGTGGAAGTCGGGTTTTCGTACCTCTCGGTGCCGCTGATGCCGGCTCCTAACGTCGGTCGTGTTCGGAGGGCACTCGGTCCTTCGGGCTCAGGACAGGTCGACACGGTCGACAGGATCGGCAGTCAGGAGCAGAGATGAACGCGGTACAGCGGAACCGGCGCTGCGGCGGACCGCGACGGGGTGCGGAGCCGCCGACCCCGCCGATCCCGGCGCCCCGGCCGCCCTCGGCCCGGCCCGGGCTGCGGCGTCGGGGGCGGGTCGCGGCGATCGCGCTGACCTCGTGCGCGGCGTTGGGTCTGGGCACGGGGATGACGGGCCCCGGGTCGCCGGCGGCGGCCGCCTCGCGCTGCGATCACGTGGCCAAGGACAACCGGCCGGAGTTGCGTGAAGGGGATCGGGACGACGCGGTCGCCCAGGTGCAGTGCCTGGTCGACACGAGGTCCGGTGCCCCCGGGGACCTGCCGGTGAGCGGCGTGTTCGACGCGGCCACCGCGGACGGGGTCCGGTGGGTGCAGAAGTGCAGCGGCCTCGATCCGTCGGGGGTCACGGACGCGGCCACCTGGAAGGTGCTCTACCGCGCGAAGAAGGGATGCGGCAAGGCGGCGGAACCGGCGATCGGGATCGGCTGAGAGGGCGGGTGAAGCCGGGAGGCGGGGCGAAGGGGCGTCGCGGGTCGGCCGGGGGCCGGGCCGTGGGGGCGGTTCGGGCCACGCGCCGTGCACAGGCCGGGTGTGATGGTCACACTCATCCCGGGGGCTGTGGACGACGGGCGGCACGCGCGGAGGGGACGCGCGCACACTGACCCGCATGACGCCGACCGACCTTTCCGTCCTGCTGTCCCGACCCTTCACCCTCGCCGTCGCGGCCCGCCACGGCATCGGCCGGTCGGTCGTCCGGCGCCTGGTGCGCGACGGCGACGTGCGTCGGGTCATACACGGGGTCTACGTCGGCGCGCACGTCGTCGACACGTTGGAGGTGCGGGCCCGGGCCGCGGTCATGGTGCTGCCCCGCGGGGCCGTGGTCTGTGGGCGCACCGCAGCGTGGTTGCACGGCGTGCGCGTTCCGGCGGATCCCCGGGACGAGGCTCGGCGCACGGCACCGATCGAGGTGGTCGTGCCGGTGGGGGCGGCTCTGCCCCGCCGGCACGGCTGCCGGGCCCGGGTCATGGCGCTGGCGGCCGGGGAGGTGGTGTGGCCGGGCGGGATCCCGGTCACCTCGCCGATCAGGACGGCGGCGGACCTGGTCCGGACCTCGGATCGGGACACCGGCGTGGTGGTGCTCGACGGCTTCCTGCGGGCCGGTCTCATCCCGGCCGGCGCGTCGGCCGGGCTGCTCGGACGCTACGCCGGTCATCCGGGGCGCTACCGGCTCGCCGAGGCGGTGCGGCTGGCCGACGGGCGCAGCGCGAGCGAGGACGAGACCCGACTGCGGCTGGCGCTGCTCGGCGCGGGGTTGCCGCCGGTCGAGGTGGGGTGGGAGCTCCGCTCGGCGTTCGGCCGGATCATCGGCCGCTTCGCGCTGGCCTGGCCCGCGGCGCGGGTCGGGGTGGAGTTGACGGCGGATCGGCAGTGGGTGCGGGCACGGCACCGGAGCATCGCCGGGCAGGGCTGGCTGGTGCTGGAGTGTCCGACGGCGCAGGCGCGCCGGGACCCGGCGGCCACGGTCGCCCGGATCGGGTCCGAGTGGCGGCTGCGCGTGCGGGAAAACGCCGGCGACATCGCCGCGTGAGCGCCGGCATGCTGCGGCGATGAACGTGAACGAGACCGCGTGGGTGCGCACCGGTCGGCTGGACCTGATCCCGGTCGGGGTCGATCACGCCGAGGAGATGGCCGCGGTGCTCGGTGATCCGGCGCTGCACACCTTCATCGGCGGTGCACCGGAGGATCCGGATGAGCTGCGGGCTCGGTACGAGCGCTGGGCGAAAGGTTCGCCCGATCCCGAGGTGGTCTGGTTGAACCGGGTGATCCGGCTGCGCGCGGGGGAGCGCCTGGTGGGCACGGTCCAGGCCACGGTCGGCCCCGGTCCGGTCGCCGAGGCGGCCTGGGTCGTGGGTGGAGCGTGGCAGGGCCTGGGCATCGCCAAGGAGGCGGTGGTCGCGTGGGTGACCTGGTTGCGCGCGCACGGCGTCGAGGAGGTCCGCGCGCACATCCACCCGGCCAACCTCGCCTCCGCCGGCGCCGCGAGAGCTGCGGGCCTTCGTGTCACCGACACCTGGCAGGAGGACGAACAACGCTGGTCGACGGGCCGCTTCGCCCCGAACACCAGCTGAGCCCGGCGCCGACGAACCCGTCGGGATCCGGTGGCCCCGGGCCTGTCTTCGATCTCTCGCCGAGCCCCACCACGTCCGGCAGCACATCCGCCCTCGGGCTCCGCGCTGCGCTCGCCGCCCGGAAAACACCCGAACGCAACCACGATGCGGGCGCTTCTCCGGTACGCCGACGCTCGGAGACCGCCCGTCGGGCTCCTCGCTCCGGTCCCGCCGCGGAGCCCGAGGCGGGATCGAAGACAGGCGTCGGGGCCGCCGGCTCCCGGCCCCTCGAGCGAGCGGCCGGCAGCCGGGGCAGCGCGGTTTGTCGGGGCGTCGGGGTGTTCGTCCCGGTCAGTCCTCGCCGGAGACGCGCATGACCAGGATGGCCATGTCGTCCCGGGCCTGTTCCTCGGCGAACTGTTCGACGGCGCGGTGGATTCGGGTCGCGACCGCGCCCGCGGTCAGTCCGGTGCAGCCGGAGAGCACCTCGGCCAGGCCGTCGTCGCCGAGCATGCGAGTGCCCTCGCGGCGTTCGGTGACGCCGTCGGTGACGCAGACCAGGACGTCGCCCGGGTCCAGGTCCACCGTCTCCAGGACCAGATCGACCTCGTCCAGCACGCCCAGCAGTGGTTGTGGCGTGGCCACCGAGGTGACCGTGCCGTCGGGGCGCAGCCGCAGCGGGAGCGGGTGTCCCGCGGAGACCAGGCTCAGCCGGATGCCGCCGCCCTCGCGGTGGGTGATGTGGCCGTGCAGCAGGGTCAGGAACCGGCTGCGCGGTCCCTCCTCCAGGATCGCGGTGTTCAGCCGCTGCAGGACGGCCGGTACCGACAGCCCCTCGCGGGTCAGCAGCCGCAGGGCCTGGCGGGCCAGCCCGGTGACCGCGGCCGCCTCGGGACCGGTTCCGCACACGTCGCCGATCGCGAAGCCCCATTTGTCGCCGCCGATGGTGAACAGGTCGTAGAAGTCGCCGCCGACCTCGTTGCCCTCGCCGGAGGCCTGGTAGACCACCTCGACGTCGACCCCCGGGATCTTGGGCAGCTCCGGCGGTAGCAGGCTGCGCTGCAGGGCCTGGCTGGTCGAATTCCGCTCGGAGTACAGCCGGGCGTTGTCCATCGCCAGCGCGGCGCGCCGGGACAGGTCCTCGGCCAGTTCCAGGGTGTCCCGGCGGAAGCGGTCGCCGGCCAGGATGCCGAAGGTCAGCATGCCGATGCCCCGGCCGCGGGCGACCAGCGGCAGGGTGACCGCCTCGCCGGTGACCAGGTCGGCGTGCTCGCGGACGACCTCCGGGTCCAGGTGCCGCAGGCCCAGCCAGCGGCGCGCGCCCGGGGTGGGCTGGGCGCGCGGCGGCTCCGCCCGGTCGAGCAGCGCGCGCAGGTCGTCGATCCGCATCTCGTCGGCGTGCCACACCACGCTCAGCACCGGCGCGTGCGACTCGCCGGTGTGGACCGCGCACCACGTGCCGAGCCGGGGCACCACGATCTGGGCGATCATCGCCAACGTCATTTCCGGGTCCAGGGTGCCCGCGAGCAGGTCGGACGCCTCGGCGAGGAAGGACAGCGAGCCCCGGCGGACACGTTCGAGCTCGGACAGCCGGGCGCTCTCCACGGTCAGCGAGACCCGGTCGGCGGCGCGCTGGAGCCGGGCCGCGTCGTCGTTGTCGAAGCGCGCGGCGGACTCGGAGGCGACGCCGAGGGTGCCGGTCAGCCGGCCCTCGACCTTGAGCGGGACGGTCACCGCCGAGCGCATCCGGGTGTCCTGCAGGATCGGCACCGCGTCGGGCCCGGCCTCCAGGTCCTCGTGCACCGCGGGCATCCGGGCCGAGCCGTAGCGGCCCACCGAGGTCTCCACCGGCACCCGGGACAACCGGTGCGCGGCGCCGGCCAGGCCGGTGGTGGCGCGCACCTCCATCTCGCTCTCGTCGTCGGTGGCCAGCAGGACGAACGCGGCGTCCGCGTCGAGCAGGTCACGGGCCCGTTCGACGGCGCGTTGCAGCAGGTCCTCCAGACCCAGCCGGCTCAGCCCGTCGATGCCGTCCCACTCGTTGTCCACCGGCACCGCACCGCCCGCGCGACCGCGGGAGCCGTCCCGGTGCTCCAGTACGGCCCGCGCCTGGGCGGGCACCAGCAGGGCGACCAGGGCCGGATCGCCGCCCGCGTCGCGCAGCCGCACATGGGACGCGAACACCCGGGAGGCGACCCCGTTCGCGGCGCGGATGTCGTAGCCGCCCTGCCAGCGGGACAGCTCCAGCATCTCGTCCAGGGTCAGCTCGGTACCGGGCGTCTGCGGCCACGCGACCAGGTCGTTCAGCGCCATGCCGATCGCCTCGTCGTCGGTGAGGCCGAACAGCTCGGCGGCCTCGGTGCTCCAGTGCGTCACCTTGCGCGAGGCGTCCGCGTGCAGCACGGCCACGCCGACCGGCACCGTGGCGTCGGGCAGCGCGTTGGCCGGCAGCAGCGGCCCCGCCGAGCTGGTCGCCGAGACCGGGTCGGGCAGTTCGAGCCGGAACCAGACGCGCTTGACGTTCTTGGCGTACTCGACGCCCCACGCCGAGGCCAACGACGCGGACAGGAACAGGCCGCGCCCGCTTTCGTCGCCGTCGTCGAAACCGGTGGCGGGCTCGGGCAGCTCGCGGCTGGGGTAGTGGTCGGTGACCTCGATCTGCACGCCGCCGTCGTAGCGCACGCACGAGACCTCGGCCGAGGTACCCGCGTGCACGATCGCATTGGTGACCAACTCACTGGTCAGCAGCACGGCGTCGTCCACGACGTCGCCGGCGTCCCAGTCGCTGAGCGTCTTGCGGACGAACGAGCGCGCGGCCGCCACGGACCTGCCCTCGGGTGCGAAGGCAGCGCTCATCCGGGCAGTGATGAGCATGCTCGTTCCCTGATCCATACACTCCCGCATCTGCGACGAACGGCGGCTGCGGTGACGAATCCGGCTCCACAGTCCGGCAGATTCGCACCCTATCGGTTTCGGACGATCGGGCGGACCCCTTCCAAACAGTGACGGATCCGTCACGATTCCGACAGAACTTCCGGCCGAAGCGAGCCTTTCGAGCCCACACTTTCCGGTTGACAAGCACCATCCTCCCGGACCGCCTCTGCTCTCAACCCTGTGAGTGAAAGACTGTCGATGGCAAGCGGCCGGGAGCACGAGCGGTCGCGGCGAATCGGTCCGGCGGAGGAAATGCGAGATGGCGAAGGCTTCCCCAGGGCAGGCACGGACGACGGCCGCCCGGAGCCGGCACGACGAGCAGGATCTGCGTCGTCTGCTGGCGGCGCTGACCGGCGTCCGCGACGGCAACTTCCGCAAGCGCCTGACGGTCTCCGGCGACGGGATCATGTCCGAGATCGCCGTCGTGTTCAACGACATGGTCGAGCGCAACCAGCACCTGGCCGGTGAGCTGGCCCGGGTCCGCAGGGTGGTCGGCCGTGAGGGCAAACTCACCGAGCGGCTGGACCCCGGACCGGGCGAGGGTGCGTGGGCGACCAGCATCGACGCGGCGAATGCCCTCGTGGAGGACCTGGTCCGGCCGACGGTCGAGGTCGGCCGGGTGCTGGCCGCGGTCGCCGAGGGCGATCTGTCCCAGCGGATGGACCTGCGGATCGCCGAGCAGCCGCTGCGGGGCGAGTTCCTGCGGATGGGCCGTACCGCCAACGGTCTGGTGGACCAGCTCAGCGCGTTCGCCGACGAGGTCACCCGGGTGGCCCGCGAGGTGGGCACCGAGGGCAAGCTCGGCGGCCAGGCCCGGGTGCGCGGGGTGTCCGGCAGTTGGAAGGACCTCACCGACTCGGTCAACACGATGGCCAGCCGGTTGACCCTCCAGGTGCGCGACATCGCGCTGGTGACCACCGCGGTGGCCAAGGGCGACCTCTCCCGCACGGTCACCGTCGAGGTGGCCGGCGAGATGCTGGAGCTGAAGGAGACCGTCAACACGATGGTCGACCAGCTCTCCGGCTTCGCCCAGGAGGTGACCCGGGTGGCCCGCGAGGTGGGCACCGAGGGCCGCCTGGGCGGCCAGGCCCGGGTGGAGGGGGTCTCCGGGACCTGGAAGGACCTCACCGACTCGGTCAACATCATGGCCGGCAACCTCACCGCCCAGGTGCGCGACATCGCGCAGGTGACCAAGGCGGTCGCGTACGGCGACCTGTCGCAGACCATCACCGTGTCCGCGCGCGGCGAGATGGCCCAGCTCGCCGAGACGATCAACGCGATGACCGGCACGCTGCGCACGTTCGCGTCCGAGGTGACCCGGGTCGCCCGCGAGGTCGGCTTCGAGGGGCGACTGGGCGGCCAGGCCCAGGTACCCGGCGGCGCGGGCATCTGGAAGGACCTGACCGACTCGGTCAACACCGCCTTCTTCAACCTCACCGCGCAGGTGCGCGACATCGCCGGGGTGACCACGGCGGTCGCCCAGGGCGACCTGTCGCAGAAGATCACCGTGGACGTCTCCGGCGAGATGCTGGAGCTCAAGAACACCGTCAACACCATGGTCGGCCAGTTGTCCGCGTTCGCCTCGGAGGTGACCCGAGTCGCCCGCGAGGTGGGCAGCGAGGGCATTCTGGGCGGTCAGGCGCAGGTGTCCGGCGTGGCCGGCACGTGGAAGGACCTGACCGACTCGGTCAACGTGATGGCCGGCAACCTGACCGGTCAGGTCCGCAACATCGCCCAGGTCTCCACCGCGGTGGCCCGAGGCGACCTGTCGCAGAAGATCACGGTCGACGTCTCCGGCGAGATGCTGGAGCTCAAGAACACCGTCAACACGATGGTGGATCAACTCTCCGCGTTCGCCTCGGAGGTCACCCGCGTCGCCCGCGAGGTGGGCGGTGAGGGGCGTCTGGGCGGTCAGGCCCGGGTCGTCCCGGGCGTCGCCGGCGTCTGGCTCGACCTGACCGATTCGGTGAACTTCATGGCGGGCAACCTGACCGCCCAGGTCCGCAACATCGCCGAGGTGACCACGGCGGTCGCGCGCGGCGACCTGTCCAAGAAGATCGACGTCGACGCGCGCGGCGAGATCCTCGAGGTCAAGAACACCGTCAACACGATGGTGGACCAGTTGTCCGCGTTCGCCGACGAGGTGACCCGGGTGGCGCGCGAGGTGGGCACCGAGGGCCGCCTCGGCGGGCAGGCCCAGGTGCTCGGTGTGGCCGGCGTCTGGCGCGACCTCACCTACTCGGTGAACTCGATGGCCGGAAACCTCACCGAACAGGTGCGCAGTCTGGGCCAGGTCACCACGGCGGTGGCCCGGGGCGACCTGTCGCAGAAGATCACCGTGGACGCGCGCGGCGAGATCCTCGAACTCAAGAACACCGTGAACACCATGGTCGACCAGCTCTCCGGCTTCGCCGACGAGGTGACCAGGGTGGCCCGCGAGGTGGGCACCGAGGGTCGGCTCGGCGGTCAGGCCGACGTCAAGGGCGTCTCCGGCACCTGGAAGGACCTCACCGAGTCGGTCAACGTGATGGCCGGCAACCTGACCGGCCAGGTGCGCAGCATCGCCGACGTGACCACGGCGGTGGCCACCGGCGACCTGTCCAAGAAGATCACCGTCGATGCCCGGGGCGAGATCCTCGAGCTGAAGGAGACCGTCAACACGATGGTCGACCAGCTCTCCGCGTTCGCCGACGAGGTGACCAGGGTGGCCCGCGAGGTGGGCACCGAGGGCCGCCTGGGCGGGCAGGCGCGGGTGCGCGGGGTGTCCGGCATCTGGAAGGACCTGACCGACAACGTCAACGTCATGGCCAACAACCTGACGTCGCAGGTCCGCAACATCGCCCAGGTGGCCACCGCCGTCGCCGACGGCGACCTGTCGCAGAAGAGCACGGTCGAGGCCAAGGGCGAGATGGCCGGACTCGCGGGCACCATCAACACGATGGTGGACACGCTGCGCGCGTTCGCCGACGAGGTCACCCGGGTCGCCCGCGAGGTGGGTACCGAGGGCATCCTGGGCGGCCAGGCGCACGTCCCCGGTGTCTCGGGTACCTGGAAGGACCTGACCGACAACGTCAACTCGATGGCGAACAACCTCACCGGCCAGGTCCGCAACATCGCCAAGGTGACCACCGCGATCGCGGGCGGCGACCTGTCGCAGAAGATCGACGTGGACGCGCGCGGCGAGATGCTCGAACTCAAGACCACCATCAACACGATGGTCGATCAGCTGTCGGCGTTCGCCGGAGAGGTCACCCGGGTGGCCCGCGAGGTGGGTACCGAGGGCATGCTCGGCGGCCAGGCCGAGGTCGAGGGCGTCTCCGGGACGTGGAAGCAACTCACGGAGAACGTCAACGAGTTGGCCGGCAATCTGACCCGTCAGGTGCGGGCCATCGCCGAGGTGGCGACCGCGGTGACCCGCGGCGACCTGTCCCTGCAGATCGCGGTGGACGCGTCCGGAGAGCTCGACGAGCTCAAGGACAACATCAACCAGATGATCTACAACCTGCGCGAGACCACCCGGGCCAACCGCGAACAGGACTGGCTCAAGACCAACCTGGCCCGGATCTCCGGTCTCATGCAGGGTCGCCGCGACCTGATGGCGGTCGCCGCGCTGATCATGAGCGAGCTCACCCCGGTCGTCGACGCCCAGCACGGCGCGTTCTTCCTGGCCGAGCTGACCCAGGAGGACGTGGTCGAGCTGCGGCTGATCGCCTCCTACGGCTACCAGGACGGCGGCGGCGTACCCACCCGCTTCCGGCTCGGCCAGTCCCTGGTCGGCCAGGCCGCGCTGGAGAAGCGCTCGATCCTGATCCTGGACGCGCCTCCCGGCTACATCAAGATCGCCTCCGGCCTGGGCGAGGCCGCCCCGGCCAACGTGATCGTGCTGCCGGTGCTGTTCGAGGACCAACTGCTCGGCGTCCTCGAACTCGCCTCGTTCCGTCCGTTCACCAAGGTGCACCGCAACTTCCTGGAGCAGCTCAACGAGCAGATCGGCGTCACGGTCAACACGATCATGGCGAACTCGCGCACCGAGATGTTGCTGGCCGAATCGCAGCGGCTGACCGAGGAACTCCAGGAACGCTCCGAGGAGCTCCAGCGCCAGCAGGGCGAACTGAGGCACTCCAACGCCGAGTTGGAGGACAAGGCGGCGCTGCTCGCCCGGCAGAACCGGGACATCGAGATCAAGAACCGGGAGATCGAACAGGCCCGGCAGGCGCTGGAGGAGCGGGCCGAGCAACTCGCGCTGTCCTCCAAGTACAAGTCCGAGTTCCTCGCCAACATGTCGCACGAGCTGCGCACCCCGCTGAACAGCCTGCTGATCCTGGCCAAGCTGCTCGCGGACAACGTCGAGGGCAACCTGACTCGCAAGCAGGTCGAGTTCGCCGAGACCATCCACGGCGCCGGATCCGACCTGCTGCAACTGATCAACGACATCCTGGACCTGTCCAAGGTGCAGGCCGGGAAGATGGACGTGCGGCCGGCGCGGATCGCGCTGGCCCAGCTCATGGACTACGTCGAGGCGACCATCCGGCCGCTGACCTCGGAGAAGAACCTCGACTTCACGGTGCACGTCTCGCCCGCGGTGCCCGGGATCCTGTTCACCGACGAGCAGCGCCTGCAACAGGTGTTGCGCAACCTGCTCTCGAACGCGGTCAAGTTCACCGACTCCGGCTCGGTGGAGGTGCTGATCACCCTCACCGACGACATCCCGCTGACCAACACCGAGTTGGACAACGCCGAACACGCGGTGGCGTTCTCGGTGATCGACACGGGCATCGGCATCGCGGTGGACAAGCTCAAGGTGATCTTCGAGGCGTTCCAGCAGGCCGACGGCACCACCAGCCGCCGCTACGGCGGCACCGGCCTGGGCCTGTCGATCAGCCGGGAGATCGCGTGGCTGCTCGGCGGTGAGATCCACGCCGAGAGCATGCCGGGCCGAGGCAGCACGTTCACCCTCTACCTCCCGCTGGACAGCGTCCTGGTCCCGGGCGACGAGGTGATCCACGACCGGCACACCGAGCTGGCCCCGACGCCGTACCGGGCGGCGCTGCCCGCCGCCGCGCCGTCCACCCCGCTGCTGAGCGATGCCCCCGACCTCCTCGCCGACGGCGAGGAGGTGGACGAGGACAAGGGCGACTCGGTCCCGAGCCGGGTGCTGGTGGTGGAGACCCCGCAGTCCGACGGAGCTCCGCTGGCCGGCGCGCTGGCCGCGATGAACGGGGCGATCGAGGTGAGTACCGCCGGCGACGAGGGGGAGGCGGTCCGGCTGCTCGCCGAGACGCCGCCCGCGTGCCTGGTGGTGGACCTGCGGCTGGCCGACGAGGGGGCCTGGCAGGTGCTGGACGCGGTCGCCTCCCGGCCCGAGCTGCAGAACCTGCCGGTCGTGGTGCACGTCCCGCACCGGCCGACCCGCTCCGAGTCGGGTCGCCTGCGCGGCTATCGACGTCGGATCGTGCTGCTCCAGCGGGTCTCCACCCCGGACGGGCTGACCCGGGCGGTGATCGGCGCCACCGCCCCGGTCCGCCCCGACCACCCGGTCCCGGCCAAGCCGGTGGTCGAGCCGTTCGAGGGCACCTTCGACGGCGAGCGGGTGCTGATCGTCGACGACGACGTGCGCAACGTGTTCGCGCTCACCAGCGTGCTGGAGCAGTACGGGCTGAGCGTGCTGTACGCGGAGAACGGCCGTGAGGGCATCGAGGTGCTCCAGGCGCACGACGACATCGCGATCGTGCTGATGGACGTGATGATGCCGGAGATGGACGGATATGCCACGACTTCGGCGATTCGCCGGATGCCGCAATACGCCGGGCTGCCGATCATCGCGTTGACGGCGAAGGCGATGAAGGGGGATCAGGAGAAGAGCATCGACTCCGGGGCCTCCGACTACGTCGCCAAGCCGGTCGACACGCGGCACTTGTTGGGACTCATCCGGACTTGGCTCGACCACTAGTTCGCTTCCCGGGCGGCCGGCGCCCCATGATGGAACCCGAACGGACCGAGCGACGTTGAAGGGGCGGAGGGGTCGATGCGGTGTTGTCGCGACCGTGGGTCGAGGCGTGGTGACACCATGCGGTCGTCTGTGTCGGAATACCTGCCGAGCCGATCGCCTGGCCACTACCATGACCGGGACGAGCACCACCCGGAACGTGTGCTCGACCGGTGTGGTGTGCGCCGGGACGGCCACGGCGAAGGTCGGGTCGAGCGAAACCGTGTCGATCGAGGCTGTGTCATTCAGGGCCGCGTAAACCGAAAAGATGCACAAGGACGAGTGGAGCCGACCGATACGCGGGGTCACCCACCGTGTCGGATCGAAGAGGGTGGGCCATGACGGAGAAGGCCAAGATCCTCCTGGTCGATGACCGTCAGGAGAATCTGCTCGCCCTGGAGGCGATCCTGTCCGCGCTGGACCAGACCCTGGTTCGGGCGCATTCGGGCGAGGAAGCCCTCAAGGCGCTGCTCACGGACGAGTTCGCGGTGATCCTGCTCGACGTCCAGATGCCCGGCATGGACGGTTTCGAGACGGCCGCGCACATCAAGCGCCGGGAGAAGACCCGGGACATCCCGATCATCTTCCTGACCGCGATCAACCACGGTCCGCACCACACCTTCCGCGGATACGCGGCCGGTGCCGTCGACTACATCTCCAAACCGTTCGACCCGTGGGTGCTGCGGGCCAAGGTCTCCGTGTTCGTGGACCTGTACAAGAAGAACTGCCAACTGCGCGAGCAGGCCGCGTTGCTGCGCGGGCGGCTCGAAGGCGTGGCCGGCGGCGACCGGGCCGGGGCGGACGTGATCGCGGAGTTGTCCGCGCGGCTGGCCTCGGTCGAGGAGCAGGCCGACGGCATGGCCAAGCAGGTCGAGTCGGCGGACGATCCGATCCTGGCCGCCTCGGCGAGTCAACTCCGCCGCCGGGTGGCCCGGATGCGCGCCGCGCTCGACGCCCTCGCCCCGGCCGCGGCCGGGCACGGCGGCCCGCCGCTGGTACCGGCACCGGACACCGGCGAGGCGGACGCCTGACCCGGTGGCCCCGAGCCCCGACCGGGCCGTGTGCGGCCCGGTCGGGGCTCGGGGCCACCCCGGGTCCGGAAGCGGCGTGCGAATCCGACACGCGCGCCCTCCGGGCTGGGACGCATGAGGTGTGAAGGGTCCACCGGTAACCTCGGAACATGGCCACACGTGCGTCCGGCGGCGGAGCGCAACCGCGCACGGCCGCGAAGAAGAAGGCTGCCGCCAAGAAACCCGCGCCACCCCCGCCGCCCCCGCCGAAACTGCTCGGCGGGGTACCCGCGTTGCTCGGGAAGGGGCTCAAGCGACTGTGGCTGGGGCTGGCCCACGCGTTCGGCTCGGCCGCGCGCGGAATCGGTTCCGGCGCGCGCGGGCTGGACCCGGCGCACCGCCGGGACGGCCTGGGACTGGCCCTGCTCGGCCTGGCCATAGTGATCGCGGCCGGCGCGTGGGGCACCATCGACGGCGCGGTCGGCGAGGCGGTCAACGCGGTCGTCGCGGGCCTGGTGGGCCGGCTCGACCTGCTGGTGCCGTTCCTGGTCGGCGCGCTGGGCGTACGGGTGATGCGCCACCCCGACCAGAAGGACGCCACCGGGCGGATCATGATCGGCTGCACGGCGCTGGTGTGCAGCGTGCTCGGGCTGATCCACGTCGGCTGCGGGACGCCGCAACCGGGCGACGGCGCGGCCGCGATGCGCGACGCCGGCGGCCTGGTCGGTTGGGCCTTCGCGACCCCGCCCGTGCACCTGGTGACCCGGTGGGTCGCGGTGCCGCTTCTCGTGCTGCTGATCGTGTTCGGCCTGCTCGTGGTGACCGCCACGCCGATCAACGCGGTACCCGAGCGGCTCGGGGTCTTCCTGGGCTTCATCGAGGGGCCCGAGCCCGCGCCGTTCGATGAGGACGAGCGCCCGAGCGGCTTCGCCGGGTTCGACGAGGACGACGCGCCTCCCGCCGCCGCGCCGGTCCGCAGGACCCGACCGCGCCGCCGGTCCAGCGGTGCCGACGGCCATCCGGACGCGATCGACGTGGCCGCGGCCGCCGCCGCGGCGCTGGACGCGAACGACGCGGGCCTGGTCGTACCGCCCGCGCGCTCGCGCAAAGCCGCCGCCGCCCGGGTGGTCACCGACCTGCGGGCGCGCGCCGCCGACGCGCCGGCGCACACCCCCGCGCCGCCGCGCAGCGAGCAACTGCGGCTGTCCGGCGACATCACCTACCACCTGCCCGGCCCGTCGCTGCTCAAGAAGGGCCCGCCGGCCAAGGCCCGCAGCAAGGCCAACGACGACGTGGTCGCCGCGCTGTCCAAGGTGTTCGAGCAGTTCAACGTGGACGCGCAGGTCACCGGTTTCTCCCGGGGCCCGACGGTGACCCGCTACGTGATCGAACTGGGCCCGGCGGTCAAGGTGGAGCGGATCACCGCGCTCGCCAAGAACATCGCGTACGCGGTGGCCAGCGCCGACGTGCGGATCATCAGCCCGATCCCGGGCAAGTCCGCGGTCGGCATCGAGATTCCCAACACCGACCGCGAGATGGTCAGCCTGGGCGACATCCTGGCCTCGGACACCGCGAGCGGCGACGCGCATCCGATGATCGCCGCGCTCGGCAAGGACGTCGAGGGCAACGACGTGGTGGCCAACCTGGCCAAGATGCCGCACCTGCTGGTCGCGGGCGCCACCGGCGCGGGCAAGTCGAGCTGCATCAACGGCCTGATCACCTCGATCATGATGCGTGCCACCCCGGAGGAGGTGCGGATGGTGCTGGTCGACCCCAAGCGGGTCGAACTGACCACCTACGAGGGCATCCCGCACCTGATCACGCCGATCATCACCAATCCGAAGAAGGCCGCCGAGGCGCTCCAGTGGGTCGTGCGCGAGATGGACATGCGCTACGACGACCTGGCCAACTTCGGCTTCCGGCACGTGGACGACTTCAACGTCGCGGTGCGCGCGGGCAAGCTCAAGATGCCGCCGGGCAGCGAGCGCGAGGCGCAGCCGTACCCGTACCTGCTGGTGATCGTGGACGAGTTGGCCGACCTGATGATGGTCGCCCCGCGCGACGTCGAGGACTCGATCGTGCGGATCACCCAGCTCGCCCGCGCGGCGGGCATCCACCTGGTGCTGGCCACCCAGCGGCCCAGCGTCGACGTGGTGACCGGGCTGATCAAGGCCAATGTGCCGTCCCGACTCGCGTTCGCCACCTCCTCGCTGGCGGACAGCCGGGTGATCCTGGACCAGCCCGGCGCGGAGAAGCTGATCGGCAAGGGCGACGCGCTGTTCCTGCCGATGGGCGCGAGCAAGCCGATCCGCATGCAGGGCGCCTACGTCACCGAGGAGGAGATCGACGCGGTCGCCCGGCACTGCAAGGAGCAACTCCAGCCGGAGTACCGCGAGGAGGTCACCGCCGCGCCGGATCGCAAGAAGCAGGTGGACGAGGAGGTCGGCGACGACCTCGACCTGCTCTGCCAGGCGGTCGAACTGGTGGTCTCCACCCAGTTCGGCTCGACCTCGATGCTCCAGCGCAAGCTGCGGGTCGGCTTCGCGAAGGCCGGGCGGCTGATGGACCTGATGGAGAGCCGGGACATCGTCGGACCCAGCGAGGGCTCCAAGGCGCGCGAGGTGTTGATCAAACCGGATGAAATCGAGCAGGTTATGGCCACGTTGCGTGGTGAATGATCTGACTTAAGTGATGATTGGTGTCAGTCGTGATGAATGACGCATAAGGGGCGAATCGTGTCGATCGGTCAAAGCCTCGCCGAGGCACGAGTGCGGGCCGGTCTCACTGTCGAACGGCTCAGTGAGGTCACCCGCATCCGGCAGGTCATCATCGAGGGCGTCGAACGGGACGACTTCGAACCGTGCGGCGGCGACTTCTACGCCCGCGGCCACATCCGCACCCTGGCCCGCGCGACCGGCCTGGAACCCGATCCGCTGATCGCCGAATACGACCACACGGTCGGCGGCACCAGCACTCCCCGCCCGACCGAGATCTTCGACTCCCCCCGCAAATCGATCGAGTACCGCCAGCCGAACTGGACCCTGGCCATGGGCGTCGCGGTGGTCATCGTGCTGATCTTCGCGTTCGTCCAGCTCGCCGGCGGTCGCGCCGACGACGACAAGAAGGAGACCGCGTCGCGGGTCGCGCCGACCACGACCGCCCTCGTAGCCCCGGCCCCGCCGCCCCCACCGCCTCCGGTCGAGCCGTCGACCAAGACCCCCGAGTTCCCGGCCGAGGTGGTCGTCACGATCACCGCCGTCGACGGCCGCAGCTGGATCCGCGCGTTCGACGCCGAGAACAAGCAGATCTTCGAGACGATCCTGAACAAGGGCGAGGCCAAGACGCTCACCGACCCCGAGCAGCTCAAGCTCCAGATCGGCAACTCCGGCGCCGCGCGACTGAACGTCAACGGCAAGGACCTGGGCCCGGCGGGCGAGGAGGGCGACGTGGCCCAGCACACGTTCGTACCCGGCGACCCCCTCCCGCAGATGCGGACGAGCGCGTCGGCCGAACCTTCCCCGACGCCGACCACCTCATCGGCCCGCCCCTCCCCGACGCGGACGAGCGCGTCGGCCGACCCTTCTCCGACGCGGACCACCTCGTCGGCGGGTGCTTCCCCTCGTTGACGAGCCATCGTGACCTCCCCGGAACCATCGGACGCTTCCCTGCGTCCGGTCCACGCCCGCGCCTGACGTAGGCTTTCCGGCATGCCCGCCCGCGATACCACCAGCCCCGCCGCCCCGGCCGAGAGCCCCTCCGCCCTGCGCACCGTCGCCCTGGTCACCCTCGGCTGCGCCCGCAACGAGGTGGACTCCGAGGAACTCGCCGGCCGGCTGGAGGCCGACGGCTGGTCCCTCGTCGAGGACGCCGCGGACGCGTCCGTCGTGATGGTCAACACGTGCGGTTTCGTCGAGTCCGCCAAGAAGGACTCGATCGACACCGTCCTGGAAGCCGCCGACCTCAAGGGCGAGGGCCGCACGCAGGCCGTCGTCGCGGTCGGCTGTCTGGCCGAGCGCTACGGCGACCAGCTCGCGGGCGCCCTGCCCGAGGCGGACGCGGTGCTCGGCTTCGACGACTACGGCGACATCTCCACCCGGCTGCGCTCGATCCTCGCGGGCGACGAGCACACCTCGCACGTGCCGCGCGACCGCCGCGCACTGCTGCCGATCACCCCGGTCGAGCGCCAGGCCGCCGATGTCGCGGTGCCCGGACACGGCGCACCCGCAGACCTGCCGGAAGGCGTCGCCCCGGCCTCCGGGCCGCGCGCGCTGCGCCGCCGGCTCGGCTCCGGCCCGGTCGCCTCGCTCAAGCTCGCCTCCGGCTGCGACCGACGCTGCTCGTTCTGCGCGATCCCCTCCTTCCGCGGCTCGTTCCTCTCCCGACGCCCCTCGGACGTGATCGCCGAGGCCCGCTGGCTGGCCGAGCAGGGCGTCCGCGAGATCGTCCTGGTCAGCGAGAACTCCACCTCCTACGGCAAGGACCTGGGCGACCTGCGCCTGCTCGAGACGCTGCTGCCGGAGCTGGCCGCCATCGAGGGCATCGAGCGGGTCCGGGTCAACTACCTCCAGCCCGCCGAGATGCGGCCGACCCTGATCGACGTGCTCACCGGCACGCCCGGCGTCGCGCCCTACTTCGACCTGTCCTTCCAGCACGCCTCCGAGCCGGTGCTGCGCAGGATGCGCCGCTTCGGCTCGCGCGAGGCGTTCACCACCCTCCTGGAGCAGGCCCGGGCCAAGGCCCCCGAGGCCGGCGCGCGCTCGAACTTCATCGTCGGCTTCCCGGGCGAGACCGAGGAGGACGTGGACGAGCTGGAGCGCTTCCTGATCGCCGCCCGACTCGACGCGATCGGCGTGTTCGGCTACTCGGACGAGGACGGCACCGAGGCGGCGGGCTACGCCGACAAGATCGATCCGGATGTGGTGGCCGCGCGCGTGGAGCGGATCTCCCGGCTGGCCGAGGAACTCGTCGCGCAACGCGCCGAGGACCGGATCGGCACCGAGGTGATCGTGCTGATCGAGGAACTCGGCGAGGACGGCAGTGCCGAGGGCCACGCGCACCACCAGGCCCCCGAGACCGACGGCTCGACCACCGTGATCGGCGAGGGCCTGCGGGTCGGCGACCTGGTCCGGGTCCGGGTCACCGACAGCGAGGGCGCCGACCTGCACGGCGATGCGATCGACGTGATCGTGCCCGGGGGCGATCGGTGACGGCCGATCCGGCACCGCAGCGTCGGCGTCCGGCCGAGGCGGTCCGCGCCGCCGCGGCCAACCACCCGCCGAAGCCGGATCGACTCGGCGACCCCACCACCTCGGTGAGCGCGTGGAACGCGGCCAACGCGCTGACCATGATGCGGGTGGCCCTGGTGCCGGTCTTCGTCGTCCTGCTGCTCCAGGACGGCGGCCACGATCCCGCGTGGCGGGCCTGGGCCTGGGCCGCGTTCACCGTGGCCAGCATCAGCGACCTCTTCGACGGCAAGCTGGCCCGGATGCACAACCTGGTCACCGACTTCGGCAAACTGGTCGACCCGATCGCCGACAAGGCGCTGATGGGTGCCGCGCTGATCAGCCTGTCCGCGCTCGGCGACCTGCCGTGGTGGGTCACCCTCGTGGTGCTCGCCCGGGAGATCGGCATCACCTTGCTGCGCTTCTGGGTGATCCGCCACGGCGTGATCCCGGCCAGCCGGGGAGGCAAGGCCAAGACCATGCTCCAGGGTGTCGCGATCGGCATGTACACACTGGTCATGACCGGCCCGCTGGCCAGCACGCGGGCCTGGGTGATGGCGGCCGCGGTGATCATCACCGTGGTGACCGGCCTGGACTACATCGTCAAGGCCGTACGACTGCGACGCGGCACGCCGGTGCCCGCCGGACAGGTTTGACGTCGGGACGGAACCCGACCACGGGGGGAGAGGGACCATGCGCGAATTGAAGGTCGAACTGGTCGCGGTGGGGGACGAGTTGCTCGTCGGCGACGTGGTGAACACGAACGCGGTCACCCTCGGCCGCCGACTCACCGCGGCCGGGCTGCGGGTCACCGGCGTGTCCACCGTGGGCGATGGACTCGACGAGATGATCGACGTGCTCACCCAGGCCGTGCGGCGCGCCGACGCGGTACTGGTCTCCGGCGGCCTCGGTCCCACGTCCGACGACCGCACGCGCGAGGCGATCGCCGCCGTGGCCGGGGTGGCGCTGCGCCGGGAACCGGCGATCGAGGACTGGCTGCGCCGCCGGTACCAGGGCCTGAACCGTACCCTCACCGCGCTCGGCCTGCAGCAGGCGGACGTGCCCGAGGGCGGCCGCTCGTTGCCCAACCCCAACGGCAGCGCCCCGGGCGTGGCTATCGAGATCGGCGACGTGCAGGTGTACGCGGTGCCCGGCCCGCCGCACGAGATGATCGCGATGACCGAGGACCGGGTGCTGCCCGACCTGTTGCGCCGCGCGGGCAACCCACCGATCCGGGCCCAGCGCCAGTTGCTCACCGCGTCGGTCGGTGAGGGCGTGATCGCCGCGGCGCTGGAGCCGCTGGAGAAGGAACTCGCGGTCGTGGGCGCGGTCGAGGTGGCCTACCTCGCCACCGCCGGGCAGACCAGGGTCAAGCTCACCTCGACCGCTCCCGGCGGCGCCGACGCGGTCGACGCCGCCGCGGCGCGGGCCCGCGAACTGCTCGGGAGCTGTGTGTACGGCGAGGCGGGCGACACGCCGGCCGGCGTCGTGCTGGACCTGCTGCGCGAGCGCGGCGCCACCGTCGCGGTGGCCGAGTCGCTCACCGGCGGCCTGGTCGCCGCCGAACTGACCTCGGTGCCGGGCGCGTCCGTGAGCGTGCGCGGTTCGATCACCGCGTACGCCACCGACGTCAAGGCCGCGGTGCTCGGCGTGGACGCCGACCTGCTGGCCGCCGAGGGCGCGGTTCACCCGGACGTGGCGGCGGCGATGGCCGAGGGTGTGCGGCGCCTGATGTCGGGTACCTACGGGGTGGCCACGACGGGGGTCGCCGGGCCGGACCCCCAGGACGGCAAGCCTGTGGGCACCGTGCACATCGCGGTGGCCGGACCCGAGGGAACAACCGTGCTTTCGTTGCTGTTCTCGGGCAGTCGGAGCAGGATTCGGGAGATGACCACGGTCCGCGTCCTGGATCTGCTCCGGTGCGTCGTGGCGGGGCTGCCGGCCGAGCAGGACCCGTCGTGCACGGGGTGACCGGGCTTCCCGGTCGACCGGGGAGAGCGCTCCGGTCAAGAATGCGCGGGACACGCGGAAGGCTGTGCAACGACGTGCTGCGAATCGAGGTGGGAGTGGGCCGGAAACCCCATGGACCCTGGACACCCCCGCCGTCAAGGTTCCACGCCCTGAGTGAACAGGACCGTAAGGCGGGCACACCCGCGCGGTCGGGCAGGTACGGTGGGGCTGTGACCCCCCGAGCCGCCCTAGGAGGGAGCGACCGATGATCCTGCTCCGTCGCCTGCTGGGTGACGTGCTGCGGCGCCAGCGCCAGCGTCAGGGTCGCACCCTGCGCGAGGTGTCGTCCTCAGCCCGGGTATCCCTTGGCTACCTGTCCGAGGTCGAGCGCGGCCAAAAGGAAGCCTCGTCCGAACTGCTCGCCGCGATCTGCGACGCGCTGGACGTGCGCATGTCCGTGCTCATGCGGGAGGTCAGCGACGAGCTGGCCCTCGCCGAGCTGGCCTCGGCCGAGGCGATGCGTCCGGTCCTGGAACCGGTCGGCGCCGGCTTCACGCCGAACGAGCGCGCCGCCGCGGAACGTCAGAACAACGACCGGTCGTCGGGCACGGGCCCGATCTCCGCCGACAACGCGGTGAGTGTGGTGGTGGCGGCCTGACCTCGACGACCGGTGGTGTGGTCTTTCCCACTCGGGAGCATCGTTCGCCCGAATCGGGGCATCCGGTGTCGTGTACACCGGGTCCCCCGGCCCGGTGGTCGAATCGACACCAACCCCGAGGAGTCGTAGCACCATGGTCGTCGTCAAGAGCCCCCTGTCCGACGATGCGCGCAAGATCACCGGCGAGGCGCTTCAGGGTGCCCTCGTCGACCTGATAGATCTCTCGCTGGTCGCCAAGCAGACCCACTGGAACGTGGTGGGTCCGCGCTTCCGTTCGATCCACCTCCAGTTGGACGAGGTGGTCGCCTCGGCGCGCGCCTTCGCGGACACCGTCGCGGAGCGCGCCTCGGCGATCGGGTACAACCCGGACGGCCGGGCCGCGACCATCACGGCGGGCAGCGGTGTCCCGCAGCCCGACTCCGGCTGGATCAAGGACGCCGACGTGGTCGGTTACTTCGTCGGTGTGTACGGCGCGGTCATCGAGCGCATGCGCGAGCGGATCGCGGCCACCGAGGAACCGGACCCGGTCAGCCAGGACCTGTTCATCACGATCGCCGCGGATCTCGAGAAGATGAGCTGGATGTTCCAGGCCGAGAACCAGGCCTGAGCGACGCGCGGCCTCGGCCCCGCCTCCCGATTGTGGGAGGCGGGGCTTCGGCATGAGCGCGGGCGGTGCGGGCGCGGGATGGCGGGTCGGACGGGCGAGGGTTCGGACTGTGGTCTACCAGGGCATCGCGATGCCGCCGTTGGGGCGCAGGATCTGGCCGGTGACGAACCTGGCGGCGTCCGAGGCGAGATAGGCCACCGCGTAGGAGATGTCGGTGGGCTCGCCGACTGTGCGCAGCGGGGCCATCCGGGCCATCGGCGCGGCCACGGCGGCCTTGCGCTCCTCGTCCTCGTTGCCGTCCGCGTCGGTCCAGTGCCGGCCGGTCATCCCGGTGACGATCCAGCCCGGCGCGACCGCGTTGACCCGCACGCCGCTGGGACCGACCTCGGTGGCCAGGGTCTTGGTCAACTGCACGACCGCGGCCTTGGCCGCGCCGTAGCACAGCAGGCCCGAGGTCGCGGTGTCCACCGCGCCGGAGGCCATGTTGACGATGCTGCCGAAGCCCTGCGCGGTCATCACGCGCGCCGCGGCCCGACAGCCGAAGAAGACACCCTTGAAGTTGATCGCGAGGACCCGGTCGAGGTCGGCTTCCTCGGTCTCGATCACCGTGCTCGAATGCATCACCCCGGCGATGTTGGCGAGCACGTCGAGCCGGCCGTGCGCGGCCACCGCGTCGCCGATCAGCGCGTCCACCTGGGCGGCCTTGGAGGTGTCCACGCCGGCGGCGGTCGCGGCGCCGCCGGCGGCCACGATCGCCTTCGCGGTCTCCTGTGCCCCGGCCTCTTGGATGTCCGCGCAGACCACGGTCGCGCCCAGGTCGGCCAGCACCTCGGCGCTGGAGCGGCCGATGCCCGAGGCCGCGCCGGTGACGACGGCGACTCGGCCGGTCAGATCGAGGGCTTCACGAAACACGGTTGGCCTCCCGGCGCTAGGCGTGCACAGCGCGCCGACCGTACGAGCCATCTGACGAACAGTCAATAAAGGCGTGGGGCAACGAGATCGGTGTCACCGCCGGCCCTCCTGCCAGTGGCACCAGCGGTGCGTGGCGCCGCCGCGGGGGAACACGCCGGCCGCCGCGAGGGCGTCGCACGGGTCGCTCTCGACCCGGTTCGACCGCCCGGTCGGCGCCCTCGTGCGGGCCGGCCGGGCCTCACCCTTCTCGGCCCGCGGGCGCGGGCGGGTGGTCCGGGGCGGGGGCGGCGAATCCGGGTCCTGCCCGGTCGCGGTCGGGCCGGCCGGCTCGGGCACCTCGGACTCGGCCGACCCGCCCGCCATCGCCGTGATCGCCGGCTCCGGCTCCGCCGCGAACGCGGAGACCTCGGCGGCGGGAGTCGGTTCCGGCACGGGCGCGAACGGTGCGGCGGCGGTCGCTGCCGGGGGCGCCGGGCGCGGCGACGGGCTCGGCGCGGACACCGAGGTGCAGCCGGCCGCGGCCACGAGCAGGACGGGCAACACCAGGGCGGGCACGATCCGGGGCGGGCTCATGCCCTGTACGACGAACCGCCCGGGCGTCGGTCACCGGGTGTACTCCCATCGGGTGACACTTGGCAGCGCGGGCACCAGAACGCGACCCGCGGCGGGTCGCCCAGGTCCGCTCGTCGGATCGGGGTGCCGCAGCGCGCGCACGGGCGACCGCCGCGCCCGTAGACCCAGTGCCGCCGGCCCGGTCGGGTGTCGCCGGTGGTGACGTGCCCGATCCGGTCGCGATTGGCGTACAGCAGGCGGTGCGCCAGGGCGGCCCACGCGTGCGGGTCGCCGGCCGCCGCGACCGGGGTCCAGGGGGTGATGCCGCGCAGGAAGCACAGTTCCGCCCGGTACACGTTGCCGATCCCGGCCAGGTTGCGCTGGTCCAGGAGCGCCTCGCCGATCGGCCGGTCCGGGCGCTCGGCCAGTCGGCGTGCGGCCTCGACCGGATCCCAGTCCGGACCGAGCAGATCCGGACCCAGCCGGCCGACCGCGGTCGCCTCGTCGGCGGTGCGCAGCAGTTCGACCACGGGCATCCGCATTCCGACGGCGGTCTGTGTCGCGTTGGCCAGCACCAGGCGGATCGCGTGCCAGGGCCGGGGGAGCGGGCGCGGGCCGGTGGGTTGAATCTCCCACCTGCCATCCATCCGCAGATGGGTGTGCAGCGTGAGGTCGCCCTCGATCCGGGTCAGCAGGTGCTTGCCGCGCGGGACCACCGCCAGGACCGAGCGCCCGGTCAGGTCCACGGTCGCCAGGGCGGGCACGCGGAAGTCGGTCACGGTCAGTGGGCGGTCCACGAGGGCCGCGCGCAGCCGCCGCGCCACCTGATACACGCTGTCGCCTTCGGGCACCCCACCATTGTCCCGGACGGGCGGCGGTCGGAGCCGAGCCCGGGGCCGGCCTTCCGAGTCCCCCCGGACCCGTCGGTGCGGCCGAACCCCGGGGGTCGCGGCGCCGCAGGCGATGCCGCACAGGGACCGACGTCGCGAGCGCGCGGCCAGGAACACGTTCGCGACGCCGGATCCATGTGCTTCCGACCGTGACGCGTGCAGGGTCGCCACGGGCGGATGGTGCCGGTCGGCGTCACCGGGATCGCTCCCCGCGTCGCCTTCCGTGACCACGATCCTGCTGGACGTACATGACCGGGGTGTTTCGCGGACCGGGCGCTCGTGTAACGAAACGGTGTCACCCTCGCAGGCGCAGCCCCCTGGGGGTGGCATGGAACCCGGCCGCCTCCAGTGCCTTGCCCAGCGAGGAGGTGAGCACCTCGGCGCCGTCGGCCCGCTCCACCGTCAGCTTGCCCAGCGCGCCCGCGCGCACCGCGTGGGCCAGCGCCTCGGCGGCGGGGCCGACCCGGTCCGGGTCGTCGGTCCAGGACAACAACGTGCGCCCGCCGCGCTCGATGTACAGGATCGGTTCGCCGTCGAGCAGGACCACCAGCGCGCCCGCCTTGCGGCCCGGGCGGTGGCCGCCGCCGGTCTCGCCGGGACGGTCCGGCCACGCCAGCGCGGCACCGTACGGATTGGCCGGGTCGGCGGCGGCCAGCACCACCGCGCCGGGCACCTCGTGCGGCTCACGGCGCTCGCTCGCGCCCTGGAGCGCGCGCAGCCGGTCCACCGCGCCGTCGGCGGCGAACTGGGCGGCGCCCAGCCCCTCCACGAAGTAGCCCCGGCGGACCCGGCCGCCGTCCTCGAACACGCTCAGCACCTTGTAGGCGGCGGCGAACCCGCCGGGGCTGCCCTCGGCGACCACCGCGCCGCGGGTGACCACGCCGTGCCGGTCGAGCAGCGTCTCGGCCAGCGCGTGGGCGCGCCGGGTCGGGTCGGGCTCGGGTGCGGGGGCCAGCGACCAGCGGCCGGCCACGGTGGGCGGGCCGGTGCGCCCGGACGCGACCGGACGACCCCGACTCAGTCCCGCGTACCGCCCGCGCGGGGTCGCCCGCCGGGCGCGATGCGCGGTGGAGCCGGACGTGCGCCCGGAGCCGAGCAGCGCACGCAGCGGGGTGAGCGTGTCACCGGTGACCCGCCCGGACCACACCAGGTCCCACAGCGCGTCGGCGATCGCCGCCTCGGACGCCGGAGCCGGCAGTTCCAGCCGCTCGGTCAACTGCCGGAAGAACAGCGCGTAGCCGCCGGACAGCGCGGCCAGGATCGCGGTGTGCAGTGATGTCGTCTCCAGCGGCACCGGCGGCGGGAACAGGTATGGCGCGGCGTCCGCGAGGCAGAGCGAGAGCCAACCGTCCTTGCCGGGCAGCGCGCCGTGTCCGGCCCACACCACCTCGCCGGCCGCGCACAACTCGTCCAGCATCGCCGGGTGGTAGTCGACCACGCGCGAGGGCAGCACCAGCTTCTCCAGCGCCGAAGCCGGCACGCTCGCGCCCTGGAGCTGCTCGATCACCCGGACCAGGCCGTCCGGGCCGCGCACCCCGCTCGCGCCGACGCCCTGCCACGCGGTCAGGAACCGGGCCAGTGCGACCGGCGGCACCGGTTCGACCTCGTGCCGCAGCGCCGCCAGCGAGCGCCGGCGCAACATCCGCAGCACCTCCGCGCCGCACCACTCCAGGCCGGATCCACCGGGGCGGAACTCGCCGGAGACCACCTGCCCGCCCGCGGCCAGCCGCTCCAGCGTGCCCGTGGTCACCGCGACGCCCAGACCGAAGCGGGCGGCGGCCTCGCCCGCCCGGAACGGGCCGTGCGTGCGCGCGTGCCGGGCCAGCAGGTCGCCCAGCGGATCCTTGACCGGCTCGGTGAACGCCTCTGGGACGCCGACCGGCAGGGGAGTGCCCAGCGCGTCCCGCAGTCGGCCCGCGTCCTCGATGCCGGCCCAGCGCTCCTCGCCCGCGATCCGCACCCGGATCACCCGACGCGCATCCTCCAGGCCGGTCAGCCAGTCGCTCTCGAAGGCGCCCGTGGCGCGCGCCGCGACCTCGGCGGTGGTCAGCGGCCCGAGCAGCCGCAGCAGATCGGCGACGCCCTCGGCGTCGCGCACCCGGCGATCCTCGGCCAGTCGTTGCAACTCGGCCTCGGTGCGGGCCAGCACCTGTGGGTCGAGCAGTTCGCGCAACTCGGCCTGGCCGAGCAGCTCGGCCAACAGCCGCGAGTCGAGCGCGAGCGCCGCCGCCCGCCGTTCGGCGAGCGGCGAGTCGCCCTCGTACATGAACTGCGCGACGTAGCCGAACAGCAGCGAGCGGGCGAACGGCGAGGGCTCGGTGGTGGTGACCTCGACAATGCGCACGGCGCGGGTGGCGATGTCGCGCATCAGGCCGGTCAGGCCGGGCACGTCGAACACGTCCTGGAGGCACTCGCGCATCGTTTCCAGGACGATCGGGAACGAGCCGTACTCACTGGCCACCGCGAGCAGTTGGGCCGAGCGTTGGCGCTGCTGCCACAGGGGGGTGCGCCGGCCCGGCATGCGCCGCGGCAGCAGCAGCGCGCGGGCCGCGCACTCGCGAAAGCGGGACGCGAACAGCGCCGAGCCGCCGACCTCGGCGGTCACCAGCGGCTCCACCTCGGCCTCCTCGAAGAGCGCGAAGTCCGGCGGCAGGGCACCCGCCGCGAGATCGTCGGGCTCCTCGCCGAAGGACTGCTCACCGAAGGGCATGCCGGTGTCCGGCAGCCGCAGCACGATCCCGTCGTCGCCGTGCATGGTCTGCACGTCCAGACCGGTGCGCTCGCGCAGCCGGGCCGAGATGGCCAGCGCCCAGGGCGCGTGCACCTGGGCGCCGAACGGCGAGTGCACCACCACCCGCCAGTCGCCCAACTCGTCGCGGAAGCGCTCGACCACGATGGTGCGGTCGTCCGGGATGTGGCCGCACGCCTCGCGCTGCTCGCCCAGGTAGCCGAGCAGGTTGTCCACCGCCCACGGGTCCAGGCCCGCGGCGGCCACCCGTTCGCGGGCCCGGTCCGCCGGCAGCGCGCCCACCTCGCGGACGAACGCGCCCAGCGCCCGACCCAGTTCCACCGGCCGTCCGAGCGCGTCGCCGTGCCAGAACGGCAGTTTGCCCGGCACCCCGGGGGCGGGCGAGACCAGCACCTTGTCGTGGGTGATGTCCTCGATTCGCCACGACGACGTGCCCAGCGTGAACACGTCGCCCACGCGCGACTCGTAGACCATTTCCTCGTCCAGCTCGCCGACCCGCGACTTCGCGTCGCCGGCGACCAGGAACACGCCGAACAGGCCCCGGTCGGGGATGGTGCCACCCGAGGTGACGGCGAGCCGCTGCGCGCCCGGGCGGGCGGACAGCACCCCGCCCACCCGGTCCCACACGATGCGCGGGCGCAGTTCGGCGAACGCGTCCGAGGGGTAGCGGCCGGCGAGCATGTCCAGCGTCGCCTCGTAGGCCGACGCGGGCAGGGCGGTGAACGGGGCGGCCCGGCGAATCAGCGCGAGCAGCGCGTCCACGTCCCGGTCCTCGATCGACACCATCGAGACGATCTGCTGCGCGAGCACGTCCAGGGGATTGCGCGGCCCGCGCACCGACTCGATCGCGCCCTCGCGCATGCGCTCGGTGACCACCGCGGTCTGCACCAGGTCGCCGCGGAATTTCGGAAAGATCACGCCTCGGGAGATCGCGCCCACCTGGTGGCCGGCCCGCCCCACCCGCTGCAGGCCGGAGGCCACCGAGGGCGGCGACTCGACCTGGACGACCAGGTCCACCGCGCCCATGTCGATGCCCAGCTCCAGGCTCGAGGTGGCCACCACGGCGGGCAGCCTGCCGGCCTTGAGGTCCTCCTCGACCTGGGCCCGCTGCTCCTTGGACACCGAGCCGTGGTGGGCGCGCGCCAGCAGCGCGGGCGCGCCGCGGTTGCTGCCCGCCTGCGCCATCAGCTCGGCCGGCGACGCGTCCTCGGGCAGCTTCTCGCCGGTGGCGCGCTCGTAGGCGATCTCGTTCAGGCGGCCGCACAGTCGCTCGGCCAGCCGGCGCGAGTTGGCGAACACGATGGTCGAGCGGTGCGCCTGGATCAGGTCGACGATGCGTTCCTCGACGTGCGGCCACACCGAGGCCTTGCGCTCGTTGCCGGCCTCGTCGAACTCGCCGGTGCCGCCGCCGAGCTCGCTCATGTCCTCGACCGGGACCACGACCGAGAGCTCGAACGTCTTGGCGGCCGGTGGCTGGACCACACGCACGTCGCCGGTCGAGCGCAGCCAGCGGGCCACCTCGTCGACCGGGCGCACGGTCGCGGACAGGCCGATCCGGCGCGCGGGCCGCTCCAGGAGTTCGTCCAGCCGCTCCAGGCTCAGCGCCAGGTGCGCGCCGCGCTTGGTGCCCGCGACCGCGTGCACCTCGTCCACGATCACCGTGTCCACCCCGCGCAGCGCTTCGCGGGCCTGCGAGGTGAGGATCAGGAACAGCGACTCGGGCGTGGTGATCAGGATGTCCGGCGGCTTGGTCGCGAACCGGCGTCGATCGGCTGCCGGGGTGTCGCCGGAGCGCACTCCCACGGTGACCTCGGGCTCGGGCAGGCCCAGGCGTACGCACGCCTGGCGGATGCCGGTGAGCGGGCTGCGCAGGTTGCGCTCGACGTCGACCGCGAGCGCCTTGAGCGGCGAGATGTACAACACCCGACAGCGCCGGCGCGGGTCGGCCGGCACCGGCTCGGCGGCGAGCCGATCCAGCGCGGACAGGAACGCCGCGAGGGTCTTGCCGGATCCGGTGGGCGCGACCACCAGCGCGTCCTTGTCCTCGGCGATGGCGCGCCAGGCGCCCTCCTGGGCCCGGGTCGGCGCGTGGAAGGCGCCGGTGAACCACTCCCGAGTGGCGAGGGAGAAGCCGGCCAGGGCCGAGGCGGGATCGTCGTGTGGCATAACTCCCCATGGTGCCGCGTGGCTCCGACATTCGCGGCGGACGACAAGCGGGCGACAGGGGGACGCGGCGCGACCGCGATACTGGTCGCATGGGACTCACCGACTTCTGGCGACGCATGCGCGCCCACTTCGGCGACTCGTACGCCGAGTCCTTCGCCCGCGACCACGTGATGTCCGAGCTGGGTGGGCGGACCGTGCACGAGGCGCTGGCCGCGGGCATCGAGGCCAAGGACGTCTGGCGCGGCGTGTGCGTCTCGATGGACCTGCCGACGACCAAACGGGCCTGAACCGCCGGGCGGCTCCGCGACATGCCCAAATGGACATAACGTGACGCTCTAGTCTCTTCCTGTCATCGGATACGCATCGCGACACAGTGGTGCGGAAGAGCGCAGGGAGCCCATGTGAGCACACCCGACACCCCCACCACACGGGTCGGGTCGCGCGATCGCATGCCGCCGTGGTTGCCGCGGGCCGTGTTCATGATCCTGGCGATGATCGCGGGCTTCCGGCTGCTCGGCTGGACGCTGGCCCACCTGCGCTCGCTGCTGATCGACCTGCTGCTCGCGTTCTTCCTCGCGCTCGCCTTCGAGCCGGCGGTGGACCGGATGGCCCGGCGCGGGATGCGGCGCGGCGCGGCCACCGGCATCGCGTTCGTGGTGGTTTTCCTGGCTTGCGCCGGCTTCCTGACGGTGGTGGGCTCGCTGCTGGTGGACCAGGTGGTCGCGTTCGCGCGGCACCTGCCCGACTACCTCGACGACCTGGTGGCGTGGGTGAACCGCACCTTCGGCACCGACCTGACCGTGGAGAAGATCCAGGGCGACATCTTCAAGGACTCCGACACCGTCCAGGGCTATGCCGAGCGGGTGGCGAACAACGCGCTCGGTCTGTCCGCCAAGATCGTGGCCGGCCTGTTCGAGTTGTTCACCATCGCGCTGTTCACCTTCTACTTCACCGCCGAGGGCCCGCGGATGCGCCGCGCGGTGTGCTCGCTGCTGCCGCCGGAGAGGCAGGCCGAGGTGCTGCGCGGGTGGGAGATCGCGATCGACAAGACCGGCGGCTATCTGTACTCGCGGGCCGCGCTCGCGCTGATCTCGGCGTTCGCGCACTATCTCGTCTTCTTCCTGCTCGACCTGCCGTACGCGGTGCCGCTCGCGCTGTGGGTCGGCTTGATCTCGCAGTTCGTGCCGACCGTGGGCACCTACATCGCGATCGTGCTCCCCGCGCTGATCGCGCTGACGGTGAGCCCGTTGACCGCCGTGTGGGTGGTGGCGTTCGCCACCGCGTACCAGCAACTCGAGAACTACCTGCTGCACCCGAGGATCACCGCGCGCACGGTGGAGATCCACCCGGCGGTCGCGTTCGGCGCGGTGATCGCCGGGGCCGCGCTGCTGGGCGTGGTGGGCGCGCTGATCGCGATCCCGATCGCGGCCACCGGACAGGCCTTCGTCGGCGGCTACCTGCACCGCTACGAGATCCCCGAGCACCACCTGACGCCGGACGAGACCCGGCCCCGCCGGGGCCCGGGTCCACTCACCCGATGGTGGCGGCGCGCCCGGGACCGGCAGGGTCCGGGGGATCCTCAGGACCAGAAGCGGAACAACCGATAGCCGTCGCTCGCCAGGTACGGCGACACGTCCAGCGCGTCGGTGACGTGGTCGATCACGTCGTAGAACCAGCCGTTGACCGACGGCGACCACAACAGCGCGAACAGGAACAGGATCGCGTACGGCGCGTACGGCGCGATGGCCCGCCGGAAGTCGTACGGCAGCCAGGGCTCGATCACGCCGTAGCCGTCCAGGCCCGGCACCGGCAGCAGGTTGAGCACCGCCGCGATCACCTGGAGCTGGATCAGGAACGAGAACGCGGCGACGAAGGTCGGGCTCGCGCCGTCCACCGCGCCGGAGGACAACACCAGTGCGAGCACGATCGCCAGCACCGCGTTGGTCAGCGGTCCGACCGCCGACACCATGCTGTTGCGCACCCGGCCGCGGATCGCCGAGCGGTCCAGGTAGACCGCGCCGCCGCTGAGCGGGATGCCGCCGAGCAGCACGAAGATCGTCGGCAGGATGAAGGACAACAGCGGATCGCTGTACTTGAGCGGGTCCAGGGTCAGATAGCCCTTGCCCACCACGCTGTCGTCGCCCGAGCGCAGCGCGGCGAACGCGTGCGCGAACTCGTGCAGGCACAACGACACCAGCCAGCCGGACATCACCAGCAGGAACACCCCGGTGCGGGTGGCCGCCTCGGAGGAGCCGTCGTCGTGCCAGGTGTACCAGGTCGAGGCGGCGCAGACCGCGACTATCGCGAGGAAGATCGGGCTCGGTCGCACGTGGCGCAGCGAGCCGGCCGCGGGGCGGCGGCCGTAGTCTCCGTAGGGGTGCGTCACGAACTGCTCCAGGTGCGGGAAAGGGGCCGTACGACCGGGAATTCGATCGTACGGCCCCACCCGACACTCAGTGGAAGGTGTGCTCCGGACCCGGGTAGGCGCCGCCGACCACGTCACCCGCGAACGCCTTGGCCGCGTCGCCGAGCACGGCGCGCAGGTCGACGTACTGCTTGACGAACTTGGCGGTGTGGCCGGTGGTCATGCCGGCCATGTCGGTCCACACCAGCACCTGGGCGTCACAGCGCACACCCGCGCCGATGCCGATGGTGGGGATCTCCAACTGCTCGGTCACGCGCGCGGCCAGGTCCTCCGGCACACACTCCAGGACCACCGCGAACGCGCCCGCGGCCTGCATCGTCTTGGCGTCCGCGAGCAACTGCTCGGCGCTCTCCGCGTCCCGGCCCTGCACGCGGTAGCCGCCGAAGGCGTGCACCGACTGCGGGGTGAGCCCGAGGTGGGCCATCACCGGCACGCCCGCCGCGACCAGCGCCTCGACCTGACGGGCCGAGCGCTGTCCGCCCTCGAGCTTGACCGCGCCGGCACCGGCCTCCTTGAGCAGTCGCACGCCGTTGCGCAGGGCCTGCTCGGGCGACTCCTGGTACGAGCCGAACGGCAGGTCGGCCACGATCAGCGCGCGCTTGGTGCCGCGCACGACCGCGCCGGTGAGCATCACCAACTGGTCCATGGTGACCGGCACGGTGTTCTCGTAGCCGAGGTGGTTGTTGCCCGCCGAATCGCCGACCAGGAGCACCGGAATGCCCGCGTCGTCGAATACGGAGGCGATCATCGCGTCGTACGCGGTGAGCATCGGCCAGCGCTCGCCGGCTCGCTTGGCGCGGGCGAGGTCGCGCACGGTGACCCGGCGCCCGGTTCCCTCGCCGCCGTACAGGGTCAGTCCCGGACCCTCGCCCGAAGCGGCTATCGGCTGCGCGGATGTGTTGCTGGACATGGTGTTCTCCCGACTCGAGGCGCTCGGACGGCGTCCCCGGACAACGCCATGGTGACACGCGCCGTAACAGGACAACAGGGGAGTCGGACGCCGGATTCCGGGTGACCGCCGGGTGCTCGCCGAGTGGTCATCGGCCCGGCATTTGCCGAGGCTTTGCAATACGAGACGTTCTCGTTTCGTAAAGTGCCCTAGCCTGTGAGGCAACCCGAACCGGTCCCACATGTTCGACGAATCGAGCTTCACCCGTGACTTCAGCGCACGTTCCTCCCATACGCACGGTCGACGAGCACATCCATCGCCGCCGCTGGGCCATCCTCGGCGTCCTGGTGATCAGCCTGCTGGTCGTCGTCCTGGACAACTCGATCCTCAACGTCGCGATCAAGACCATCGCCGACCCGGAGAAGGGCCTGGGCGCCACCCAGAGCGAGCTCCAGTGGGCGATCAACTCCTACACCCTGGTCTTCGCCGGCCTGCTGTTCACCGCGGGCATCCTGGGCGACCGCTTCGGTCGCAAGCGCACCCTGTTGTTCGGCATGGTGATCTTCGGCCTCGCGTCGCTGCTCTCCGCCTACTCGCAAAGCCCCGGGCAACTGATCACCGCGCGCGCGGTGATGGGCTTCGGCGGCGCGTTCGTGATGCCGGCCACACTGTCCATCATCAGCAACGTCTTCGAGCCGCACGAGCGACCCAAGGCGATCGGCATCTGGTCCGGCGCGGTCGGTCTGGCGATCGCGATCGGCCCGATCACCGGCGGCGTGCTGCTCGACCACTTCTGGTGGGGCTCGGTCTTCCTGATCAACGTCCCGATCGTGCTGGTCGGCATCGTCGCGATGTTGCTCCTGGTGCCCGACTCGCGCGACCCCCGGCCCGGCCGGCTCGACCCGATCGGGGTCGCGCTGTCCATCGCGGGACTGGTCTCGCTGGTCTACGGCATCATCCGAGGCGGCGACGCGGGTTGGGGCAGCGTCGAGGTGATCGGCACGATCGTGCTCGGCCTGGTCGTCCTCGCCTTCTTCGTGTGGTTCGAGAAGCGCAGCGACCATCCCGCGCTGGACGTCAAGTTCTTCCGCGACCCGGCCTTCTCCGCCGCGGCCGGCGCGATCGGCCTGGTGTTCTTCGCGCTCATGGGCGTGACCTTCTTCATGGCCTTCTACCTGCAGAGCGTGCGCGGCTACACCCCGCTGCAGACCGGCCTGCTGCTGCTCCCGCTGGCGATCGCGCAACTGATGTTCTCGGCCCGCAGCTCGGTGATGGTCAAGCGGTTCGGCGTACGCGCCGTCACCACCGGCGGCATGCTCCTGGTCGGCCTGAGCTTCCTGGCCTTCCTGGGCATGGATCGCACCTCGCCGATCTGGATCCTGTGCGTGGTGTTCTTCGTCCAGGGCGCGGGCATGGCGCACGTGATGCCGCCGGCCACCAACTCGATCATGTCCTCGCTGCCGCGGGAGAAGGCCGGGGCCGGCTCCGCGGTCAGCAACACCGTGCGTCAGGTCGGCGGCGCGCTGGGCGTGGCGATCCTGGGCTCGGTGCTTTCGTCGGTCTATCGGGACCGGATCTCCGGCGACCTGGACAAGCTCCCGCCGGACGTGCCCAAGGGCGCGGCCGGCGACTCGGTCGAGGCGACGCTCGCGGTGGCCGGCCGACTCGGCGACAAGGGCGCGGCGCTCGTGGACCCGGCCAAGGACGGCTTCATCGACGCCATGCACGCCGCCTCCGTCGGCTCCGCCGTGGTCGCGCTGATCGGCGCGGTCGTGGTGTTCCTGTGGATGCCGCGCCGCGAGTCCGGGCAGACTGCCCCCGAAGCGGACCGAATCGAACGGTCCGCCGAGGAACCGCGCTCCGCGAAGGTCTGACATGCAGCCTGCGACATCCGCATCAGCGGCCGAACCCCTGGCCGACACCACGACCGAGCCCGGCGGGGCGGACAAGCCCCGCCGGGGTCGGCCGCGCAGCGAGGAAGCCGAACGGGCGATCCTGGGCGCCACCTTGCGCCTGCTCGACGCGCACCGCAGCATCGCCGCGATCTCCGTCGAGGCGGTGGCCCAGGAGGCGGGTGTGGGCAAGGCCACCATCTACCGCCGCTGGCCCGGCAAGGAGGCGTTGATCGTGGCGGCGGTCGAGGCCGCCGAGGCGATGCCGGCGGTGCTCAAGGGCCGGTCGCTGCGCGAGGATCTGATCCTGGTCTTGGAGCACATGCGCCTCCAGGCGGTGGACAAGCGCGGCGACGGGCTGATGGGGATGCTCTCCGGCGAGATCCGCAGCCATCCCGAGCTGCACCGGCGCTATCACGAGGTGGTCGTGGAGAAACGCCGGGCGATCCTGCGCGGCCTGTTGCAACGCGGGGTGGATTCCGGCGAGCTGCGTGCCGATCTGCCGATGGAGGTCCTGATGGACCTGGTCACGGGCCCCATACTGGTACGCAAGCTGGTACGGGAGAACGCAAGTCTGGAACCGGAGCTGCCGGGCCAGATCGCGGACGCGCTGCTCGGCGGGATTCGCGCTCGCTCCTGAGCCCATAGGGAACCTATCGACCGCTTTCCGGCGTCCGTTTCGACGTAGGGGACGTTTTGTTCGTACGTTGACGCGGACACAGTCGGGACTCGAGTCTGGGACTTCAGGAGGCAGCATGACGTGGCCCACCACGACGGACACCGGAGCCGAGCCGCAGCCGGCCGGCGACGGAGGTCCTCGGCGAGGGTCACGGTGGTCGTGGCAGGGCGTACGGGACGGTGCGGTCGCCACATGGCGCACCCCGCCGTGGCGCCGCGGCCGAGTGATCGCCGTGTTCGCGGTGCTGGCCACCCTCCCGCTCGCGTTCCACCGGATGGTGCCCAACACCCCGGGCAACTGGGGCAGCTTCGTGGAGACCTTCCTGCCCTGGGCGGGCCTGGTCGTTCCGGTGCTGCTGACCTGCGCGGCGATCCGTCGCTCGTGGACCGCGGTGGCCGCGACCATGCTGCCGATCCTGGTGTGGGTGACCATGTTCGGCGGCTTCTTCATGCCCGGCCGCGGCGGCGGCCCGCACGACCTGCGGGTGCTCAGCCACAACGTGAACGCGAGCAATCCCGACCCGGCCGGCACCGCCCGCTCGCTGCTCGGCGCGAACGCCGACGTGATCGCCCTGGAGGAACTGCCGGAGGGCGCGTGGAAGCTGTACGACGCGGTGCTCAAGAGCCGGTACCCGAACGTGCAGCACGAGGGCACGGTCGCGGTCTGGACCACGGCGGACTTCTCGATGAGCAAGGCCGAGGCGGTCGACGTCGGGATGGGCTTCACCCGCGCGCTGCGCACGGTGATCAAGACGCCCAAGGGCGACGTGGCCTTCTACGCCGTGCACCTCGCGTCGGTGCGCTTCGGCCCGAGCGGCTTCACGGTCGGCGACCGCAACGACACGATCGATCGACTGTCCCGGTCGCTCGCGGTCGAGACCGCGCCGCACGTGGTGCTGGCCGGTGACCTCAACGGCACCACCGACGACCGGGCGCTGCGCCCGGTCACCCGCTACCTGGCGGACGCGCAGGACGCGGCCGGCACCGGGATGGGCTTCACCTGGCCCGAGTCGTTCCCGATGGCCGCGATCGACCACATCATGTACCGGGGCATGGCCGCCGCCGACGCGAAGGTGCTGGGCGGCACGCCGAGCGACCACATGCCGATCCTGGCGGACCTGCGGCTGAGCTGAGCGGATCCGCGGCCGAGCCGAGCCGAATCCACCACGAAGGGCCCGACCGCAGCGGTCGGGCCCTTCGTCGTGTCCGTGTCGTGCTCTTCGGGTCTGTCTTCGCGGCGTGCTCGGGTGCTCTCGGGTCGTGCTCAGCCGCTCTCGCGCCACCGGCTGGTGATCGGCAGTCGCCGGTCCCGGCCGAACGCCTTGAGCGAGATCTTGGTGCCCGGCGGGTACTGCCGGCGCTTGTACTCGGCCGTGTCCACCAGCTTGAGGATCCGGTCCACCAACTCCGGCTCGAAACCCGCCGCCACGATCGCGTCGCGGCCCATGTCCCGCTCGACGTAGTCGTCCAGGATGGCGTCGAGCAGTTCGTACGGCGGCAGCGAGTCGGTGTCGACCTGCCCCGGCCGCAACTCGGCGCTCGGCGGCTTGGTGATCGAGTTCTCCGGGATCGGGGCCGGCTCGCCGAGTCGCTCGGCCTCCGCGTTGCGCCAGCGCGACAGCCGCCACACCGCGGTCTTGGGCACGTCCTTGATCGGCGCGAAGCCGCCGACCGCGTCGCCGTACAGCGTGGAGTAGCCGCAGGCCAGCTCGCTCTTGTTGCCGGTGGCCAGGACCAGGTGGCCCTCCTGGTTGGACAGCCCCATCAAGGTGGTGCCGCGCACCCGGGCCTGGAGGTTCTCCTCGGCCAGGCCGGTCAGCCCGAGCGCGCCCAGGTAGGCGTCCACCATCGGGGCGATCGGCACCTGGCGGTAGTTGAGCCCGATCCGCGCGGCGGTGTCGGCCGCGTCGTCCTTGGAGTGTTCGGAGGAGTAGCCGCTGGGCATCGAGACGCCGTACACGTTGCCGCCGCCCACCGCGTCCGCCGCGATCGCCGCGACCAGGGCCGAGTCGATCCCGCCGGACAGGCCCAGCAGCACCGACTTGAACCCGTTCTTGGCCACGTAGTCGCGCAGCCCGGTGACCAGCGCGCGGTAGACCTCCGCGTCGTCGGACAGGGCCGGCGCGATCGAGTGCGCGGCGGCGGGCGCGGGCACCGGCGCGGCCTCCTCGGTGAGGATCACCTGGTGGATGGTCAGGCCGTCGGCCACCACGTCGCCCGCGCTGTACACGCTGTCGTCCACGGTGCGCTCGGGCAGGTCCAGGTCGGCGATCAACAGTTCCTCGCGGAACTGCGCCGCGCGCGAGAGCACCGTCCCCTCGGCGTCCACGATCAGCGAGTCGCCGTCGAAGACCAACTCGTCCTGGCCGCCGAAGGCGTTGACGTAGGCGAGCGCGCAGTTCGCCTCGCCGGCGCGGCGGCGGACCAGTTCCAGCCGCGAGTCGTCCTTGCTCACCTCGTACGGCGACGCGTTGATCGACAACAACAGGCCGACCCGCGCGGCGCGCGCGGCGGCCACCGGGCCGCCCTCCTGCCACAGGTCCTCGCAGACGGCGATCGCGATGTCGACGCCGCCGACCCGGGTGACCAGGAGCCGATCGCCCGGGACGAAGTAGCGGTACTCGTCGAACACGCCGTAGTTGGGCAGGTGGTGCTTGGCCGAGCGGGCCGCGACCCGGCCGCCGTGCAGCACCGCGACCGCGTTCTGCGGGGCGCCGGCCGGGCGGCCCAGTCGCGGCGTGGACACCCCGCACCGGTCCAGATAGCCGACCACGACCGCGACCTCGCCCAGTCCCTCGGCGGCGAGCCGGGCGGCGAGCGCCTCCAGCGCGCGGCGGGAGGCCTCGACGAAGGACGAGCGCAGGGCCAGGTCCTCGACGGGATATCCGGTGAGCGCCATCTCCGGGAAGGCCACGAGCGACGCGCCGCGCTCGGCGGCCTTCCGGGTGCGCCCCACGACCAGTTCGGCGTTGCCGTCGAGGTCGCCGACCGTGGGGTTGATCTGGCTGAGGGCGATGCGAATCCGGGTCACACGATCCAATGTACCCGACCCTTGGCGTCAAAGTGACGAATAGTGGTCCCGGGTGCGGCGACGCGCCGTGCGCACCGCGCTCGCGGGGTCGATGGCGGGCGCTCGGCCGGCCGGAAAACCGCAGGCGAACGGCGGGCGAAAGGCGTACGCCCGAGCGAACCCGGGGCTCGGCGCCCGAGCACCCGGGAGATACCCTTGGCGCAGTTCAGCACCGGGCCCCGACGGCTCGCCCGACCGGATTCCCGGCGGGTGCGATGCCGCGCGAAGAAGGTATCCCGCAGGTCGCCCACGAGCGGTTCTCGGGGTACAGGACCACGGGACGTACGCGCGCACGGCGGTACCTGTGCGCGAGCAAGGGCACAACGCAAAGGGCACGTAATGTGCTGGAAACCCTGAAGCGGGATACTCGTGTGCCCCGCAGTGCCCTGCCGATCGCTCACAGGCCGTCCGACCTGCAAGGATAGGGAATTATGGATAAGCAGCAGGAGTTCGTGCTTCGCACCCTGGAGGAGCGCGACATCCGGTTCGTGCGACTGTGGTTCACCGACGTGCTCGGGTTCCTGAAGTCGGTCGCGGTGGCTCCGGCCGAATTGGAGCAGGCGTTCGCCGAGGGCATCGGCTTCGACGGGTCGGCGATCGAGGGCTTCGCCCGGGTGCACGAGTCCGACATGCTGGCGAAGCCGGATCCGGCCACGTTCCAGATCCTGCCGTGGCGGGCCGAGGCACCCGGCACCGCGCGGATGTTCTGCGACATCCTGATGCCCGACGGCTCGCCGTCCTTCGCGGACCCGCGCTACGTGCTCAAGCGCACCCTGGAGCGGGCCTCGGAGAAGGGCTTCACCTTCTACACGCACCCCGAGATCGAGTTCTTCCTGTTCAAGGAGAAGCCCGTCGACGGCCGGCCGCCGACCCCGGTGGACCACAGCGGCTACTTCGACCACACGCCGCAGCCGGTCGGCCAGGACTTCCGCCGCCAGGCGATCACGATGCTCGAGAACATGGGCATCTCGGTCGAGTTCAGCCACCACGAGGGTGCGCCGGGTCAGCAGGAGATCGACCTGCGCTACGCGGACGCGCTGAGCACGGCCGACAACATCATGACCTTCCGCCTGGTGGTCAAGGAGGTCGCGCTGGAGCAGGGCGTGCACGCGTCCTTCATGCCCAAGCCGTTCTCCGAGCACCCGGGCTCGGGCATGCACACCCACCTGTCCCTGTTCGAGGGCGACCGCAACGCGTTCTACGAGGCCGGCGCCGAGTACCAGCTCTCCAAGGTCGGCCGCTCGTTCATCGCGGGCCTGCTCAAGCACGCCGGCGAGATGGCCGCGATCACGAACCAGTGGGTCAACTCGTACAAGCGGCTGTGGGGCGCGTCGGCGCGCACCGCGGGGATGGGTGGCGAGGCCCCCTCGTACATCTGCTGGGGGCACAACAACCGCTCCGCGCTGGTGCGGGTGCCGATGTACAAGCCGACCAAGGGCCAGTCCACCCGGATCGAGGTGCGCCAGATCGACTCGGCGTGCAACCCGTACCTGGCCTATGCCGTGCTGCTCGGCGCCGGGCTCAAGGGTGTCGAGGAGGGCTACGAACTGCCCGCCGGTGCCGAGGACGACGTGTGGGCGCTGACCGACGCCGAGCGCCGCGCGCTGGGCATCGCGCCGCTGCCGCAGAACCTGGCCGAGGCGATCGCGCTGATGGAGCGCAGCGACCTGCTGCCGGAGATCCTCGGCGAGCACGTCTTCGAGTTCTTCCTGCGCAACAAGCGGCACGAGTGGGAGGAGTACCGCCAGCAGGTGACGCCCTTCGAGCTGAAGCGGTACCTGCCGGTGCTCTGACGCCGGTGCCGTGGTGCCGGTGTTTCCGGTGTCCGAGCGCGCGACGTGAACGGCCCGACCCCCGATGTGTCGGGGGTCGGGCCGTTGCTCGTGGAGCGGCGCGCGGGTGCTCAGGTCATCGGCGGGCCGAGGAGTTCGAGGATGTAGCGGACGTAGGCGTCCTTGTCCTCGCCCTGGGGCAACAGCTGCGGCGCGCCCCGGCGGATCAGCGCGATGCCGACGGTCATCGTCAGCGCGGTCAGCGCGTGTCGGTAGGCGGCGTCGGCGGGCAGGCCGAGCTCCTCGGTGAGCCGGGCGCCGAACTCCAGGCGGCGACGGGTGACCTGCTCCAGGATCGGGCCCACCACCGGGTGCTGGGCGTGGATCAGCAGCGTGGTGGTGATGTCCGCGCCGCTGGGCGCGGTGAACGCGTACTCGGTGAGTCGGCGTCCGCGCTCCACCGGATCCTCGATGCGTTCGGCGGCGGCCATCAGTTCCTCGGACTCGGCCACCCAGCGTTCCAGCGCGGCCTGGATGAGCGAGTCGCGGTCCTTGAAGTGCCAGTAGAAGCTGCCCTTGGTGGTGCCGAGGCGTTCCGCGAGGGGTTCCACCGCGACGGCGCCCAAGCCGCCCTCTCGCATCGCCTCCAGGGCCGCCCGAGCCCAGTCCTCTCGGCTGAGGGTGCGGCGGCCGGGGCGAGCGGGCCGGTCCGGATCGTCGTCTGATTGAACCCTCTCCGAGGGAACACCGTTGCGCATGGCACCTACGCTAACGTAGGGTGACGTTCCGTACGGTGGCGTATGGCAGCTCGTCGCTACGGAGGCCTCTTCGGGCCGTGGGACGGACGGCTCGCAGAGTGGAACTGTCGTCCGCCGCCGGGCGAGGACGCGCCGCATTCAAGTTCGCCGCGGTCGGGGGGCTCGGCGAGCCCCGTGCGGCGCGTCCACATTCCCAGTTCCGTTCTTGATCGATCAGCCGTTTCACCGGATACGCTCGGCCGGTGACCTCTGTGGATCAGCCTCGCGAACCGGCGGCCACCGACGGGCGCCTGGTCCGGCTCGGCTTCACCGACATCGCGGGCGCCGCACGCAATCTGCGCGATCCGGCCCTGCTCGGCGCCGGGGACGACTCGCTCTTCCTGGACGCCCTCGCCGCCACCGCCGACCCCGACCTCGCGCTGCTCGGCCTGGTGCGCCTCGCCGAAGCCGCCGACGACGCCCCCGTTCTGCTCTCCACCCTCGCGTCCGCGAAGCCCTTCCGCGATCGCATACTGGGCGTTCTGGGAGTGAGCGCGGCACTGGGCGACCACCTCGCGCGGCACCCCGAGGACTGGCGCTCCCTGGTCACCTACGACGTCCAGGACGCCCGACCCACCCCCGCCTACTTCCACGCCGTGCTCACCACCGCCACCGCCGGCCTGCGCGGAGACCCGGCACTGGACGCGCTGCGGATCGGCTATCGCCGCTGCCTGCTCTCGATCGCCGCCCGCGACGTGTGCGGCAGTGCCGACGAGCCGACCGTGGCCACCGAACTCGCCGACCTGGCCGGCGCCACCCTGGACGCCGCGCTCGACCTGGTCCGGCGCGAACACCCGGTCGAGGCCGAGCAGTGCCGGCTCGCGGTGATCGGCATGGGCAAGTGCGGCGGGCGCGAACTCAACTACATCAGCGACGTGGACGTGGTCTTCGTCGCCGAGGCCCCACCCGGCGTGCCCGAGGGGGTGGCGGTCGCCGCCGCCAATCGGCTGGCCGGCGCGCTGATGCGGACCTGCTCGGCGACCACCATCGAGGGCTCGATCTGGGAGGTGGACGCCAACCTGCGCCCGGAGGGCCGCAACGGCCCGCTCACCCGCACCCTGGCCAGCCACCTCGCCTACTACGAACGCTGGGCCAAGACCTGGGAGTTCCAGGCCCTGCTCAAGGCCCGCCCGGTGGCCGGCGACCCGGCACTGGGCAAGAAGTACCTGGACAGCGTGTCCCCGTTGGTGTGGACCGCCGCCCGCCGGGAGAACTTCGTCGCCGACGTGCAGGCGATGCGCCGCCGGGTGGTGGACAGCATTCCGGCGCGCGAGGTGGAGCGCGAGGTCAAGCTCGGCCCCGGGGGCCTGCGCGACATCGAATTCGCGGTCCAGCTCCTGCAGTTGGTGCACGGCAAGTCCGACCGGACGCTGCGCAGCGGCTCGACGCTGGACGCGCTCGCCGCGCTGTCCGCGGCGGGCTACGTGGGCCGCGACGACGGCGCCGCGCTGGACGCCGCGTACCGCTTCCTGCGCACGCTCGAGCACCGGATCCAACTCTTCCGGCTGCGCCGTACCCACCTGATGCCGACCGACCCCGGCGAACTGCGCCGGATCGGCCGCTCGATGGGCATGCGCTCGAACCCGGTGGGCGAACTGGAGAAGGCCTGGAGACAGCAGACGGTGGAGGTGCGCCGGCTGCACGAGAAGTTGTTCTACCGGCCGCTGCTGGACGCGGTCGCCCGGCTCAAGGCGGGCGAGCAGCGGCTCACCCCCGAGGCCGCGCGGGCCCGCTTCGAGGCACTGGGGTACGCCGACCCGGCCGCCGCGATGCGCCACCTGGAGGCGCTCGCCTCCGGAGTCAGCCGGCGTGCCTCGATCCAGCGCACGCTGCTGCCGGTGATGCTGAGCTGGTTCGCCGACTCGGCGGATCCGGACGCCGGGCTGCTCGCCTTCCGGCAGGTCTCCGACGCGCTCGGCAACACGCACTGGTATCTGCGCCTGCTGCGCGACTCCGGGGCGGGCTCGTCGGGGGCGGCGGCGGAGAACATGGCCCGTGTGCTCGCGTCCGGGCGGCTCGCGCCGGACCTGGTGCTGCGTGCGCCCGAGGCGGTCGCGATGCTCGGCGACGGGGACGGGCTGCGGCCACGCTCGCGGGCGGCCCTGGAGACCGAGATCCTGGCCGCGGTGGGGCGGGCGCCGGGTCCGGAGAGCGCGGTGCAGGCGGCGCGCAGCGTGCGTCGGCGCGAACTGTTCCGGATCGTCGCCACCGATGTGCTGGGCCGGCTGGACGTGGACGCCACCGGCAAGGCGCTCACCGATGTCAACGCGGCGACGCTGACCGGCGCGCTTCGGGCCGCCATAGACGCGTGCGAGCGCACCCGGGGGCCGATCCCGACCCGGCTCGCGATCATCGCGATGGGGCGGTTCGGCGGCTACGAGCAGGGCTACGGCAGCGACGCGGACGTGATGTTCGTACACGAGCCGATCGAGGGCGCCGAGGAGGAGTCCGCGTCCCGGGCCGCGCAGTTCGTGTGCAACGAGGTGCGCCGGCTGCTGCAGATCCCGTCCACGGATCCGCCGCTGCTGATCGACGCCGACCTGCGGCCCGAGGGGCGGCAGGGGCCGCTGGTGCGCACGCTCGCGTCGTATCGCGCCTACTACGAGCGCTGGTCCAAGCTGTGGGAGAGCCAGGCGCTGCTGCGGGCCGACTTCACCTCGGGGGACGCGGACCTGGGCCGGCGGTTCCTGGAGATGGTCGATCCGCTGCGTTATCCGGAGGGCGGGATCGACGACACGCAGGTGCGGGAGATCCGGCGGATGAAGGCCCGGATCGAGTCCGAGCGGCTGCCCCGCGGCGCCGATCCGACCACGCACACCAAGCTCGGGCGCGGCGGGCTGGCCGACGTGGAATGGGTGGTGCAACTCCTGCAACTCCGGCACGCGCACGCGGTGCCCGCGTTGCGGGTGACCGGCACCCGACAGGGGCTCGCGGCGGCCCGGGACGCGGGCCTGCTCGACCCGCACGACGCCCGGATCCTGGACGACGCCTGGGTCGTGGCCACCCGGGTGCGCAACGCGGTGATGATCGTGCGCGGCCGGTCCTCGGACAGCTTCCCGTCCGATGTGCGCGAGCTGGGCGGGGTGGCCCGGCTGCTCGGCCACCGGCCGGACGAGACCGGCAGCCTGATCGAGGACTATCGACGCATGACGCGGCTCGCCCGGGCCGTGGTGGACCGGGTGTTCTACGGCGAGGACGAGACTTCGACCGGCTCGCGCTGAGGCCGCTCGCCGGCTCCGTCGCCGCGCCCCTCGTCGCGCGTGCCCGCGCGCGGGCGTACCGGCCGCCCATGGGGCTCGGGCGCGGAGCGTGGGTCGTCCGGCGGGTACTGCGGGAAGCGGTACGCGGAGCGCCCGTTGAGCAGGCACTGCAGGCCGAAGGCGGCGGCGAGGGTGATCCAGCCGCCGACCGCGTCCAGCACGAAGTGGTTGCCGGTGGCCACGATCACGAACAGCGTGGTGATCGGGTACAACACACCGAGCACCTTGACCCACATCGGCCGGGCGAACATCACGATGGCCATCGCGCACCACGTCGACCAGCCGATGTGCATCGACGGCATCGCGGCGTACTGGTTGGAGACGTTCTTCATGTCGCCGGACGCCATCGAGCCCCACGTGTGGTGGACCAGGACGGTGTCGATGTAGCCGGCGCCCGGCAGTAGTCGGGGCGGGGCCAGGGCGTAGAAGAAGTATCCGAACAGGGCCAGGCCGGTGGTCAGGAACAACACCGTGCGCACGGCCCGGTATCGGCCGGGGTGTCTGTGGAAGAGCCACACCAGGACACCGATGGTCACCACGAAGTGCAGCGTCGCGTAGTAGTAGTTCATCGACACGATCAACCATGTGACGCCGTTCACGGCGTGGTTGACGCTGTGTTCGATGTCGATGTGCAGCGTCTTCTCGAAATCGAGCAGTTGCCAGGCGCGCTCCACGGCGACGTGTTGGCGCTCCGGTACCGCGTTGCGGACCAGCGAATAGACCCAGTAACTCAACGCGATCAGCGCCAGTTCGACCACGAATCGCGGACGACGCGGCGTGCTCAGATAGACACGCAATCGGGTCATCGTGGGGATCGGCTGCATGATTGTCCGTCCGGCTTCGTCGGTCACCCGTCGCCCCGACGGCGGCATGGTCTCTCGGCTCGGATTGCCCCCCATGGCTCAAGTCTGCCAGAGCCCATCCTTTCGCCGATCACCCTGTAGGGCCATCCGAGGGCGATCCTCTCCTTCTCGGGTGGGAGGAATCGGGGCGTAATGGAGGAGATCTCCGGGGGTGTTCGGCGCCCGGCGGCGAGGGCCGCGGTCGGCTTCGGGGGTTTCGGGGGCGGGGCGGTGGAGGTTCGCACGTGCGCGTGCCGCCCTCCGGTTCGTGGAGGGCGGCACGCGGTGTGCGGTCGCTGTGTGGTCGTTTGATTGCTCTTCGTGTGCCCTTCGTGTGTTATTTGTGTGCTCTTTATGCGCTCTTGGCGCGCTCTTCGAACGGTCGGCGTGAGTCCTCGTGGGGTCTTTGGTCCGGGTGGGATGGGCGGCCCCGGCCGGGACGGTGGGCCGGGATGTGATCAGTGGGTCGGGACGGACTCGGGGGGATTGTCGGCGGGGGTGCTTCCCGCAGTCGTGGTGGCCGGCTTGCGGAGGGTGGCGGCAGCGATCAGGGCGCCGGCGGCGGCGATCGCGGCGGCGCCGAGGAAGGCGGCGGAGAAGCCGTTGGTGAGCGCGTCGGCGTTGCCGACCTCCCGGGCGCCGTGCGCGGCGGCGACGGCGGTCATCGCGGCCAGGCCGAGGGCCGAGCCGATCTGGTAGCTGGTGTTGACGATGCCGGAGGCGAGCCCGCCCTCCTCGGGCCGCGCGCTGGAGATCGCGGTGCCGAGAGAGGGGATGAAGGCGAGGGCCATGCCCGCGGCGGCGAGCAGCGAGGCGGGCAGGACGTCGACCCAGTACGAGCCGTCGGACCGGGCGAAGGACAGCCACAACATGCCGCCGGCGAGCGCGGCGAGGCCGGTGACCACGAGCGGGTTGGGGCCGAAGCGGGCGATCAGGCGTGGGGCGAGCACGATCATCATCACCATGATGGCCACGGTCATCGGCAGCAGCGCGGATCCGGAGGCGAAGGCGCCCAGACCGAGCACCTGCTGCAGGTAGAGGTTGAGGAAGAACCACATCGGGATCCAGGCGCCGGCCATCAACAACTGGGCGAGGTTGGCGGCGGCCAGGCCCGGCGTGCGCAGGATGCGCAGTGGCATCAGCGGCTCGGCCCGCTTGGCCTGGAGGAGCAGGAACAGCGCGACCAGCGCGATGCCGGCGGCGAGGACGAGCAGGGTCTCGGCGGAGCCCCAGCCGGTCTCCGGGGCGCGGACGACGGCGTACACGGCGGCGCCGAGGCCGGCGGTGACGGTGACCGCGCCGAGGAGGTCGATGCCGCCGCGGCGGGCGGGGGCATCGGGCATCAGCGCCGGGGTCGCGACGAGGGCGAGGATCGCGACGGGGATGTTGACGTAGAAGACCCAGGGCCAGCTCGCGTATTCGGTGATCAGACCGCCGAGGAAGACGCCGGCCGTGCCACCGGCCGGTGCCGCCGCGCCGTACAGCGCGAACGCCTTGGTGAGCTCCTTGGGGTTGCCACCGAAGAGCATCATCAGCAGGGTCAGTGCCGAGGGCGCGATCAGCGCGGCGCCGACGCCCTGGACGGCACGTCCGGCGAGCTCGACCCAGACCTCGTTCGCGAGGCCCGCCCCGAGCGAGCCGACCCCCAGGATCGCCCACCCGGTGGAGAACATGCGCTTGGCCCCGAGGAGGTCCGACAGCCGCCCGCCGAGCAGGAGCAGCCCGCCGAACGCGACGACGTAGGCGTTGAACACCCAGGACAGATTCTCCTGCGAGAACCCGAGATCGGTGCGCATCTCGGGCAGAGCCACACCGATGATCGACGTGTCCATGATGACCATGAACTGAGCCAGCGCAATCAGCGCAAGCGCCGCCCAGCGACGCGGATTCGGCTGGGGTTGAGACATCGTGATCACTCCGTAGATACACATGGGGGGTATCGAGCGATCAGGAACATACCCTAGGGGGGTATCGATGACCAGGGGTGGGGTGGAAATACCTCATGGGGGTATACGAACAGCAGCCCTCGGCACCTCGAATTCCCCGGGACCGCCACCCTCGCCGCCGTCTCGGGCCGCACGACGAAACGGCCCTGCGCCCGCGGATGAGCGCGGAGGCAGGGCCGTTCCGTCGTGGGCGCGTGGGCGCGTGGGCGCGACACCCACCCCGAGCCCGCCGGCCGCACACGAAGAAGGCCGTCGACCGCGCTATGGGCAGCGGTCGACGGCCTTGTCTTCGGGGGCGGGAGCGCCCGGCTACTTCGGCTTAGATGTCGAAGTAGAGCTCGAACTCGTGGGGGTGCGGGCGCAGGCGGACCGGGTCGATTTCCTTGGTGCGCTTGTATTCGATCCAGGTGTCGATCAGGTCCTGGGTGAACACGCCGCCTTCGAGGAGGTACTCGTGGTCGGCTTCGAGGGCGTCGAGGACCTCGGCGAGGGTGCCGGGGACCTGGGGGACGGCCTGGTGCTCGTCGGGAGCCAGCTCGTACAGGTCCTTGTCGACGGGCTCGAGCGGCTCGATCTTGTTCTTGATGCCGTCGAGGCCGGCCATCAACTGGGCGGCGAAGGCCAGGTACGGGTTGGCCGACGGGTCCGGGACGCGGAACTCGACGCGCTTGGCCTTGGGGTTGCTGCCCGTGATCGGGATGCGGATGCAGGCCGAGCGGTTGCGCTGCGAGTAGACCAGGTTGACCGGCGCCTCGAAGCCCGGGACCAGGCGGTGGTAGGAGTTCACCGTCGGGTTCGTGAAGGCAAGCAGCGACGGGGCGTGCTTGAGCAGACCGCCGATGAAGTAGCGGGCCGTGTCGGACAGACCCGCGTAGCCCTGCTCGTCGTAGAACAGCGGCGAGCCGTCGGTCCACAGCGACATGTGACAGTGCATGCCCGAGCCGTTGTCGCCGAAGATCGGCTTCGGCATGAAGGTCGCGGTCTTGCCGTTGCGCCACGCGACGTTCTTGACGATGTACTTGAACAGCATCAGGTCGTCGGCCGCGGCCAGCAGCGTGTTGAACTTGTAGTTGATCTCGGCCTGGCCGGCGGTGCCCACCTCGTGGTGCTGGCGCTCGATCTCCAGGCCCGCGGCCTCGAGCTCGAGGGAGATCTCCGCGCGCAGGTCGGCGAAGTGGTCGACCGGCGGGGTCGGGAAGTAGCCGCCCTTGTACCGGACCTTGTAGCCGCGGTTGTTCTCCTCCTGGCCCGTGTTCCAGGCCCCCGCCTCGGAGTCGATGTGGTAGAAGGACTCGTTCGCGCCGGTCGCGAAGCGCACGCTGTCGAACACGTAGAACTCGGCCTCGGGGCCGAAGTACGCCGTGTCGGCGATGCCGGTGCCGGCGAGGTAGCGCTCGGCCTTCTTCGCGACGTTGCGCGGGTCGCGGCTGTACTCCTCATCCGTCAGCGGGTCGTGGATGAAGAAGTTGATGTTGAGCGTCTTGTCCTTGCGGAACGGGTCGAGCCGCGCCGTGGACAGGTCGGGGCGAAGCGCCATGTCCGACTCGTGGATCGCCTGGAAGCCGCGGATCGAGGATCCGTCGAACGCCAGCGTCTCACTCGGGTCGAACGTCTTCGCCGGGACCGTGAAGTGCTGCATCACGCCAGGCAGGTCGCAAAAACGAACGTCGACGAACTTGACGTCGTTGTCGGCGATGTATCGCGACACCTCTTCGGCGTTGTTGAACATCAATCCTCCTCGACCCGGCGCCAGGCGCGGGTAATTGCGTTCGCGGGGAGCGGCCTCCTCCCCGGTGGCCACTAGGCCTCGAAGGTAGGCGCGAGCGGTTTCCCGTCGGTGTCCCTCGTGTTTCCGGGATGTTACGCACCCACCCGTACGGGGCGGCCCGTCTTTGCCCGGATGCATGCCCATGATCATCTCGCGCACACACACCCCGGGGCGGGTGAATCGGCCCGGCTCGTCTACTTTGGATGGGTGGACGAGAACACGACCGCATCGCGGAACCAGGCCCCCGGGGCGGCGGGCGAAGACTTCGGCTACCGCGGCAAGCGTCTCGGGCTGCCCGAGGACGGACCCAACTCGCTCGCGCCCACCGGGCGCAGGTTGATCGCCCTGCTCATCGACTGGAGCATCTGCTACATCATCGCGCTGTCCTTCATAGGCGGCGGCGACCTCAACGATCCCGGGACGAGCTGGGGCACCCTGGCCGTGTTCGCCGCCGAGAACCTGCTCCTGGTGAGCACGATCGGCTGGACCTTCGGCAAGCGGATCATGGGCATCCGGGTGGTGTCGGTCACCCGCGACACGCTGCTGCCGCTCGCGGTCGTGGTACGTACGTTCCTGCTGTGCCTGGTGATCCCGCCGGCGATCTACGACCGGGACGGGCGCGGGTTCCACGACAAGGCGGTCGGCACCGCGGTGGTGCGTGCGTAGTTCGTAACACGACGCGTGCCGATACGGCGCCCGCGGGCACGACGCGTGCGGGCACGACCCCGCGGACGCGACGCGTACGAACCGGCGCGACGGACTCGGGTTACGACCATCCGGATCCGGTACGGCAAAAGAGCGGCGGCGATCCGATGCGGATCGTCGCCGCTCTCGCGATCGGGCGGGGACGGGGTGCTGCTGCGTGGCGCGGTGGCCGTCGAGGGGTCAGCCGCGCGGGCCGCGCGGCATGCGCGCGCCCTTCGGCATCGGGCCCTTGGGCACCGGCATGTTCTTCATCAGGTCGCCGACCGCGCGCAGGCGGTCGTTGACCACCGCGACCTCGGGCTTGGCCATGGTCGGGCTCAACTTCATGATGTGCCGTTGCAGCTTGCGCAGCGGGACCTGGCCCTCGTCGTTGCCGACGATGATCGTGTGCACCACGGTGCTCGCAGCCAGGCGGGACATGCGCTTCTTCTCATCGGCCAGCAGTCGCGTCACGCGACCGGGCTGGCCCTCGCCCACCAGGATGATGCCGGGGCGACCCACGGCGCGGTGCACGACATCCTGCTGGCGGGTGATGGCCACGGTGGGGGTCACGACCCAGCCACGCTTGAGTGACTGCATGACCGCCAACGCCGCGCCGGGCTGGCCCTCCATCTGGCCGAGCACCGACTTCTCGGCCCGTCGTCCGAAGATGAAGGCCGCCGCGAGCAGACCCACGAGGGCACCGAAGATGCCCAGGTAGATCGGATGTCCCCACCAGAAGCCGATGGCCAGGAGTACTGCGAATACGCCCAGGCCCCAGGCCGCCACAATCAAGCCGACCCACGGATCGGCCTTCTTCGTCTGCTGGTAGGCGAGCCGGATCTGCTTCAGCCGGCCGCTCTTCTCGGATGGTTCCTTGCTCGCCATGTGAAAAGGATACTGGCGTGCCATCCACCCGGGACAATGGCTGCCGACAGCTTGTCCGAACCTTCATGCGACCGGCGCAGCGCCGCGGCCGTCCGACGGGAGACGAGCCCCCGGCGAACGGCCGAACGGTGTCGCGGGCGGCCGGGCGCGGACACCTGTGTCCACACCCGCGTCACGCGGTGCCACACGTGTCGCGGGTCAGTGCGAGCCGGCGCCCGGTGTCGGGTTGACCGGGGCGAGCCGGGCCAGGATGTCGGAGGCCTCGGCGCGGGCGCGGGCACGGTTGCGGTCGGCGCACACCGCGGCCCACGCGTTGCGCCGTGCGGTGCGCTGGCCACCCTCGAACATCAGCACGGTCTCGACCGCTCGGAAGACCCGGCCGACGGTCGCCCGCCGGGCCGCGGCGCCGCGGTCGAACGCGCCCCACAGAACCGAGGCGTTGTCCTGCTGCGTGTCCTGCATAACGTCGTCCCCCTACCTGTTCTCGCTGCGAAGGCTCACCGCACTGCGGTCGACTCTCGCAACAATGTGTTACCAAACGATGACGTCAGGGTCAAACCGACGTGAAGGTCTGCACACCTTCGCCCGAAGCGGAGCGGGTTTCGCGTACCTCGAGGGCCTGGCGGTAGAGCCGGCCCGCGCGGTACGACGAGCGGACCAGGGGGCCGGAGAGCACGCCCGCGAAGCCGATCTCCTCGGCCTCCTCGTTCAGCTCGACGAACTCCTCCGGGCGCACCCAGCGCTCCACGGGGTGGTGCCGCACGCTCGGCCGCAGGTACTGCGTGATGGTCAGCAGCTCGCAGCCGGCGTCGTACAGGTCCTGCATGGCCTGGCTGATCTCGGCGCGTTCCTCGCCCATGCCCAGGATCAGGTTGGACTTGGTGACCAGGCCGTCGGCCCGGGCCTGGGTGATCACGTCGAGCGAGCGCTCGTAGCGGAAGCCCGGCCGGATGCGCTTGAAGATCCGCGGCACCGTCTCGATGTTGTGCGCGAGCACCTCGGGACGGGAGGAGAACACCTCGGCCAGTTGGTCCGGCTGGGCGGTGAAGTCCGGGATCAGCAGCTCCACCCCGGTCCCCGGGTTCAGCTCCTTGATCTGGCGGACGGTCTCCGCGTACAGCCACGCGCCGCCGTCGGGCAGGTCGTCGCGGGCGACGCCGGTGATGGTCGCGTACTTCAGGCCCATCGCCTGGACCGACTCCGCGACGCGGCGCGGTTCGTCCCGGTCCAGCTCGGCCGGCTTGCCGGTGTCGATCTGGCAGAAGTCGCAGCGCCGGGTGCACTGGTCGCCGCCGATCAGGAAGGTCGCCTCGCGGTCTTCCCAACATTCGTAGATGTTGGGGCAGCCGGCCTCCTCGCACACCGTGTGCAGCCCCTCGCGCTTCACGAGTTGCTTGAGCTCGGTGTACTCGGGGCCCATCTTCGCCCGGGTCTTGATCCACGAAGGCTTGCGCTCGATGGGAGTCTCGGCGTTGCGGACTTCCAGGCGAAGCAGCTTGCGGCCGTCGGGTGCGACAGCGGACACGCGCGACTCCCTCTTCTCGGGGCAGCCTGCGGGGCGGGACAGACTGCGATGGGCCCCGACAGGATGGTCCGGGCCCGTGGTGGGGCGGTACGTCCAGAGTACGCCGAGCGAAACGGGCGTTCGGACGGCCCGTCAGGTGGCAACCCGGACGAACCGGGGTGGATTCCCCGGATGCCGGATTCGGTACGAGGCGTGCGTCACGCGGACCGTGAGGCGTGCGTCACGCGGGTGACCCGGCGCGCGTGCCGCGGGCGTCCGGGCGTGCCTCGCGCGGGCGTTCGGGCGGGCGTCACGCCGGCACGTGCGCGAACACGTCGGCGAGGTGTTTCTCGGCCAGTGGCAGTACCTCGGTGACGGTGACCTCGCGGCCCAGTTCGCGGCTCAGCGAGGTGACGCCGGCGTCCTTGATGCCGCACGGCACGATCCGGTCGTAGTACGTCATGTCGGCGTCGCAGTTGATCGCGAAGCCGTGCATGGTCACCTTGCGCGAGACCCGGACGCCGATCGCGGCGAGCTTGCGGTCGTCGCCGCGCTGGCCCGCGTTGGAGGGCGCGTACTCCGGGCCGGCCAGACGCGGGTCGAACTCGGGGTGCAGGCGCGGGTCGGGCCCGGCCGCGAGTCGGCTGTCCAGCCGCAGGTCGAGACCGCCGGTCGGGGCGGGCCGCTCGGGAACCGCGTCGCCCAGGACCCAGACGCCGCTGCGGCCCTCGATCCGGGTGGTCTCCAGGCCCAGGTCGGCGCAGACCCGGATCAGCGCCTCCTCCATCCGGCGCACGTGCGCGACCACGTCCACCGGCTCGGGCAGTCGCACGATCGGGTAGCCGACGAGTTGGCCGGGGCCGTGCCAGGTGATCTTGCCGCCCCGGTCCACGTCGACCACGGGCGTGCCGTCCATCGGGCGCTCGGAGGGGTCGGTACGGCGGCCCGCCGTGTACACCGCGGGGTGCTCGAGGAGCAGACACGTGTCGGCGGCGGCACCGCTCACCACCTGCTCGTGGACGCGGCGTTGTTCCTCCCACGCGGCCTCGTACGGAACGGCGTCGGCGCCGATGCCCAAGTGCACGAATCGCAAGAAGCTGGTCACGTCCACCAGCGTACGACGGGGCCGGATCTCACCCGTGGCCGGCGTCGAGCCCGCGTACGTGGCAGGTGACACCGGTGAACGTGCAGCCGATCGACTCGACGTGCCCGTACAGGCCGAACTCGATCACCGCGCTGGCTCCGGGGGCCAACGGGCCCCGGCCGCGCGCGGTCGCGGTGCCGCGGTCGGTGCTGGTGCGCATGTCCTCGCCGTAGAGCATGGTGAAGCCGCTCTGCCGACCCGTCGCGGTGAGGGTGAGGTCCCACGCGGGGAGCGGGTGGGCGGTGCGGTTGGTGATGACCACCGTGCCGTCGGCGCCCCAACCGGAGTCGCTCACCGTGGCGTCGACGGTGATGTCCTTCGGGCCGGTGGTGGCGGGCGGGCGCGGGACGGGTGGGGCGGCCGACGTGGGCGGCGGGCTCGAGCGGGTCGCGGTCGGGCTCGTGCTCGCGGTCGGGCTCGTGCTCGCGCTCGCCGAGGCGGACGGGGTCCGGGTCGCCGATCCGGTCGGGCTCGCGGTCGTCGTGGTGGTCGCGCCCGGGCTCGGCGAACCGGCGTCGGGAAACGCCGGAGCGGGCGCCGGCAGCGGCATGTTCACGTCGCGCGAGACCGGGCGGCCGCGGCCCTTGTCCCGATCCGAGCCGGCGAACAGGAAGACCCCGCTGGTGAGCAGCAGGCACACGAGCGCGACCGCGGCCAGCGGGATCACGATCCCGCGAGCGGTGTCGTCGGGCTGCCGGGTCACGCGTGCGCTTCCTTCGAATCGATGTCGGGCGGTCGGCGCGAGGCCGTCGGCACCGGGGTGGTCGGTCGCGAGCTTCGGTCGGGGGCGGTCACGTGGTTCGTCTCCGCGTGGGTGTCGATCATCCCATCGGGTGAACTGCCCCGCGCATGTTCCACCACGGGTCCGCGCACCGCAAGCGGCCCAGGGCTGGTGACGGCACATCGGATCCGTCCGCGGGGTTCGGCAGGTTCTGCCGAACTCGGCCGCGCCGGGCCGCCGTCGAGGCGCCGTCGGGCCCGATTCGTGCCCCGATCGCCGGGCCGATCCCGGTAACTCGAAAGGGTCATTGTTGCGAGCGTTCGGGTTGTAGCGCTCCAGAAATCGCTAGATTCTCGCGCGATCACCCACCCACACCGAACCACCGCACCAGCGGGAGGCGTTCATCTCCATGGCAGCCAGGGTCGAGCGGCGCCCCAATCACCGGCTGGCGGCGCTTGTCGAGGAAGCCGGCTTCTCACATGCCGGTCTGGCCCGACGCGTTGACCAACTCGGTGCGGAACAAGGCATCGATCTCCGGTACGACAAGACCTCCGTGGCGCGCTGGCTGCGTGGCCAACATCCGCGCGGGATCGTGCCGATACTGCTTGCCGAGGTCTTCACCCAGCGGCTCGGCCGCAAGCTCAGCGCCGAGGATCTGGGCATGGCCGGTTGCCGACCGGACTATGCCGGGCTCGAATACGCGTCCGGTCCGCCCGAGGCGGTCGAGATCGTCACCGGCATGTGGCAGGCCGACTCGGCGCAGCGATCCGCGCTGGTGGAGGCCGCGTTCACGCCCGGGGCGCTGGTGGTGCCCAGCCGGGACTGGCTGATCGGCGCCGGCGACGAGCGGCCCGCCCGGCAGGACGGCGATCGGGTCGGGCTCGGCGACGTGGCCGCGGTGCGCGCCGTCGGCGAGGCGTTTCGGCGGTTGGACAACTCGTTCGGCGGGGGTCACGGCAGACAGGCGCTGGTGCGCTACCTCGACACCGAGGTGACCGCGATACTGCGCGGGACCTACGACTCGCGCACCGGCAGCGCGTTGTTCGGCGCGGCGGCCACGCTCACCCGGCTGGTCGGCTGGATGGCGTACGACGTGGGCGTGCACGGGATGGCGCAGCGCTACTTCGTCCAGGCGCTGCGGTTGGCCCAGGCGTCGGGGGATCGGGCGTTGGGCGGATTCGTGTTGTCGACGATGAGCCGGCAGGCGGTCTACCTCGGGCACGGGCGCGAGGCGGTACAACTGGCGCGAGTCGCCCAGCAGGGCGCCTCGGCGGTGGCCACGCCCCGGGTCAGGGCGCTGTTCCACGCGGTCGAGGCGCGCGGGCACGGGCTGTTGGGGGACGCGCGGGCGTGCGGGGCGGCGCTGCTGCGCGCGGAGCAGGCGTTGGAGTGCGTCGCGGAGGGGGACGACGAGCCGGAGTGGGTCGCGTTCATGAACGAGGCGCAGCTCACCGACGACCACGCGCACTGCTACCGGGACTTGGAGGACTACGACAAGGCTCGCGAGTACGCGGAGCGGTCGTTGCGGCTGCGCGGGAGCGAGTACGCCCGCAGCCGGCTGTTCTGCCAGACCATCCTGGCCACCGCGTTGTTGGAGCTGGGCGAGGTGGAGCAGGCGTGCCGGGTGGAGGCGGAGGCGACCGAGCAGGCGGAGGGTCTGCGGTCGTCGCGGGCGGTGGACTACGTGCGCGAGTTCACGCATCGGCTGGCGCCGTACCGGGACGTGCCGGCGGTACGGGAGTTCGAGGCGCGGTCGGGGTGTTTCGTGCGCACGGCTTGAGGGTTTCCGCCCATCCGCCCACCCGTTGCGTATGGCCCGAGGGTGGTGGATTTCGGGCCTCGGGTGGGCGTGACGGGTCGGTGGGCCTTCTTCAGGCCGCCGGTACCCCCAGGTCGGCGAGGGCGGATCTGGCGGCTCGGCAGCCGGAGGCCAGGGCGCCCTGGATGGAGCTGGAGTCGCGGTGGTCGCCGCAGACGTACAGGCCGCCGATCATGCGGACCGGGCGGCGGAAGTTGTGGCCGGGCTCGACCACCGGGACGGCGCGCGGGATATGACAGGTGGTCAGGTGCGCCCACTCGGTGGTGGGCGTGTCGTACACGACGGCCAGCCGTTCGCGGACCCGTAGTTCGAGTTTGGTCGGCTCCGAGCCGTCGTGGCCCAGCACGGTGGTGGCGATCAGGGCGCGCCGGTCGGGCGCGTACGTGGGCGCGACCTGGCTGACCACCGCGGTGTGCGTGAACGGGCTGCGGGGGTCGGCCTCCACGAGCAGTGACGCGTCGGGCCGGGGAGCGGCGCGCGCCACGTGGTACAGCGTGGTCACCGGGTGGAACTCGGGCATCCGCAGGCCCGGCAGCAGGGCCACCGCCGTGGTCGGGTCGGTGGCCACGACCACCGCGCCGGCGCGGATCTCGCCCGCCACGTCGGTCAGTACGCGGTCGGCCGAGACGGACAACACCCGCACGCCGTAGCGCACCGCGCCGGCGGGCAGGCCGACCGCGAGTTGCCGGGGTACGGCGGCCATGCCGCGCGCGGGCAGTGCCACCCGGCCGCGCAGGAACGAGCGCAGCGTCAATTCGGCGAACCGGCTCGACGTGCCCAGCGCGGGATCGTGCAACAGCGCGGTCAGCAGCGGGCGCAGCGTACGGCGGGTCAGGTCCGGCGGCAGCGCGCGCATCGTCTGGGCGTCGACGGTGGCCGTCTCGGGAGCGCTCATCACCCGGGCGACCGGAGAGGACGCGGTCCGGGCCAGTAACGCGGCGAGTCGGGCGCGGTCGGTGCCGTTGCCGTTGCGCAGACCGCCGAGCGCGTCCCGGACCCGGCGGACGTCGCCGACCCGATGGGTGCGGCCGTCCTCGTGGAGCAGCACGCCGGGCTGGAACGCGCGCAACCCCAGTGCGGGGACGTCCAGTTGCCGGCCCACCTGAGGCCACGAGGTGGTCAGCGACTGGAAGCCGTGATCGACCCGGAAGCCGTCCACGAGGTCGGTGCGCACCCGCCCACCGGGTCGGTCGGCGGCCTCCAGGACCGTCACCGCAACCCCCGCCGCGGCGATGGTCCGTGCCGCGCTCAAGCCGGCCAGGCCGGCTCCCACCACGATCACCTCGGTTCGACGCACGTCGACCACGGTCGTCCTCCCGTCCCCCTGCCCACGGCCGCAGGCGCCGCGGAGTCGGTTTCATCGCCTACTGGTCATACCCAGCGAAATGCCGAAAGACCGTTGCGGTACACGGGAGTTGGTGTGGTTCGGCAGGTGTGCGACCCGCCGACCCGGTGTGCCCGTTACCGACCGGCGATCGCATCCGCCCGGCCGACGCCGCGTCCTACGGCCCGGGGCAGCGGCCGGGCGGGGGTCGCCGTCGGTCTCGTCAGCGGTTCAGGGCCGCGGCGATCGCGGTGTCGATGGTGGGGTGTCGGAAGGTGAAGCCGGAGTCGAGCAGGGTCTTGGGGAGCACACGTTGGCCGGTGAGGATCTCGTCGGCGAAGTCGCCGAGGACGGCGCGCAGGGCGAAGGGGGGTACCGCGAAGACGGTGGGGCGGTGCAGGGCCCGGCCCATCGCCCTGGTCGCCTCCGCGTTGGTGACCGGGTGCGGCGCGGTCAGGTTGACCGGGCCGGCGAGGTCGGCGCGGTCCAGGACGTGGCGGATCGCGGCGACCTCGTCGACCAGTGAGATGAAGCTCCAGTACTGCCGGCCCGAGCCGAGCCGGCCGCCCAGACCCGCCTTGAACAGCGGGAACATCCGGCCCCACGCACCGCCGGATCGGGAGACCACCAGGCCGGTCCGCAGATGGGCGACCCGGATGCCCGCCTCCAGGGCCGGTGCGGTGGCGGCCTCCCACTCGGTGCACAGGTCGGCGAGGAAGCCGCTGCCGGGCGGGGACGATTCGTCCACTTCGCGATCGTCGGTGTCGCCGTAATAGCCCATCGCGGAACCGGCCAGGAGCACGCGCGGGGCGGGCTCGAGGGCGGCCAGCGCGCGCGAGACGGCCTCGGTGCCCAGGACCCGGCTGTCGCGGAGTTCGCGCTTGTACGCGGCCGTCCAGCGCTTGTCCCCGATGCCCGCGCCGGCCAGGTGCACTGCCGCGTCCACCGGACCGAGCGAGGCGGTGTCCACGGTGCCCGCGTGCGGGTCCCAGCGCACCTCGTCCGGCCTGCCGGGAGGCCGGCGGACCAGCCGGACCACGTCGTGGCCGTCGGCGGTCAGCGAGCGGACGAGAGCGGAACCCACGAGGCCGGACGAACCGGTGACGGCGATGCGCATGGGAACATCCTTGCCCACCGGACCCCGGACATGCCGAAGGCGGCCCGGACGCGCTGTCCGGACCGCCCTCGGGACGTGCCTGCCGCGGGGGGGGGGGCGCCCCCCCCCCGCGGGGGGGGCCCCCCCCCCCCCCCCCCCCCCCCCCCCCCCCCCCCCCCCGGGGGGCACCCCCGGCGGACAACCGGCGCCCGCCCCCCCCCCCCCACACCCCAGCGGGCCCCCCCCCCCCCCCCGGGGGGGGGGGGCGCCGGGGGGGGGCGCCCCCCCCCCCGCGGCGTGTCCTACAGGCCGAGGTCGCCCTCGAAGGCGCCTTCCTCCAGGCGGGTCTTCACCGTCTGCAGGAAGCGGGCCGCGTCCGCGCCGTCCACCAGACGGTGGTCGTAGGACAGGGCCAGGTACACCATCGAGCGGACCGCGATGACCTCGCCGAGCGTCGGGTCGTTGACCACGACCGGGCGCTTGACGACCGCGCCCGTGCCGAGCATCGCGACCTGCGGCTGCGGGAAGATCGGCGTGTCGAACAGCGCGCCGCGCGAACCGGTGTTGGTCAGCGTGAACGTACCGCCGGCCAGCTCGTCCGGGCTCACCTTGTTGGTGCGGGTGCGCTCGGCCAGGTCGGAGATCTTGCGCGAGAGGCCCGCGATGTTCAGGTCACCCGCGTTGTGGATGACCGGGACCATCAGGCCGCGGTCGGTGTCCACCGCGATCACCAGGTGCTCGGCGTCGTGGTAGGTGACCGTGCCCGCGTTCAGGTCCATCGACGCGTTCAGGACCGGGTGGACCTTGAGCGCCTCGACGGCCGCCTTGGCGAAGAACGGCATGAACGACAGCTTGACGCCCTCACGCGCCGCGAAGTCGTTCTTGGCCCGGTCGCGCAGGCGGGCGATGTTGGTGACGTCCACCTCCACGACCGTGGTGAGCTGGGCCGAGGTCTGCAGCGACTCGACCATGCGCTTGGCGATCACCGTGCGCATGCGCGAGAGCTTCTCGGTCCGACCGCGCAGCGGCGACGGCTCGATCGCAGCCGGGGCCTTGGCGGCGGGCGCGGCCGAGGCGGCGGCCGGAGCCGATGCCGCGGCGGCGGCCTGGGCCGCCTGCTGCTTGCGGGCCGTCTCCAGGACGTCCTGCTTGCGGATCCGACCACCGATGCCGGTGCCCGCGATCGAGCCCAGGTCCACGTTGTGCTCGGCGGCCAGCTTGCGCACCAGCGGCGTGACGTACGCGCCGTCGGCCTCGGCGGGCGGGGTGAGCTGCGCGGCCGGAGCCGGTGCGGCGGCGGCCGGAGCCGGAGCGGGCGCCGGAGCCGGCTTGGGCGCGGGCGCCTGGGCCGGAGCGGCGGGCGCCGGAGCGGGAGCCGGTGCGGCGGCGGCCGGAGCCGGAGCCTGCTGGGCCGGAGCCTGCTGGGCCGGTGCGGGCGCCGCCGGAGCGGGCGCCGCGGCCGGCGCGGAACCGGGCGCGCCGATGACGGCCAGCTCGGCGCCGACCTCCACCGTCTCGTCCTCGGCGACGCTGATCTTCAGCAGCACGCCGCCGATCGGCGCGGGGATCTCGGTGTCGACCTTGTCGGTCGAGACCTCCAGGAGCGGCTCGTCGGCCTCGACCGTGTCACCCTCCTGCTTGAGCCAGCGGGTGATGGTGCCCTCCTGCACGCTCTCGCCGAGCGCGGGCAGCAGCACCGGAGTGCCCTGCACGTCGCCGGCGGGTGCGGCCGGAGCCGCGGCCGGGGCGGGCTCCTGCGCGGCGGGCGCGGCCTCGGCGGGCGCGGCCGGAGCCGCCTCCTCCTGCGCCGGCGCGGCGGCCGAAGCCGCCTCCTCCTGCGCCGGCGTGGCGGCCGGAGCCGGCGCCGCGGCACCGGTGCCGTCGTCGATCACGGCCAGCTCGGCGCCGACGTCGACCGTGTCGTCTTCCTGGGCCTTGATGGACACCAGAATGCCGGCGGCGGGGGAGGGGATCTCGGTGTCGACCTTGTCGGTCGAGACCTCGAGCAGGGGCTCGTCCAGCTCGACGCGCTCACCCTCCTGCTTGAGCCAGCGGGTGATGGTGCCCTCCTGCACGCTCTCGCCGAGCGCGGGCAGTGTTACGGAGACCGGCATGGGTCAATGACTCCTTCTCAACGCTTCAAGGCGTGTGTCTTGGATGACGGGGCGCGATTGCGGGCGCGTCGTCAGTCGTGGACGTGCAGGGGCTTGCCCGCCAACGCGAGGTGGGCCTCGCCAAGCGCCTCGGACTGCGTCGGGTGCGGGTGGATGAGCTGGGCGACCTCGGCCGGCAGGGCCTCCCAGTTGTAGATCAGCTGGGCTTCCGAGGTCAGTTCGCCCATGCGGGCGCCGACCATGTGGATGCCGACGACCGGGCCGTCCTTGACCGAGACGACCTTGACCTGGCCGGTCGTCTTGAGGATCTGGCTCTTGCCGTTGCCGCCGAGGCTGTAGCTGATCGTGGCGAGCTTGTCCGAGCCGTAGCGCTCGACCGCCTGCGCCTCGGTGAGGCCGACCGAGGCCACCTCCGGGTCGCAGTAGGTCACGCGCGGCACGCCCGCGTAGTCGATCGGCACCGGGTTCAGTCCGGCGATCCGCTCGGCGACCAGAATGCCCTCGCCGAAACCGACGTGGGCGAGCTGAAGGGTGGGGATGAGGTCGCCCACGGCGGAGATGGTCGGCACGTTGGTGGCGCAGTACTCGTCCACCAGGACGTAACCGCGATCCATCGCGACGCCGGCCTCCTCGTAGCCCAGGCCCGCCGAGACCGGGCCGCGACCGACGGCGACGAGCAGCAGCTCGGCCTCGATCTGCTTGCCGTTCTCCAGCGAGACCCGCACGCCCGCGTCGGTGTACTCGACACCGGCGAAGCGCGCGCCGAGCTCGAACTTGATGCCGCGACGGCGGAAGGCGCGCTCCAGGAGCTTGCTGCTCGCCTCGTCCTCCAGCGCCACCAGGTGCGGCAGCGCCTCGACGATGGTTACGTCCACACCGAAGGACTTCCAGGCGCTGGCGAACTCGACGCCGATCACACCGCCGCCCAGCACCACCGCGGACTGCGGGACCCGGTCGAGCACGAGCGCGTGGTCGCTGTTGATCACGCGGTTGCCGTCGATCTCCAGGCCCGGCAGCGACTTGGGCACCGAGCCGGTCGCGAGTACCACGTGTCGACCCTCGTAGCGCTGCCCGTTCACCTCGACCGCGGTCGGCGACACGAGCTTGCCTGCGCCCTCGACGACGGTGATGTTGCGGCTCTTGATCAGTCCGGTCAGGCCCTTGAACAGGCGCGAGATGACGCCGTCCTTGTAAGCGTGCACGGCTGCGATGTCGATGCCGTCGAACGTCGACTTGACGCCGAACTGCTCGCTCTCACGAGTCTGGTCCGCGACCTCGCCCGCGTGCAGCAGGGCCTTGGTCGGGATGCAGCCGTTGTGCAGACACGTGCCGCCGAGCTTGCCCTTTTCGATGAGGACGACCCGCATACCGAGTTCGGCCGCGCGAAGGGCGCACGCATAGCCGCCGCTCCCGCCTCCGAGAATGACTACATCGAAAACGGCTCCGGCGTCGTTCGCCACGTCACGTCCTCCTGTGATTGCGATGCCCACCCGCGCGGGACGCGGCGGGGAGCACCCCCTTCTTGTGGAAGGTCTCAAGTGCCGGTACAACATCCTCCCACTTGTCGGGAGCGGCCGAGCACTCCGCCCCGGTGTTGCCTGTCCCACAAGGGCGGGGCGGAAATGGCGGACCGGGGGCACAACGTGTCGTCGTGACTCGTTGTTCCGACACGAACGCGACCGCCGACCCCGGACGGACGCGGATGACATGCGCGTACGACAGGAAGGAAATCCCCGTGGGGTTGTTCCGACGCAAACGCGGTGCCGGCGCGGACGCGCCCGACCGCAGGCAGGCCGCTGCCGCGGCCGCGCACCTGAGCGAGTTCGCGCGCAGCCGCAAGGGAGTCGAGGCGTACATCGAGCCGGTGACCACCCTGAGCGGAACGACGGTGGTGTTCATCGCCGACACCGGGGAGTGGACCCGACGCCGGGTCGTCGACCCCGGCGCCGCGCGCACGCTCGCGCGCAAGCTCGGCATCCCGGTCTACGAGGCGGCGCTGGTGGGCTACCCGAAGCGGATGCGCGAGTGGACCCGCCGGCAGTCCGGCGAGGGATCCTGAGCGATCCGGGTCCGAGCGATCCGGGTCCACCCGGATCGGGTTCGGCCGGGGCGCCTGCGTGCCCCGGCCGAACCGGTCGAACCGGGATCGAGTCGGATCGAGTCGGATCGAACCCACCGGACCGCACCGGTCCCGGTGAGCGCGGAATCAGATCCGGTTGTCCGCGACGTCCTGCGCGACCTGGAGCAGCGAGCGCACCGCGACACCGGTGCCGCCCTTGGGCCGGTAGCCGGCGGCCTCGCCCTCGTGGAACGCGGGGCCCGCGATGTCCAGGTGCGCCCAACTGACGCCCTCGGCCACGAACTCCTGGAGGAAGAGACCGGCCACCAGGCCGCCACCCATCCGCGAGCCCATGTTCTTGATGTCGGCGATCGGCGAGTCCATCGACTTGCGCAGCTCGGTCGGCAGCGGCATCGGCCAGGCCGGCTCGCCCGCGCGCGTCGCGGCGTCGTGCACGGCGCCGCGGAACGTGTCGTCGTTCGACATGATCCCGTACATGTCGTTGCCCAGCGCGACCATCATCGCGCCGGTCAGCGTCGCCACGTCGATCAGCATCTGCGGCGACTCCTCGCACGCGCGCGTGATCGCGTCGGCGAGCACCAGCCGGCCCTCGGCGTCGGTGTTGAGCACCTCGACCGTGCGACCGCCGTACATGCGCAGCACGTCGCCGGGACGGGTCGCGGTGCCGGAAGGCATGTTCTCGGCCAGCGCGAGCCAGCCGGTCACGTTGACCTCCAGGCCCAGCCGCGCCACCGCCGCGACCGCGCCCAGTACGGCCGCCGCGCCGCCCATGTCCATCTTCATCGTCTCGTTGGCGCCGGCCGGCTTGAGCGAGATGCCGCCCGAGTCGTAGGTGATGCCCTTGCCCACCAGCGCGATGGTGCGCTTGGCCTTGGGGTGCGTGTAGCCCAGGCGGACCAGGCGCGGCTTGCTCGCCGAGCCCTGGCCCACGCCCAGGATGCCGCCGAAGCCGCCCTTGGCGAGCGCCTTGTCGTCGAGCACCTCGACCTTGAAGCCGGCGTTCTTGCCGGTGTCCACCGCGATCGCGGCGAAGTCCTTCGGGTTGAGGTCGTTCGGCGGGGTGTTCACCAGGTCACGGGCCTGGTTGACGCTCTGCGCGGTGATCGCGGCGCGCTCGACGGCGGCCTTGGCGGCCTTGTCCCGGCCCTTGATGCCGAGCAGCACGACGTCCTTGACCGCGTCCTTGCGGCCCTCGCGGGACTTCTCCCGGTAGGTCTCGAACGAGTAGGCGCCGAGCAGCACGCCCTCCCCGAACGCACCGATCGCCTCCGCACCGGCGAGCGGCAGGGCGACGCCCGCCTTCTTGACACCGGCGAGCGCCCGGGCGACGTTGCCGCCGGCGCGGCGCAGCGTGTCGTGGGTGAAGCCGTCGGCGGGCTGCTCGCCCAAACCGACCACGAGCACCAGTGGGGCCTTGGCCGCGCCGAAGGTCGGCACGCGGTGTAGTTCGCCCTCGGCGCCGGTGGCGTCGAGCGCGGACAGGGTGTCGGTGAGCCGGCCGTCGAACGCCGCGGCGACGCTTTCGGCGCCCGCGGCGAGGACGGCACCGTCCTCACCCTTGACGGTGCCGATCACGAGCACGTCGGCGCGCAGGGAAAGGGCCGCGGTGGAGCCGATACTCAGTGTGGTCACGAGGATCCTGTCTCTCATCTCTCGGGGGTGCTGAGTGCCCGCACGATCGGTGGGGCACCGACGCGGCGATCCTTGCTCGGGATGCCTCGTCGAGCGGTGACGAGCCGTATGGAAGATACGTTCGCCTTCAGCATTTCACGCCTTCCCGGCAAACATCTCAGCCAGTGGACACGACCACCAGGACGACGCACCCGCACACCTCCACGACGGCGCCCAGGACATCGCCGGTGATCCCGCCGAATCGGCGGGTGGTGTGCCGCAACAGCAGTGCGCAGGCGGCGAGTCCGGCGGCCGCGGCGCCGAACGCGCGCAGCGCTTCGATCGGGCCCTGGAGCACGCCGTACAACCCGGCCGCGCCGAGCAGGACCAGCGACCACACGACGAGCACCCCGCGCCCGACCGTGCCCGCGACCATCGCGCCGAGCCCCTCCGGCCGCGCGGACGGTACGCCGGGGCCGCACGCGATGGACAGCGCCACGCGGCCGGTCACCGCGGCCAGCACCAGAGCGGCCGCGGCCGGCCCGGGGCCGTCGTGCTGGAGGCGGACCAGCGCGCCGGTCTCGACGAGCACCAGGAACAGCAGGCTCAGCACCCCGAAGGGGCCGATGTCGGACGCCTTCATGATCCGCAGCGCGTCCGGCGCGGGCTTGGCCGAGCCGAGACCGTCGGCGGTGTCGGCCAAGCCGTCCAGATGCAGGCCGCGGGTGAGCAGCGCCAGGGTGCCGACCGCGAGCGCCGCCGCGGTGAGCGCGCCGGTGCCCGCCCGTTCGGCCAGCGCGAGCACCCCGGCGGCGAGGCCGCCCAGGACCAGGCCGACCAGCGGCGCGCACGCCATCGCGCGGCCCGCCACCGGGCGATCCACCCGCTCCACCCGGACCGGGATCACCGACAACATGCCGAACGCCAGGCGCAGTCCGGCCGAGGTGGTGCCCGGGCTCACGGGGTGGGGTGCACCCGGGCCACCAGGTCGACCGCCGCGCGCAGCACCGGCAGCGCGAGCAGCGCGCCGACCGCCTCGCCGCCGCGCACCCGGTAGTCCAGCACCGGTTCCAGCGCGAGCCGGTCCAGCGCCTTGACGTGGCCCGGCTCCGGCGTGACGTGGCCGGCCAGCCACCAGTCCGGGGAGCGGTACGAGATCCGCTGGGCGACCAGCGCGGACGCGGCGGTGGCCACGTCGTCCAGCAGCACCGGGGTGCGCCGGATCGAGCACTGGAGCAGGAATCCGGTCATCGCCGCGAAGTCGGCCCCGCCGGACACGCCGAGCAGCCGCATCGGGTCGCCCAGCACCGGCCGCGCCCGACGCAGCGCGTCGCGGATCGTGGCGCACTTGCGGATCCAGGTCGCGTCGTCGATGCCGGAGCCGCGACCGATCACGGCCGCGGCGTCCATGCCGGTCAGCGCGCCGATCAGGACCGCCGCCGGGGTGGACGCGGCGGCGCCCAACGAGCCGAGCAGCAGCAGGTCGGCGCCCGAGTCGATCTCCGTGTCGGCGGTGGCCATGCCGACCGCGAACGCGCGCTCGACCTCGCCGGGGGCGAGTGCGTCGGCGGTGTCCACCGGCGCGGACGCGCGGCGGATCCGATCCCGCGAGACCTGCTCGGGGAACGCGTCGGGCTCGGCGTCGACGGCGATGTCGACGATCTTGATCGGCGCGTCCAGACCGGCCGCGAACGTGGCCGCGGTCGAGGTGCCCGCCAGCGTGGCCCGGACCTGGCGCGCGGTCCAGCCGGGGCGGCGGACCGACACGTCGTGGGCGGCGACGCCGTGGTCGGCGGCGAAGAGCACGACCCGGGGGGCGCCGATCGGCGTGGTGGTCTTGCCGCCTCGGACCGAGGCGAACCAGATCGCGAGGTCTTCGAGTCGGCCGTAGGCGTTCGGCGCGCCCGCGACGGCGAGGAGGTGTTCGCGCACGCGGGCGCGGGCGTCGTCGTCGGGGCGCTCCACCCGGGCGGCCAGGGAGTCGAGGTCGATGCTCACCAGGTCAGGGTAGTTGTGCGGGCCCGGGCCCGTGGCGCGGGCGGCCCGGTTGCCTCGACCGGTCAGGACGCCGCGTGCTTCGCGCGGCGCGGGAGGCTGCGCAGAGTGAGGACCTGGCCGGCCACGACGAGCAGGACCTCGTCGGATTCGCCGGCGACGACGGCGTTGAGTCGGCCCAGTTCGTCCCGGAAGCGGCGTCCGGCGGGGGTCGGTGGGACCACGCCGCTGCCGACCTCGTTGCTGACGCCGACCACCGGGACGCGGCACGCGCGCCACGCGGCGGCCAGCGCGCCGACCTCGGCGCGTACCGCCTCGCGCGCGCCCGCCGCCCATCGGGCGTCGTCCCACGCGTCGTGCGCGTCCATCACCGCGGTCAACCACAGCGACAGGCAGTCCACCAGGAGCGGCTGCCGGGCCTGGGCGAGCAGCCCGGTCAGCTCGACCGTCTCGGCGGTGCGCCAGCTGTCCGGGCGTCGTTCGCGGTGCAGGGCGACCCGTTCGGCCCATTCGGCGTCACCCTCTCGGGTGCCGCCGGTGGCCACGTAGAGCACGTCCGGGCAGGCCGCCAGGCGCCGTTCGGCCTCGGCCGACTTGCCCGAGCGGGCGCCGCCCAGGACCAGCGTGCGATGCGGGCGCGGGGTGGGCGAGGGGTCCGCGCCGACCCGGACGAGACCGCCGTCCGGCACCGCGCGAGCCCCCCACGCGGCGAGCCGGCGGTGCAACTCCTCGCCGGGTGGCGACTCGTGCGACAGGTGCACCGCGAGCACGTCGGTGTCCTCGGTGACCGCGCCGTCGCGGCGCAGCGTGGCCAGCCGCTCCGGCCACGAGACCACGTCCAGGAGCACCACGTCGTAGTGCCCGCCCTCGCGCGTCCAGGCCCGGGTGGCCTCCGCCTCGGGCGGCAGCGTCGAGGGCGGCGCGTACAGCAGTCGCGTCCCGTCCGCGCCGGTCACCTCGTACGCGACCCGCCCGGGGGTGCCGCCGGGAAGTACGCGTATTCGGTGCTCGTCCAGCTCGAAGGCGTCCCCCTCGGCCACCTGCCGCCAGTGCGGTCCGCCCGCCGACGGCGCGGGCAGCCAGGGCGGCGGCCCGGACGGCGCGGCCACCTCGGCCAGCCCGGCGGCGGGCAACCAGGCCAGTGGCGCGGACTCGGCCGGCCCGCTCAACAACAGGCGGCGCACCCCGGTGAGCGGGTGTCCGGCGCGGGCGGCCGCGTGCGCGGGCTCGGGGCCGCAGTCCAGCAGCAGCGTGCCGTCCAGCAGCACGCACGCCGGTCCGCGCACCACGGGACCGGTGCACCCCAGACACGAGGCACAGGTGCAGAACGGCTGGGGCCAGCCCTTGGGACCGGCCGTGCCGAGCAGCGTCAGCTCCATGGGTGTCGTCGTGCTCCTGGCTATGAGGTGGTCGGGCTTGATCTACTGTGCAGGTCTTTTGACGGTCCGAGATCCCGAGGTGAGGAGCCCGACATGTCGTGGGTGTGGCGGTATGAGGACGCGGACGGTGCCCCGGTCGAGGGACCGCAGGCGGAGGACTTCACCAACCAGTCGGACGCGGAGAGCTGGCTCGGCGAGACCTGGAAGGACCTGCTCGAGGCGGGCATCGAACAGGTGAGCCTGCTCGAGGACGACGCCGTCGTGTACGAGCACATGAGCCTGCGCGCCGCCGAGGGCTGAGCAGGCGCGCTCGAACGGATCGGGGGCGCGGCCGACGCCGCGCCCCCGATCGTCTCGAGCGGGTGCTACGGACGCGTCGCCGGGCTCACGGTGAGCGCCGGGTCGCGGCTGACCACCGGGTCCAGGATCACGTCGATCTTGGTCAGCAGACCCTCGTCCAGCGTGACGCCGGCCGCCTTGACGTTCTCGTGCACCTGCTCCGGCCGGGACGCGCCGATGATCGCGGCGGACACGTTCGGGTTCTGCAGCACCCACGCGACGGCGAGCTGGGCGAGCGACAGGCCCGCCTCGTCGGCCAGCGGGCGCAGCTGCTGCACCCGGGTGAGCACGTCGTCGGTGAGCATCCGGGAGACGAAGTCCTGGCCGCCCTTGTCGTCGGTGGCGCGCGACCCGGCCGGCGGCGGCTGCCCGGGCAGGTACTTGCCGGTGAGCACGCCCTGGGCGATCGGCGACCAGACGATCTGCCCGAGCCCGAGCTCCTCGGAGGTCGGCACCACCTCGGCCTCGATCACCCGCCACAACATCGAGTACTGCGGCTGGTTCGAGATCAGCGGCACGCGCAGCTCACGGGCGAGTTCGGCACCCGCGCGGATCTGCTCGGCGTTCCACTCGGAGACGCCGATGTACAGCGCCTTGCCGGCCCGGACCACGTCCGCGAAGGCCAGCATCGTCTCTTCCAGCGGCGTCTCGTGGTCGAACCGGTGCGCCTGGTACAGGTCGACGTAGTCGGTGCCCAGCCGGGACAGCGAACCGTCGATCGACTCCAGGATGTGCTTGCGCGACAGACCCCGGTCGTTGCGACCGGGGCCGGTGGGCCAGTAGACCTTGGTGAAGATCTCCAGGCCCTCGCGGCGCTCACCCTTGAGCGCGCGACCCAGCACCGATTCCGCACGCGTCTCCGCGTACACGTCGGCGGTGTCGAACGTGGTGATCCCGCAGTCGAGCGCGGCCCGCACACACGCGAGCGCGGCGTCCTCTTCCACCTGGGAGCCGTGGGTGAGCCAGTTGCCGTACGCGATCTCGCTGATGACGAGGCCGCTGCGGCCGAGGTGTCGGAAGTCCATGCGAACACCCTATGTCGGACACCGACGCGACGATCGGCCGCACCACCGCCCCCACCGGCCACAGGTGTCCGGGGCGCTTCCTAGCGCACCGTCTTCTCGCCGACCAGGTGCAGGACCGGCGCGATCAGCCGGTACGGGTCGCGCCGGGACGCGTCCTCCTCGCAGGCCAGCAGGTTCGTCCACGCCTTCTGGCCGCGCGGCGGCTCGGCGTCGTCGGGCTGGAGGCCGCTGAAGACGCCCACGCCGTACCAGTCGAGCACCGGCGCGCCCAGATCCGCGAGCACCGTACACAGGCCCTCGACGGTGTCCGCGCGCAACGTACCGCCGGCGGGGTTGGGGTACGTGGTCGCGGACAGGCCCTTGAGCGTCGCCGTCCACTGGGCCGCGGCGCCCGCGCGCATCGCCAGCGAGCCGGCGTTGCGCGAGGTGATCGAGATCAGACCGCCCTGGGTCATCATCCGGGCCAGCGCGGCGAGCATGCCGTCCGGCTCGGGCTGCGCCTCCAGCACGTCGTGGCACAGCGCCAGGTCGAAGCTGCCCGGCGGGAAGTGCCGGCCGGCCTCGGCGCCGTCGCCCTCCACCAGCCGGATCCGCCCCTGCACGTCGGCCGACTCCTGGGCCAGGTCCTCGTGCAGTCGGGTGAGCACATCGGTGTCGGTGTTCACCGAGGTGACGATGTGTCCGGCGCGGGCGAGCAGTATGCCGGGCGACGCGGGCCCGCAGCCGACGTCGAGCACCCGCAGGGGGCCCCGGTCGCGCAGCCGTGTCATGTGCTCGGCCAGTTGGCGGGCCACCAATTCGCGACGCACCTGCGTGTGCAGGTCGCCGGTCAGCCCGGTGATCGTGGTCATGCCACCTTCTCGCCTCGTTTGACCTGCGGCTTGGGCAGCCGCAGCCGACGGAGCTGGAGAGAGCGCATCAGCGCGTAGGGCGTGAGGCCCTTGAGGTTCTCCTTGGGGAACTTCGCCCGCAGCGCCTTCTTCATGCCCAGGTTGACTCGGATGGAGTCGAGGATGATCAGCAGGATCACCGCGATCCACAGGAACAGCGAGAAGTTCTTCACCGCCAGGCTGGGCAGAATGCTCAGGATCAGGATGATCACGGCGGAGGGCAGGAAGAACTCGCCGACCGTGTAGCGCGCGTCGACGTAGTCACGGGCGAACCGGCGCAGCGGTCCGCGGTCCCGGGCCGGCAGCGCCCGCTCGTCGCCGGTCAGCAGCGCCTGGCGCTGGGCCTCGCGCTCCTCGCGCATCCGCATCCGAGCCTGCTTGCGGGCCTGCTTGGGGTCCTTGGCGACGGACACCTTGGTCTTGCGGTTGGCCTGGGCGTCGCTGCGCTTGGGCGTGGGCCGGCCCTTGGGCGCCTGGGGGTCACGGACGGCCTGCGAACCCTGGGAACGCTCCAGGGACTGCTCGGCGGTCTCGGGCTCTGCGTGGGAACGTCGTCGGAACACCCTCAAAGCCTACGTGTTCGAGGTCGCGGACATTTCAAGGCTCCCCGGATCCGGTGCGAGGGGGATGCGGAACTCTCGCGGGCGGGAACACGTCAAGTGAGGCAAAGCCCTGCTGCCACAAGGTCGCTTGGGCATTTAGGCTTCAGGGAGCAGCACGGGTTGCCTACGAAGGGGGCACGCGAGGCCCATGAGCGGTGTAATGAAGCGAATGGCGATGATCTTCCGCGCGAAGGCCAACAAGGCCCTCGACAAGGCCGAGGATCCACGCGAGATGCTCGACTACTCGTACCAGAAACAACTTGAGCTGTTGCAGAAGGTACGTCGGGGCGTGGCCGATGTGGCGACCTCCCGCAAGCGGCTCGAATTGCAGATGACCGGTCTGCAGCAGCAGTCGGGCAAGCTCGAGGACCAGGGCCGCAAGGCGCTGGCGCTCGGTCGCGAGGATCTGGCCCGCGAGGCGCTCATGCGCCGCTCGGGTGTGCAGCAGCAGATCTCGGACCTCGGTACCCAACACCAGAACCTCCAGGCGGAGGAGGAGAAGCTCGTCCTGGCCTCGCAGCGACTGCAGGCCAAGGTGGACGCGTTCCGTACCCGCAAGGAGACGATCAAGGCGACCTACACGGCCGCCGAGGCCCAGGCGCGGATCGGTGGCGCGGTCGCCGGCATCTCCGAGGAGATGGGCGACGTCGGGCTCGCGATCCAGCGGGCCGAGGACAAGACCGCGCAGATGCAGGCCCGGGCGGGTGCGATCGACGAGCTGCTCGCCTCGGGCGCGCTCGACGACCCGACCGGGATGGCGAAGGACGACATCACCGCGGAGCTGGAGCGTTTGTCCAGCACGTCGGACGTGGAACTGGAGCTGGAGCGGATGAAGGCCGAGCTCTCCGGTGGCACCCCGCCGCCGGCGATCGGCCCCGGACAGCCCCGGCCGCGTTTCGACAAGCAGGGAGACGGCACATGATCGTTCGGATCGTGGGTGAGGGCCAGCTCGATGTCGCGGCGGAGCACCTGGATGTGCTCAATCGCTTCGACGACGAGCTTCAGGCCGCGATCGACGGCGGCGACGACGCCGCCTTCCGCGCGGCGCTGACGGCGCTCCTGTCCAAGGTCCGAGAGGTCGGCACCGCGGTGCCGGATGACGAGATCGTGCCCTCGGACCTGCTGTTGCCGGCCGAGGACGCCCATGTGGACGAGGTCAGGAAGATGCTGAGCGCGGACGGTCTGATCCCGGGCTGACGCGACTACCGCTCCTCCGTGCTGCGTGTGGGCGGTGTGCCCCGGGGACTCCCGGAGCACACCGCCCGCTCACGTGTTACGGCAGTGCCAGCATGCGGTCGAGCGCGACCTTCGCGAACTTCTCGGTCTCCGCGTCCACCCGGATCCGGTTGACCACGTTGCCCTCGACCAGCGACTCCAGGGTCCACACCAGGTGGGGCAGGTCGATCCGGTTCATCGTCGAGCAGAAGCACACCGTCTTGTCCAGGAAGACGACCTGCTTGTCGGGATGCGCCGCGGCCACCCGGCGGACCAGGTTGAGCTCGGTCCCGATCGCCCACGCCGAACCCGGCTCGGCCGCGTCCAGCGTGTTGATGATGTATTCGGTCGAGCCGACGTAGTCGGCCGCGGTCACCACCTCGTGCCGGCACTCCGGGTGCACGAGCACGTTGACCCCGGGGATCCGGGCCCGTACGTCCTCGACCGAGCTCACGTCGAACCGCCCGTGCACCGAGCAGTGCCCGCGCCACAGGATCATCTTGGCCGCACGCAACTGCTCGCGGGTCAGGCCGCCGTTCGGCTTGTGCGGGTTGTAGAGCACGCAGTCATCGAGGCCCAGCCCCAGCTCCAGCACCGCGGTGTTGCGACCCAGGTGCTGGTCGGGCAGGAACAGCACCTTCTCGCCCTGTTCGAAGGCCCAGTCCAGGGCGCGCCGGGCGTTGGAGGACGTACATATCGTGCCGCCGTTGCGGCCGGTGAACGCCTTGATGTCGGCCGACGAGTTCATGTACGAGACCGGCACGGTCACATCCGCGATGCCCGCGTCGGCGAGCACGTCCCAGCACTCCTCGACCTGCTCCGACGTGGCCATGTCGGCCATCGAGCAGCCCGCGGCCAGGTCCGGCAGGATCACCTGCTGCTCGTCGGAGGTGAGGATGTCCGCGCTCTCGGCCATGAAGTGCACACCGCAGAAGACGATGTACGGCGCGTCCGGACGGGCCGCCGCCTCACGCGCGAGCTTGAACGAGTCGCCGGTCACGTCGGCGAACTCGATCACCTCGTCGCGCTGGTAGTGGTGGCCCAGGATGAAGACCCGGTCGCCGAGCCGCTCCTTGGCCGCGCGGGCCCTGGCCACCAGGTTCGGGTCGGACGGCGACGGCAGGTCGCCGGGACACTCGACGCCCCGTTCGCTGCGCGGGTCGGCGGCGCGTCCGAGCATGAGCAGCGCGAGCGGCGTCGGCTGCACCCCCGGCGGCAGGTCCAGATCGTGTGTCGCGGTCACGGCGCGCACCTCTTCTCGTCTACTTGACACTAATAATCCTATCCTGTTCATGTCAGGTTGACGAGAGTGGGGGTGTGCGACCATGAGTAAAACGCGAGGGCCCGAAGCATGATGTGGGAATAGGGCCGAGCCACCATCGGTTGCCGACGGTGGAAGTGGCGTACGAATGTCGAACCACCACGTGGGAGCTTGCAGATGACTGTCCAGGACGAGACCACCAAGACCGGTGGCATCCTCCTCAGCGATGAGGCGGCGGCCAAGGTCAAGACTCTGCTGGAGCAAGAGGGTCGCGACGATCTCGCGCTGCGCGTGGCCGTCCAGCCCGGCGGTTGTTCCGGCATGCGGTACCAGCTGTTCTTCGACGAGCGCTCGCTCGACGGCGACGTGGTGGCCGACTTCGGCGGCGTCTCGGTCGTCACCGACCGGATGAGCTCGCCGTACCTGAGCGGCGCGACCATCGATTTCGTCGACACGATCGAGAAGCAGGGCTTCACGATCGACAACCCGAACGCGGCCGGCTCCTGCGCGTGCGGCGACTCGTTCCACTGACGTCTCGCGACTGATCGGTCGCGACGCACCCCGCTCGACGACGACGCCGCGCCGACCCCTTCCGGGTCGGCGCGGCGTCGTCGTGTGCGGGCTCGGAGAGGTCCTCGGGTCAGCCGGTGGAGAAGGGCTTGCCACCCGGCGTGACGGGTGCGCCGGTCTCGGCGTCGACGAGCGTGCGGGTGCCCAGCGGTGTGGGAAGGGTCACGTTCACCTTGTTCTCCACGGCCATCTCCGTGCACACGTCGCCGGTGCGGGTGGTCTCCACGCGGATGGCGACCTGCGTCGCCGACTCGCTCGCGATCACCAGGCGGTTGGTCTCGCACTGGCCGCCCCACAACCAGGCGGTCAGCGTGCGGCCGTCCGGGGCCAGCGTGTAGCGGCTGAACCGGGTGTTGTCCTGGGCGGGGTAGTAGGTGTGCGGAGGGCCCGTGGGCAGGTTGGGCGAGGACGTCGAGGTGTCCGGGCCGGCGGCGTTGTCGCCGGCGGCGGGAGCGCCGGGTCGGGCCTGGGCGCCTCCGCCGGGCTCTGTGGCTCCGCTCGGCTGCTGCGCGGCTGCGCCCGGCCGGGTGTCCCCGCCGGTCGGGGCGCCGGGTTCGACCGGCGCGCCGGCGCCGGGGTCGGCGGTGGTCGAGCGGGGGGATTCCTCGCCGCCGAGCACCGCCCAGGTGCCGCCGCCCACGCCGAGCACCGCGACGATCGCGAGCCCGACGATCAACGGCCGCCGGCGTGCGGTGGGTTCGGGTCGAATTCCTTCGTCGTGCTCACCGTGTGTACGCATGACGATTCGACGCGGCCGGCGCCGGGGCGGTTCCCCTCGGGGTGTCGGTCAGTCGCCGTACTCGGACATGCCCGCGACCAGGGTCGCGCCGTGCGCGGGGACGTCGGTGGCGGGGGCGTGCGAACCGGCGGGCGCGGCCTTGATCGGCGTGCGCTCCGGGCCCGGGGTGGTCCACGACGCGTCGATGTGACGGCAGTCACCGCGCAGGTCCTCGAGCGTCTCGGGCTCGGCCTGCGACGGCATCACGGGCATCGGGGACATTTCACGACTCCTTGTACTGGGGATCCCCAGAGTAGGTCGCACGGAGCGTGACGGCACGGTGTACCGACCGGTAGTTTTCACAGGGCCGCCAGAGTGCGGTGGGATAACGTGTGCGAGTTTCCCCCCTCTCGTACACCCCGTACGTCACCCCTCCCCGTACTCCACTAGGAGACACGCGCCATGCGCATTGCCGTGACCGGGTCGATCGCCACCGACCATCTGATGACGTTCCCGGGTCGGTTCTCCGACCAGCTCGTCTCGGACAAGCTGCACGTGGTCTCGCTGTCCTTCCTCGTCGACAAGCTGGACATCCGGCGCGGCGGCGTGGCGCCGAACATCTGCTTCGGGATGGGCTGTCTGGGGCTGTCGCCGATCCTGGTCGGCGCCGCCGGGGCAGACTTCGTCGACTACCGGTCGTGGTTGGACCGGCACCACGTGGACACCGAGTCCGTGCACATCTCGCCGACGCATCACACCGCGCGGTTCGTCTGCACGACGGACGAGGAACACAACCAGATCGCGTCCTTCTATACGGGTGCGATGAGCGAGGCGCGGGAGATCGAACTTCGGCCGGTGGCCGACCGTGTCGGCGGGCTGGACCTGGTCGTGATCGGTGCGAACGACCCCGAGGCGATGTTGCGGCACAGCGACGAATGCCGGGACCGGGGCTACCCGTTCGCGGCGGACCCCTCGCAGCAGTTGGCCCGGATGGACGGCGAGGACATCCGGCGGCTCATCGACGGTGCGGCGTACCTGCTCACGAACGAGTACGAGAGCGCGCTGATCGTGCAGAAGAGCGGCTGGTCCGAGGCGGACATCCTGAAGAAGGTCGGCGTCCGGGTCACCACGCTCGGTTCGAGCGGGGTCAAGGTCGAGCAGGCGGGCGAGGAGACGATCGTCGTGCCTTGTCCCGCGGAGGACGCCAAGGTCGACCCGACGGGTGTGGGGGACGGGTTCCGGGCCGGGTTCCTGTCGGGGATCTCGTGGGGGTTGTCGCTGGAGCGGGCGGCGCAGGTGGGGAACATGGTGGCGACGTTGGTGATCGAGACGGTCGGTACGCAGGAGTACACGTTGCGGCGGGCCTCGTTCCTGGGACGGTTTGCTGCCGCGTATGGGGATGTTGCTGCGGCTGAGGTTTCGGCGCACGTTCCGATCTGAACCCGGCCTCCGGGTGGTGGTTGGCCTCAAGCGCCCGGCCGGGCTGAGTTGGCCTCAAGCGCCGGCCGGGCTGAGTGGCCTCAAGCGCCGGCCGGGCTGAGTGGCCTCAAGCGCCGGCCGGGCTGAGTGGCCTCAAGCGCCGCACGGGCTGGGTGGCCTCAAACGCCGGCCGGGCTGGGTGGCCTCAAGCGCCGGCCGGGCTATGTGGCCTCAAGCGCCGGCCGGGCTGGTGTGCTCAAGCGTTGGCCGGGCTGGTGTGCTCAGGCGCCGCACGGGCTGGGTGGCCTCAAGCGCCGGCCGGGCTGAGGGGTTGCCCGGTCGGGTGAGGTGGTTTCGGTGTTGGTTGGGTTGAGGGGTGGCCCGGCCGGGGCGGGTGGGTTTTGGTGTATGCCCGGCCGAGGGTGATCCGGTCAGGAGCGGCGGCGGACCACGTAGGCGGTGCCCTGGGGGTGGGGGGTGGTGTGGAGGAATTCGTGGCCGGTCATTTCGCACCACGCGGGGATGTCCAGGGCTGAGGCCTCGTCGTCGGAGAGGACGGTGACCAGGGTGCCGTCCTCGACGTCGAGGATGCGCTTGGCCAGTTCGATCACCGGGATGGGGCAGCGGCGGCCGAGGGCGTTGACGATCACGCCTTCCGGCGGTGTCGGTGTCGGCGTGGGGGTGTGGGTGTGGGACACCGCCGCGCGGAGGTTCGAGACCAGGCCGGGGAGTACCGCCAGGAAGCGGTCGACCTCGGCCTCGGGGACGCCGCGGGGCAGGGAGACGCGGATATTGCCCTGGGACAACACGCCCATCGCCTCCAGGACATGGCTGGGGGTCAGCGTCGAGGACGTGCACGAGGAGCCCGAGGACACCGCGAAGCCGGCCTTGTCCAACTCGGTCAGCAGCGCCTCGCCGTCGACGTACAGGCAGGAGAAGGTGACGATGTGCGGGAGTCGGTCGACCGGATCGCCGACCACCTCGACGTCGGGCACCGTTTCGCGAACGCGGGTGCGGATGCGGTCGATCAGGCCGGACAGTCGGCGATCCTCGTCGGCCGACTCGGTGCTCACCGCACCCAGCGCGACCGCCGCCGCGACGATCGCCGGGACGTTCTCGAAGCCGGGCACGCGGCGCGCCTCGCGCTCGTCGTAGGGCAGGGCCGACGCGTAGCGGGTGCCCTTGCGCACCACGAGCAGGCCGACCCCCGCCGGTCCGCCCCACTTGTGCGCGCTCGCGGTCAGCACCGACCAGCCATCCGGCACCGACAGCCGACCCACCGACTGCGCGGCGTCCACGAGCAGGGGCACACCGGCCGCCTGACACGCCGTCACCACCTCGGCGAGCGGCTGGACCGTACCCACTTCGTGGTTGGCGCTCTGCACGCACGCGAGCGCGGTGTCCGAACGAAGCGCCGAGGCGAACGCCGCTACGTCGAGTCGGCCCGTACGGTCCACCCTCGTCCGGGTGATTTCCGCGACCGTTCCGAGTTGCTCCGAACGGGCCGCGTGGGTGTCGGCGGTGTGCAATACGGAGGAGTGTTCGACCGCGCCGAGGACCACGTGCGTTCCCACTCGGCGGCGGCCGGCGAGCACGCCGAGCATGCCCAACTGGACCGCCTGTGTCCCGGATGTGGTGAATGACACTTCATCAGATCGGGTGCCCAGAACGGACGCCACCGTCTCGCGCGCCGCGTCGAGCAGCATGCGGGCGCGCCGGCCGTCGTAATAGCCGCGCGCGGGATCGGCCCAGCCCTCGTCGAGAGTGCTCAGGAAGGCCGCTTTCGCGGCCGGGTGCAGTGGCTCGGTGGAGGCCGCGTCGAAATACGCCATGCGTCGGACGTTAGCCAATACCCGAATCCCGGACGCGTTCGGGCCGTTCGCCCGAACGGACGCACCGGCACATCTACCCGGCCCGCCACACCAGACCTCCGCGCGCGACCCGAATAGGGCTGGAGTAGGGTTTGGCCCGCAGAAACATCCATACCTGTCCGCGCAACGGGTCGTCAGGGAAGAAAAGTTCCCCACCGTGACTCGCGCGCGGGCGAGACATTCGGGAAGGCGCTACGTGAGTCCCTACGGCTCCGACCGCTCGCCGCGGCGCTGGATGCGGCGCAGGGTGCCGCAGCTGCTGGCTCTGGGCCTCGTCACCGCGACCGCCACCGGCTGCTCCGTCGATTCCAAGGACCTGCCGAGACTCGGCCTGCCCAACCCTGTCACCGAGCAGGGTCCGCGAGTCCTGTCGCTCTGGCAGGGCGCCTGGATTGCAGCGCTGATCGTCGGGGTCGTGGTGTGGGGGCTCATCCTGTGGAGCGTCGCGTTCCACCGCCGGTCGCGTACCAAGATCGAGATCCCGCCGCAGACGCGCTACAACCTCCCCATCGAGGTTTTGTACACGGTCATCCCCGGCATCATGATCGCGGTCTTCTTCTACTTCACCGCGCGTGACGAGACCAAGCTCGAAGAACTCTCCAAGAACCCCGACAACACGATCAACGTGGTCGGCGTGCAGTGGAGCTGGTCCTTCAACTATCAGGGCGACCCGGCCGACGGCACGGTCGACGTCTACGAGCAGGGCACGCCCGGCAAGCCGCCGACGCTGTACCTGCCGGTGAAGGAGTCGGTGCGGTTCGATCTGACCTCGCCGGACGTCATCCACTCGTTCTGGGTCCCGAACTTCTTGTACAAGAAGGACATCATCCCGGGCCGCACGAACAAGTTCGAGGTCGTTCCGACCAAGAAGGGCACGTACGGCGGCAAGTGCGCCGAACTGTGCGGCGTGGACCACTCGCGCATGCTCTTCAACGTGAAGATCGTGGACAAGGCCGTTTACGTCCAGCACCTGAAGGACCTGGCCGCGAAGGGCCAGACCGGCTGGCTGCGCAGCAAGATCAACGAGCCTGCCCCCGTTGAAGCGCACGGGAAGAAGTGACGAGTGACAATCCTCAGTGAGCCACAGACCGTGGCCCCGGACGGACCTCCGCCGGTCCGGCGCAAGGAGCCCGGGAACATCGTCATCAAGTGGATGACGACCACGGACCACAAGACGATCGGGTCGATGTACCTGATCACCTCCTTCGTCTTCTTCTGCATCGGTGGTGTGCTCGCGCTGGTCATGCGCGCGGAGCTGGCCCGCCCCGGTACGCAGTTCATCTCGAACGAGCAGTTCAACCAGTCGTTCACGATGCACGGCACGATCATGCTGCTGATGTTCGCGACGCCGCTGTTCGCGGGCTTCACGAACTGGATCATGCCGCTGCAGATCGGCGCCCCCGACGTCGCGTTCCCGCGCCTGAACATGTTCGCCTACTGGCTCTACCTGTTCGGCTCGATCATCGCGGTGGCCGGCTTCATCACCCCGCAGGGTGCCGCCGACTTCGGCTGGTTCGCGTACGCGCCGCTGTCCGACGCGGTGCGCTCGCCGGGCATCGGCGGCGACATGTGGATCATGGGTCTGGCGATGTCGGGCTTCGGCACCATCCTGGGTGCCGTCAACTTCATCACCACGATCATCTGCATGCGCGCGCCCGGTCTGACCATGTTCCGGATGTCGATCTTCTGCTGGAACGTGCTGCTGACCTCGGTCCTGGTCCTGATGGCGTTCCCGGTCCTGGCCGCCGCGCTGTTCGCGCTGGAGGCCGACCGCAAGTTCGGCACACACATCTTCGATCCGGCCAACGGCGGACCGATCCTGTGGCAGCACCTCTTCTGGTTCTTCGGCCATCCCGAGGTGTACATCATCGCGTTGCCGTTCTTCGGCATCGTGTCGGAGATCATCCCGGTCTTCGCGCGCAAGCCGATGTTCGGTTACAAGAGCCTGATCGCCGCGACCATCTCGATCGCGGGCCTGTCGGTCACCGTGTGGGCGCACCACATGTTCCCGACCGGCGCGGTCATGCTGCCGTTCTTCTCCTTCATGACGTTCCTGATCGCCGTACCGACCGGCGTCAAGTTCTTCAACTGGATCGGCACCATGTGGCGCGGCTCGTTGTCCTTCGAGACACCGATGTTGTGGACCGTGGGCTTCCTGGTGACCTTCGCGTTCGGTGGTCTCACCGGCGTCATCCTCGCGTCGCCGCCGCTGGACTTCCACGTCTCGGACACCTACTTCGTGGTGGCGCACTTCCACTACGTGGTGTTCGGCACCGTGGTGTTCGCGATGTTCGCGGGCTTCCACTTCTGGTGGCCCAAGTTCACCGGCAAGATGCTCGACGAGCGGCTGGGCAAGATCACCTTCTGGACGCTGTTCATCGGCTTCCACACCACGTTCCTGGTGCAGCACTGGCTGGGTGCCGAGGGCATGGCCCGTCGGTACGCGGACTACCTGGACTCGGAAGGCTTCACCACGCTGAACACGATCTCGACCCTGGGCTCGTTCCTGCTGGGTCTGTCGATCCTGCCGTTCTTCTACAACATCTGGAAGACGCACAAGTACGGCAAGAAGATCACCGTGGACGACCCGTGGGGCTACGGCCGTTCGCTGGAGTGGGCGACCTCCTGCCCGCCGCCGCGGCACAACTTCACGAGCATTCCGCGGATCCGTTCCGAGGCTCCCGCGTTCGACCTCCACCACCCGGAGATCGCCGCGCTGGAGTACCTCACCGACGAGCGTTCCGAGGCGTCGCCCGAGCTGGCGAAGGGAGCCGAGAAGTGAAGTTCAACGGTGTCCTGTTCGCAGTCCTGGCCGTGTTCCTGCTGCCGGTGACGATCATCTACTGGTTGTTGTCCGAGGACCCGACCGGTACGACCGCCCTGGCGCTGACGTTCGGCCTGGCGCTGATGATCGGGTTCTACCTGATCTTCACCGCGCGCCGGATGGACCTGCTCGCGCAGGACAACGAAGAGGGCGAGATCGCCGACGACGCCGGCGAGCTGGGCTTCTTCGCCCCGCACAGCTGGCAGCCGCTGCTGTTGGCGACCGGTTCGGCGCTGCTGTTCCTGGGCGTCATCTTCGGCTGGTGGCTGGCGATGTTCGCCGCGCCGTTCGTCGCGATCGGTGTCTTCGGCTGGGTCTTCGAGTTCTACCGGGGTGCGGACCAGCGCTACTAGCGCCACCGATTCGCAACCTTCGCAACACGGTTTTGCCACAAGGCCGATCACCCTGATGGGTGGTCGGCCTTGTGTGATATCTACAGAGGACTCCCTGACGCCCCCGAATGTCACCGGTGTGTGACCGTTCGGCGGTTGTAGCAACCCGAACCGGGGGTCGACGCGTCAAATGGACGCAAGGGAGTACCAGGACGAGGGAGGAACACGCGTGCCCCGGATACACGGAGCATCGCGCACGGGGGCAGCGGGCGGCGGCATACGCCTCTTCGCGGGACTCATGGTGGCGCCGCTCATATTCATTGCAGGCTGCTCGTCCGACGGCGGCAAGACCGACCCCGGCGGCTCGACCGGTGGCAACTCCGGCGGCTCCGGTGGCGGTCCGAACAAGAAGGTCGCCGCGGCACCCGCCACGATCGCGATCACTCCCGCCGACGGTACCAAGAGCGTGGAGACCGACGGCGCGCTCAAGGTCGACGCGACCGGCGGCAAGCTCACCTCGGTCGTGGTCACCGACGCGAAGGGCAAGACCGTCGACGGGCAGATCAGCCCGGACGGCATCGGCTGGAAGCCGGACGCCCCGTTGGCCAACGGCGGCGCCTACACGGTCGCGGCCAAGGCCGCCAACGCCGACGGCGCCGAGGTCACCGCGCAGAGCAAGTTCAACACCAAGGCCGCCGACGACACGTTCGTGGCCGACTTCAACATCGAGCCGGACAGCACGTGGGGCGTCGGCGCGATCATCTCGCTCAAGTTCAACGAGCCGATCAAGGACAAGGCCGCGATCGAGCGCAACCTCAAGGTCGTCTCCGAGCCCGCCGTGCAGGGCTCGTGGTCCTGGCTCAAGGACCTCGACGGCAACGACCGGATCGACTACCGCCCGGAGAAGTACTGGGCGAGCGGCACGAAGGTCAACCTCAAGGCCAACCTGACCGGCGCGAAGGCGGCGCCGGGTGTCTACGGCAAGCAGACCAAGGACATCAAGTTCACCATCGGCCGCTCGCTGGTGGCCACCGCGGACCTCAAGTCCAAGCACATGGTGGTCACCAAGGACGGGGCCCAGATCGAGGACCTGCCGATCTCGGCGGGCGGCCCCAGCTTCCCGACCTGGGGCGGCACGATGGTCGTGCTCGACAAGGTCGACGGCATCACGATGGACTCCGAGACGGTCGGCCTGGGCGACGCGTACAACATGAAGAACGTGCGGCACGCGGTGCACCTGACCGCGTCCGGAACGTACGCGCACGGCGCGCCCTGGAACGAGGGCAAGTTCGGCCGGCAGAACGACAGCCACGGGTGCATCGGGCTGAGCGCCTCCAACGCCAAGAAGTTCTTCGACCTGGTCACCCAGGGGGACCCGGTGGAGATCCTCAACAGCACCGACAAGACGGTCAAGGCCGGCAACGGGCTCGGCGGCTGGAGCGTCGACTGGGCGACCTGGCTCAAGGGCAGCGCGCTCACCGGCGGTGGCGCGGCCGGGGCCCCGGCGGCGTAGCAAGTCTCACACGGTAGGGCGAACCGCCCGATCGCGCGACCCGGCCGGCGGCCGGTGTCAGGCGATCGGGCGGTTTGTCGTTTTATCTGAATGAAGTGGGTCGTTCCCGGCCACTCTCGATGCACCAAACTCCGCGCCATCCGCGCTCGGCGAGCACGGATGTACGGTGATCGGCCGGTACGGCTGGAGGTCATGAGTGAATCGGGACAGAGCTGTTCGCGTCCGCCGGCTCGGCTGGGCCCTCGCGTCGGCGCTGCCACTCGTGTTCGTGGCCGGATGCGGGACGTGGGAGAAGCAGCGCACCGCCGAGATCGACCGACCCGCCGAGAGCGTCGCCCGCCTCGCGGTGGACGTGCGCACCGATCGTCCCGCCCAGCCGGGCCGGCCGATCACCGTCACCGCCGGCGACGGGCGGCTGTACGCGGTGAGCCTGGTGGGCCCGGACGGCAAGCCGGTGCCGGGCGGCAACGCGGCCGGCGACACGACGTGGTCCAACTCCGAACCGCTGGCCTACGGCAGCAGGTACACGCTGACCGCGTCCGCCGTCGACGTGTACGGGCTGACCTCGACCCGGACCGAGTCGTTCACCACGCTCACGCCGGACGCCGAGACGCACGTGGAGTCGGTGCTGCCGGAGGCCGACTCGAAGGTGGGCGTGGGCATGCCGATCACGGTCACCCTGGAGCGGCCGGTCACCGACCCGGCGCGGCGTGCCGAGGTGGAGCGGCGACTCCAGGTATCCGCGTCCACGCCGGTCGAGGGCGCGTGGGGCTGGGTGGACGACACGACCGTGCGCTATCGGCCCAAGGACTACTGGCCGGTGAACACCAGGGTCTCGGTGGCCACCAGTCTGCTCGGCGTCGACTTCGGGAACGGCGTCTACGGCGGCCCCGGCAAGGTGGTCGACTTCGAGGTCGGCGACGCCGTGGTCGCCACCGTGGACTCCGCGGCGCACACGCTGACCCTCGAGCGCAACGGCGTCGACATCAAGACGATGCCGGTGACCACCGGCAAACCCGGCTTCACCACCCGGTCGGGCATCAAGGTGGTGCTCGGCAAGGCGCCGCACGTGCTGATGGACGGCACCACGGTGGGCATCTCCGCGGACAGCAGCGACGGCTACCGGCTGGACGTCTACTGGGCCACCCGGGTCACCTGGAGCGGCGAGTTCGTGCACGCGGCCCCGTGGTCGGTGAGCTCGCAGGGCCGGGAGAACGTGAGCCACGGCTGCGTCGGGATGAGCGACGAGGACGCCAAGTGGTTCTACGACCAGGTCAAGGTCGGCGACGTGGTCACCGTGGTGAACACGGGCGACGCCAAGAGCATGGAGCCGATCGGCAACGGCTACGGCGAGTGGAACCTGGACTGGTCGCAGTGGCTGACCCACAGCACGACCGGCCCGGCCACCACCCGCCGGCTCTGACGGGGCCGTCCGGCAACTCCGGGCCCGCCGCCCGGCGCTCCCGTGAAGGCGCTGTACGGCCGCCTGCGGGGCGCGACGCGAAGGGCCCCACCGGGAAGATCCGGTGGGGCCCTTCGTCGTTCCTGCGCGTCCTACGGGTCGTGCCGATGTGGCGTCAGCAGCCCGGCCCCGGTCGCGTCAGTGGTGACCGTGTCCGCTGGTCAGTTCCTTGTACTCCTCGGCCGTCGGCTTCTCGATCGGCTCGGCGAAGTACCAGTGCGACATCTTCGAGCGCAGCTTCTGCGAACGCTTGACCTTGCGGGCCACACCGTTCTCGTCCTCGGCCGGCTCGAGCTGGTACGGCTTGGGCTGCTCGTGCGCGGTGAGGGTGTGCCGCACCCCGGCGTCCAGCGGCTCGTGGATCTCCACGAACTCGCCGTGCGGGAGCTTCTTGATCACACCGGTCTCGCGACCGTGCAGGACCTTGTCCCGGTCGCGCCGTTGCAGACCCTTGCAGATGCGCACCGTGGCCAGGTAGGCCAGCACGGGCGCGACGAAGAACGCGACGCGGCCGATCCAGGTGATCGTGTTGATCGACATGTGGAAGTGGGTGGCGATGATGTCGTTGCCACCACAGACCCACAACACGCCGTAGCAGATGATCCAGGCGACGCCCAGGCCGGTGCGCACCGGCATGTTGCGCGGGCGGTCGAGCAGGTGGTGCTCACGCTTGTCGCCGGTGATCCAGCCTTCGATCCACGGGTACATCGCCAGGAACGTGAACAGCACGCCGGGCAGGACCAGGGACGGGATCAGCACGTTGAAGCTGAGCGTGTGGCCCCAGATGTTCCATTCCCAGTTCGGCATGATGCGCAGGGATCCCTCGAGGAACCCGATGTACCAGTCCGGTTGGGAGCCCGCCGTGATCTGACCCGGGTTGTATGGACCGTAGGCCCAGATCGGGTTGATCTGCACCATGCCGCCGAGGGCGGCGGTGATGCCGAACACGATGAAGAAGAAGCCACCGGCCTTGGCCGCGTAGACCGGCAGCAGCGGCAGGCCGACCACGTTCTTCTCGGTCTTGCCCGGGCCGGGGAACTGGGTGTGCTTCTGGTAGAAGACCAGGATCAGGTGCACGGTCACCAGGCCGACCATGATCGCCGGGATCAGCAGCACGTGGATGGTGAACAGGCGGGGCACGATGTCCTCGCCCGGGAACTCCCCGCCGAACAGGAAGAACTGCACGTACGTGCCGACCAGCGGGATGGCCAGGACCACACCCTCGGCGATCCGCAGACCCGTACCGGAGAGCAGGTCGTCCGGGAGCGAGTAGCCGGTGAAGCCGTTGACCATGGCCAGGATCAGCAGCAGGAAGCCGAACAGCCAGTTTATTTCGCGCGGCTTGCGGAACGCCCCGGTGAAGAAGATCCGGAACATGTGCACGAACAGCGACGACACGAAGATCAGCGCGGCCCAGTGGTGGATCTGACGCATCGCCAGACCACCGCGGATGTCGAAGCTGATGTCCAGCGTCGAGGCGTACGCCTGGGACATGTGAATGCCCTGGAGCGGCACGTAGGAGCCGTCGTAGACGACCTCCTGCATGCTCGGCTTGAAGAACAGCGTCAGGAAGACACCGGTCAGCAGCAGCACGATGAAGCTGTACAGCGCCACTTCACCGAGCATGAAGGACCAGTGGTCCGGAAAGACCTTGCGCAGGTTCTTCTTCGCCGCGCCGTAGATGCCCAGCCGGCTGTCCAGGGCGTCGGCCGCGCGAACGGCCGCGTTGTTCGGGATCGGGGTGCTCTTGTTCGCCCCGCCCTTGGGTTGTTCGCTCGACATCAGCCACGCTCCCAGAAGCTCGCGCCGACCGGTTCGGCGAAGTCCTGCGTCGCGGCGAGGTTACCCGCCTCGTTCACATGGATCTTCAACTGCGGCAGCGAGCGCGCGGCCGGACCGAACACGACCTTGCCGTCGTCCGCCAGGTCGAAGGTGGACTGGTGACACGGGCACAGCAGGTGGTGCGTCTGCTGCTCGTACAGGCCGATCGGGCAACCCACGTGGGTGCAGATCTTCGAGTACGCCACGATGCCCTCGTAGCCCCAGTCCAGTTCCTTCTTGGACTTGATGTCCTCCGGCTCCAGCCGGACCACCAGGACCGCGGACATGCCCGCCTTCTCCAGCCAGCCGTGCGAGAGCTCTTCCTTCTCGCCGGCCGGGCCGTACTTCTCGACCAGGCCGTCGGGCAGCACCATGGTCAGCGAGCCCTTGACGATGTCGTCCGGCTTGATCGGCAGGCCGGTCGCCTCGTTGATCAGCTCGACGCCCGGCTTCCAGTCGGTGTGCCGCAGCTTGGTGCCCGGCAGCGGACCGAGGTCGCGCAGCAGCACGACGCCGGACAGCGGCACCAGGGCCATCGCGCCGATCATCGTGCGCCGGATCAGCGGGCGGCGACCGATCACCGAGTCCGCGGCACCCTGGGTGAACTCCCGGATCGCGTATTCGCGGGTCTCCGGGTCCGAGGTGAACTCGTGCCGCTCCTGGACGATCTCCTCGTCCGTCATCAACGTGCGCGCCCAGTGGATCGCGCCGGCGCCGATGCAGAACAGCGCGAGGCCGAGGAAGCCGCCGAGCGCGAGGTTCTGGGCACCGATCTTCCCGAAGAAGAAGATGTCGATGATGCGGTACTTGTCGATGCCGACGTACGCCCAGATGAAACCGATCGTGGACAACATCGAGATCACGAAGAGGAACGCGACCTGACGCTCGGCGCGCTTGGCGGCCCGCTCGTCGATGTCGGTGACGCGCGGCTCGTGGGCCGGCAGGCCGGGGTCGGCGAACGGGTCGCCTTCCGCCGGAACATGTGCCGAGGCGTGGACCTCGGGCAGGTGCTCTTCAGGCACTTCAGACTTGTCCTGGCTACTCATTTGGTCCTGGCCTTGGGGGTCCGGGCGGCAATCCAGATCGCACATCCGATGAGCAGACCGAGCGCGATGATCCAGCCGAACAGACCTTCGGAGACCGGGCCGAGCCGGCCGAGACCCAGGCCGCCGGGGTTCGGCTCCTTCTTGGTCGTCTCGTTGACGTACGTGACGATGTCCTTCTTCTGCTGCTCGGGCATCGTGCTGTCCGGGAACGAAGGCATGTTCTGCGGGCCGGTGAGCATGGCCTCGTACATGTGCTTCGGGTCCACGTTCTTCAGCGGCGGCGCGAACTTGCCCTCGGTCAGGGCGCCGCCCTCACCGGAGAAGTTGTGGCACTGCGAGCAGTTCGTGCGGAACAGCTCGGCGCCGTTGACGATGTCGCCGTCGGGCGCGTACATGTTCGCCGTCGGGACCTTGGGTCCGACGCCGAGGGAGGCCACGTACGCGGAGAGCTGGTCGATCTGCGCCTGGGTGTAGACCTCGGGCTTGCGCGGCGCCTGGGCGCCGGGCTGCTGAAGCGGCATCCGGCCGGTCGCCACCTGGAAGTCGACGGCGGCCGCGCCGACGCCGATCAGGGACGGACCGTCGGTGGAACCCTGGGCGTCGAGCCCATGGCAGGTCGAACATCCGCTCAGGTAGAGCTTCTTGCCCGCCTCGACGGCGATGGAGGCGGAATCGTCGGCCTCCGCCTTCTTGGCAGGCGCGAACGCGGCGTACAGACCCCCCGTGGCCGCGAGCGCGAAGATGAGTACGACGATCGCCGCCAAGGGGTGGCGTCGCCGCGCGGAGAGCTTTTTCACGGAAAACCCCGGTCCAATGTCGTCTGCGTAGTAAGTGTCGGGACGTCTACCTGATGACGTAGATCGTGAAGAACAGACCGATCCAGACCACGTCGACGAAATGCCAGTAGTACGAGACGACGATTGCGGCCGTGGCCTGCTCGTGCGTGAACCGTCGGGCCGCGTAGGTGCGTCCGAGGATCAGCAGGAAGGCGATCAGACCGCCTGTCACGTGCATGCCGTGGAAGCCGGTGGTCAGGTAGAAGACCGAACCGTAAGCCGACGACGAGAGAGTCGTGCCCTCCTTGACCAGCTCCGTGTACTCCATCACCTGGCCGCCGACGAAGACGGCGCCCATCACGAAGGTGATGACGAACCACATTCTGAGCTTCTTGACGTCACCGCGTTCGGCCGCGAAGACGCCGAGCTGGCAGGTGAGCGAGGACAGCACGAGGATCGTCGTGTTGCCCGTCGAGAACGGGATGTTCAGCTCACTGGCGTGCTCACGCCAAGCGTCCGCGCCGGTGACGGAGCGGATCGTGAAATACATCGCGAACAAGGCCGCGAAGAACATCAGCTCGGACGCCAACCAGACGATCGTGCCGATGCTGACCAAGTTGGGACGGTTGAGCGTCCCGTGTGTCCCGTGTGAGGGGGGCCCGGTTTCTAGTGAAGTTGCTGTCGCCACGGCGGCCATTATTGCGGTCGCCGGATCTGCCCACACTTCGGGGGGCAACCTTTGTACAACGTGTCCGGGTTAGGCTCTGGTTCCGTGAGTGGCTCTGCAGGCGACGCCGGGGTGTTTCTGGCGCACGCGACCCCTGGGAACGTACCGCCGGAACTGACCCCCATTCGGCTCCTGACCGGGTGGGTGTTCGAGCCGATCCCGATCCTGGTCGCGATGCTCTTCGGCGGCCTCTATCTGTACGGGGTGCACAAGCTCAGGGCCCGTGGGGACTCGTGGTCGCGGTGGCGGAGCTTCTCCTTCCTGGGACTGGGGCTGGGCACGTTCCTGCTCGCGACCGAGTCCGCGTTGGCCGCGTACGACACCGTGTTGCTGAGTGTGCACATGGTTCAGCACATGGTGCTGGCGATGATCACGCCGATCTTCCTGGCGCTCGGAGCGCCGATCACACTCGCGCTGCGTACCCTGCCGACCAAGTGGCGTAATCGACTCAACGCGCTGCTGCACAGCAGATACGCGAAGGTGGTCACCTTCCCGGCCTTCGCCGGGTTCATCTTCGTGCTCAACCCGTTCGCCCTGTACTTCACCCCTTGGTACGAGCTGACGTTGCGGAACACCTTCATGCACGACATGAATCACGTGCATTTCGTGATCATCGGCTGCATGTGGTTCTGGCCGCTGCTGGGTCTGGACCCGATGCCGCGCGCGAGTTATCCGATGCGGCTGCTCGCGGTGTTCGCGACGCTGCCGTTCCACGCGTGGCTGGGTATCGCGATCATGAGTTCGTCCAACGTGCTCGCCGGTGACTGGTACAACGACCTCGGTCGCGACTGGGGCGCCAGTCCGCTCTCGGACCAGGGCACGGCGGGCGGAATCCTGTGGGGCAGCGGCGACATCATCGGACTGCTCGTCTTCCTGGTGTTGTTCGTGCAGTGGGCCCGGGCGTCGGAGCGCGAGGCGGTCCGGGAGGACCGCCGGCTGGATCGACTCGAACTGATCGAGGCCGGCCGCAAGGCGCGCGAGGAGCGGTTGGCGCGCGAGGCGGCCGAGGCCGGCGGCGGTGTGGAGCAGGGCTTGGACGACGCCGGAAAACCCGTGTCGAAGAGCACTCTTCCGGGTGACTCTGCCCGAACGGAGGAGGCCGACTCGGCCGTCCGGGTGGCCCGCGGGCCCGAGCCGAGGTTGGCCGACGCGGCCGAGTAGCGTCGCGGCATGATCCTGGAACGTTTCCTGCGCCGGCGGCGACCGGAACCCGATCCCGTGCTCGTCGACGACGGCACGCTCGTGGTGGTCGGGTCCTGCTTCGACCCCTCGCGCGCCGATTCGGCGGTGGTCGCGCAGATGCGGGCGGACGGAGTCGCGGTGGAGACCGGACGGTTCGTGATGCGGCACGTGCTGACGCTGCCGGATCTGGCGGCGGCCGACGAGGCGGCCCGGATCCTGACGCCGGACGGCTGGCGGGTGGTGGCGCCGGCCCCCGACGAGCGGCCGCTGCGGGTGCTGATCTCCCGGCAGCAGGTGATCACCGGCCTGGAGCCGGCCCGGGAGCGGACCCGGATGGCCGGGCTGGCCCAGCGCCTGGGCGGCGACGCCGAGGGCTACGAGGTGCTCGCGCGCGGGTGATTCGGGGCGCGTCGGGGGTGCGGTCGGTGTCGCCCGGGCCGGACCGTGGCCGGCCGGGAGCGGGACGAGCGCGTGACGAGGCACACATTTTCGTGCCGAAAAGCGCTAACATCCGGGTCGATCCGAGTGTTGCCCGTACCGAACATGCGCAGCCTGAACATATGCAGCCCTGAACACACGCAGCCCAGACACAGGCAGGTGGACATGACGCGCGGCGAGACCATGACCGTCCTCGTGTACAGCGACGACCGCAACACCCGACGGAAGGTCACCCTCGCGCTCGGGCGCAGGCCCGCCGTCGACGTGCCGTTCGTGGAATACCTGGAGTGCGCCACCGAGCCCGCCGTGATCGAGGCGATGGACAAGGGCGGCATCGATCTGGTGATCCTGGACGGGGAGACCGCCCCGGCCGGTGGCATGGGTGTGTGTCGTCAGCTCAAGGACGAGATCTACAACTGCCCGCCGGTGCTGACCCTGGTCGGCCGTCCGCAGGACGCGTGGCTGGCCACGTGGTGCCGGGCGGACGCGGTGGTCGCCCACCCGCTGGATCCGCGCACGCTCGCGGACGCGGCGGCCGACCTGATCCGGGGTCGGATCGCCGGACGCCAGCCGGCCTGACCGCATCCCGGATAACCACCCGGCCGCGACGGGCGCGGTGGGTACGCTGTCGCGGACTCATCCGATGACACAGCGGGAGCGGACCATGGGCGCCTCGGCCTCTACGAACAAGAGCGGCGGCAACCCGGCGGCCCGTTCCTGGCGGGACCTCCTGGCGACGCTCATGCGCGGCGACGACCTGCCGGCCGACGCGACCGCGTGGGCGATGGACCACATCATGACCGGCGAGGCGACGCCGGTGCAGGTGGCCGGGTTCGTGATCGCGCTGCGGGCCAAGGGCGAGACCGTGGACGAGGTCTCGGGTCTGGTGCGGGCGATGTACGCGCACGCGTCGACGATCGAGGTGCCCGGCCGTACGGTCGACATCGTCGGCACCGGTGGCGACCTCGCGCGGACGGTGAACATCTCGACGATGTCCGCGATCGTGGTCGCGGGCACGGGCGAGACCGTGGTCAAGCACGGCAATCGGGCGGCGTCCTCGTCCAGCGGTGCCGCCGACGTGCTCGAGGCGCTCGGTGTGGTGCTGGACCTGACCCCGGAGCAGGTGGCCCGGACGGCCGAGGAGGCGGGCATCACGCTGTGCTTCGCCCAGCGCTTCCACCCGTCGCTGCGGCACGCCGCGCAGGCGCGGCGCGAGCTGGGGGTGCCGACCACGTTCAACTTCCTGGGGCCGTTGACCAATCCGGCTCGTGTGCGGTTCCACGCGGTCGGGGTCGCGGATCTGCGGATGGCGCCGATCGTGGCCGGTGTGCTGGCCGATCGGGGTGCGACCGCGCTGGTGTTCCGGGGTGACGACGGGCTGGACGAGTTGACCGTCACGACCACGTCGCAGGTGTGGATCGTGCGGGACGGCGACGTGCGCGAGGACCGGGTGGACCCGCGGGACCTGGGCATCCCGCTGAACGGGATCGAGTCGTTGCGCGGCGGCGACGCGGCGTTCAACGCCGAGGTGGCCCGGAAGTTGTTCGCGGGCGAGCAGGGCGCGGTGCGCGACGCGGTGTTGTTGAACTCGGCGGCGGCGCTGGCCGCGTTGGGCCCGGGAGAGGGATCGTTGACCCAGCAGTTGGCGGCCGGGATCGATCGGGCCGCCGAGGCGATCGACTCGGGCGCGGCGCAGGCCGCGCTGGATCGTTGGGTGGCCACGACCCGGTCGTTCGCGCGGGGATAGCGGGTCCGGGCGGGAGACCGTACGCCGGGCGTGGTCGTGGCCGACCCGCCCGGCGTCGTGCCGTCCAGGATGTGGGAATGGTGGGGCTGTCGTTGCGCGGGGCGCTCCGTCTGGTAATAATTCTGCGCAGGTCACGAGTGACAGTGGAAAGCCCCGGCTTGCTGTCCGGCAACCCTCGCTCCGCGGTGGGGTGCCCCGGGTGATGACACGGCCGGGCGTCGTAAGGCGCCCCGGCAAGCGCGGACCCCTTGCATGACGGCAGGCAATTGCTCCATGTGACCCGGGGGTCCTGTACCTGGGGAGCATGTGATGGCGTGAAATCTCTTTCTCGAAACGGGCTAATCGCCCTGATCCGTACGCGCTGAGTCGTCGCGCGTCGCTTTTCCGAGACCACATTTCACCAGCGGATCACCCGGTGCGTTTCAATGTCGATTCAGCGACATTCGCCTCGGTGTTCCGTGCCTGCCGAGGAGTTTCGCCATGACCGTCGACACCGCTTCCGCCTCCTCCGCCGCCTTCGACTGTGACCTCGCGATCGCCGCGCCGCTGCCCGTGGTCGGGCGGGACGTGCTCGTTCCGCTGGTGACCGGTGGCGAGGTCGAGTACGCCGCGCTCGACTACGGGGCGAGTGCGCCGTGTCTTCAGCGGGTGTGGGACGACGTGTCCACATACCTGCCCTACTACGGCAGCGTGCACCGCGGTGCCGGCTACCTGTCCCAGTTGTCCACCGACCTGTACGAGCAGAGCCGGGCCACGGTCGCGAGCTTCCTGGGGCTGCGGGCCGACGACACACTGCTGTTCACCCGCGGGACCACCGACTCGCTCAACCTGCTCGCGTCGGTACTGCCGCGCGGCACGCGGGTGTTCGTCTTCGAGACCGAGCACCACGCCGCGCTGCTGCCGTGGCGCCGGCACGCCGGGGTGACCCAGTTGGCCGCGCCGTCCTCGCCGGCGCAGGCCGTCGCGACGCTGGAGGCGGCGCTCGCCGGGTCCGGCGACGGGCCCCGACTGGTGTGCGTGACCGGTGCCTCGAACGTGACCGGTGAGCTCTTCCCGGTCGCCGAACTGGCCGAGGTCGCGCACCGGCACGGCGCGCGGATCGTGCTGGACGCCGCGCAACTGGCGCCGCACCACCCGGTGTCGGTGGCCGACCTGGACGTGGACTGGATCGCGCTGTCGGCGCACAAGCTGTACGCGCCGTTCGGCTCCGGCGTGTTGGCCGGGCGGGGCGACTGGCTGGACGCGGCCGAGCCGTACCTGGCCGGTGGCGGGGCGAGCAAGGCGGTCAGTCGGGACCACGTGGAGTGGCAGCGCGGTGCGGCCCGGCACGAGGCGGGATCGCCGAATGTGATCGGCGCCTACGCGTTGGCGTCCGCGTGTCGGGCGATCACCGAGGCGGGGCCGGCGGCGCTGGTCGCCCGCGAGGAGGCGCTGCTCGCGCGCCTTCGGGCGCAGCTGGCGCAGATTCCGGCGGTGCGGACGCTGGAGCTGTTCGGGCCGGAGTCGGCCCGGGTGGGGGTGCTCTCGTTCGTGGTCGAGGGGTGGAACAGCTCGCGGTTCGCGGCGGTGTTGTCGGCGGAGTACGGGATCGGTGTGCGGGACGGGCTGTTCTGCGCTCATCCGCTGGTGCGGCACCTGTTGGGCGGGCGGGCCGACCAGCCGAGCGAGTGCGGGTCTCCGGACGCGCCCGAGGGTGAGCAGAACCTCAACGCGATCCGGGTCAGCTTCGGCTTGGGCACGCCCGTCGAGCACCTGGACCGCTTTGCGGGGGCGGTGCGGGAGATCGTGGAGCGTGGGGCGTTGTGGAGCTACACGGTCGATGGGGGGCGGTGCGTTCCGGACGCGGACCCGCGCTCTGTGCGGCAATTGCCTGCGGCGTAGGGGGTTTTGGCCTCGCCGGCCGGGCGTCCTCAAGCGCCGGACGGGCTGGATTTGGTGTTGTTGGGCGGTGGGGCTGGGGTGTTGATTGCGCCCGGGCCCGGGGGATGGCGGCCCTGCCGGGGGTGTCCTCGAGCGCCGGACGGGCTGGATTGGTGTTGTTGGGCGGTGGGGCTGCGGACTTGATTGCCGCTGGACCCACGGGATGGCGGCCCCGCCGGGGGTGTCCTCGAGCGCCGGGTGGGCTGGGTTTGGTGTTGTTGGGCGGTGGGGCTGGGGTTCTGGGTGTGCCGGGGTGGGTGTTTTCGTGCGCCGGGTGGGCTGGAATCGGCCCGGGGTGGGGTGGCCTTGCCGGGGGTGGGTTCGAGTGTTGGGCGGGGTGGGTCCGGGCGCTTTGGGGGCGCCCGGACCGGGGGTTATTCCAGGCCGATGGCGAAGGCGGCTTCGAGGTCGTGTTGGGAGTAGGTGCGGAAGGCGATGTGGGTGGTGGTGGCCTCCACGCCGGGGACCTTGTTGAGGTGGCCGGGGATGACGTCGGCCAGGTCGTCGTGGGCGCGGACGCGCACCATGGCGATCAGGTCGAATTCTCCGGTGACCGAGTAGACCTCGCTCACGCCCTCGATCGCGGCGATCGCCTCCGCGATTTCCGGGGTCTGGTCCACACGCGTCTTGACCTGCACGATCGCGGTGATCACGGGTAGTCCTCCGGCTCTCGACGACAAGGTGCCCGAGCTTAGTCGGCGCACGTGCGCCGGGGGGTGTCGGTGGCGAGACCGCGGCTTCACCCGATCGGAGTGGTTTGCTCCGGCCACACCCTGGGTGCGGCCGGCCGGCCCAGGGTGAGCAGGTCGGACAGCTCGTGCCGGCCGCTCGCGTGCATCCGGCCGATGAAGGCGCGCAGGACGTGCGCGGTCGCCCGGGCGTCGGCGAGCGCTCGGTGGGTCGGGTCGGTGGGCGCCTCGAAGTACCGCGCGAGCGTGCCCAGACGCATGTTCGGCACCGTCCCCGGCGGCAGCAACGCGCGGGCCAGCGCGAGCGTGTCCACGACCCGCAGATCGGGCCACGGCGCGTCGCAGGCGAGGCTCGCCGCACGCAGAAAGCCCACGTCGAAGGGGGCGTTGTGGGCGACCAGGATGGCGTCCTCGGCGAACCGGGTGAACGCCGGCAACACCAGCCGCAGCGGTGGCGCGTCGGCCACCAGATCGTCGGATATCCCGGTCAGGTCCGTGATGAACTCCGGGATCGGTACGCCGGGCGCGACCAGGGTCGCGAACTCGCCCAGACGGTCCGATCCGCGCAGGCGTACGGCGGCGATCTCGGTGATCCGCGCCTCCTGCGGATCCAGGCCGGTCGTCTCCAGATCGACGACCGTGAACACCTGGCGCTCCACCTCGTCACGAATCGCTCGGGACCCGGGCATGGTTCGCAACTCGTGGCCCGGGGCGATACTGTCCGGCGGGCGGGAACGCCGCGGCCGGTCGGCCGCCGGCAAGCCCTGATTCGCCGAACCTCGTGACCGGCAATCCCGGTGCGCGGTGCTGCTCATGTACCGGACGGTACGTTTCCGGCCCGACACGGCCGCGCCCAGGTACCTCTCGCCGCCCGGCATCATGGGTGTACGCGGGCCGCTCGCGGACCGGCAGACGCTCGCAGACCAGACAGGAAGGGAACACGCATGTCGATCCAGGCCCCCACCGAGGACACCCGGTGGCGTTGCTCGCTGTGCGGCAACCTGACCCGGTTCGACGTGACGCGGACCACCAAGGCGGTCGAGTTCACCCACCTCGACCTCGCGGGCGTCGCCCGGGTCGAGGAGCGCGAGATCGTTTCCGACGAGATCGAGTCGGTGCGCTGCCGCTGGTGCAACGCGACCGACTCCGTCGAGCTGGTGGCGCGACCCGACGCGAGCTGAGTGCCGAGACCGTGCGGCGACAATGGGACTGTGCATCGTTTCGGCATCGGGGCGGCCCGGCGCGGCCGTCCCCGCTCCGGAACACGCCATGATCAAGGCGTCGGCGTCCCGGCAACGGTGACGCGGGGAGGGGCCTCAAGGGAACGGGAAGGACCGGAGGAGCAGTGAGCGGACCGGATACCCGCGCGGACGAGGTCACGCCTGCGCACGCCGCCGAGGCCGCCGAGGCGGTGCCGGCCGCCGAGCCCGACCTCGACGCGCAACCCCGGGCCGAGGCGGAGACCGACCCGGTGTCCGTCGACTCCGAGGCCGCCCCGGAGGCACCCGTCGACCACGCGGTCGATCCGGAGCCGCACGGGCCCGCCGCCCCCGCGGCCCACGCGCATCCGGCCGGGCCGGCGAGCGCCGAGGCCGATCCGAACCCCACCGCCGAACCCCGTGTCGCCGCCGGCGCGGTTGCCGACGCCTGCGCCGAACCCGGTGCCGTCGGGGCCGACCCGGAGCGGGGTGATCCGCAGGTCGTCGAGCCCGAGGTGTTGTCCGGGCCGTTGCCCGAGGCGGTCCGGGTGCGGGTGATCTCGGTGGCCGCGGACGCGCTCGGCACGATGACCGCGGACGAGGTGCCCGGACCGCTGCGCCGGTTCGCCCGGTTCACCCACCAGCGCCGGGCCAAGTTCGCCGCGACGCCGCTGGCCGCCGCGCTGGAGAACGACCCGGTGTTCCGGCAGCGCATAGCGGAGCGCTTTCGCAAGGGCCTGCCGGAGATCTCCGAGGCGCTCGAGGCCGGCAAGGTGCCCGCCGCGGCCGACCCGCTCGACGTGGCCGCCGCCGCGTACCTGCTGCGCCCGCGCGGCTGGGTCCGACTGATCGAGACCGCCGGCGACGCGGCCAAGGAGGCCGCCGCCGATCGCGCCGAGGCCGAGGCCGCCGAGACGTTGTCCCGCCTCGAGCACGAGGTCGGCGTACTGCGCGCGGCATCCAAGACCGAGCACGAACGGCTGCGCGCGGAGCTGGAGACCGCCCGCAAGGAGGCCGACCACCTGCGCCGCCAGGTCCGCGGCCTCCAGGGCAGCGCCAAGCACGAGGAGAAGGAGGCCCGTCGGGCCCGCTCCGAGCTGGACGCCGTGCGGGTCGAGGCGCAGGCTGCGGTCGCCGCCGCGGAGAAGGAGGCGCGCCGCCTGCGCGGTCGCGTCGCCGAGGTCGAATCGGCCCTGGAGGCCAGCCGTCGGGCGGCCCGCGAGGGACGCAGCATGGAGGACACCCGGGTCCGGCTGCTCCTGGACACCGTGCTGGAGGCCGCCCAGGGGCTGCGCCGCGAGCTCGCGCTGCCGCCGGTGGGCATCCGGCCCGCCGACATGGTGGACGCGGTGGTGCCGGGCGCGTCCGGGATAAAGGACATCGCGCAGCGCGCGCTGGAGGGCGACGACCCGGCGCTGCTCGACCAATTGCTCGCGCTGCCGCAGGCGCACCTGGTGATCGACGGCTACAACGTGACCAAGACCGGCTATCCCACGCTCGCGCTGAACAAGCAGCGCGACCGGCTGGTCGGCGGCTTGACCGGGCTCGCCGCGCAGACCGGCTGCGAGGTGACGTGCGTGTTCGACGGCGCGCAGTTGGACGCGCCGGTGCTGCTGGCCCCCGCACGCGGGGTGCGGGTGATGTTCAGCAAGCCGGGCGAGACGGCCGACGAGCTGATTCGCCGGCTGGTCCGGGCCGAGCCGCCGGGCCGCCCGGTCGTGGTGGTTTCCACCGACCGCGAGGTGGCCGAGGGCGTGCGCAAGGCCGGGGCCCGCCCGGTGCCCTCCACGATGCTGCTGCGCCGGCTCACCCGCGGCTGACCCCTGGCGCCCGGGCGCCGTTCGCACCGCGTGTCGGTGCCGCTCCCTACCGTTGACGAGGAAAGTCGACGAAAGGGGAGAAGCCACATGCGCATCGCCTGTCGTACGCACCGCGGCCGAGGGCGCGCCGGCGCCGGTTGCGCGATTCCGGCCTCGATCGGGCCGGCGTTGATCAGCGTTCGTTCGATCGATTCCGGTATATCGTCCGAATTATCATTTGTTTCGCAATACGCCGACTCCGGGGAGTACGGCGAGCACGCCGATCAGCTCGACTACGCCGAGTTGGACGAGGAAACCCTCACCGCGCTGCGGTTGTTCGCGGCCGAGGGGATGCTCGCGGCGGCCGGCGCGCAACTGCGCGACAACGGCGAGATGCCGAGCGTCCGTCGATCGGTCGAGCGCGAAAGGTGACCGTCGGGTGACCTTTTTCGGAGAATTGGCGAAGAGCGACACGGAATTCGCCGATTGATTTGAAGTGATCATGTTTGGGTCACTAAGGTCGCCGGTCGAGCGCCCGAGCACTCGACCGTCCGGCCCGGACGGCGGGTAGCCGGGCTCGGAGAAGGAGCCCACCTCCGTGGCGTCCCATCGCAGGCCGAGGGCCGGCAAGACCCGGGTCACCGTGTTGACCGCCACCGCCGTCACGGCGGTCGCGTTCGCGTCGAACGTTTCGTACGCCGACCCGGCGCCCTCCCAGGAGCAGGTGCGGCAGCGGATCGGCGAGCTGTACCACCAGGCCGAGGCGACCACCGAGGAGTACAACGGCCTCGCCGAGCGGCAGGAGCGGTTGCGCGAGCAGGTGGCTCGCGCGCAGGGCCGGATCGCCGACGCGCAGGCCGAGCTGGTGGTCCTCCAGGGCGACCTGGGCTCGATGGCGGCGGCGCGGTACCGCGGCGGCGGCGTGGACCCCACGCTCGCGCTGCTGATGTCCGAGAACCCGGACGAGTACCTGTCCCGGGCGTCCGCCCTGGATCGGCTCGCCGAGCGGCAGCAAGCCGCGGTCGTCCGTGCCCGGTCCACCCGGCGCACGCTGGACCAGGAGCGTCGCGAGGCCGCCGACACGCTCGCCGCGCTGGAGGCTGGTCGCAGGGATCTCGCGGCCAAGCGGGCCGACGTCGAGAGCAAATTGACCCGGGCCCGGGAACTGCTGAACACGCTCGACGCGTCGGATCGGGCCCGGTTCCTGGCTGCCGACGGGCCGGCCGAGGGGTCCGCGGGCGCGTTCGCCGACGGCATCGATCCGAACCGCGCCTCGCGCGACGAGGCCCGGACGGGGTCGGCGCGGGATGCCCGGACGGCCCCGCTCGACGGCCGTGCGGCGATCGCGGTGGCCGCCGCGACGAGGGCGCTGGGCAAGCCGTACGTCTGGGGCGCCGGCGGCCCCGACTCGTTCGACTGCTCCGGGCTGACCGGCTGGGCGTGGCGGCAGGCCGGCGTCGTGCTGCCGCGCACGTCGCAGGCGCAGGCCGGCGCGGGCCGCGCGGTCCCGATCGCCGAGATCCGGCCCGGCGACCTGGTCGTCTACTTCGGCGGATACACCCACGTGGGCGTCTACGTCGGCGCCGGGCGGATCATCCACGCCCCCAAGCCCGGGACGAACGTGCGCTACGCGCCGCTGAGGTCGATGCCGATCGCCAAGGTCGTTCGCCCCGCCTGACCGCCCCCGGCCCGTCGGGGGACCACGTTCGTCGCAGGCCCGGTCCCGGCGCGGACCGGGCGCCGGTCGCGCCCACGTTACGATCGACCGGTGGATGACCCGAATCGGGCCGCGCGCCGGATCCGCAGCCTGCTGCCGGTCCTGATCGTGGTGTGTGCGCTCGCCCAGCTCGGGGCCGTCCTCGGGGTCACCCGTTTCATCGCGGACACGGTGACCGACGCGCCTCCGGGCGTCCACTCCGGGGCCTCGAAAACCCCCGGCCGGACCACCGCGGACGGCGACGAACAGCACGCGAACGCGCGCCGGATAGCGATCGGGGCGCTGCTGGAGCGGCGTTCGGGAGCGGTCCTGTCCCGCGATCGCGAGGCGTTCACGAGCACCCTGGACCCGCAGAGCGCCGAGTTCCGGCAGTCCCAGATCGGCGTCTTCGACAACATCGCCGAGGTGCCGTTCGCCGGCTGGGAGTACGAGGTCGTCACCCCCGACGCGTTCGAGCTCTCCGCCGCGCGCGAGAGCGCGCTGGGCGCCCCGGTGCTCACCGCGCACGTCGACCTCCTCTACCGGATCACCGGACACGACGTGGCGCCCGTGCGGGTGCCGCAATACCTGACCTTCGTGCTGCGCGCGGGCACGTGGTACCTCGCGGCCGACACCGACGGCGCCGGGGCCGGGATGCGTGCTCCCGCCCAGGTGTGGGACCTGGGCCCGGTCACCGTCGTGCAGGGCACGCACAGCACCGTGCTCGGCATCGGTACGCGCGACGTGATGCGCGGGTTCGCCGACATCGCGGACCAGGCGGTACCCCGGGTCAGCGCGGTCTGGGGGGAGTCCTGGCCCGGGCGCACGGTCGTCGTGGTGCCCGGCACCCAGGTGCAGATGGCCCGGCTGCTGGGCGCCGAACCGGGCAAGTACGCCAGGATCGCGGCGGTGACCACCGGTGAGCGCGGCGCGGCGGCGGACGCGGCGGCCGCCGACCGGGTGATCGTCAATCCGGACGCGTTCCGCGAGTTGGGCGACCTGGAGCGCCGGGTGGTGATGACGCACGAGATCACCCACGTGGCGAGCCGCGCGTTCACCCGGGCCTGGACGCCGACCTGGCTCTCCGAGGGCTTCGCGGACTACGTCGGCTACCTCGACTCGGCGCAGACGATGCGCACGGCGGCTCCCGAACTGCGCCGCGACGTCAAGGCGGGCAAGGTGCCCGAGCGACTGCCGGCCGACGCGAGCTTCGAGACCACGCAGGAGGACCTGCCCCAGGCGTACGAGATGGGCTGGCTGGCGTGCAAACTGATCGCGGAGCGGTGGGGCCAGGCCAAGCTGGTCGACCTGTACCGTACGGTCGGCGCCGAACGGCCGCCCGGGGTCGACGCGCCCGACTCGGCCTCGGCGCTCGCGTCGGCGATGGTGTCCGTCCTGGGCACCAACCCCGACTCCTTCACCAGGACCTGGCTCGACTACCTGCGGACGCAGGCCGGATGACGGGGGCGTGGCGGGCATGTCGGTCCAGCGGTTGTTGCTGATCTGCCTGGTGTGCACGGGCGTGCTGCTGCTGGTGGCGGTCGTGGTGACCACGCCGTGGCGCCCGCTGGCCGAGCCGCCCGGCGGCTTCACCCACCCGGACGCGGCCCGGGACTTCACCGCCGCCGAGATCGCCCGGGGTCGTTCGCTGGCCCGGGCCGCGCGCCCGCCCGCCTACCTGTCCATGGCGTTGTCGCTGGTGGTCTCCCTCGTGCTCGGGCTCACCCCCGCCGGCGCGCGGATCATCGAGGCGGTCGCCCGCCCGCTCGGCGGCGGATGGGTGTGGCGGATCCTGCTCGGCGGCCTGGCGCTGGCCCTGATCGGCCGGCTGGCGACGCTGCCGTTCGCGGCGCGCCTGGAGGTGGTCCGGCGACGGTACGGCCTGTCCGTGCAGTCGTGGGGGAGCTGGTGGCTGGACCTGGCCAAGGGCTTCGCGATGTCCACCGGCCTGTTGCTGGTGGTCGTGCTCGGGCTGTACGCGCTGATCCGCGCGCTGCCCCGGGCCGGCTGGCTGCTCGCGGCGGGCGCCGGCGCGCTGCTGGTGGTGGCGATCTCGTTCCTGTACCCGCTGGTGGTGGAACCGGCGTTCAACAAGTTCCACTCGATGCCGGACGGGGAGTTGCGCACGTCGCTGATGCAACTGGCGGAGCGGGACGGGGTGCCGGTACGCGACGTCCTGGTCGCGGACGCGTCGCGGCGGACCACCGCGCTCAACGCGTACGTGTCCGGATTCGGCTCGACCCGGCGGATCGTGGTCTACGACACGACCGTGCGGGACGCGGATCCGCGCGAGGTGGAGCTGATCGCCGCGCACGAGCTGGGGCACGCCAAGCGCAACGACGTGCTGCACGGCACGCTGATCGGCGCGGCGGCGCTCGCGGCGGGCGTCTGCGCGCTGGGCCTGCTGATGACGTGCGCGCCGCTGCTGCGCCGGGCGGGCGCGGACGAAGCGGGCGATCCGCGCTCGCTGGCCCTGCTGCTCGCGGCGGTCGCCGTGATCGGCACACTGGCCGGCCCCGGCGAGATGTTGATCAGCCGCCGCCTGGAGGCGCGCGCCGACGTGCACGCGCTCGACCTGACCCGCGACCCGGCGGCCTTCATCCGGATGCAACACAGCCTGGCGGTGGCCAACCGCTCCAACGTCACCCCGAACCCGATCCTGCAGTTCCTGTTCGCCTCACACCCGTCCGCTCCCGAGCGCATCGCGCTCGCGCGCGACTGGGAGCGGCTGCACGGCAAGGGGTAGGTCGGACGCGGCCGGCCCGGGATCCGCGTCGATCACCGGCGTCGGCGTCCTCGTCGCCGTTACGTCGACGAGCGCATCCACACCGCCGGGTCCGGGACGAAGCGCACGCGCAGCATGCCGTCCCGCAGCCCCGCGCCCTCGATGACACAACGTCGCAGCGCCGAGGGGAGCTTGATCAGGCGACGGTTCGGGCCCACCGTGATCACCAGTTCGTCGCCGCGCCGCAGCAGGTCCAGGTCGTCGCGATCGGTGCCCGGCAGCGGCAGCAGCAGCGACAGCAGCTCGCCGTCGCGCTCGATCAGGTGCTCGTCCTCGGCCGGGCCGCCCGGCCGCACCGGGCCGAAGTGAGCCGCCACGTCCGCGAGTTCGGCGGCGCCCAGCGGCTCGGCGGTCAGCGTCGGGATCTGCGCCAACGGCACCCGCGGGAACAGCGCGCACAGCGCGTCCACCGTCTCCCGGGCCACCTCGGCCCGCGAACGCACCGCCGGATCGGGCGAGTCGGCGGCGCCCACCCCGTTCACGATCACGTCCTCGATCCGGTGCCCGTACAGCGCGAGCGCCGAGGCGGCCCGCCGCGCCGCCGCCAGCGCGACCGTCCCGGGTCGCAGCACCACACGCACCGTGGTCGTCGGCGCGGCCACCAGCGAGCGCAGCACCGCCAATTCGGCGGTGACCCGCCGGGCCGTGTCGTAGACCCAGTCCTCGGGCATCGGCACACCGGCGACCGCCGCCAGCACCGGCCGCAACGCCCGGGCCGCCTGCCGCTCCACCGGAAGCAGGCGGTCCAGGTAGCGCGCCAGCCCCTCCGGCAGCGCCAGCGCCGGCACCGCGCGCTCGACGGCGGGCAGGTCGACCACGATCAGCTCGTGGCGCCGCGCGCTCACCGCCCGCGCGAGCACCCGCAACGCCAGCACATCGCCGGCCCCGGGCAGCACGGTGATCTCCTCGGGATCCAGCGGATCCACCCCGACCACCGCGAGCGCCGCGCCCAACTGGCCCTGGACCAGCAGGAACTCGCGCTCGAACTCGGCCCGCGCGCCGACTCGCTGCACGGTCAGGTCCGGCAGCACGTCGGACGCGTCGGTACTCACCGACACGTCCAGGACCGCGTCCATGTCCCGGGTGCCGTCGGCGGCGAGCAGCAGCGTGCGTCGCCCGGCCCGTGCCGAGGCGACCGCCGTCGCCGCCGCGACGGTCGTGCGTCCGGCTCCCGGCAGGCCGGTGACCAACAGGACCCGCGTCACCGCCGGGTCAGCTCTCGACGCGCTTCTTGAGCCCGGTCAGGGCGCGATCGATGATGACCTTCTCCGCCTTGCGCTTGAGCATGCCCAGCATCGGGATCTTGACGTCCACGGTCAGTTCGTAGGTGACGTCGGTGCCGCCGCTGATCGGGCGCAGCGCGTAGCGACCGTCGAGCGCCTTGAGCATCTGGCTGGTCACCAGGGTCCAGCGCACCTCGCGGTCTTCGTCCCACGTGTAACCGAGCACGTGTTCGTCGCTGATCACGCCCGCGTCGAGCTTGAAGCGCACGCGCACCGCGCGCCCGCTCGCCTCGTCGATCTCGAGGACCTCGGTCTCCTTGACCTCGCCGGTCCACTCGGGATAGCCCTCGAACCCCGCGATGACGGCCATGACCTCGGCCGGCGTGGCGTCGATCGTGATGGTCGAGCTGGTCCGTTCAGCCATCGTGAGGAGTCCTCCGGAAGCTCGCGTAGCCGTTGTGGCTGTCCCGGACAAACATCACCGGATGCTTGGGTACAGCCGATCCGCTCGAAGGCTATCGTGCCCGACCTGCGCGTACGCGGCACCGGCTCACCAGGTGAGGACGTACGGTTTCCCGGTGGCCTGGAAATGCCCCACGTTGACGCATTCGGTACGCCCGATCCGCATCCGCGCCCGCAGCGGCTGGTGCACGTGACCGAACAGCACCAGATCCGGCCCGGTCTCGTGGATGGCCCGCAGCACCGCCTCGCTGCCGCGTTCGAACCGGCGCGCGACCACGTCGTAGGTCAGGTCCGGGACCGCGGGCGGGATGTGGCAGCACAACACGTCGACCCGGCCGACCGCGGCGACCTTGGCCGCGTACTCCTCGTCGGAGATCTCGTACGGCGTGTGCATCGGGGTGCGCAGCCCGCCGCCGACGAAGCCGAAGGTGCGACCGCCGATCTCGACCACCTGGCCGTCCAGCACGGTCACGCCCTCACGCGCGTAGTCCGGCCACAGGTCGGGCACGTCGACGTTGCCGTAGGTCACGTACGTGGGCGTCGGGAAGGCCGCGAACAGCGCGGCGTACTGCCGGCGCACCGCCTCCTCGATCGCCGCGCGGGCCCCACCCGGCACGCCCGCCCACAGTGCCCCGGAGAACTCCCGGGCCTCGGTGAACCGGCGGGCGTTGCGCAGCGCGAGCAGCCTGCGGGTGTTCTCCACACCGAACAGGTCGGTGAAGATGCCCCGGTCCAGATCGTGGTAGTCGAGGAAGAGCACCAGGTCGCCCAGGCACACCAGGGCGTCGGCGCCGTCGCCCGCGTGGGCGAGTGCCTCGGCAGCGCCGTGGACGTCGCTCACCACGTGGACCCGCATGTCGGTCACTGTACTGACGGGCCGGAACCGAAACCGACGGCGCGGTGGGGTTGCCTCCGTCACACCCGCCCTCGGCGACGAATCGATACTCTCGACATGCACGACCGAATCGGGACGGATGGGCCCCGGGCGCCCGCACGGGATCCGAGTCGATCCGGGCGTGGGCTTGTCCGTGGCGTGAGACGGGGCACAGGATCATCGGGACCTCTGTCCCCCGGACCTACTTGCCAGTAACGTCTGCCCCCGTCGACGAAACGGGCAAGAGCCACCGACGAGCCGCACCGACGAGACCCGAAGAGACCCAGCGCAGAGACGGACCGGCGACGGACCGCGGAAACGGACCGCGGACGGACCGGCGAGCCACCGGCGAGTACGACCCGCCGGCGACACAGACAACGGCAAACGGCAGCGCCGAACCCCCGGCGCCGAGACCGCAACGAGGAGCATCAGTGCGCGAGTGCAGCGTCCCGGCCCTGGCCGAGGTTCCCGCCGAGGGCAACCTGACCGACCTCATCAAGCGCAACGCCGCGGAGGCACCGGATGCCGCGGCGCTCGCCCGCAAGGTGGGCGGACGCTGGACCGACGTGACCTCGACCCGGTTCCTGGCCGAGGTGTACGAAGTCGCCAAGGGCCTGATCGCGGCGGGCATCGAGCCCGGCGACCGGATCGGCCTGATGTCGCGGACACGCTACGAGTGGACGCTGATCGACTTCGCCATCTGGTGCGCGGGCGCGATCTCGGTCCCGATCTACGAGACCTCCTCGGCCGAACAGCTCGAGTGGATCCTGTCCGACTCGGGCGCGCGTGCGGTGATCGTGGAGAACACGGCGCACGAGGGCGCGGTCGAGCGGGCACGCGAGCGGTTGCCCGAGCTCAAGCACGTATGGCGGATCGACGAGGGCGACGGCGAGGCCGCGGTGGCCGCGCTCACCGCCGGCGGGCGCGACGTGGCCGACGCCGTGGTCGAGGAGCGCAGCGCGACGCTGCGGGCCGACTCGGTCGCGACCATCATCTACACCTCCGGGACCACCGGGCGGCCCAAGGGCTGCATCCTCACGCACGGCAACTTCCAGGCCGAGCTGGGCAACGTGGTCGCGCTGCTCGAACAACTCTTCATTCCGGAGAAGTCGAGCTGCCTGCTGTTCCTGCCGCTCGCGCACGTGCTCGGCCGGATCCTGGAGATCGGCTGCGTGATGGCACGCGTGCGGGTCGGGCACTGTCCGGACGTCAAGGAGCTGACCACGGAACTCGCGTCCTTCCGGCCGACCTTCGTGCTCGCGGTGCCCCGCGTGTTCGAGAAGGTCTACAACTCGGCCTCGGCCAAGGCGCAGGCCGACGGCAAGGGCAAGATCTTCGACATGGCCGCCGAGACGGCGATCGCCTACAGCGAGGGCATGGACGCGGCGAGCATCAGCCTGGGCCTCAAGCTCAAGCACAAGGTGTTCGACAAGCTGGTCTACGGCAAGCTGCGCGCGGCGCTGGGCGGCCAGGCCACCCACGCGATCTCCGGCGGCGCACCCCTGGGCACCCGCCTCGGGCACTTCTTCCGCGGCATCGGCTTCACCGTCCTGGAGGGCTACGGCCTGACCGAGACGTGCGCCGCGCACACGGTCAACCCGGCGGTCGGGATCCGGATCGGCTCGGTCGGCCGGCCGGTGCCCGGTTCGGCGGTACGGATCGCCGAGGACGGCGAGATCCTGGCCAAGGGCCCGAACGTGTTCACCGGCTACTGGAAGAACGAGGCGGCCACCGCCGACGCGTTCGAGGGCGACTGGTTCCGCACCGGGGACATCGGCGTGCTCGACGACGACGGCTTCCTGACCGTGACCGGACGCAAGAAGGAGATCCTGGTCACCGCGGGCGGCAAGAACATCGCGCCGGCCGTGATCGAGGACCGCATCCGCGCGCACCCGCTGATCAGCGAGTGCATGGTGGTCGGCGACCGCCGCCCGTTCGTCGGCGCGCTGATCACCATCGACCCGGAGGCCTTCCCGACCTGGAAGGAGCAGCACGGCAAGCCCGCCGACGCGACGGTCGCCGACCTCGCCGAGGACCCGGACCTGCTGGCCGCCGTCCAGGACGCGATCGACGAGGGCAACAAGGCCGTCTCGCGGGCCGAGGGCGTGCGCAGGTTCCGCGTGCTGACCATCAACTTCACCGAGGAGAGCGGCCATGTGACGCCGTCCCTCAAGCTCAAGCGCAACCTCGTGCTGCGGGACTTCGAGCAGGACATCGAGAAGATCTACGAGGGCTGAGCCCCGAGCCTGTCGACGTCGTCGGCAGGCGCTCGCGACAGCGGAGGCGGGTGGTCCGGGGTTCCTTGGGCCACCCGCCTTCGACGTGTCCCGGCTCAGCCCGCCCGGTCCGGGTCCAGCAGCCCGCGCAGCCGCCCCGACAGCAGGTCCCAGCGCCATTCCCGCTCGACCCAGCGCCGTCCCGCCGCGCCCATCCGGGCCGCCTTCGCCGGGTCGGCCAGCAGGCCCGCCACCTTGTCGGCGACCGCGGCGGGCGAGCGGCCGTTCACCACGTAACCGGTCTCGCCGTCCAGGACCGCGTCCGGGGCGCCGCCCGAGTCGCCCGCGACCACCGGCCGACCCACCGCGGACGCCTCCAGGTAGACGATGCCCAGGCCCTCGACGTCCAGCCCCTTGCGCCGGGTCCGGCACGGCATCGCGAACACGTCGCCGGCCTCGTGGTGCGCGGGCAACTCGGCCCACGGCACCGCGCCGGTGAACACCACCGAGTCGCGTACGCCGACCTCGTCGACCATCGCCTCCAGCCGGTCCCGGTACGGCCCGGCGCCCACGATCAGCAGTGCCGCGTCCGGCACCCGGCGCCGGATCCGGGGCAGCGCCTGGATCAGTACGTCCTGGCCCTTGCGCGGGACCAGCCGGGACACGCACAACACCACGCGACGATCGCTCAGCCCGTGCCGGGCCCGCACCTCGGCCCCGCCGACGTCGGGGCGAAAGACCTTCTCGTCCACGCCGGGCGGCAGTTGCACCATCCGGGCGGCCGCCGCCGGGGTGAGCGCGGGCGCGATCCTGCCGCGCGTGTACTCGCCCAGGAAGGTGACCGTGTCCACCCCCTCGCCGATCCGCCGCAACAATTGCCGCGCGCCCGGGAGCACCGCCCAGCCGGCCTCGTGCCCGTGTGTGGTGGCCACCAGGCGCTCGACGCCGACCGCGCGCAGCCGGGGCGCCATCAGGCCCAGCGGTGCCGCCGCGCCGAACCACGCGGTGTCGCAGCCCTCGGCGCGGGCGATCTCGCGGGCTCGGCGGACCGCACCGGGAGTGGGCACCAGCATCGGAGTGCGGTCGCGCACGATCGGGAAGGGCTGCTCCGCGTCGAACGCGGCCATCTCCGCCCGGTCCTTCCACGACGACGTGTAGACCACGACGCCGTCCGCCGGCAGCCGCAGGGCCATGGAGTGCACGAAGGACTGGATGCCGCCGGGGCGCGGGGGGAAGTCGTTGGTGACGATCAAGGTCTTCATCACGAACGAGGATCCCAGACCGGGGAATCCTTGCCGCGGACCGCACGAACGAGGATCCCGGGTCGTTCGAACCGAGCGCCGCGGATCGCCCGATCAAGGCTTGGGACGACACGCTCGGGGCGCCGAGACGACACGCTCGGGGCTCCGAGACGGCACGCTCGAGGGTCCGGGACGGCATGGCCGGGGCGCCCCGACCGCGACGCGCGGATCCGGCCGCGTCGCCGATCCGCCCGGATCGACCCGGGCGCCTCGATACGATCCGACGGTGAGCCCTCCACAGTCACACCGTGTCCGGAACGTGTTTCGGAGCCCGTCGGGTGTCCTGTGGACCATCGCGCTCGTCTGGGCGGCGACCCGAGTCCTGTTGCTGCTGACCGCGATGGACGTGCTGCCCAACCCGTGGCCGTTCGTGACCGGCGACGCGCGGGCCATCTACCGCGAGTGGTTCCACGTGCTGCGCTCGGGGACCTTCCCGGTGGACGACGTGCGCTGGCAGTACCCGCCGGGCGCGGCGGGGGTGCTGCTGCTGCCCGGAGTGTTGCCGTTCGACTACGCGACGTCGGTCTACCTGCTGATGCTCGCCGCCGACGCGGTGGTGTTGTGGCTGCTGGCTCGGACGATCCCGCGCGGCGGCTCGCCGTACGGCGCGGCCCTGTGGGTGCTGGCGGTGCCGCTGCTGGGGCCGATAGTCCTGGCTCGCTACGACCTCGCGGTGACCGCGCCGACGGTGGCCGCGCTGCTGCTGATCGGCGGGCGGCGCACGGACCGCAACCGGCTCGCGGGCCTGCTCGCGGGCGTCGCGGCCGCGATCAAGGTATGGCCGGTGCTGATCTTCGTCGGACTGCGCGGGCGGGGCCCGATGGCCCGGGTGTACGGCTGGACCCTGCTCGGCGGCGCGGCCGTGGTGCTCGGTTTCGCCGCCGCGCTGCCCGGCGCCTTCGCGTTCCTGGGCTACCAGCGCGAACGCGGCATCGAAGTCGAGTCGGTGTTCGCCATGCCCTTCCACATCGCGGCCCGGCTGGGCTGGAGCGGCCGGGTCCAGGAGAGCTACGGCTCGCTGGAGTTCCACGGCCCGTACGTCTCGGCGGTGGGCCGACTCAGCCTGGTCGCCACCGTGCTCGGCTTCGGCTGGCTGCTGCTGTGGCGGGTCCAGGCCCGCCGGTTCACCGACACGACGGCGTGCGACGCGGCGCTGTGCGCGCTGCTGATCTTCGTGGTGACCAGCCGGGTGATCAGCCCGCAGTACCTGGTGTGGCTGATCGGCCTGGCGGCGGTGTGCCTGGTGCGGCGGGACACCACGCAGCGTCCGACGGCCGTACTGCTGCTCTGTGCGATGCCGTTGACCATGCTCGAATTCCCGATCTGGTTCGGCGAGTTGCTCGGTTCCCAGCCGCACGCGGTGCTGGCCCTGGGACTGCGCAACGCACTGCTGGTGGCGGCGACGGTGGTGTCGGGACGGCGGTTGTGGCGGGCCGGTCGGACCGTCGAGGACGCGGTCGTGGCCCGGGCGCCGGATCCGGCCGCGACGGTCGGTGCCGGCCGGCGGCCGGCGGAGAGCCCGGTCTAGGCAGGCTGGGTACGGGGGAGCCGCCGCCATCCCGAGGCTCGTTTCCCGGGCTCGATGCGAGGGCTCGATTCCGGGGCTCGATTTCGTGCCTCGCGAGGGTGCGCGGGTTCGGCGACGGCCTCGTCGGGTTCGTGGCCTCGGATCGTTCGCGCGGGGTTCTGTTCGCGTTGGGGTGCGCGAGCGCGGACAATGCGTCGGATGGACCGAGACGAGCGGGTGACGGGCAAGGGCGCGGCCGGCGACGGTGCGGACGCGTGGGCGGACAACACGGACCGGGTGCCGCCGGACGAGGCGGATGCCGGCTCCACCGACGAAGGGGCACACACGGAGCGTGACGGCGAGCGGGTCGATCCCTGGGCGCGGCTCGGGGAGGAGGCTCGCAGGCTCGCCGAATCGTTGAGCGGGGCCGACAAGGGGGACGAGGCGCCCGCCGCCCGGTTGGCGGAGGAGGCGCGCAGGTTGGCCGAGACGCTCGTGGAGCAGGCGGGCGCGGTACGCGAGCAGGTGGTGCGCAGGCATCCCGAGGTCGCCGCGCACCTGGCCGCGGCCGGATCCGAGCTGGCCTCCGCGTACCGGGCCTTCGTGGGCGACCGGGAGCGCCGGTGGGCCGCGCGGCCGGCGGAGACCGAGCGGATTCGGCTCGACGACGAATAACCGGCCCTGCGCGCCGGGCCGCGTCGCCGGCGCCGTCGTCCCCCGGTCGGCCGCCCGTTTCCGGGTATCCCCACGATGACCTGCGGGCGTACGGGTGGGGTGGACCCGGGGAAGGGACCAGTACGATCCGTTGCGGGCAATGCACGCGAACGAGCTTGGGACGACATGGGACTCACGATCGGTGTCGACATCGGTGGCACCAAAATCCTCGCGGGCGTGGTCGATGCCGACGGGGTGATCCTCGATCGGCTCAAGGTCGCGACCCCCAAGGACGCCGATGGCACCGCGCGGGTGATCGCCGAGGCGGTCAACACCCTGCGCCGGAACCACGTCGTGGAGGCGGTCGGGCTCGGCGCGGCAGGTTTCATCGGCGCGGACCGATCGACCGTGCTGTTCTCGGCCAATGTCGGCGCGTGGGTCGGCGAGCCGCTGCGCGACCGGATGGAGGCGCTGATCGGCCTCCCGGTCGTGGTGGAGAACGACGCCAACGCGGCCGCGTGGGGCGAGGTGCGCTTCGGCGCGGCCGCGGGCCACACCAACGTGATGTGTGTGACCGTCGGTACCGGCATCGGCGGCGCGATCGTATTCGGCGGCGAGTTGTACCGGGGCGGTGGCGGGATAGCGGGTGAGCCCGGACACATGCGGGTGGTCCCGAACGGCATCGCCTGCCCGTGCGGCAACTACGGCTGCTGGGAGCAGTACGCCAGCGGCAGCGCGCTGACCCGCTACGCCCGCGACCGCGCGGCCGGCATCCCCGAGGCGGCGGAGAAGCTGCTCGCGCTCGGGAACGGCACGCCCGCCGGGATCCAGGGCCCGCACGTCACCCAGGCCGCGCTGCTCGGCGACCCGGTCGCGCTGGCCGCCTTCCGCGAACTCGGCACCTGGTTGGGCCAGGGGCTGGCCGATCTGTCCGCCGTGCTGGACCCCGCCGCGTTCGTGATCGGCGGCGGCGTCTCCGACGCGGGCGACCTGCTGCTGGTCCCGGCCCTGGAGACCTATCGCAGCGTGCTGCGCCGGGGGCACCGGCTGGGTGCCGAGGTCGTGGTGGCCACGCTGGGCAGCGACGCGGGACTGGTCGGCGCGGCGGACCTGGCCCGTCGCTGACGGTTTCGCGACGACGCGCGATACCGGTGCCGCGCCGACGCGCGGACAATCGCCGCCCGACGAGCGGGCGGGCGCATGGCTGGTCGATCGTGGTTCGGGCCGGGTGGTCCGATCCGGGCAAGGGGGCTCCAGTGACTGTCGGTACCGGTGAGATCCGGGTCATGTCGTACAACGTGCGCTCGTTGCGCGACGATCGCGAGGCCCTCGCGCGGATCGTCCGACACTGCGCGCCAGACCTGCTCTGCGTCCAGGAGGCGCCCCGGTTCCTGCGCCGGCGGCACGCGGTGGCCCGATTCGCGCGCGAGTGCGGCCTGGTGGTGATCACCGGCGGCGGCACCGCGTCCGGTCTGCTGCTGCTCGGCGGCCTGCGGGTGAGCGTACGCCGGGCGAACGACGTGCTGTTGCCGCGGACGCCCGGGCTGCGTCAGCGTGGCATGGCCACCGCCGTGGTCGAGGTCGGCGGCGCCGAGTTCGCGGTGGCCAGTACACATCTGAGCCTGGACGCCGCCGAGCGGCTCGAACAGGCCGAACTGGTGCTTCGCCGGCTGGCCGGCCTCGGCGTCGAACACCGGGTGCTGGCCGGGGACTTCAACGAGTCGGCCGGCCGGCCGGCGTGGGACCGGCTGGCCGAGGAGTTGCAGGACGGCTACGCGACCGCGCCGAACGGCTCGGAGTTCACCTCGCCGCGCCGCGATCCCGGGCGCCGGTTGGACGGTGTGTTCGTGTCCAAGGGCATCGAGGTGCTCGGGTGCGGCGTCCCCGACGACGTCACGGACGCCGACTACACCGCGGCTTCCGACCACCGCCCGGTGCTGGCCGACCTGCGGGTGCCCACCGCCTGACAGCGGATCGGGCGGCGCGGGTGAACCGGGAGGCGGGCCGGGCGTTCGGACGGGTCAGGGCTGGAAGCTCGCCTTGAAGCCGGCCAGCAACTCCTGGGTGGCCGGGTCGTTCCAGACCGCGTCCGGAGTGTCCATGTACAGCGAATAGCCGCGCCCGGACGGGACCGTGAAGCCGAGGTTGAGCACGTGGTGCTTGACGGTGCTGCCGTAGGTGAAGTGCCAGGCGGCGGCGCGGTAGTCGCGGTAGTCGGCCTTCTCGATGCTCAGCCGCTGGTAGTTCGGGAAATTGCCGCGCACGTCGGGTTCCAGGTTCTTCCAGTCCTCGACCGGATCGGTCGGCGAGCTGGCGACGGTGTCCACGTTGAGCTTGAGCGTGCGCTCCGCGTTGGCGAAGAACTCCTGCGAGCCCTCGGTCTTGACCTTGCTCCAGCCCGGCGGCAGGCCGATCCGGTAGGGCGTGGTCGATCCCGTGTACGAAGTCCAGCCCGCCGGCAGGCCGTTCGTCTCGGGGGGCGGCTGCTGCTGTTGCGTGGTCTGCGGCGTGGTCTGCGCCGGCGGGCCGCTCGGGCTCTGCTCCGGCTCGGTGCTCGGCGGCTGGGTGAGATTGCCCGCGGCCGGGGCGGAGGCGGCGGAGCTCGGCGAGGCCGGCGGAGAGGGAGTGGTCTGCGGGCCGGCCGAGTCGCCTGCGCCGGCCTTCGCGTTGGGCTTCTTGTCGTCGGCCGGGACGATCAGGAAGAGGATCAGGCCCACCACGACGCCGAAGACCACCAGGGCGGCGATCGCGGCGGGCAGCGGCAACCACGGGAACGTGCGCGCCGGGCGGTCCTCTCGGACCGGCTTGGCGGGTTTCGCGGGCGGGGCGACGAGTGGCGATGCGAACTCCACGTCACCCCGGGGTATTTCGTCCGAATCCGGGTCGGTGACGCGCACCGCGGGCACCACCGCGGGTATCGACTCCGCCTTCGACTCCACCTTCGGGTCCGCCGCCGGCGCGGGCCGGGGCAGCAGCGGTGCGGGCGGCAGCGGTAGTGCCCGGGTGGCCGCGTTCTCCTCCCGGATCTCGCGCAGCGCGTCGCGCAACATCGCCTCGGCCTCCGCCGCGTCCGGCCGCTCCTGCGGATCGCGGGCCAACAGCGCGCGCAACACCGGGTCGAGCGCGCCCGCGTGCTTGGCGGGCGCCGGGTCCTCGCTGACGATCGCGGTCAGCGTCGCGAGCGGCGTGGAGCGCTCGAACGGCGCCTTGCCCTCGACCGCCGCGTACAGCGTCGCGCCGAGCGACCACAGGTCCGAGGCCGCCGTCGGACTCAGGCCCTTGGCCCGCTCCGGCGGGATGTACGCCGGCGCGCCGAGCACCACACCCGACTGGGTGACCGACGAGTCGCCCTCGACCACCGCGATGCCGAAGTCGCTGAGCACGGCCCGGTCGTCGAGCGTGATCAGCACATTGCCGGGCTTGACGTCGCGGTGCAGGATCCCGGCCGCGTGCGCGGTGCGCAGCGCGTCGATCATGGTCAGCCCGATCTCGGCGACCCGGTCGGCGGCCATCGGGCCGTCGGTGCGGATCACCTCGGCCAGCGAGCGCGAGGGGACCAACTCCATGACGATCCAGGGCCGATCGTCCTCCTCGACCACGTCGTAGACGCGCACCACCGAGGGATGGCTCAGCCGCGCGGCGGCCCGGGCCTCACGCGCCGCGCGCTCGCGCAGCCGGGCCCGGTCGGCCTCGTCCGCGCCGGGCTGCGGCAACATCTCCTTCACCGCGACCTCGCGCCCCAGGACCTCGTCCCGAGCTCGCCAGACCGCACCCATGCCGCCTCGCCCGAGTCGGTCGGCGAGCAGGTAGCGCCCGCCGATCAGGCGTCCCTCGTTATCCGCGTCCACGCAAGGAAGGTACCCGGACCCGGACCTCGAATGCGGAATGATGTCCCGTCAGAACCGGTCGCGAACAAGGCACATGAGGTCGAATCAGACCACGGCGCCATCGTCCGGGTCGTCCTCGTCCCGATCTCGTCGCATCCGTGCCACCAACGCGACGAATCCGCCGGTGAACGCGGCGAACGCGGCGAACGAGGTCCACGGTCCGACCGCGCGGCCGAGCAGCACCGACACGAGCAGATACAGCGGACCGCCCACCAGCGCGATCCAGGCGATCTTGGTGGCCGCGTCGGTCTTGGGCAGCGGCGGCGGAGGAGGCGGCACGAAGTGCTCCTCCGGGTCCTCGTGCAACTCGTCGATCACCGGCGGCCCGGGCGGCGCCAGCGAGTAGTCGCGCGGTCCCGCGGCCGCGGGCAGCCCGACCTTGAACGATCCCTCGCCCGGCTCGTCCCGGTCCGACCGCTCGCCGCCCAGGTCCTCGGCCACCGGCCAGCGCGGGACCGGGTCGGCCACGTCGTTGTCGAAGGACGCGACGATCTGCGCCCACACCTCGTCGTCGCCCGGCCGGTCGGCGGGCGCGTCGGGTTCGCCCCGCTCGGCGCCTTCCGCGCGCGGCGGATCCACCTGCGGGATGTCCGCCGGTCCGGTCGCCGCCTCCTTGGCCCGGGTCCGGGGCGAGGACGGCTCGGTCAGCGAGCGCAGGATCGCCCGGGCCCGCGACGTCGCCGTCGCGTCCACCCACAGGCGCTCGATCTCCTCGGGCTCCTCGTCCGGGTCCCGGGGTTCCAACGTCGAGACGTATGCCGCGACCCCCGCGTCCCGCAGGGCGACCAGCATCACGTCCGCCGCCTCGGGATCGAGGTCGGTCAGGGGCTTGAAGGACTCCGCGTCGAGTCCGTTGCCACGTCCGCGCACCGTTCGTTCAGTCCCTCTCGGCCGTCTCCGGGGCTCGCGCGTCCGGCGCGAGCCGGTGTACGAACTCCAGGCTGGATGCGAAGATCCGTTCCGCGTCGTGGTCGAGCGTCGCCACGTGATAACTGTCGTTGAGCAGGACGTCGGTGACGTCCGTGGAGGAAATCCTGGCCAGCACCGTCTCGGAGTTGGCCGGCGAGACCACGTGGTCGTGCGGACTGTGCAGGAGCAGCACCGGCTGGGTGACCTGCGGCAGATCGGCGGAGACCACGCGCCAGAAGCGGGACAGCGAATAGGCCGCCTTGACCGGCGTGCGCGGGTAGGCGAGCTCGACCGAGCCCTCCTTGCGGATGTCCGACGCGATGCCGGGCGCCGATGATATGACGTGGCGCAATACCGGCAGCAGCTTGATCTTCGGATCGTCGGCCTGCACGGACGGGTTGACCAGCACGAGGCCGGCCACCTTGTCGCCGTGCTGCTGGGCCAGCCGCAGGGCCAGGCCGCCGCCCATCGACAGGCCCATCACGAACACCGTGTCGCAGCGCTCGCGCAGTCGGTCGAACGCGCGGTCCACGGTCGCGTACCAGTCCTGCCATGTGGTCAGGTTCATGTCCTGCCAGCGGGTGCCGTGACCGGGCAGCAGCGGCAGCGACACGCTCAGCCCGGCCGCGGCCAGGTGTTCCGCCCACGGTCGCAGCGACTGCGGTGTGCCGGTGAAGCCGTGGCAGAGCAGGACGCCCACGGGACCGCCGTCGTGGTGGTGGGGCTCGGCACCGGGCAGGATCGACACCAACGGGCTCCTTCGGGTGACGGGCTTGGCGGGACCAGCCGGCCGGGTGGGCACCACGAGGTTGTGGCGACCGGTGGACGACGGCGATACAGGTTCCATAACGGGGTCGACAGGCGAGTGGTTCCGCCTCTTACCCCCTAACACCTGGACACCTCGGAATCGTCCCACGGGGGTGCGCGATGCGTACAGCGGCGCCGGGTGGCCGGCGGCCGGCCCGGGAGGCGGCCCGGGAGGCGGCCCGCACAACCCGGCCGAGGATCCACCGCGAGCGGCCCGGGGCGGGTTCCCGGGCCCGGTCGGGAGGTTTGCCCGACCGGGCCGTACACGGGTCCCGGCCCGGGGGCATGCTCTAGGGTTCGTCCTGTCCCGAGGAGGAGGTCAGGGTTGTTCTACCGGCTGATGAAGATCATCGTCGGCCCCGTGTTGAGGCTCTTCTTCCGCCCCTGGGTGGAGGGTGAGGAGCACATCCCGGACCGGGGCCCGGCGATTCTGGCGAGCAACCATCTCTCGTTCTCGGACTCGTTCTTCCTGCCCGTCGTGGTCCCGCGCCGGATCACCTTCCTGGCGAAGTCGGACTACTTCACCGGCCGCGGGGTCAAGGGCCGGCTCACCGCCGCGTTCTTCAAGGGCGTGGGCCAACTCCCGGTGGACCGCAGCGGTGGTCGCGCCAGTGAGGCCGCGCTCGACGCCGGCCTCAAGGTGCTGCGCGAGGACCACCTGTTCGGCATCTACCCCGAGGGCACCCGTTCGCCGGACGGTCGGCTGTACCGGGGCAAGACCGGGATCGCCCGGCTCGCGCTGGAGTCGCACGCCCCGGTGATCCCGGTGGCGATGATCGACACCGAGAAGATCCAGCCGCCCGGCAAGATCGTGCCCAAGGTGATGCGGGTGGGCATCAGGGTCGGCGAGCCGCTGGACTTCTCCCGTTACGAGGGCATGGAGGACGACCGCTTCATCCTGCGCGCGATCACCGACGAGATCATGTACGCGCTGATGGAGTTGTCCGGCCAGGAGTACGTGGACATGTACGCGGCCGACGCCAAGAAGCGGATCGACGAGGCGCGCAAGCAGGCGTCCAAGGCGGCCGACAAGCCGGCGGACCCGACGGACGCCGCCGGCCCGGACGCCGCGCCGACCCCGAACGACGACTCGGGCGGTTCCGGCCGACCCGCCGCCTGACCGGGCGGCACCCGGCACACCTGGGGGTTCACGTGGGGGTCGAGCAGTCGCTGTGGCGCGCGCTCACGGTCTTTCGCACGCTCGCCCTCGTCTACGCGGTCGTGCGGTACGCCCAGGTCGCGGACGAGTATCGGCACCCGGTCGGCGGGTGGGCCGTGATGGCGCTGCTCGTGGTCTGGACGGCGGTGACCGCGTACGGCTTCCGCAAGCCCGCCTTCCGCGAACCTCCGCTGCTGATCCTGGACCTGTGCGTGGCCGTCGGGTGCCTGGTCGCGACCCGGTGGCTGGACGATCCGGAGCGGATCGCCCAGGGCACGATGACGCTGCCCACGGTGTGGGCCTCGGCACCGGTGCTGGCGTGCGCGATCAAGGGCGGTTGGCGGACCGGTTCGGCGGCGGCGCTGACGATAGGCGCCGCCGACATCTTCGAACGCAGCGCGCTCACCGCCGACAACCAGCACAACATCGTGCTGTTGCTGCTCGCGGGCGGCGCGGTCGGCTACGTCGTGGAGATCGCCCGGGTGAGCGAACAGGCGTTGACCCGCGCGCTGCAACTGGAGGCGGCCACGCGCGAACGCGAGCGATTGGCCCGGGACATCCACGACAGCGTGCTCCAGGTGCTCGCGCTGGTGCAACGGCGCGGGGCGGAGATCGGCGGGGACGCCGCGGGCCTGGGCAAGTTGGCCGGTGAGCAGGAGGTGGCGCTGCGGCAGTTGATCTCCGCGACGCCCGCCCGGGTCGAGTCGGCCGACCTGCCCGGATCCGGGGAGGACGGCGACCCGGCCCGGCAGGATCTGCGGGTGCTGCTGGGCGGCTTCGCCGGCGCGCGCGTGACGGTGTCCTCGCCGGGTACGCCGGTATTGCTGCCGACCCCGGCGGCGCGCGAGGTGACCGCGGCCGTCGCGGCGGCGCTGGACAACGTGCGCCGGCACGCCGGTGAGCAGGCCAACGCGTGGATCCTGGTGGAGGACGAGCCGGACGAGATCGTGGTCAGTGTCCGGGACGACGGTTCGGGGATGGCTCCGGGCCGGTTGGAGGCGGCCCGGGCCCAGGGCCGGTTGGGCGTGGCCCAGTCGATCGAGGGCCGGGTGCGGGATCTCGGCGGCAGTGTGGTGTGGTCGTCGGTGACGGGAGAAGGCACCGAGTTGGAGTTCCGGGTGCCGAGGCAGGGGAGCGGATGAGCGAGACGAGTACACCCACACCGGGGACCGAGCCGGCCCCGACGCCGCTGAAGGTCCTGGTCGTCGATGATCACCCGATGTGGCGCGAGGCGGTGGCCCGCGACCTCGCGGCGGCGGGCCACGACGTGGTCGCCACCGCCGGCGACGGCCCCGAGGCGGTCCGGCGGGCCCGGGCCACCTCGCCGAACGTGGTGATCCTGGACCTGCACCTGCCCAAGCTGCCCGGCGTCGAGGTGGCGCGCGAACTGGTCCGGCACGACCCGTCGGTGCGGATCCTGGTGTTGTCCGCCAGCGGTGAGCAGGAGGACGTGCTGGAGGCGGTCAAGGCGGGCGCGACCGGATACCTGGTCAAGTCGGCGAGCCGCGAGGAACTGGTGGACGCGGTGGGTCGGACCGCGGTCGGGGATCCGGTGTTCACCCCCGGGCTGGCCGGTCTGGTGCTCGGCGAGTTCCGCCGGATGGCCACCGACCCGCCGCGCAAGGACGCGACCGGCGGCCCGGCCGCGCCGCGGCTGACCGACCGCGAGACCGAGGTGCTGCGGATGGTCGCCAAGGGCCTGTCCTACAAGCAGATCGCCCAGCGCCTGTTCCTGTCCCATCGCACGGTGCAGAACCACGTACAGAACACCTTGAACAAGCTGCAGTTGCACAACCGGGTGGAACTCGTGCGCTATGCCATCGAGAAGGGTCTGGACGACTAGGCGTCGGTGTGGATCCGGGTCTGCTCGATCCGATCAAGTCGGGTACCTCGAACGGGTGGTGGGAAGAGTCGAGGTGGCTTCTCGCACCGGTAGCGTGGGCCGCGAATCGTACCGGACGGAAGAAATCGGAGATTTCGATGCGTGTCGGAGTACTGACCGGCGGCGGCGACTGCCCGGGCCTGAACGCGGTGATCCGGGCGGTCGTCCGCAAGGGCGTCCAGGACTACGGGTACGACTTCATCGGCTTTCGGGACGGGTGGCGCGGGCCGCTCGAGGGCGACGTCATGGCGCTCGACATCAAGGCCGTACGCGGCATCCTGCCGCGCGGCGGGACCATCCTGGGCTCGTCCCGGACCAACCCGATCAAGGTCGATCGTGGCATCGAGCGGATCCGGGAGAACCTGGCCAAGCTCGAGGTGGACGCGCTCGTGGCGATCGGCGGCGAGGACACCCTCGGCGTCGCGACCCGCCTGCACGAGCACGACGTCAAGGTCGTCGGTGTGCCCAAGACTATCGACAACGACCTGAACGCGACCGACTACACGTTCGGCTTCGACACCGCGGTCAACATCGCCACCGAGGCGATCGACCGACTGCACACCACCGCCGAGTCGCACCGCCGGGTGCTGATCGTCGAGGTGATGGGCCGGCACGCGGGCTGGATCGCGATCCACTCCGGGATGGCCGGCGGCGCGAACGTGATCCTGATCCCGGAGCAGAACTTCGACGTCGAAGAGGTCTGCGCCTGGGTGGACAGCCGGTTCCGCACCAACTACGCGCCGATCATCGTGGTCGCCGAGGGTGCCATCCCGCTGGCCGGTCAGATGGTCACCAAGGACCAGACGCTGGACGCGTTCGGCCACGTCAAGCTGTCCGGCATCGGCGACTGGCTGGCCTCGGAGATCGAAAAGCGCACCGGTCACGAGGCGCGCACCACGGTGCTCGGCCACGTGCAGCGCGGCGGCACTCCCACGGCGTTCGACCGGTGGTTGGCCACCCGGTTCGGCTTCCACGCGATCGACGCGGTGAACGCGGGGGACTGGGGCAAGATGGTCGCGCTGCGCGGGACGGACGTGGTGACCGTGCCGCTGGAGGCGGCGACCCGCGAGCTCAAGACCGTGCCGCCGGCCCTGTACGAGGAGGCGAAGGTGTTGTTCGGCTGATCCGTCGCCGAACCACCGCGGGTTCTTCGCGGATCCTTCGCGAACCACGGCCTACCACCGCCCGCCCGTCGCGCGGGGCGCGCGACGGGCGGGTTCGGTCAGGCGCCGGGATCGGGCTCGATTCCGGCGCCTTGCCTGCGGTTCCTGCGGGCGAAGTACACGATCGTCGCCCCGACGCCGGCCAGGATGACCCAGATCGCGACGGTGGCGAGGGTGGAGGTGTTGTCCTCGTCCTCCTCACGCTGCCCGGCCGCCGAGTCCGGGGCGGTCGGCGGCAGTTCCGGGCGCAGCTTGGGCGGGCGGGGCGGCACCCCGGCGTTGGGCACGTGGAACACCCGGAAGTCGCTGCGCGAGGCGAGTGCGCGGTCGGTTCCCTCCGGGGCGCCGCCGCCGACCAGCACCGCGAGGTCGCCGCCCGCCACCGGCGAGCCGGTCGGGATCGACACGCGCACCGTGATCGCGGTGAACTCGCCCGGCGGCAGCGGCCGGCGGCCGTCCCACGGTTTGGGCGTCAACTCGCCGACCAGGTGCGCGTCGCGTCCGTTGGCGGGGTCGGTGAGCACCGCGAGCGGCACCGGGAACCAGCCCCGGTCGTGGTCGTCGTACGCCTCGACCACCAACTGCTGCGGCGTGATCGGGGACTGGCCGCTGGTGAACACCAGTTCCGGACGCACCGCGGGGATGATCCGGTCGGTGTCGTTGCCGAAGGTGATCCGGAACTCGGCGGCGCCGGCGCCCGCGCGCAGCCAACCGGGCACGCCCACCAGGTCGAACGTCGGCCCGTCGGAGCGCCGCGCGGTCGGCACCACCTTGGCGGTGCCGCCGAGGTGCTCCGCGCCCGCGTCCGGCACCGACGGGGAGCGGGTCCCACCGGGATCCGGCGGACGCGTGGGCATGGCCCCGTCCGGTCCCAGCAGCGCGGAGTCGGCGATGTAGCCGCTCACGAAGCGCGGTTCGTCGCCGGTGCCCGGGGACACGGGTCGGCCGCCCACCAGCACCTGCACGAACTGCGCGGGCACGTTCGCGGCGATGGTGAAGCGCACCCGGAACTCGACCGAGGAACCGGGCGCCAGGCGACCGGAGGTCGCGTCGATCGCGCCCGGACCCGGGAAGGGCAGTCGTGCGCCGCCCTGCGGGTCCAGTGGGGTCGGGGTCCAGCCCGCGTGCACCGGATCCGGTATCTCCAGGCGCACCTGGTCGGGGGCCAGGTGCCCGGTGGCGCCGATGATCTCCACCCGCGGTTCCAGCAGCAGCGGGACCTCGCCAAAGTTGCGCGCGCTCGCGGTGAGTTCGACGGGAGTCGCGGGTCGGATCCGGTCCGGCATTCCGCGCACCTCGACCACCTGCCCGATCGGCGGTTCCGCCACGGGCGTGGGATCGGGGACCGGCGCCGCGTGCCCGGTCGGCGACCCGAGAAGCACGAGGAGGGCCGTCGAGGCGAGACAGCGGCGCAGGCGCATGCGGGGTACCCGTCGTAGGAAGGAGCTTGCTCGACCGTAGGTTCGAACGGCCGGAGCCTACCGGGCGGTACGGGCCGGGCCACACCGATATAGCGATGCGGGCCGGCCGTCGGTTCCCGACGCCCAAGCCGCCGCTCAGGAGCCGTGCGGATCGTCCGCGCGGCGCAGCCGGATCACCGGGATGTCCCGCCGGGTCTTGTCCTGGTACCCCGCGTAGGGCGCGAACACCTCGACCAGACCCGGCCACACCCGCGCCTTCTCGGCGGGGGTCAGCGTCTCGGCGGTGGCGGCGAAGCGCTCGGTGGCCACTCGCAGGCGCACTCGGGGTTCGGCGGTCAGGTTCAGGTACCACAGCGGGTGGTGGTCCGAGCCGCCGAGCGAGGCCACGATCAGGTAGTCCTCGCCGTCGCGCCCGTAGATCAGCACGGTGCGGCGCCAGACGCCGCTCTTGCGGCCCAGCGTGTCCAGGAGCAGGCACGGCGCGCCTTGCATCGTGATGCCCTTGGTGCCGCCGGATTCCTCGTAGCGCCGGGCCTGGTCGGCAACCCACTTGCGGGGACTGGTCGTTGCGTCGAGTTCGGGCATTCGTACCTCCGAGGGTGAGTGCGCGTGGGTTCGGGTGGTTCGGTGGATTCGAGTCACTCCGCCGTGCGGTGGGCGGGGGAGCGGGTTGTGCGCGGTGGGCAGGCCCGCAGGTGGGCGCGGGCCGCGCGGGCCTCGGCCAGCGCGGTCAACCGGGCGTTCCACGGGGCCGCGTGGGCGGCGCCGATCCCGCGCGAGCACTGGTTGGTGGCGGCGAACACGAAGGTCTCCATCGCCTCCCGGGAGACCGTGCGCCAGCAGGCGAACCGATCCGCCCAGGAGGCCGCCTGTTCGGCCGTGTGCCCCTCGTCCATCAGCCGGCTGGCCACCAAGGTGACCTCGATCCAGGCGGGGCCCCGGGCGGGCTGGGCCCAGTCGACCAGGTAGGCCCGGGGGCCGCGATCGTTGATCAACACGTTGTGCGGGTGCAGATCGGTATGCAACAAGCTCTCGCCGCGCAGGAGTTCGAGCTGACGACTGGTGAGCAGCGGACGCCAGCGCTCCTCGATCCGCGGCAGCGGCAGATCGCGGACGGCGACCCGGCCGAGTCGGCGCAACGCGTCCGCGACGAGCGGCAGATCCGCCGTGCCCGGTGCGAAGTCGGCGTGTCGGCCGATGATGGGGTCGAAGCCCAGGAGTACCCAGTCGTCGAGCCGGATCTCCCAGCGCAACCTCGGCGACACGGCGCCCACGTGCGGCGCGATCCGGGCCTCGACGCGCTGTTGCGACACCGCCGGGTGATCGCGCGGGACGCCCTTGACGAAGTAGCGGGAGTGCTCGGTGGTCACGATCGCGGCGAACTCGCAGTTGAATCCGGCCCACACGGTGGCGACGGCCAGCACGCGTCCCGCACACCGCTCGACCGCGGCGCGCGCGTCCGTGGGCAGCTCGTCCCACAGGGTACGCGGCGCCGTATGGAAGTTCGGCGGCGGAAGCGGCGGATCAGCCATCGGCTTCCGGTGGTGACGGTGGCAGCGGGCGCGGCCCGCCGAAGGTCACTCCGCATTTGCGGCAACGTTTGCGACCGCTCCAGTCGACGGGGTCGTGCGGCGGACAATCGGAGCCCACGGGAACCCCCTCCACTGGAAAACCGGTCAACGAACGGGGTCGAGCATCCTCCGTCGTACCGCGGCGAGCAACGCGATTATGGTCGCACGCCGGTGCGACGAAGGGGTCGGTGCGGCCGGTTGGCGCCCCCCGCGGGCGCGCCTGGGACCGATCGCCTCATATCGCCTCGGATCGCCTGGGATCGCCTGGGATCGCCTGGGACCACCTTCGACCGCCGGGTTCGGCCGCGTCCCCCGTGCGCCCGGCCGTCGCGGGCCGGGCGCCTCGGGCGGGTGCGTGCGCGCACGCGCGGCAGACCTCACAGCCCGGCGAGCAACTCCCGCACGATGCCCAGACCGTTGTGGGTGAGCACCGACTCCGGGTGGAACTGCACGCCCGCGAGCCGCATCCGGCTCGACCGCAGCGCGTGCACCTGTCCGCTCTCCGGGTCCGCGGCGAACTCGACGTTGGGTACGCCGCCGGCCGGCCGCACGGCCGCGAACGCGTTGTAGAAGCCGACCCGCTCCGGCCGACCGAACAGGTCGATCTCGACCTGCTTGCCCTGATACGGCCGCGGCTTGCGGACCAGGTCCAGACCCAGCTCGTGCGCCAGGAGCTGATGGCCCAGGCAGACCGCGAGCAGCGGTCCGCCCGCGTCCAGGCGGGTGCGCAGCAGCGCGCCCATCAGCCGGATCTTGCGGTGCGCGGTGTCCCTGGGGTCGCCCGGACCCGGGCCGAGTACGACCAGTTCCGCGGCGCGCACCCGACGCGAGGTGACGTCGTCGTACGAGCGCAGCTCCACGTGCAGGCCGAGGGTGCGCAGCACGTGCGCGAGCATCGCGGTGAAGGTGTCCTCGCCGTCCACCACCAGCACCCGGCGGCCGGCCAGTTCCGGGGCGCGCAGCGCGCTCTCGTCCCGTGGCCGGAGCCAGAACGGCGCGAGCGCGGTGTTGCGCGCGGCCAACAGCGCGCCCACCTCGGGATCGGCCGCGAGCGCCGGGCCCGCCGTCCGCTCGGCGGCCGGCACCACACCGAGCGCGGCCAGCACCCCGGCCGCCTTGGCGTGCGTCTCGGCGACCTCTTCCTCGGGCCTGGAGTGCCGGACCAGCGTGGCGCCGGCGGGCACCCGCAGGCCGCCGTCGGGGGTGATGTACGCGGTCCGGATCAGGATCGGCGCGTCCAGCGTGCGCCGCCCCTGGTCGTCGCGCCCGATCAGCGCGAGCACTCCGGAGTAGTAGCCGCGCCCGGTCGGCTCGTGTCGGCGGATCACCCGGCACGCGTTCTCCAGCGGGCTCCCGGTCACCGTCGGCGCGAACATGGTGCCGCGCAGCACCGCGGCGACGTCGTGCGAGGTGATCCCGCGCAGCAGGTACTCGGTGTGCGTGAGGTGGCCCATCGGCTTGAGGAACGGGCCCTCGACCGCGCCGCCGAGGTCGCAGACCGCGCTCATCATCTTGAGTTCCTCGTCGACGACCATGAACAGCTCGTCGATCTCCTTGGGATCGCGCAGGAACGCCATCAGCCCCTCGCGGGAGGGCCCCTCGGCCGGGTGCCGGTAGGTCCCGCTGATCGGGTTCATCACCACCTCGCCGCCCACCGAGCTGACGTGCCGCTCCGGGCTGGCGCCGACCAGGGTGAGGTCACCGGTGTGGATCAGGTAGGTCCAGTACGCGCCGCTCTCCCGGGTCAGCAGCCGGTGCAGCAGGGTGCCCGCGGCGGCCGGCGTGTACCCCTCGATGTGATCGCGGTAGTCGCGCCGGATGACGAAGTTGGCGCCCTCGCCGCGGCCGATCTCGTCCTCGATCACCCGCTTGACGATGGTGGCGTACGTCTCGTCGTCCACGTCGAAGTCGCCGCCGCGCAGTTCGACCGGCACCCGCGGCAACGCCGCCAGCACCTCGTCCAGGGGCAGCAGGCGCTGCTCGGTGACCTTCAGGCAGCGCAGCGGTGTGCCGTCCTGGTGATGCTCGAACCCGCGCTCGCGGATCTGCGCGTAGGGCACCAGGGCGAGCAGTTCGTGGCCGGGTCCGCCGGCGGCCGGCAGCGGCAGGTCGTCGAGGTCTCGGACGTCGACGATCTCGCCGGTGAGCAGTTCGACCTCGGCCGAGTGTTCGCGCCGGATCAGCGCGAAGGGCGGTGGGGCGTCGCGGAACAGCGGGGACAGGGCGTCGGCGGTGCGCATGGGTGCTCCTCGGTGGGGAAGAGACGCCCTCCCGACCGGGCGATCCGCCGGTTGTCCGCCCCGGCCGGGGCGGAGGTCCGCCCGGTCCGGGAAAAACAAAGGGCCGCCCTGCCGGGCGGCCGTCGGATCGTCAAGGTGATCGCGAAGTCAGTGGGCCGCCGCAGGGACGGGCCACCAGGAGCTCCGATGGAGATTGATCGCGATCACGGCCTCACCATATCGGGCGGGCGGAGTCGGCGTCTCGCTCTCCGGGCGGTGGACTCAATCGGGTTGCCTCTCCGCTTAGTCTTGAGCGGTGACCCTGAACGACATCGAATCCTGGCGTACCCTCCCGGCGGCCCAACAGCCCGAGTGGCCGGACAACGAGGCCCTGGGCTCCGCCCTCGCGGACCTCCGTTCCTATCCGCCGCTCGTCTTCGCCGGCGAGTGCGACCAGCTTCGTGGTCGGCTCGCGTCGGTGGCGAAGGGCGAAGCGTTCCTGCTCCAGGGCGGCGACTGCGCGGAGACCTTCGCCGGCAACACCGCCGACGCGATCAAGAACAAGCTCAAGACCCTGCTCCAGATGGCCGTCGTGCTGACCTACGCGGCCTCGGTGCCGGTGGTCAAGGTCGGCCGGATGGCCGGTCAGTACTCCAAGCCGCGCTCCAGCGGCATGGAGACCCGCGACGGGGTGACCCTGCCGTCCTACCGGGGCGACGCGGTCAACGAGCTGGCCTTCACCGAGGCCGCGCGCACGCCGGACCCCGAGCGGCTCAAGCGCATGTACCACTCGTCCTCCGCGACGCTGAACCTGGTCCGCGCGTTCACCACGGGCGGTTACGCGGACCTGCGCCAGGTGCACGCGTGGAACCAGGACTTCGTCGCGCTCTCGCCCTCGGGCGAGCGCTACGAGCGGCTCGCGGCCGAGATCGACGGCGCGATGCGGTTCATGCACGCGTGCGGGACCGACCCCGAGGAATTCCGCACCGTGGAGTTCTACGCCAGCCACGAGGCGCTGATCCTGGACTACGAGGACGCGCTGACCCGGGTGGACTCGCGCACCGGCGACCTGTACGACGTCTCCGGCCACATGGTCTGGATCGGCGAGCGGACCCGGCAGCTCGACGGCGCGCACGTCGAGTTCGCCTCCCGGATCCGCAACCCGATCGGCGTCAAGCTCGGCCCGACCACCTCGCCCGAGGACGCGCTCGCGCTGATCGACAAGCTGGACCCGAACCGCGAGCCGGGCCGACTGACCTTCATCGTCCGGATGGGCGCGGGCAAGGTCCGGGACAACCTCCCGGCCCTGGTGGAGAAGGTGGCCGCGGCCGGCGCCCATCCGGTGTGGGTGTCCGATCCGATGCACGGCAACACGTTCGAGGCGTCCAGCGGACACAAGACCCGCCGCTTCGACGACGTCCTCGACGAGGTCAAGGGCTTCTTCGAGGTGCACCGGGCGCTCGGTACCCACCCGGGCGGCATCCACGTCGAGCTCACCGGTGACGACGTCACCGAGTGCGTGGGCGGCGGCGACGAGATCTTCGTCGACGACCTGCACCAGCGCTACGAGACGGCGTGCGACCCGCGGCTGAACCGCAGCCAGTCGCTCGACCTGGCGTTCCTGGTCGCGGAGATGTACCGCAAGAGCTGACCGCGCGCGATCACCACGATCGCCGAAGGGCGGACCCTCCCCGGGTCCGCCCTTCGGCGCGTCTGTAATGCTGCCGGTATGACCTTCACGGACCTGCGCAGCGACACCGTCACCAAGCCCGGCCCCGCGATGCGCGCGGCGATGGCCAACGCCGAGGTCGGCGACGACGTCTACGCCGAGGATCCGACCGTGCGGGCGCTGGAGGAGTACGTCGCCGACCTGTTCGGGCACTCCTTCGCGCTGTTCGCCCCGACCGGGGTGATGGCCAACCAGCTCGCCGTGCGGCTGGCCGTGCCGCCGGGTGGCGAACTCGTCCTGGACGCCGACGCGCACATCGTCGCGCACGAGGACGCCGCGGCGGCCTGGCACGGCGGTGTGCAGACCCGGACCACGCTCAGCCCGCGCGGTCTGCTGGAGGTCGCCGACCTGGCCCGGCTGATCCGGGTGGACAACGCGTACACCGTCGGCACCCGCATGGTCGCGGTCGAGCAGACGCACAACCGGGGCGGCGGCTCGGTGTACCCGCTGGAGCGGTTGACCGCGATCCGCGACCTGGTGCACGGGTACGAGCTGCCGCTGCACTGCGACGGAGCGCGGATCTGGAACGCGCACGTGGCGACCGGTACGCCGCTGCGGGCCTACGGCGCGCTGTTCGACACGCTCAGCGTGTGTCTGTCCAAGGGGCTGGGCGCGCCGGCCGGCTCGGTGCTGCTGCTGCCCGCCGAGTACGAGGCCGAGGCGCGTCGGATGCGGCACCGGATGGGCGGCGGGCTGCGCCAGGCGGGCATCCTCGCGGCGGGCGGCCTGTACGCGCTCGAGCACCACGTCGAGCGGCTGGCCGAGGACCACGAGCACGCGCGGGGGTTGGCCGATCTGCTGCGCGACGCGGGCTTCGCGGTGCCCGACCCGGAGACCAACATCGTGCTGGTCGAACTGGGGGAGGGGCAGCCGGACGCGGCGGCGGTGGCGGAGCGCTGCCGTGTGGAGGGTGTACTGGTGTCGCCGTTCGGGCCTCGGCTGATCAGGCTGGTCACGCACATGGACGTGGACGCGGCCGGTTGCGCGCGTGCCGCGACGGCGATCGCGCAGGCGGCGAAGGGCTGATCAGGGGGCGCCGGTCAGGCGGCGGAGTGCCGGCGCAGCGGGACCACGTTGTCGGGCAGCGCCGACGCGGCGACCGCGGGCATCGGCAGCGGGACCGGCTCTGGGGCCGGGGCGGTCCCGCAGGGGGTCGCGCACGTCTCGGTCTCGCCGCACAACTCGCGCCGGCGGCGGCGCGACTCGTCACGCGGCAACATCGCGGTGATGCTCTTGACGCAACGCCCGCAGTCGGTGCCGGCACCGCCGCAGGACTGGGCTATCTCACGCATGGTGCGCGCGCCATCGGCAATCCGGTCGTTCACCTGTTTGTCGGTGACACCGAAACACATGCAGACGTACACGGAGATTTCCCCCCAGCGGCGAGGCTACTTAGGTAAGGGTAACCTCAGCGTTCGCCGGGGGGAATACCGGGTGATCGGTAACACAATCCGAGCGGTTGCCCGATCGCATCCGGGAATGTCCCGAGCCGCCGGTCAGCTCTCGTTCGGCTGCTTGAGCAGGCCCGCGATGTAGAGCTGCTCGCCCACCTCCGAGAGCAGGGCGAGCTGCGTCTCCAGGTAGTCGACGTGCTCTTCCTCGTCGGCCAGGATCTCCTCGAAGATGTTGGCCGAGGTCACGTCGCCCTTCTCGCGCATCAACGGGATTCCGCGCCGCAGCCGCTCGACGGCCTCCATCTCCACCGCCAGGTCGGCGCGGAACATCTCCTCCAGGTTCTGGCCGATGCGCAGCGCGTTCAGTCGCTGGTAGTTCGGCAGTCCCTCGAGCATCAGGATGCGGTCGGTGAGCTTCTCGGCGTGCTTCATCTCGTCGATGGACTCGTGGCGGGTCCAGGCCGCGAGCTTGATGTAGCCCCGGTGCTCCTGCATCTTCGCGTGCAGGAAGTACTGGTTGATCGCGGTGAGCTCCGCCGTGAGCTGTTCGTTCAGGAGCTCGATGATCTGCGGGTCACTGTGCATCGCGACGCACCTTCCGGTGTGGGTGGGACACGGGGGAACCCCGAGCGCGCATGAGGCGGTTTTCCCTCGAATCCTGTCACTTTTGGTAGCTCATCCGCCACGAAGGGCAGCCTTGCCTTGCAATGTCGAACATGTCCCACCAGGGTCGGTCGGCCCGGGATTCCCGGGCCCAGGACCGGATCGGGTGCCGCGCGCGGGGTCCGGGGCGCGCGGGGGCGGTCGTGAGTTGGTCGGGGCGTCTGGGACCATGTGAGGTATGGGGCATACGGAAGCGGCACAAGGTGGAACCGAGGCTCCGGACCGCGATCCGCGACTTCCGCCGGGCCAGCGAATCCAGCGCGGATGGCCCGTTCTGCACTACGGACCGGTCCCTCGGTTCAAGCCCGAGATATGGGACTTCCGCGTCTTCGGCGCGACCGCCTCGGGGGACAAGCACTGCTGGAACTACGACGAGTTCTCGGCGCTGCCGCACGACACCGTCGTCGCCGACTTCCACTGCGTGACCAAGTTCAGCATGCTCGGCAACGAGTGGAGTGGGCTGACCGTCGCCAAGCTCCTGGAGATCGCCCCGCCGGCGCCGGAGGTCACCCACGCGATGGTGTGGGCGGAGTACGGCTTCAGCTCCAACCTGCGCATGTTCGACTTCGCGAACGACCAGACCATCCTGGCCACCCATCACAACGGCGAGCCGCTCACCGCCGAGCACGGGTTCCCGGTCCGGCTGATCGTGCCGCACCTGTACGCCTGGAAGGGCCCCAAGTGGGTGCGCGGGATCGAGTACATGGTGGCCGACAAGCGCGGCTTCTGGGAGGAGCGGGGCTACCACAACATCGGTGACCCGTGGCGGGAGCAGCGCTACTCCTACCAGGAGGAGAGCGGCGAGGGCCCCGCGCTGACCTGAGCCGTGCCCGCGGGCGAACGACCGAAGGCCCCGCTTCCCCGACGACGTGTCGAGGGAGCGGGGCCTTCGCGGTGCCGCCCTAGAAGTTCGAGATGAAGACCTCGCTGTTGCGCTTGACCATCGAACCCGCCGCCGGATCCTGCTTGCCGACGTTGGCCGGGATCAGCGGGATCATTCGGTTGTTCACCCGCAGCCCGACGGCCTGCAGCGCCCGGGCCGCGTCGTCCGGGTTCATCCCGGTCACCGGCGGCACCTGGACCAGGTCCGGTCCCTTGGACAACACCACGGTGATCCGGGTGCCGAAGGGCACGGTCGCGTTCGTTCCCGGGGCGAAGGACATGATCCGGCCGACCGGCACGGTGTCCGAGAACTGCTGGGTCGGATCCACCTCGACGCTCACCCCGGTCGCCGGCTGGAACCTGGCCTTGGCCTCGTCCACGCTGAGCCCGGTCAGGTCCGGGACCACGGTGTCCGGGCCGCGGCTGACCACCAGGGCCACCACGCTGTCCCGCTGGAGCGGCTCGCCGGCGGCCGGTTGGCTGCCGACCACGGTGCCGGGCGGCTTGTTGCTCGCGGTCTTGGTCTCGGTGCCGGGTTTCAGGCTCGCGTCGGCGAGCGCCTTCTTGGCGTCCTCGATCTTCAGGTTCACCAGCGCGGGCACCACGTGCCGCTCCGGGCCCTTGGACAGCTTGACCTTGACCTTCGAGCCGCTGAGCACGTTCTTGCCCGGGGCGGGGTCGGTGGACAACACCGAGCCCTTGGCGGTGATCTCGCTGAACTCCCCGTCGCCGACGTACTCGACCTTCAGGCCCGCGGACTCGAGTTTGCGCTCGGCGTCGGCCTGGGTCATGTTCAGGACACCCGGCACATCGGAGTAGCGACCCGCGCCGTACCACCACGCACCGCCGCCGATCGCGGCGGCGACGAGCAGTACCACCGCGAGCACGATCATCCCGCGCGAGGGCCCGCGCCGGCGGCGCCGACCGGGCAGCTTGGGCTGCTGCGGATAGCCGCCGCCGGGGGTGCCGGTCGGGGGCGCCTCGGTGGCCGGGGCGTACTCGTGGTGCTCCGCCGCATAGGGCTCGTCGTACGCGCCGCCGCCGTAGCGCGCCTGCTCGTCCTCCATCGAGTCCACGCTCAGTCCGAGCGGCGCCAGGTGCGGCGGCAACATCACCTCGCCCGCCCGGAACACGCTCGTGGCGTTGTCGTGGATCGGCTCGGGCGGCGGCGGCAGACGCAGCGCCGCGCCGAAGTCCAGCTCCGTGTCCGGCATCGCGTGCCGGGTCCGGCGGACCAGGCTCAGCAGGGTCTCGGCGTCGTTCGGCCGCTGCTCCGGGTCGCGCACGGTGGCGGTGCGCACCAGCGTGTCCAGCGCGTGCGACAGGCCCGGCACCGCGAGCGAGGGCGCCGGCACGTCCGCGTGCACGTGCTTGTAGATGACCTCGACCGCAGTCGCGCCGTGGTGCGGCTGCCGGCCGGTGAGCATCTCGTAGAGCACCACGCCCGCCGCGTACACGTCCGAGCGCGGGCTGGACTCGCCTCGCTCGACCTGTTCCGGCGCGAGGTAGGCGACCGTGCCGACCAGGACCTTGCCGGTCGCGGCGGTGGCGGTGGTGCTGGTCGCCCGGGCCAGCCCGAAGTCGCCGAGCTTGATCCCGCCGTCGTCGGAGATCAGCACGTTCTCCGGCTTGACGTCGCGGTGCACGAAGCCCGCCCGGTGCGCCGCGGACAGCGCCGCCAGCATCGGCTCCAGTACGCCGAACGCCTCGCGCGGTGTCATGTTGCCCAGGTCCTGGAGCAATTCGCGCAGCGTGCGGCCCTCGACGTACTCCATCGCCAGGTAGGCGAAGGCGCCGTCGGTGCCCTGGTCGAAGACGTTGACCACGTTGGGGTGCGACAACCGCGCCGCGGCCTTCGCCTCCAGGATGAACCGGCGGGTGAACTCCGGGTCCTGGGCCAGCCCGGCGTGCATCACCTTGAGGGCGACGGTGCGGTCGAGACGGGTGTCGAGAGCCCGATACACCGTGGCCATGCCACCCGCGGCAACTCGGGCATCGACCCGGTATCGACCGTCGAGCAGCCGCCCGACGAGCGGATCATTCAAGGTCGTGTCCATGTTCAGGAGTGTAGGGTCCACTGCCTTGTGGACGCCGACGGTCTTCCCCATGGTTCCCCGTCCGAGGAAGGCCGCACCGATCGTGCGGCCCGGTCAGAAGGCGGGGTGCTCGGGGCTCGTCTCCAGCATGCCGGCCATCGGTGACGACGCGTGCGCGTGGTGTCGCATCGGGATCCGCCCGGCGCGGTAGGCGAGCCGGCCGCCGTCCACCGCGTGCCGCATCGCCTCGGCCATCAACCGCGGCGATTGCGCCCGGGTGACCGCCGTCGCGAGCATCACCGCGTCGCAGCCCAGCTCCATCGCGAGCGCCGCGTCGGAGGCGGTGCCCAGGCCCGCGTCCAGCACCACCGGGACCTTGGCCTGGTCGGTGATCAGCCGGATGTTGTGCGGGTTGCGGATGCCCAGGCCCGAACCGATCGGCGACCCGAGCGGCATCACCGCCACGCAGCCCACCTGCTCGAGCCGGCGCGCGAGCACCGGGTCGTCGTTGGTGTACGCCAGCACCCGGAAGCCGTCGTCGACCAACCGCTCTGCGGCATCCACGAGTTCCACCCCGTCCGGCAGCAACGTGCGCTCGTCGGCGACCACTTCGAGCTTGACCCAGTCGGTCTCCAGCGCCTCCCGGGCCAACCGCGCGGTCAGCACCGCCTCGCCCGAGGTGAAGCACCCCGCGGTGTTCGGCAACACCCGGATGCCCAACCGGCGCAGCACGTCCAGCACCGAGCCCGAGGTCCCCGGATCCACTCGGCGCATCGCCACCGTGGTGATCTCGGTGCCCGACGCGATCAGCGCCTGCTCCAGGATCTCCAGGCTCGGCGCGCCGCCGGTCCCGGTGATCAGCCGCGACGTGAAGGACTCGCCGCCGATCACCAGCTTGTCGTCGGCCATGCCGGTCATCCTCCCTGGACGGCGGTCAGCACCTCGACGCGGCTGCCCGCGTCGAGCACGGTCTCGGCCCACGCGCCGCGCGGCACCACGGACTCGTCCACCGCGACCGCGACACCCTTGGCGGCGGTGGTCAGCGTGGCCACGAGGTCGGCGACGGTGGTGCCGTCCGCGACGCGGCGCCGGTCGCCGTTGACAAAGACCTCGATGTCGTTCATGCCATCACCTCTCGGGCGGCGCTCGCGAAGCGGTCGGGCCCGAAGGGCGCGATGAGTTCGGGGGTGGTGCCGTGCGCGAGCGCCTCGGCCACGGTGTCGGCGGTGATCGGGGTGAGCAGGATGCCGTGCCGGTAGTGGCCGGTGGCCACCACCAGGCCGGCCAGCGCGGAACGACCCAGGATCGGCGCGTTGTCCGGGCTGCCGGGGCGCAGCCCGGCGAGCGTCTCCATCAAAGGCAGCTCGGTGATGCCGGGGACGAGTTCGTGCGCGTCGCGCAGGAGTTCGTACACGCCGCCGGCGGTGACCTCGGTGTCGTGCCCGAGTTCGTGCTCGGTCGCGCCGATCACCAGTTCGCCGTCCGCGCGCGGCACCAGGTACATGCTGCCGCCCTTGACCACGCCCCGGACGTTGCGGGACAGCAGCGGCAGCAGGGCCGGCGGCACCCGCAGGCGCAGGATCTCGCCCTTGACCGGGCGCACCGGCGGGACCGCCTCCGGCGGCAGGCCGGGGATCAGCGCCGAGCGGGCGCCCGCCGCGAGCAGCACCTGATCCGCGATCAGGTCGCGCCCGTCGGGCAACCGCACGCCGTACGCGCGCTCGTCGGCGACCAGGACGCGCTCGACGCGCTCGCGGACGAAGCCGACACCGGCCCGCGCGCAGGCCGCGAGCAGCGCCGCGACCAGCAGGCGGTTGTCGATCTGGTGGTCGTCCTCGACATGCAGGCCGCCGGTGATCGCCGGGGACAACATCGGTTCGAGCCGGCGGCACTCGCGGCTGGTCAGCCAGGACGAGTGCAGGCCCAGCCGCTGCTGGTGGGCGTGCAGGTCCTTGAGTACGGCCCGGTCGTCCGCGTCCAGCGCGACCGCGATCGTGCCGCACGCGCGGTAGCCCGAGGGCAGGCCCGCGGCCTCGGCCAGCTCGGCCGCGAACTCGGGGTAGCGCCGGGCCGATTCGATGCTCAGCCGGAGCAGGCTCTCCTCGCCGTACTGGAGTTCGGAGACGGGGGTGAGCATGCCGGCCGCGGCGTGCGAGGCGCCCGCGCCCGGGGTCGGGTCGACCACGGTGACGGCCAGTCCGTACCGGGTGCGCGCGCGCCACGCGACGGACAGCCCGGCGACGCCCGCGCCGACCACCACGACATCGGTGGTGGGGATGGTGGACATGGTGAGGGGAACTCCCTTCGCCGGTATGACCCGGATCAGGTTCGGACGGTCGGGGGCTCGCAGCCCCCCTCTCAGCCCGGTCTCACCGGGCTCCCGTGACCTCTCCACACTACGACACCGGTTTCGCGTGCCCCGGGGTGCCCGAGTGCGTCCGAGATGTCCTTGACTGAGTCAAGACCCTGCCCGCCGGTCGCGCCGGGGCGCGTCATAGGGTGCCCCGCATGGACAACGTGCTCGTCGTGGGTGCCGGCATGGCCGGCCTGCAAACCGTGGTGGCGCTGCGGGACCAGGGGTACGCCGGGCGCGTCACCCTGCTCGGCGCCGAGGCGCACGCGCCGTACGACCGGCCGCCGTTGTCGAAGGAGGTGCTCGCGGGCAAGACCGACGACACGTCCTTCGAGGCGGACTGGGCCGCGCTGGAGACCGAGGTGCTGTTCGGCCGGACCGCGACGGGACTGCGACCGGGCGCGGTGGACACCGACGCGGGACCGGTCGCCTTCGACCGCCTGGTGATCGCGACCGGCTCGCGCGTGCTCAACCTGCCCGGCGCGGGGGAGGTGCCCGGCGTGCACGTGCTGCGCACCATCGACGACGCCCGCGCGCTGCGCGCCGCACTGGTGCCCGGCGCGCACGTGGTGATCGTCGGCGCGGGCTGGATCGGCGCCGAGGTGGCCACCGCCGCGGCCGCCGCCGGCTGCCCGACCACCGTGGTCGAGGCCCTGCACACCCCGCTCGCCGGCCCCTTCCCCGACGCCATCGGCGAACGCTTCGTGCCGTGGTACGCCGAGGCCGGCGTGGAACTGCTGCTGGGCGCGCGGGTGGATCGCCTGGAGCCGGGCGCGGTACACCTGACCGACGGCCGCCGGCTGCGCGCGGACGCGATCGTGGTCGGCATCGGGGTGCGCCCGGCCACCGAGTGGCTGGCCGACTCCGGTGTGGCCGTCAACGACCGCGGCTTCGTCGAGGTGGACGACCACCTGGCCACCTCGGTGCCCGGGGTGTACGCGGTCGGCGACTGCGTGGACTTCCCGTCCGCCCGCTACGGCACCCGGATGAACGTCGAGCACTGGGACAACGCGCTCCAGGCACCGCGCGTGCTGGTGGCCAACCTGCTCGGCGGCGACCAGGCGTACGACCCGGTCCCGTATTTCTGGTCCGACCAGTTCGGTCGGATGGTCCAGTACGTCGGCCGGCACGGCGCGGGCGAGGAACTCGTCTTCCGCGGCGCGGGCCAGGACGGCAAGTGGGCCGCGGGCTGGTTCGCCGGCGACCGGCTGACGGCGCTGCTCGCCGTCGCCCGGCCGCGCGACCTGGCCCAGGGCCGCAAGCTCGTGCAACTGGGCACGCCGGTGGACCGGGAGCGGTTCGCCGACCCCGAGAACCCGCTCAAGTCGGTCGCGCGCTGACCGCGGTCGGGCCGCGCCGTGCCGCACCGGGCCGTACCGGGCCGGGCGCCGGCCGGCCGGCCCGGCCGCGGAACCTAAACTTGGCCGGGTGAGCGAGATCGACGCCAAAACAGAAGCCCTCGTCCCCGCCTGGGTGACACTCCCCGACATCGCCGAGATCCTCGGTGTGGACATCCTGAAGGTCCGGCAGCAACTCAAGGAGCGCAAGTTCCTGGCCGTGCGCCGCGGCGAGCACCGGGCCCTCCAGGTACCCGCCGACTTCTTCCAGGACGGCAACATCGTCAAGGGCCTGGTCGGCACGCTGACCCTGCTCGCGGACTCCGGGTTCACCGACGAGGAGGCGCTGGAGTGGTTGTTCACCGCGGACGACACGCTCCCGGGCACGCCGGTGCAGGCGCTCCAGGAGAACCGGATGACCGAGGTGCGTCGCCGCGCCCAGGCGCTGGCGATCTGAGGCCGGGCCGATGACGAGCCGACAGGAACGGCTGGCCGCCGCGCGCCTGTACCTGTGCACCGACGCGCGCGAGCGCCAGGGCGACCTGCCCGCGTTCCTGGACGCGGTCCTGGGCGCGGGCGTGGACATCGTGCAACTGCGGCAGAAGGGCCTGGAGGCCCGGCCCGAACTCGGATACCTCCAGGTGTTCGCGGACGCGTGCCGCCGCCACGGCGCGCTGCTCGCGGTCAACGACCGCGCGGACGTCGCGCACGCGATCGGCCCCGACGTGCTGCACCTGGGACAGGACGACCTGCCCGTCCCGGCCGCGCGCGCGATCATCGGCGGCGACGTGCTGATCGGCCGGTCCACGCACGCCGAGGCCGAGGTGGACGCGGCGATCCTCGAGCCCGGGGTGGACTACTTCTGCACCGGGCCGGTCTGGCCCACCCCGACCAAGCCGGGCCGACCCGCGCCGGGCCTGGACCTGGTCCGCTACACCGCGGCGCTGCGCCCGACCCGGCCGTGGTTCGCGATCGGCGGCATCGACCGGGACAACCTGGACGAGGTGCTGGCCGCGGGTGCCGACCGCGTGGTGGTCGTACGCGCGATCACCGAGGCCGCGGACCCGGCGAAGGCAACGGCGGAATTCGTCCGGCGACTCGCCGGGCGCTGACCCGGCGCGCGCGAGACGGCGTGACAATATCCGGCCATGTCCGGTTCTCGGCGGCGTGCTCTCGTCGTTGTCACGCTGCTCGCGCTCGTCGCCGCGCTCGCTCTGGCCTTCGCGCTCACCCGGGACGACGGCGACGGCGGCACCCGCGCGAGTGCGCCGCCCACCACGGCGACCATCCGCACCGGCGCGACCGCCCCCGGACCGCTCGGGTCCACCGCCGCGCGCCCCGACTGGGTGCCCGCCGGGATGCGCACCGTCGCCGCGGCGCGGCTGCCGGCCGAGGCCCGCGAGACGCTGCGCCTGATCGCGGCGGGCGGGCCGTTCCCCTACAACCGCGACGGCGTCGTCTTCGGCAACCGGGAGAAGCTGCTGCCGGCGGAGCCCGACGGGTACTACCGCGAGTACACGGTCCGCACGCCGGGCGCTGCCGATCGCGGCGCGCGCCGGATCGTCACGGGCAGGAACACCGAGCGCTACTACAGCGACGACCACTACGCGAGCTTCGCGGCCGTGCTGCCCTGAGCGGGTGCGCCGGCTCGCACGAAGGGGTCGACTCTGCGGGTGGGTGCCGGCGCCGGCACCGGTCCTGGGCCGATCGGGTGGTTGGCCTCGCGGATGGGCTATTCCGGCCGGACCGGGCGGAGCAAGCGGCCAGACTGCCGAGATGGACACACCCGACGTTCGATGTCGTCCGGGGTCCGCAGAGGATGCCCGCGACCACGACCTGCCGCACCCCGCGACGGTGCCGACCACCTCGACGGGCCCGGCGAAGCCGTCGATCCCCGGGCCCAGAGCCGGCGCCGAACACTCGCGGCCCCACCCGGGCACGACATCCGACGGCGGCGCCGCGCTGCTGTTCCCGCTGTTCGTGCTCGCCGCGATGATCGGCGGGATCTACCTGATCGGCCGCAACCCGCCCCAGGCACTGCTCGAGGCCGACGAGACGCACGGCCCGCACCCCTCCCGGGGCCGGGCGTCCGAGCCGGAGCGGCCCCGCCCCGCGGCCCTGGGCGCACCGTTCGCGGTCGGCGACGCCGCGGACGCCGGACTAGACGCTGCGCACGGTGGCGGCGTCGGCCAGCTCACGCAGCACTTCGCGCGCGTCCTCGGCGATCGGCGCGACGGCCAGGGCGGCGAGGGCCCGCTCGGTCAGCTCGGTGATCATCGTCTCCACGTCGGCGAGCGCGCCGGTGTCCTCGATCACCGCGCGCAATTCCTTGACCCCGGTGTCGCTCAGCGCGGGATCGCCGAGCAGCGCGGTCAGCACCTCGGCCTGCGCGGCGTCGGCCCGCTCGCCGGCGAGCGCCAGCAGCACGGTGCGCTTGCCCTCGCGCAGGTCGTCGCCGGCGGGCTTGCCGGTCCGCTCGGGGTCACCGAAGACGCCGAGCACGTCGTCACGGAGTTGGAACGCCTCACCGAGCGGGAGCCCGTACGCGGAGTAGGCGTCCAGGGCGGCCCGATCGGCGCCGGCCAGCGCGGCACCCACGTGCAGGGGGCGTTCGATCGTGTACTTGGCGGACTTGAACCGCATCACGCGCCGTGAGCGCTCGACCGAGCCGCCGCCCATCGCCTGCTCCAGCACGTCGAGGTACTGGCCCGCCATCACCTCGGTGCGCATCACGTCGAACAACGGCTTGGCCGCGCGCAGTGCCCGGTCGTCCACACCGCTCGCGCCGAACATCTCGTCGCACCAGGACAGGCACAGGTCGCCGAGCAGGATCGCCGCCGCCGAGCCGAACGACTCGCCCGAGCCGACCCAGCCGCTCGTCGCGTGCAGGCCCTCGAACCGGCGGTGCACCGCGGGCTTGCCGCGCCGGGTGTCGCTGCTGTCCATCAGGTCGTCGTGGATCAGCGCGCTGGCCTGGAGCAATTCCAGCGCGGTGGCCGCGCGCACGATCGCGGCATCCTCCGCGTCCGGTCCCGCGATACCGCGCCAGCCCCAGTAGCAAAAGCCCGGCCGCAGCCGCTTGCCGCCGTCGAGCACGAAGTCGCTCAGTGCCGCGGTGACCGGGACCATGCCCTCGCCCACGTCGGCGAGCACCTCGGCCTGACGGTCCATGAACTCGCCCAGCGCGGCATTGACGCGCTGCCGCAGGCCGTCCCGGTCCAGGGGATGTACGGGGAAGGAATCGGCAGCCATGGAGTCTTCCGTCGAGGGCGATGAAACGGTGGGGAAGTACGGGGCAGCCTAACTTGCGCCCGGTCCGGCCATCCGGAGCAGCCCGGCCGTCTCGCGGAGTGGGAAGACGTTCTCGTCCGCGTGACCGCCGGATAACCTGCGTACATGTCTCTCGGTGCCGCATCCACTCGGATCAGTCGAACCCCCGCCATTCGCGATCTGCTCGCGAGCGGCACCCGGTCCTTCTCGTTCGAGTTCATGCCACCCAGGAGCGAGAAGGGCACCCGCACACTGTGGGATGCCATCCGTCGGGTCGAGGCGCTGGCGCCGACCTTCGTCTCGGTCACCTACGGCGCGGGCGGCTCCAGCCGGGGCATGACCGTGGACACCACCGAACGGATCGCCACCGAGACCACGCTCACCCCCGTGGGCCACCTGACCGCGGTCGGGCACACCCGCGCCGAGCTGCGCAACATCATCGGGCAGTACGCCGACGCGGGCGTGCGCAACGTGCTCGCGCTGCGCGGCGACCCGCCCGGCGACCCGAAGGGCGAGTGGGTCGCCCACCCGGACGGCTTCACCTACGCGATCGAGCTGGTCGAGCTGCTGCGCGCGTCCGGCGACTTCTGCGTGGGCGTCGCGGCGTTCCCGGAGATGCACCCGCGTTCGACGAACTGGGAAGAGGACATCCGGCACTTCGTGGCCAAGTGCCGGGCCGGCGCCGACTACGCGATCACCCAGATGTTCTTCTCGGTCGAGGACTACCTGCGGCTGCGCGACCGGGTGGCGGCGGCCGGCTGCGACATCCCGATCATTCCCGAGGTGATGCCGGTCACCAGCCCGACCACGCTGGTGCGGGCGGACGAGCTGAGCGGCTGCAGGGTGCCGGCCGAGCTGGCGGTGGCGGTCGAGGCGGTCGCCGACGACCGGGCCGCGGTGCGCGCGATCGGCGTGGAGTACGCGACCCGGATGTCCGAGCGGCTGCTCGCCGAGGGCGCGCCGGGACTGCACTTCATCACCCTCAACCGATCCACCGCGACCACCGAGATCTACCAGAACCTCGGGCCTCACGAAGGCGGCTGATCCGGTTCGGCCCCAACGACCGGTTCACCCTTTAGGGTGAGGCAACGCGCCGGTAACGAAGGGATCTACCGTGCAGCTCGGCTTGGTGGTGCTCTACATCCTGTTCGTGCCGATCGGGTTGTGGTTGCTGACCGAGGTGCTGTGGCAGCACGGCGCGCCGTTCCGCTACCGCGTGCTCGCCTTCGTCGGCTTCGTCGGTGTGGCCGCAGGCGTGGGGATCAAGAACCCGGTGCTGGTCGGCATCGGCGTGTTCTGCTTCGCCGTGGGCCAGTTCCTGACCACGCGCTACGTGCGCAAGGCCTACCACCACGGCTGGACGGTCAGCGGCCGGCGCCCGAAGGGCCGCCGCGCCAAGGCCCGCTGACGCCTCACGCGCGCCCGATCAGCTCCGCCACCAGCGCCGCGGACATGCCCACCCGGGTCAGACCGCCACCCGGATGGGCGCTCGCGCCGACCGAGAACAGTCCCGGTACGGCCGACCGGTTCGGGACCCGGCGCGGTGCGGTGCGCGGACCGTCGGCGCCCGCGCCCGGCACCTCGCCGCCCGGGGCGCCGGTCTGCTCCGCCAGGTCGGCGGGCGTGCGCAGCTCCGACCACAACACCCGGTCGCGGACGTCCAGACCGCGACGGGCCATCAGGTCGAGCACGGTCGCCGGGTAGGCGGCCCGGACGGCGGCCGAGTCCCAGTCCACCGCGCCGTGCCGAGGCACCCGCAGTTGTACCGTCCACGCGCTGTGCCCCTCGGGGGCCAGCGCCGGGTCGTCGGGGGCCAGTACGCACAGCGAGGGATCGACCGGCGGCGCCGCGCGGCGCGCGAACAGCGCGTCCGGCTCGTGCCCGGGATCGTCCGCGAACAGGTAGGTGCGGTGCGGCGTCCCGGCGGAGCCGCCGCGCAGCGCGAGATGCAGTTCGAGCATCGCCGAGGAGGCCGGCACCCGCCCTGCCCCGCCGGTCCTCGCGGCCGGCAGCAGCCCGGCGCTTTCGGGGTCGGTGGGCAGGTCGGTGATCACGACGTCGGCGTCGAGCCGGCCGCCGTCGGCCAGCAGTACGCCGGCGACCCGCCCGCCGGCGCGTTCGATCGAGATCACCTCGGTGTCGGTGCGCACCTTCACCTTCCGCTGCACGCAGCGCGCGTGCAGCGCCTGGGTCATCCGGTGCAGACCGCCGCGCACCCACCACACCCCGAAGGTCTCCTCCAGGTACGGCAGCGTCGCCAGCGTCGCGGGTGCCTTGCCCGGGTGGCAGCCCGCCTCGGCGGCGAAGCGCTCCAGGTGGGCGCGCAGCCGCAGGTCGCCCAGGTGGGTCCGACCCAGCGAGCGCAGCGAGCGCCACGGCGCGGTCACCCGCAGGTCGGCCCGCCCGCCCGCGCTGCGCAGCCGCTCGGCGCGCTGTGCGGGATCGGCCAGGAGCGGCGCCTCGAAGAAGCTCTTGCGCGTGACGCCCCACATCTCGCCGGCGCGGTGCAGCAGCCGCTGCCAGTCGTCGCCCGCGCCCGGCCCGAACCCGGACTCGAACGCCTCGTGGGTCCCGGACCGGGACGCGTTGGGGATGTCCACGACGGTGCGCGCGCCGCTCGCGGCGGCGAACGACTCGCGGGTGGGTGTGGCGATCGGGACCAGGTCCACGACGTCCTCGATGGCGGCGCCGGTCTTGAGGAACAGGTCGCGGTAGACGGCCGGCAGCGTGAGCAGCCCGGGCCCGGTGGTGAAGGTGAAGCCGTCCCGCACGATCGACCCGGACAGTCCGCCGGTCGCCGACGACCGTTCGCAGATGGTCACCTCGTGCCGAAGCGTGGCCAGCCGAGCGGCCACCGCCAACCCACCCATACCTGCGCCGACAACCACAATGCGAGCCACGGTGGCACAGCGTATATGCGGGTGAGGGGGATCAGGCCCGCCCCCCGGGCCTGATCCCCCTCACCGTCCCGCGACCGCTCCCCACGGTCCACGGGCCCACCCCCCAGCGGGTCACGATTGGTAAGACTCGCGACCCGGGCAGAGGGTTGTACGCGCGGGGAAAATTTCTTTCCACCGCGGGCAACCCGGGTCGAAAGTCGTGATCAAGGCGGATATGGGCGGTGATACTCATGCCCGCCACTGAGTATTCGTACGGATGTTCCGCCACCGGACCGACCGGCACAGTGGTCGGCACGGGGAAGCGCCCATACACAACCTCGGGGGGAGGGCCGTTCGGGGGGACGGCGGGGCGCGGCGACATCGGGACGGACGACGGGGGCGTCGGTCGGTCCCGGTGGGCGACGACCGGCACGGGGGAGCCGGGTCGTTCGAGGCGTCGGTACTGCCGCGGGGGCGGCGGGACCGACGCCTTTCGCATGCCGCATGCCGCATGCCGCATGCGCGTCGCGAGACCGGGCCGCGGTTCGGGGCCGCGGCTCGGGGCCGGCGGCGGGTCGGGCTCAGCCGGTGACCACCGCGACCAGTCGGGTGCCCGGCGCGAACGTGCCGCGCTCGGCGAGGGCGAACAGGCCGAACAACATCTTGCCGACGTAGATCGGTTCGGGTGCGAAGTCGTGTCGGGCCGCGAAGTCGGCTAGGAAGGCGTCCAGTTCCGGGCCGCGCCGCGCGTAGCCGCCGTGGTGGAAGTCGTGCTCCACGTGCCAGTTCTCGGTCGGCGCGCCGTACGTGCGCCGTTGGAGGTCGGCCACCTCGTCGGCGAGGAAGCCGCCCTTCAGCGCCGCGAAGCCGATCGCGCGCCGTCCGGGCGGCAGGCCCGCCGCGACGCCGGCCAGCGTGCCGCCGGTGCCCACCGCGACGCAGACCGTGTCCAGGTCCTCGCCGAGCTCGGCCGGCAGTTCCGCGCAGCCGCGCACGGCGGCCTCGTTGCTGCCGCCCTCCGGGAGCACGTACGCGGGGCCGTGCGCGGCGAGCAGCCGATCGAGTACGCGCGGCGTGTGCTTGGCGCGGTAGGTCGCGCGGTCCGTGAACACCAGCCGCATGCCGTGTTCGACGGCGAAGGCGAGCGACGGGTTGAGCGGGCGGTCGGCGAGTTCCTCGCCACGCACCACGCCCACCGTTGCCAGCCCGTGCGCGCGGCCGGCGGCGGCGGTGGCCCGCAGGTGGTTGGAGTACGCGCCGCCGAAGGTCAACAACGTGCGCTGCCCCTGCTCACGGGCCGCCACCAGGTTGTACTTCAGCTTTCGCCACTTGTTGCCGGGCACCTCGGGATGGATCAGGTCGTCCCGTTTGAGCGCGAGTCGCAGGCCGCGGGCGGTCAGTCGGGGATCGGACAGCTCGCGCAGCGGCGAGGGCAGACGTGGGCGCACCCGGACAAGGGTGGCACGCCGGGGTCGGCCCGCCGGGCTGTCGGTGTCGCCTGTCACGGTGGAGGACGTGGGGGGCGACCGCTCTCGACGGCGGATCGAGTGGACTCGAACATGCTCGAACATCGCTCGAACACGACGGTTCGCCCGGGACTGCGGCAATGACGTTGACGTGGGTGGGGGAGCGAGCTTTACTGGCAAACGAGATCGAACTTTTGTTCGAGAAAGAGTTCGACTCGAACGGCACGGGGCAACCGGATGGGTAGCCCGGGTCGGCGGTGCGTGGGGAAGCGCATCGCCGATCCCCCGGCAGAGGAGGAGCGGCATGACGCGTCTGCACACCGACCCGGTGGAGGTGCTGCGCAGTGGTGGGGACCCCGCGCGGTTCCTGTGGCACGACCGGCTCTACGTGGTCCGGGAGGTGATCGGGCACTGGGTCGAGACCGGCGAGTGGTGGCAACACGCGCGCTCGCGGACCGCCGTCGTGGCGACGGGGGAGCGTGAGGTGTGGCGTGTGGAGGCCGGTGCCGGTCGCAGTGCGCCGTTGGGTGTGTACGACCTCAGCCTGGACGCCGGCGCCGGGACCTGGACGCTGGCGCGGACCGCCGATTGAGGAGGTGGCTTCGTGAGCTCGAGCGCGAGTCTGAACCAGTCCGCCCACATACCCGAGCCGCCGCCGATCCGACGGGCGCCCGTGCGCTGGTCGTCCGCCCCGCGCGGCGCGCTCGATCTGCTGGCCCAGGCTCGGCGCGGGCTCACCGAGGCCGCCGTCAACCGCGACGCCGCGGAGCGGTACGCCACGGCCCATCTGGCCGCGCTGCGCGTGGCCGCGGCCGTGCTGGCCGCTCGGGCACAGGCCGAGGACGAGCGTCCGGGCCGGCGCCGGCGGGCCCCGCGCAGCGCGTGGGAACTGCTGCCGAAGGTGGCGCCCGAGCTGACCGAATGGGCCGCCTTCTTCGCGTCCGGCGCCCGCAAGCGCGCCGCCGCCGAGGCGGGGCTGCCCGGCGCGGTCACCGGCCGCGAGGCGGACGACCTGATCCGCGACGTGGAGACCTTCTTCCGCCTGGTGGTGCGACTGCTCGCGCTGCCCCCGATCCCGGCCCCACCCCCTCCTATCGATTGAACGCACCACCCATGAACCGACCGAGTCGATCGAAGCGCCCGTTCGTCCACCCGCACGTCGCGTCCGGGCATTCGATGCGCTCCGGCGTCCCGCATCCGCACACGCTGATCGAGCGCACGGTCGAACACGGTCCGGACACGCTCGCGCCGACCGATCGGGACGGGGTGTACGGCGCCGTCGCGCGCGGGTGCGTCGCGGCGGGCATCCGGCCCGTCCGGGGCGCCGAGTTCGCGGTACCGCCGATCGAGCCGGCCGCCGCCGAAACGAGCCCGCGCCGACGCACCCCCGCGCGCGGCGGCGAATTCACCGACGCCGGACACCCCCGGGCCGCCGTGCTCGCCCGGGGCAGGGCCGGCCGGAGCGCGCTGTGCCGGCTGATCAGCGACGCGCACGGGCGCGACCGGGCCGACCCGGCGACCACGCGGGACGCGCTCGCCGCGGGCCACCGGCCGCCGGGAGCCGGGCGGCCGGTACGACGCGTGGAGCACCGGCGACCCCCCGGCCGTACAAGAACCGGTGGCCGCGTCGACACCCACCGGGCCCGCGCCCGCCACACGCCGCGTCCTGGTGCACACGGGCGGCTTCCGGATCCGCCCGTGCGCCGACCTGCGCCCGGCCGGCGGCCCCACCGAGCAGCCCCCGCACAAGCTCTGGCACGCCGGTCCCGGGAGCGCGGGATGACTTCCCTCGACGCCCTAAGGTGGAACCCGACCAGTTCCGGAGGAGGGTGTCCGTGTCCGACCAGACGCGCAGGCGCAGCTCGATGCGTACCGCCGTCGTGTGGCAGGTGCTGCGCGAGGCGTTGGACCGACGGGCCCGGGCGGCCGGACGGGACGTCCTGGACGTGCTCGACGCCGGTGGCGGAACCGGCAACCTCGCCGTGCCCATCGCCCGACTCGGCCACCGGGTCACCGTCGTCGACCCCAGCCCGGACGCGCTCGCCGCGTTCGAACGCCGGGCCGCCGAGGCCGGGGTCACCGACCTGGTCCGGGCCTACCAGGGCGACACACACGGTTTGTTCGACGTGGTCGAGCCGGACGCCGCCGACGTGGTGTTGTGCCACGGCGTGCTCGAGGTGGTCGACGACCCCTCGGCCGACCTCGCGCACATCGTCCGCGCCCTGCGCGCCGGCGGCACGCTCAGCCTGCTCGCGGCCAACCGCACCGGCGCGGTCCTGGCCCGTGCCCTCGCCGGGCACTTCGACCAGGCCCGCGACCTGCTCGTCGACCCCGCGGGCCGGTACGGTCCGACCGATCCGCTGCCGCGCCGGTTCACCGTCGCCGACCTCACCGGCCTGGTCGCCAAGGCCGGCCTCGAAGCCGGCCCCGTGCACGCGATCCGGGTCTTCGCCGACTTGGTCCCGGGCGTCCTGGTCGACGACCCGAGCTCCTTCGACGCCCTCCTGGACCTGGAGCGCGCCGCGGCCGAACAGCCCGAGTACCGCGCCCTGGCCACCCAACTGCACCTGCTGGCGAGCAAGCCGGCGGGCTGACCCCGACCCCGGTCGGGCCGACCCCGATCGGGTCCCCGGCCCGGGCGGTGCCGGATGAGCACCGCCCGATCCGCCTCGCCGGCGATCATGCACGTGGACATGGACGCCTTCTACGCGTCCGTCGAGATCCGCCGCAATCCCGCGCTGCGGGACACCCCCCTGGTGGTGGCCGGCCAGGGTCCGCGCGGAGTGGTGCTCTCCGCCACCTACGACGTGCGCGCGCTGGGTGTACACGCCGGCCAGGCCACCTCCCGGGCCCGCCGGCTCGCCCCGCACGCGGTGTTCCTGTCGCCGGACCACGACGACTACGGGCTGATCTCCGGCGGCGTCATGGAGGTGCTCCGCTCGATCACCTCGCACGTGGAGCCGCTGTCCCTGGACGAGGCGTTCCTGGACCTGACCGGCGTCACCCGCCGACTGGGCGCGCCGGAGACGGTCGGCGAGAGCATCCGCGCCCGGATCCTGGACGAACAGGGCATCACCTGCTCGGTCGGGATCGCCGACAACAAGTTCACCGCCAAACTGGCCGGCGCCCTGGCCAAGCCGAACGGCCTGCGCGTGGTCCGCCCCGAGGAGGTGGTGGACTTCCTGCACCCGCTCCCGGTGGACCGACTGTGGGGTGTCGGCGAACGCACCGGCGCGCTGCTCACCGATCTGGGCCTGACCACCATCGGTGACGTCGCACACACCCCGGTCGAGACGTTGAGCCGCGCGCTCGGTCCGGCCGCCGGTCGCGGACTGCACGAACTCGCGTGGGGCCGGGACCGGCGTCCGGTGATCCCGTCCGAACCCGAACGCAGTATCGGCGCCGAGGAGACTTTCCCCACCGACGTGGACGATCCGGTGGTGATCCGCCGCACACTGCTCGACCTGGCGCACCGCACCGCGAGCCGGTTGCGCCGGGCGAAGGTGGCCGGGCGGACCGTCACGATCAAGATCCGCTTCGCCGACTTCACCACGCTCACCCGGGCCAGGACGCTGCGCGAGGCCACCGACGTGGGCCACGAGATCTACGGCGTGGCCTGCGTGCTGCACGGCGCGCTGGGCCTGGAACGGGCCCGGCTGCGGCTGGTGGGCATCCGGGTGGAGGGCCTGGTCGGCGGCGCCCATCCGCGCCAACTGATGCTCGGCGAAAGGGTTCTGGGCCGACGCGAGGCGGAGCGCGCGGCCGACGCGGTGCGCGGCCGATTCGGCGACGCGGCGCTCACCTCGGCCGCGCTGCTGGCCCCCGGACCCCGCTCCCGGGGGCGTTCGGGGCGCTGAGCCAGACCCCCGGAAACGGCCTCGGCGACCGGGCGCGACCCGCGCGGCCCCGCCCCTCAGCGCGAACCCGCTCCGGCCGCATATCATCGAAGCCCTGACCGGGGGACATGAGCGTGCGCCGGACAGGGCAGGAGTGTCGACAGGGGCGGGAATCGACGTAGTGACCCATCATCCGGAAGCGGGCTTCGAGCCGGTGCCGAGGGTGGCTTTCACGACAGCGATTACCTGCCTATCCTGAAAGGGCCGCAAGGTCGCGTCGCGGCCGACGAAGGAGGACGCCGTGCCGCTCTCAGAGCACGAGCAGCGCATGCTTGAGCAGATGGAGCGAGCGCTCTACGCCGAAGATCCCAAATTCGCGACAGCGCTCGAAGCAGCCGGCATGCGCCGGCACACCCGGCGACGCACCGTTCAGGCGATCCTCGGATTCCTGCTCGGCATCGTCTTGTTGATGACCGGCATGATGGTCCAACAGATCTGGGTGAGCGTCATCGGCTTTCTGGCGATGCTCGGTGGGGCGCTCCTCGCGGTCACCGGCTGGCGCCGGGGACCCGCGACGGCCAACGCGGGCGAAGGCGGCGGCGCTCCCGGGCGCGCACCGCGCCGGCGCAAGGCCAAGGTGATGAACCGCATCGAGGACCGCTGGCGCCGGCGGCGCGAGGAGAACGGCAGCTGAGCGGAGCACGGCGGCCGACCCGTCCGATGCCCCAGGGCACGGTACGGGAGACTCGGTCACCGCCCGGTCGGGGCCGACCCGATGCCGACGAGTGTCGGCACGGGCGCGTCGACACATACGCATGAACGCCGGTGGCGGTGAACCCTTCGAAGGGTTCACCGCCACCGGCGTTTTCGTCTCCCGGCCCGGGACCCGCGTCTCCCGATCCGGACCGTCGTCGGTCCGACCGCCGCCCTCAGCCGACGTCGGCCGGCTTCGGCGCGGGTCCCGGGCCGTCGCTTCGACGCCGGCGGAGCCGATCGGTGAGCGCGTACCGGCGCTCGGCCAGGCTCGGCCGGCCCCGGCGGCGCAACGACGACGGGAGCAGCGTCGCGCGCAGTCGCCGGCCGCGGCCGGCCCGGGCCAGCAGGCCCTTGCGGACCGCCCGGACGTCCTCGCCCAGGCCCGGTTGCGGAGTCGGCGGGGTCTGCGCGTAGAGCAGCCGTTCGGTGGCGAGCGCGACGCGCGGCAGCGCCTCGCGGGCCGCGAGCACGGCGGCGTCCACCACGACGGGTTCGGCCTTCGTGTCGTCGGTGTCCGACGCCGCCCGGTCCGACAACACGCCCAGCAGCCGCTCGACCGCCTGGCGCGGGGTCTCCGCGCCGGAGGCCGGATGGCCCAGGTCGCGCGCGGTGTCGAGCACCTCGGCCCATCCGCCGAGTACGGGCCCGGCGCGATCGCCGGGTTCGGGGGCACTCCCCTGCGCCGCCGCGTTTCGGGTCAGCGCCGCGAGTCGGCGGCCCCGGACCCGGCCCCGGGTCAACATCGGTGCCGCCGCGAGCAGCACGACCAGCGCAATCCCGGTGCCGATCAGCAGCGTCCGGCCGGAGAGCCAGGGCCCGTTCGAGGAGCCCGCGGCGGTGACCGGCGCGGCGGACGCGGACGCCGACGGCGTGGCGCCCGGCGACGCCTGCGGCTGCTTGGTGGGCAGTTCGTCCGCGCTGTCGGGGGACGCGGAGGGCAGCACCGGCGCGACGTCCTGCTGGGCGTAGGAGGGCGAGTTGCCCCGCGAGGGGGTCGGCTCGAACCGGATCCAGCCCGCGCCGGAGAAGTACAACTCGGGCCACGCGTGCGCGTCGTGGCTGCTCACCTTGTAGGTCAGGTCGGTCTGCAGCGTGCCGGGGATGAAGCCGACCGCGACCCGCGCCGGGATGCCGAGCGTGCGGGCCATCACCGCCATCGCCGACGAGAACTGCTCGCAGTAGCCGACCTTCTGCTCCAGGAAGTTCTCCAGGGCGGAGGCGCCGTTGCCCTGCGGGACCTTGGTGTCGTAGCGGAACTGGCTCGACCGGGCGAACCATTCCTCCAGGTTGCGGGCCCGGTCGTAGGAGGTGCCGTTCCCGCCGATCTTGAGCGCCTGCCGGCGGACCCGGTCGACCATGTCGGGCGGCAGCGGCAGCGCCACGTACGGCGCGAGTGAGGGCGGCGGTGGTGGCGCGGCCTTGAGCTGGGCGGGCGTCGGTTCGACGTCCAGGCTGGTCACCGTCCAGCCCAGACCACGGGTGTCCTGCTTGTTGTCGGCGAGCAGCAGCCGCCCCTCGGCCTCGTAGCGCCAGGTGCCCTTCACCTGGACCTGCGTCGCCGGGTAGGGCATCGGCAGCGACAACTGCTTGTAGTTGTCGTCGGCCTCGATCCGGGTGGTCAACTCGGTCGTCCGTACCGCCGAATCCAGGCCCGCGGGCTTGGGGAACTCGCGCGGGACGTCGGTCAGCGGACGTTCGGAGGGCTGCCAGCTTCGGCCGTCGAACCGGTCCAGGGAGGAGAGCCGCAGGTAGACCGAGCCCGGTGTGGCCGCGGTGGTGCGGTAGCGCATGAGTTCGGTGTTCTCGGCCCGGTTCAGCTCGTCGGACAGCTTGACCACGGGGTTGATCGTGGTCAGTCGGCGCGACTTGGGTCCGTTGTCGTTCTTGTCGATCAGCCGGTTGGCGCTGAGCGGGATCAGCGCCGGGACCACGACGGCCACCGCGAGCGCGGCCACGCCGATCCGGCCGCCGCCGCGCGCGGGTGGGCGGTACTGCCGCATCGTGGGATGGCCCACCGGCGGCGGGGTCAGCGGCCGACCCCAGCGCAGCAGCCGCTCGCGGCCCTCGGCGAGCAGCAGCAGGACGTACGCCAGCGCCGCGATCAGGAAGATCGCCCAGCCCAGTCCGGACCGGGACAGCGCCGCGGGGACGCTGTAGAGCGCGAGCAGCGGCAGGCCCGCCGGGGCGGCCTGGGCGTAGGTCACCGCGATCAGGTCCACGAGCACGGCCATGCCGCCCATGACCAGCAGCAGGATCGCGATGATCCCGGGCGAGGCGGGCGCGGGGGCGGTGAACTCCCGGATGTCCTGCCCGCCCACCCGCAGCAGGTCCACGAACGCGTCGATGCTGCTCGGGGTGGGGATCGGGCCGCTGGCGTCCGGCACACACACCAGCAGCAGGTAGGGCACCAGCGCGGCGAGTTGGGTCAGTCCCACGATCGGGCGCGGCACCCGGATCCGCCGGGCGCCCTCGCCGACCAGGGCGACCAGGAGGATCGCGCCCAGTCCCTGCGCGATCCAGCCGCCCGTGTCGACCAGCGGGAGCAGTGAGGAAGACGTCAGCGCGGTCGCGAGTCCCGCGACCAGGGCCAGGCGGAGCCGACCGGTCATGACCGTTCCCCTTCATCGACGGTGCCGCCCCCGACCGTGGGCGCCGCACGCGGGCGCGGGGGCGGGGTCGAGCCGCCGGCCTCCGCGGCGGGCGCCGCGGGGGCGCTCGCGCGGGAGGTGCCGGCGAAGGACATCGAACCGGCGGCGGCCGGGTCGCCGACCCGTCCGGCCGAACGCCACAGTTCGGACAACCTGGTACCGGCCCGGGCGGACAACACCCGCCAGCCGGCCTGGCGCAGCAGGGCCACCGCGCTGTCGTGCGGCAGCGCGCCGGGCACCCGGCCCCACGTGCTCACGTCCAGGATCACCGCGACGCCTCGGCCGGATCGGTGACGGGCCCGGCCGAGCCGTTTGATGTCGTCCTCGGTCAGCGCGCCGAGCACGGCGACGGTCAGGCCGCCGCCGTTGGGGTCGCGCAGCGCGGGTTCGGCCTGGTCCAGCCCGGTCACCGGGACGGTCTCGACCACGGCCAGCGCGTCCAGCAGGAAGCCCTCCAGGTCGCCGGGCGCGGCCCGGATTCCCTCCAGGTCGCCGGCCAGCGCGTCGCCCTCGGAGTCGAGCAGTCGGGTGGTGTAGCCGCGCCGGCACAGGTGCACGCCCACGGACGCGGCGGCCGAGACGACCCACTCGAAGGACGAGGCCGGGCCGTCGCCCACGTGCGCGCCCGCGCGGGTGTCGATCAGTACGGTGGCCCGGTTCTGCCAGGCCTGTTCCTCGCGGCGCACCATCAGTTCGCCGCGGCGGGCGGTGGAGCGCCAGTGCACCCGGCGTACGTCGTCGCCGTGTCGGTACTCGCGCGGGACCACGTCCTCCTCACCGGACGCGGACACGTTGCGGGCGTGGCTGTCGCCGTACCCGGTCCACTCGCCGCCCAGGTCGACCGCGGGCAGCGGCTGGACCGCCGGGGTGACCACCAACGTGTCGCGCGCGGCGAAGGAACGGGTCAGCTCGCACATCCCGAACGGGTCGGCCATCCGCAGCCGCAGCGGTCCGACCGGGAAGCGCCCGCGCAGGTCCGAGCGGACCCGGTAGGACACGTGCCGATTGCCGTGCGGCTCGATCCGGTCGAGCACGAACCGGGGCCGCGAACCGAGCACGTAGGGCACGTGGTCCTCGAGCATCAGCAGGCCGGTGGGGATGCGCGAGACGTTGTCCACGCGCAGCCGCACCTGGGACTCGTGACCGGCCGCGACCCGGGGCGGCTCCAGCGCGCGGGCGCTGGTGACCAGGTGCCGGGTGCGCGCGACGATCAGCACCGACACCAGGGGCAGCGCGGTGAGCAGGAATCCGACCCGCAACAGGTCGCGTTGGCCCAGGATCACCGCGCAGATGCTCGCGGCGACCCCCGCCGCGAGGAAGGACCGCCCCCGCGTCGTCAGGCCGGACAGGGCGGTACGCACGTCAGCGCGCCGCCCCGGAGCCCGTGCCGCCGAGGCGGCCGTCGGAGGTCACCGGGGCGTAGCCCTGGTGCGCGGTGGGTGCCTGGTTCGGGTAGGGGCGGCCGCCGTTGTGCTGCGGGGCCGCGCCCGGATAGGGCATGTGGGCGGGCGGCGCGGGCGGCGCCGGGACGATCTGCGGCGCGCCGACCCGCCCCTGGACCGGCGCCTGGCCGGGAGACCCGGGGACCGGGACCTGGCGCACGATGTCGACGACGATCTGCTCGGGGGTGCGCCGGGCCATCTGGGCGTCGGCGGTGGGCAGCAGCCGGTGGGCGAGCACCGCGACGGCCAGGGTCTGCAGGTCGTCCGGGAGGACGTAGTCGCGGTTGTCCAGCGCGGCCGCCGCGCGGGACGCGCGGACCAGGTGCAGCGTGGCGCGCGGCGAGGCGCCCAGGCGCAGTTCGGGCGAGCGGCGGGTGGCGTTGACCAGGTCGACCGCATAGCGCGCGACGGCCGGGGACACGTGCACCCGGCGCACCGCGTCGGCGAGCCGGACCAGGTCCTCGGCGTGCGCGACCGGGGTCAGGTCGCTCAGCGGCGAGCCCGCGCTGTGGCCGCCGATCATCCGCAGCTCGGCGTCCGCGGCCGGGTAGCCCATCGAGACCCGGGCCATGAACCGGTCCCGCTGTGCCTCGGGGAGAGGATACGTTCCCTCCATCTCCACCGGATTCTGCGTCGCGATCACCATGAACGGCGCCTGGAGTTCGTAGGTGGTGCCGTCGACGGTGACCTGACGCTCGGCCATGCATTCCAGGAGCGCGGACTGGGTCTTGGGCGAGGCCCGGTTGATCTCGTCGCCGACCACGATGTTGGCGAAGATCGCGCCCGGCTTGAACTCGAACTCGCGCTTCTCCTGGTCGAACACGCTGACGCCGGTGATGTCCGAGGGCAGCAGGTCCGGGGTGAACTGCACCCGGCGCATCCGGCAATCGACCGAGCGCGCGAGGGCCTTCGCCAGCATCGTCTTGCCGACTCCCGGAACGTCCTCGACGAGCAGGTGGCCCTCGGCCAGCAGCACGGTCAAGGCGAGGCGGACGACCTCGGGCTTGCCCTCGATCACGGTCTCCATGGCCCCGCGGATCCGATCGGCGGTGACCGTCAGATCCCCCAGACCGGCCTGATCGTTGAACGTCGACACCCGTGCCCCTCCCTGGAACCGCGTTGTGCACGCCCTGGGTCAGGGCCACAGGCCGATTCTCCCGGTCGCGTGCGCTGCCGTCACCCCGTTGGACGGCCCGGACGACGCGTCGTGCGACTCCGGAGGGTAGTCGACGCGGCGTGGGGAGCGATCCGGTCGGCAGAAAAGGCTCGGCCGAGACGGGTCCGTCTCCTCGATGGTGCCGTGTCGAGCCGGAATCCGGGTCGACAAGATCGGGGCGACGGACCCTAGGACTGCGCGGGGCCGCTTTCCGGTTGCACGTCGGGGAGGGGGAAAACCTCGCGCAACAGGCCGGTGGTGACGTCGTATACGAATCCGCGCACGGTGTCGTTGTGCAGCAGGAACGGTGACCTGCGGACCCGGTTCATCGACTGGCGCACGTCACCGTCGAGATCGACGAAAGCCTCCACCGCCCACTGCGGGCGCAGGCCGGTGTCCGCCTCCAACTCGCGGCGGAAATCCTCGGTGACGGTGAGCATGCCGCACTGGGTGTGATGGATCAGTACGACCTGCGTGGTGCCCAGGTGTCGCTGACTGATCGTCAGTGAACGCACCACGTCGTCGGTGACCACGCCGCCCGCGTTGCGGATCACGTGTGTGTCGCCGAGCTCCAATCCGAGCATGGCGTGCACGTCCAGACGTGCGTCCATGCAGGTGACGACCGCGGTGTGGCGTACCGGCATCGCCGACATTCCGGGGTTGCGGTACCCCTCCGCGTAGTGCCGGTTCGCTGCGACAAGACGATCGACCATGGTCAGGACGGTAGCGACCTCGGCCGCGTTTCGCTTCGTGGGGGGAGTCACACCGGCGAAGAGCGGATGACGCGTCACTCCTTCCGGTCTATGGGTGCTCATCCCCGAATGGGAGATTCGTACCGGGAGCCCAATGGTGCGGAGGTGGAAACCCGCGCCCGACGTGGGGGAGTGGCGTGCGGGGGGCGCGCAATCGGGTGGTTCTCTCAAGGCACCCCTTCTGACCTGGGCTTTTGTCAAGGATGGGAACGGAGTGACGCGCCCGAAAAGGGTTGACCGTGGGGATTGGTGGAGTAGAGTGGCGGGAAATGGAGCCGAGAGGCTCCACGCGGCGGCCGGAGGTGCTCGGTGTTCCTGGGCACATACGAGCCCCGGTTGGACGAAAAAGGTCGGCTGATCCTGCCGGCCCGGTTCCGGGACGAGCTGGCGGAGGGCCTTGTGATCACAAAGGGGCAGGAACGCTGCCTCTATGTGTGGCCCATCGCGGAGTTCACCCGGATCGCCGAACAACTGGGCAGGGCGCCGGTGACCTCGAAAGCCGCCCGGGACTACATGCGCGTGTTCTACGCGGGTGCCTCCGACGCGGTGCCGGACAAGCAGGGGCGGGTGCTGGTGCCGCAACCGCTGCGCGACTACGCCGGGCTCGACCGGGACAGCCGCGACTGCGTCGTCATCGGTACGAACACCCGGGTCGAGTTGTGGGCGACCAAGACCTGGCACGACTACCTCGCGGAGCAGGAGCAGTCCTTCGCGGAACTGTCCGAGGAGGTGCTGCCCGGCCTGCTGTGACCGAGGCGGCGTACACCCCGTGCCTCGTACTCTCCCGAACGCGATCTCGCCCGTGACGCACCTGCGGCGAGGTCTCCACCCGCTCCGAGCTTTCTGGCACTCCTTCCCCGGTGCCAGAGGTCACTTCCCCAGACGAGCGGGCGGGGACCTGGCGGCATGTTCTCCCGGCCGGTCGCGACTCAGCCTCTAGACTGCGGGTTTCCGCACGACGAAGGGCCCGGAGTGAACGCGACGATGGTGGAGGGGCCGTGACGGCGCCCGCCCACATTCCGGTCCTGCTGGAACGGTGCGTCGAATTGCTCGCCCCCGCGCTGCGGGCGCCCGGGGCGGTCGTGGTGGACGCGACGCTCGGGATGGGCGGGCACAGCGAAGCCCTGTTGACGGCCTTTCCCCAGGCACGGCTGATCGGCCTGGACCGTGATCCCGAGGCGCTGGAGCGCTCCGGGGCCCGGTTGGCGGGCTTCGGCGAGCGTGCCACGCTCGTGCACGCGGTCTACGACGAACTGCCCGAGGTGCTGGAGCGGCTCGGCATCGACCGGATCGACGGCATCCTGTTCGACCTCGGGGTCTCCTCGCTGCAACTGGACCGGGCCGACCGCGGCTTCGCCTACGCGCAGGACGCGCCGCTGGACATGCGGATGGACCCGACGGTGGGCATCACCGCGGCCGACATCCTGAACAGCTACACCGCGGGCGATCTGGCCCGGATCCTGCGCGACTTCGGCGAGGAGCGGTTCGCCCGCCGGGTCGCCGACGCGATCGTGCGCGAGCGGGAGAAGGAACCCTTCACCAACAGCGCGCGCCTGGTCGACATCGTGCGCACCGCGATCCCGGCCGCCACCCGGCGCACCGGCGGCAACCCGTCCAAGCGCACCTTCCAGGCGCTGCGGATCGAGGTCAACGGCGAACTCGCGGTCTTGGAGCGCGCGTTGCCGGCGGCGGTGCGGGCACTGGCGCTGCACGGCCGGATCGTGGTGATGTCCTACCACTCGCTGGAGGACCGGATGACCAAGCGCGTGCTCGCGGCCGGCGCCGAGAGCAAGGCGCCGCCGGACCTGCCGGTGGTCCCGGAGGACCTCCAGCCCAGGTTCAAGCTGCTCACGCGCGGCTCGGAGAAGGCGAGCGAGCAGGAGAACGCGGAGAACCCGCGCGCGGCCTCGGTACGGCTGCGAGCGGCGGAGCGGGTGCGGGAAGACCTGTGAATCGACGCGGCGGACGGGGGAGCCGGGGATGAGCGGCGCGGCGAGGACGATGACCCGCATCCGGCTGGCCGCGCACCAGGCGAAGGGCACGACCCGGACGCCGTTCGTGGTGCTCGTGGTCGGCCTGCTCGGCGGCGGCCTACTGTCGCTGCTCCTGCTCAACACCGCGCTCAACCAGGGCTCGTTCGAACTGAGCCGGCTGCAAAAGCGCCAGGACCAGCTCACCGACGACCGGGAGGCGCTCCAGCGCGAACTGGACGCCAAGGCCGCGCCGGGCGAACTCGCGCGACGTGCCCAGGAATTGGGCCTGGTCCCGGGCGGCAGCCCGGTGTTCATCGACCCGGCGACCGGGCAGGTGCTCGGCGTGCCGAAGCCGGCCACGTCCAAGCCGCCGCTGGTTCCCGAGGCCCCGGCGACCGCCGCGGCCACGACGCCCGTCGCACCGCCGGCGGGCGGTGGGGGTCCGGGGGCACCGGTTACCGCCGGGTCGGACCCGGCGGGGACGGCGGCGGGCACCGGGACGCCTGCCGTGCCCGCCACGCCCGGCGCCTTTGCCACGCCCGACGGCGCCGCCCCGGCCGTCCCGGTCCCGGCGGCGATGCCGCCGGCCTCCGACGCGCCGGCCGCCTCGGCAGGCCCCACGGCGCCGGAAGCCACCCCTTGACGCATGCCTTCGCCGACCGGTTCGCCCACCCCGGCGACCGGTCCCCTCGGCTCGGCGGGTCGGGCCGCACCCGGGACCGTTCGGGCGATCCCGACGCGTCGGGCCGCCGGCGGCCGGTTCGGCGCCGCGGGCCGGCCCGCGGCGGGATCGCCCGGGTGATGTCGACCGTCGGGCGGATGGGCGCCGAGCGGTCCGCCGAGGGAACTCGGGTCGGCCCCGATCACCGGCCCGCTCGTTGTACGTACGTGTCGCCGCGCGCGCCGCGCCGCCGAATCCAGGTGAAGGGAACTCGCGTTGACCGACGGACGCCGTGACCCCCGTGATCCGCGTGATCCCGACGAGCCGCGTTCGGCGGGGCGGGCCCGCCGGGAGCGCGGTGCCGACCCGGCCGCGTCCTCGGAGCGCCGACCCCGCCCGGTGGCCCGGCCCCGAGCGGCCGACGGCTCCGGGGCGGCGGAGGGCCGACGCCCGCGCCCGGGAGCGGGCGAGGAACCGGCAGGGCCGCGTGGCCCTCGTCGCCCGCGCGCGGGCGACGAGGAGCGGGCCGAGCCCGGTGCGGGTCGCCCACGCGCGAGTTCCGGGCAGCGGGACGAGCCCGGTGCGGAAACCCCGCGTTCCGGCCGTCCGCGTCGGCCGAGCGGCGGACAGGCGCCCCCGGCACGCCGGAGCGCCCGACCCGGGGATCCCGACGCGCCCCGGTCGGCCCGCCAAGGCACGGCCGGCGGCCCGTCCGGTGAGCGCCCGGCCCGACCCCGCGGCGACGCGGCGTCCGGCGGGCGTCCGGCTCGGCCCCGGTCCGGTGCCGGCGCGTCGAGCGGCGAGGACTCGGCCCGGTCGGGCGCCTCCGAAGGGCGGTGGGGCCGCCCGCGCGGCGGTGCCGCGTCGTCCGGTGAGCGGCCGAGCCGGCCGCGTCCCGACAGCGGCGCCTCGGGTGGGCTCTGGTCCCGGTTGCGGGCGGGGGACGCCGGCTCGGGCGAGCGTTCGGCCCGCGCCGGTGACGCGGCCTCCGCCGGGCGCCCGCCGCGCCCGCGTGGCGATGCCGGGTGGTCCGGCGGGTCCGGTGCGGGTTCGGCCGGGTCCGGGCGGCGCACGGGTGAGGGCACGCGCTCCCGTGAGGAGCGTTCGGGCGCGCGTCGGCCGCGGCCGAGGTCGGCGGAGGCATCGGTCGAGGGCGGTGCCGGTGCGCGCCCCGGTGTACGCCCGCGTCCGCGGCCGGACGCGCGGGGCGTCGATGTGCCCGGCCGTCCGGAGCGGACCCGGCGTCCGCGCCCGGTCACCGGTGACGGTTCCGCGCGCGGCGCCCGGGACGCCGTGCGGGCCGACCATGCCGGCGCACGCCCGGCGCGCCCGGCCCGACCGCGTCCGGGCGCGGCCCGGCCCGGGCGTACCCGCGACGCGCACGCGTCCGGGCGTCCCCGGCCCGCCCGGCGGCCCCGGAGCGCCGCCCGGATGGGCGACCCGCGCAAGCGGCTGCGGATCGGGCTGATCGCGCTCGGCGTGGTGCTGACCCTGTTCGCCGGCCGACTGCTCCAGTTGCAGGCGCTGGACGCCCCCGCGTACGCCGCCCAGGCCGCCGCCAAGCGCACCCAGACCGTCAACGTCCCGGCCGAACGCGGTGCGCTCACCGACGCGTTCGGGGTGAGCCTGGCCAAGTCGGTGGACGCGTACGACGTCACCGCCGACCCGACCCAGGTGCAGAAGTACGACCCGCACGCCACCGCGCTGGCGCTGGCCCCGCTGGTGAACGGCGACCCGGTCGCCCTCGAGGAGAAGCTGCGCACTCCCAAGTCCCGCTACGTGGTGCTCGCCCAGCAGGTCGAGCCCGCGGTGTGGAACAACATCCGCCAGGTGCAGAAGGACCTGGGCAAGGTGCGCCGCAACGACCTGGTCGGCATCTACTCGACCAAGCACAGCAAGCGGGTCTACCCGGCCGGACCGGTCGGCGCGAACCTGGTCGGCTTCGTCAACGCCACCGGACACGGCGGCGGCGGCCTGGAGATGACCCTGGACGGCCAACTGGCGGGCAAGGACGGGCGGACCACCCAGGAGATGGTCTACGGCCGCCGGGTGCCCACCTCCGACCTCACCGGCAGGGAGGCGGTGCCCGGTGCCGACGTGCAACTGACCGTCTCGCGCGACCTCCAGTGGTACGCCGAGCAGTTGATCGGCGCCAAGGTCGCCGAGACCAAGTCCGAGTCGGGCACCGTGGTGGTCCAGGACGTGCGCAGCGGACAGATACTGGCGATGGCCACCGCGCCCGGCTACGACCCCAACCGGATCGGCCCCGGCGACGTGCACAACCTGGGCAACCGGGCCGTCGAGGAGGCCTACGAGCCGGGCAGCACCGGCAAGGTGATGACCATGGCCGCGGTCATCCAGGAGGGCAAGGCCGCCCCGGGCACCCACGTGACCGTGCCGAACCGACTCGCCCGCGCCGACCAGATGTTCAAGGACGAGCACGACCACGCCACGCAGCAGCTGACCCTGGCCGGCGTACTGGCCAAGTCCAGCAACATCGGCACGATCCTGGCCTCGGAACAACTCTCGCCCAACCGCGCCGAGGCCAACGCCAAGCTGCACGACTACCTGACCCGGTTCGGCGTCGGACAACCCACCGGGCTGAAGTTCCCGGGCGAGACGCCCGGCATCCTGGCCCCGGCGCCGAAGTGGAACGGCTCCCAGCAGTACACGATCCCCTTCGGTCAGGGCCTGTCGGTCAACTCGGTGCAGGCCACCTCGGTGTTCCAGACCATCGCCAACGGCGGCGTGCGGATCGAACCGAGCCTGGTCAAGGGCAGCACCGGCCCGGACGGGAAGTTCAAGCCCGCCGCCGCGCCCAAGTCGAACGTCGTGGTCAGCCCGGAGACCGCCCGCCAGGTGGCCGACATGCTGGAGACGGTGGTCGCCGACGACGGCGGCACCGGCAAGAACGGCCGGATCCCCGGCTACCGGGTCGCGGGCAAGACCGGCACCGCCAACCGGGTCGATCCCAAGACCGGCCGCTACAACGGCTACACGACCTCGTTCATCGGCTTCGCCCCGGCGGACAACCCGCAGGTCGTGGTGTCGGTCACGCTCCAGGCCCCGGGCATCGACGGCGGCGGCGGCAGCCTGTGCGCGCCGGTGTTCCAGCAGGTGATGACATTCGCGTTGCAGAGCCGCCGGATCGCCCCGAGCGGCGCCGCCCCGGTGGACCTGCCGATCGAGTGGTGACCGGCGCGGTGACCGGCCGGGTCCGCGGCTGCGCGGCCGGTCGCGGCACCGGGGCGAGGACGATCCGACGGCCCAAAGCGCGGTAGCCTGCCCGCCGTGCCCAACCGTGATCTGCGCCGCCCAGCCGAGGTGCGCCCCCAACCGCTGACCGGCCTGGCCGGGTTCGTCCGTGTTCCGTTGACCGGGGCCCCGAGCGATCCGGAGGCGACGCTGACGGGCGTCACCCACGACTCGCGGGCCGTGCGCCCGGGGGATCTGTACGCCGGGTTGCCCGGCGACAACTTCCACGGTGCCGTGTTCGCCGGGCAGGCCGCCGCGGCCGGAGCGGTGGCCCTGCTCACCGACGCGGCGGGCGCCGAACTCGCCGCCGACAGCGGCCTGCCGACCCTGGTGGTCGAGGATCCGCGCGGCCGACTGGGTGAGATCGCGGCCTGGGTCTACGGGCGACCCGCGGAGGACCTGGTGATGTTCGGCGTCACCGGCACCAACGGCAAGACCACCACCGCCTACCTGCTCGACGGCGGGCTGCGCGCCGGCGGCGGCACGACCGGGGTGATCGGCACCGTGGAGACCCGGATCGGCGAGGAGGTGGTGCCCAGCGTGCGCACCACGCCCGAGGCCACCGACGTCCAGGCGCTGCTCGCGTCGATGCTGGAGAACGGCGTCACCGCCGCGGTGATGGAGGTCTCCAGCCACGCGCTCGCGCTGGGCCGGGTCGACGGCACCGTGTACGACGTCGCGTTGTTCACCAACCTGTCGCAGGACCACCTGGACTTCCACGGGTCCATGGAGGAGTACTTCGCCACCAAGGCGGACCTGTTCACCCCGCGGCGCTCGCGGATCGGCGTGATCGACGTGGACGACGCCTACGGTCGCCGACTGGCGGCGCTGGCGAGCGTGCCGGTGCTGACCGTCTCGGCGACGGGGGCCCCGGACGCCGACTGGCGGGCCGAGAACGTCGACCTCGGTCCGGACGGCAGCCGCTTCACCGTGGTGGGCCCGGACGGGCACAAGGCCGACGCGAGCGTGCGGCTGGCCGGTCCGTTCAACGTGAGCAACGCGCTGTTGGCGATCGTCGCGCTGACCGCGGGCGGCGTCTCGCTCGCGGACGCGGTCGAGGGTGTGGGCCGGACCCCGGGCGTGCCCGGGCGGATGGAGCGGGTGGACGCGGGCCAGCCGTTCCTGGCCCTGGTCGACTTCGCGCACACCCCGGACGCGGTCCGGACGCTCCTCGAGGCACTGCGTCCGGTGACCACCGGCACACTGACCATCGTGCTGGGCGCGGGCGGCGACCGGGACCGGGCCAAGCGCCCGCTGATGGCCGATGCCGCCGCCCGACTCGCCGACCGGGTCGTGCTCACCAGCGACAACCCGCGTTCGGAGGACCCGCTCGCGATCCTGGACGACATGCTCGCGGGCACCCGCGGGCCGGCCGAACCGCACGGCAGCGTGCTGGTCGAGCCGGACCGGACCGCGGCCATCGCGCTCGCGGTCGAGCGGGCCCGCGCGGGTGACACGGTCGTGATCGCGGGCAAAGGGCACGAGCAGGGCCAGGAGTTTGCGAACGCGGTCAAACACCCCTTCGACGACCGTGTCGAGCTGCGTCGCGCGCTGACCAGAACCATGCGAGGCGGCCCCGCGTCCCCGGAGCAGTCCGACGATGCGAGGATCGTGACCCCCGCACCATCAACGCACACCCCGACGTCCGAGACCCCGACCCCAGGCGTCCCGGCGACCGGCACCTCGCGTGCCGAGGAGACGAACCAGTGATTTCCACCACTCTTGCCGAGATCGCCACCGCTCTCGGAGGGCGGCTTTCGGGCGGCGCGGATCCGCACGCGCGCATCACCGCCGAGGTGGTCGTGGACTCCCGCAAGGTCGGCCCCGGCACGCTGTTCGTGGCCGTGCGCGGCGAGCGCGTCGACGGGCACGACTACGCGCGCGCCGCGATCGAGGCGGGCGCCGTCGCGGTCCTCGCGGAGCGCGACACCGACACCCCGGCGATCCTCGTCGATGACGTGGTCGCGGCACTCGGCCGACTCGCCCGGTCGATCACCGAGCGGCATCCCGACACCACGGTGATCGCGCTGACCGGGTCCTCCGGCAAGACGAGCACCAAGGACCTGCTCGGCCAGGTGCTCGCCACCGCAGGCCCGACGATCGCCCCGAGCGGCAACTTCAACACCGAGATCGGCCTGCCGCTGACCGTCCTCGGCGTGACCGAGGAAACCCGGTACCTGGTCGCCGAGATGGGCGCCCGCCACGTCGGCGACATCGCCTACCTGTGCGAGCTCACCCCGCCCCGGATCGGCCTGGTGCTCAACGTCGGCTCCGCGCACATGGGCGAGTTCGGCGGGCGCGAGGGCATCGCCCGGGCCAAGGGCGAACTCGTCGAGGCATTGCCCGCCGACGGCGTGGCCGTGCTCAACCAGGACGACCCGCTGGTGCGGGCGATGGCCTCGCGCACCAAGGCCCGCGTGGTGACCTTCGGCGAGAGCGCGAAGGCCGACGTACGGGCCGAGAACGTGACACTCGACGAGCAGGGCCGGGCCTCCTTCACGCTGTGCGTGCCGGAGGGCAGTGCGCCGGTGATCTTGCGCCTGTACGGTGAGCACCACGTGGCCAACGCACTCGCGTGCGCCGCGGTGGCACGCGAAGTGGGCATGACCGTCGAGGACATCGCGGCGGCCCTCGGCGCGGCCGGTACGATCTCCCGCTGGCGGATGGAAGTCACCCGCAGGGACGACGGGGTGACCGTCGTGAACGACGCGTACAACGCCAACCCGGAGTCGATGCGAGCCGCGCTCAAGGCGCTCGTCGCGATGGCGGGCGGCAATCGTACGTTCGCCGTGCTGGGTGCGATGCGGGAGCTGGGCGAGGAGTCGCTGACCGAGCACGACGCGATCGGGCGGCTCGCGGTACGCCTGAACATCCACCGGCTGGTGGCCGTGGGCGGCAGGGAGGCCGCCTGGATCGACATGGGCGCGAAGAACGAGGGTTCGTGGGGTGAGGAGTCGGTGCTGGTGCCCGACGTAGAGGCGGCCGTCGAACTACTCCGGGGCGAACTGGCCCCGGGCGACGTCGTACTGGTGAAGGCTTCCCGAGGGGTGGCCCTGGAACGGCTCGCGGACGCGCTGTTGGCGGACGCGGCCGGGGACGACGTGAGCAACTCGGAGGTGCACGGGTGAGGGCCATCCTCATCGCCGGCGGCATCGCCCTGGTGCTGTCGCTGATCGGTACGCCGCTCGCGATCCGAATCCTGGTCAAGCGTGGCTACGGCCAGCTCATCCGGGACGACGGTCCGGCCGGACACCACAGCAAGCGCGGTACGCCCACCATGGGCGGCGCGGTGATCATCCTGGCGGCGCTCGCGGGCTACGGCGGCGCCAAGGCGATCACGCTGGAGACCCCGAGCGCGTCCGCGCTGCTGGTGCTGTATCTGATGGCGGGCCTGGGCCTGGTCGGCTTCGTCGACGACTTCATCAAGATCGTCAAGCAGCGCAGCCTGGGTCTGCGGGCCAAGGCCAAGCTGGCCGGACAGTCCTTCGTGGGCATCTCGTTCGCGCTGCTGGCCATCCAGTTCAAGGACGCGCGCGGGTTCACCCCGGCGTCCACCCACCTGTCCTTCGTGCAGGACACCGCGCTGGACCTGACGCCGGTGTTCTTCGTGATCTGGGCCTACATCCTGATCGCCGGGCACTCCAACGGCGTCAACCTCACCGACGGCCTGGACGGCCTCGCCACCGGCGCGTCGGTGATCGTCTTCGGTGCCTACACCTTCATCGGGGTCTGGCAGTACGGCCAGTCCTGCCTGAACGCCCCCGGCGTCGGCTGCTACGACGTGCGCGATCCGCTGGACCTGGCGATCGTGTCCGCGGCGATGATGGGCTCGTGTTTCGGCTTCCTGTGGTGGAACACGTCACCGGCGAAGATCTTCATGGGCGACACCGGATCGCTCGCACTCGGCGGCGCGCTCGCGGGCCTGGCCATCCTGACCCGTACCGAACTGCTGTCCGCGCTCATCGGCGGGCTGTTCCTGATCATCTCGTTGTCGGTGATCATCCAGGTGGGCTACTTCAAGATGACCGGCAAACGGGTGTTCAAAATGGCGCCGCTCCAGCACCATTTCGAACTCAAGGGGTGGACCGAAGTACTCATCGTGGTTCGGTTCTGGATCATCGCCGGCCTGTGCGCCATTCTCGGGATCGGCATCTTCTACGCGGGCTGGGTTACGGGACAGTAAGAGACGTGAGTACGAAAGACCTGAGCACCTTCACCCATCACGGTGCGCCGTGGGCAGAGTTGTCGTTCTGTGTCGCGGGCACCGGGGTCACCGGCGCGTCCGCGGTCCGGGCGCTGCACGGCCTCGGCGCGCGCGTCGTGGCGATCGACGGCTCCGCCGACGACAACGCCCGGCGGCGCGCCGAGGAGTTGGGCGCGCTGGGCGTCGACGTGCGCCTGGGCGACGACGAGAGCCTGCCGGAGCGGGTGGACGTGCTGATCGCCTCGCCCGGACTGCGGCCCACCAAGCCGCTGTTCGCCGCCGCGCGCGCGGCCGGCGTGCCGGTGTGGGGCGATGTGGAGCTGGCGTGGCGGCTGCGCCCGCGGGAGAACCCCGCGCCGTGGCTGGCGATCACCGGCACCAACGGCAAGACCACGACCGTGCGCATGCTCGCCTCGATCCTGGAGGCGTCCGGCAAGCGGGTGGCGGCGGCCGGCAACGTGGGCACACCGGTGGTGGACGCGGTGCTCGCCCGCGACGGTGACGGCGAACCGGCCTACGACGTTCTCGCGTTGGAGCTGTCCAGCTTCCAACTGCACTGGTTGCCGACCTGGGAGGAAAGCCCCAAGGACGACGCCGGCGCGCCGCGGATGCTGGCCGCGGCGGTGCTCAACATCGCGCCGGACCACCTGGACTGGCACGGCTCGCCGGAGGCCTACGCGGCGGACAAGGGCCGGATCTACGGCGGTTGCCAGATCGCCTGCGTGTACAACCTCGCCGACCCGCAGACCGAGCAGCTCGTGCACGAGGCCGAGGTCGAGGAGGGCTGCCGCGCGGTCGGCTTCGGGCTCGGCCCGCCGGGGCTGTCCGACTTCGGGGTGGTCGACGACCTGCTCGTGGACCGGGCGTTCGTGCCCGACCGGCACAGCACCGCGGCCGAACTGGCCGGCGTGGGCGACGTGAACCCGCCCGCGCCGCACAACGTGGCGAACGCGCTGGCCGCCGCCGCGCTGGCGCGTGCCTACGGCGTGCGGCCGGTGGCGGTGCGCGACGGGCTGCGCGCCTTCCGGCCGGACGCGCACCGCATCGCGCACGTGGCCACCGTGGCCGGCGTCGACTACGTGGACGACTCCAAGGCCACCAACGGGCACGCCGCGGCGGCCTCGCTGGCCGCCTACCGGGACATCGTGTGGATCGCCGGCGGCCTGGCCAAGGGCGCGTCCTTCGACGACCTGGTCTCCGGCGCGAAGAACCGGCTGCGCGCGGTGGTGCTGATGGGCGCCGACCGCGCGGTGATCAGGGACGCGCTCGCGCGACACGCCCCCGATGTCCCCGTGGTGGAGGTCGCCGCGACCGACACTGGGGCCATGGAACAGGTCGTGGGCGAGGCGGCGGCGCTGGCGCGGCCGGGGGACACCGTGCTGCTCGCGCCCGCGTGCGCGTCGATGGACATGTACGCCAACTACGGCAGGCGTGGCGACGCGTTCGCCGAAGCGGTCCGCGGGCTCGACACAGCGGCCGGCTGACCGGGCGAGCGATGGCCGCCGGTCCGCAGACGCGCGAGGCACGCCCCACGCCCCCCGCCGACAAGCGGCGGCCGTGGGGCGGTTCGCGGTTGCCCAAACCGCGCGCGAGGCCCGCGCCGCGTCCGGCGGGCTCGGCGCGCCGCGAACTGCGCCGGGCCCTGGACAGCCCGCTGACCGCCTACTACCTGCTGCTCGGCTCGGGCCTGCTGCTGACCGTGCTGGGCCTGGTGATGGTGCTCTCCGCGTCGCAGATCACCTCCCGGACGATCTACGGCTCCTTCGACGAGATCTTCACCAAGCAGTTGATCGCGGTCGCCATGGGATTCCCGCTGATGTGGATCGCGTCACGTCTGCCGCTGCGCTGGTATCGCCGGCTGGCGTACCCGTTCCTGATCGGTTGCGTCGGCGCGTTGTGCCTGGTCCTGGTGCCCGGCCTGGGCATCGAGGTGAACGGCAACCGGAACTGGATCGGCTTCGGCTCGTTCCAGATCCAGCCCTCCGAGTTCGCCAAGCTGGGCCTGGTGTTGTGGGGGGCCGACGTGCTCACCCGCAAGCGCCGGCTGCTCGGCCAGTGGCGGCACATGTTCGTCCCGCTGCTGCCCGGCGCCCTGGTGATCCTGTTCCTGGTGCTGCTCGGCGGCGACATGGGCACCGCGATGATCATCACCGTGCTGGTGCTTGCGCTGTTGTGGATCGCCGGCGCGCCGGGCCGGTTGTTCGCCATGGCGATCGCCGTGGTGGCCGTGCTGGCCACCGTGCTGATCGTGCTCAAGCCGCACCGGGCCGCCCGCTTCGCGGGCTTCCTGGATCCGTTCTCCGACCCCAACGGCAGCACGCTGCAGGCCGCGCAGGGCATCTACTCGCTGGCCACGGGCGGCTGGTTCGGCAGTGGAATCGGGACAAGTTACGGCAAATGGGGCACTTTGCCCGAGGCACATACAGACTTCATCTTCGCCGTCATCGGCGAGGAATTGGGTCTCGTGGGGACGCTGTCCGTACTCACCCTCTTCGCGGCCCTAGGCTATGCAGGTATCCGCGTCGCGAGTCGGACGAAAGACCAGTTCGTACGGCTCGCCGCGGGTGGCGCGACCGCGTGGATCATGGCCCAGGTCATGATCAACGTCGGAGCGGTGCTCGGCCTGCTGCCGATCGCCGGAGTGCCGTTGCCATTGGTGTCCTACGGAGGTTCCGCCCTGCTTCCGACCATGTTCGCCGTGGGCATGCTGTTGTCCTTCGCCCGAGGTGAGCCAAAGGCCGAGGCGGCGCTCGCCGCACGCGGGCCCGGGGCGGTTCGTCGAGCGTTCGCGCGGATCCTGCCGCGCAGGGATGGGTGAATCAGGTGCATGTCGTCCTTGCCGGCGGAGGAACCGCCGGGCACATCGAGCCCGCTCTGGCATTGGCGGACGCGCTGCGCCGCCAGAACCCCAATGTGGGTATCACGGCGCTCGGCACGGCCAAGGGCCTGGAGACCAAGCTCGTTCCCGCTCGCGGCTACGAACTCGCTCTGATCCCGGCCGTGCCGTTGCCGCGCAAGCCCACGCCCGAACTGATGACCGTCCCCGGTCGACTGCGCGGCACCATCCGCGAGGCCGCGGCCGTCCTGGAGCGGACCAACGCGTCCTGCCTGGTCGGCTTCGGCGGCTACGTCGCGCTGCCCGGCTACCTCGCGGCCAAGCGCCAGGGCGTGCCCACCGTGGTGCACGAGGCCAACGCCCGGCCGGGCCTGGCCAACAAGATCGGCGCCCGGTACACCCGATTCGTCGCGGTGAGCACGCCCGACAGCAAGCTGCGCGGCGCTCGCTACATCGGCATCCCACTGCGCCGCGCGATCGCCACGCTGGACCGCAACGCGCTGCGCGACGAGGCCCGGGCGATGTTCGGCCTGGACCCGATGCGGCCCACGCTGCTGGTGTTCGGCGGCTCGCAGGGCGCCCGGCGGCTGAACGAGACGCTCGCCGCCACCGCGCAACAACTGCTCGCCGAGGGCGTGCAGGTGCTGCACGCGGCCGGCCCCAACAACGAGTTGAAGATCACCTCCCCGCCCGGCGGACCGGCCTACGTCGTGGTGCCCTACCTGGACCGGATGGACCTGGCCTACGCGGCGGCCGACATGGTGCTGTGCCGGGCCGGCGCGATGACCTGCGCCGAACTGGCCGCGGTCGGCCTGCCCGCGGCCTACGTACCGCTGCCGATCGGCAACGGCGAGCAGCGGCTGAACGCGCAGCCCGTGGTCAAGGCGGGCGGCGGTCTGCTGGTGGACGACGCGGACCTGACCCCGGACTGGATCCGCTCCTCCGTGCTGCCGGTGCTCACCGACGCGCGCAGGCTGCACGACATGGGCAAGGCGGCGGCCGAGTTCGGCCGGCGCGACGCGGACGAGGAGTTGGTCCGGATGGTCCACGAGGCGATCGCCGCCGCGCGGTTGCCCCAGTAGCGCGGGCCGGGGGGAGCGTTCTTGCCCAGGACGAGGGAGCGCGCGCCGGGGCGACCGGCGAAGGCCGGGCGGCCGCCGCGCCGGCGCTGGACCAACCTGCGCCCGCTCCTGGTCCTGGTGCTGCTCGTGCTGGTCGCGGTCACCGGTTGGGCGCTCGTCTACCACTCGCCGCTGCTGGACACTCGCAAAGTGGCCGTCGGCGGCCTGGGCGCGCTGCCCCGGGACCAGGTCGCGCACGTGGCGGCGGTGCCGATCGGCGAGCCGCTGGCCTCCGTCGACCTGGACGCGATCCGGGCCCGGGTGGCCGCGATCCCGCGAGTGGCCTCGGTCCGCGTCGAGCGGGACTGGCCGCACACGGTGCGGATCTCGGTGCGCGAACGGGTGACCGCGCTGGTGATGCCGGACGCGGGCCGCTATGCGGAGATCGACAAGGACGGCGTACGGTTCGGTACGGTGGACGCCGCGCCGCCGGGGGTGCCGGTCGTCAAGGCCGACGTCAACACGGTGAGTACGCAAACGCTACGGGGGGTGGTGCAGGTGGTATCGGCCTTGCCGCCGCCGGTCGCCCAACGTGTACGTGACATCACCGCTCGAACGCGCGACGACATCGTGCTATTGCTCGACAAGGGCGAGACCGTGCTGTGGGGCGGGGCCGACGCGTCCGACCGCAAGGCCCTCGTACTCGCGGCGCTGTTGCCGCGGCCCGCCAAGTTCTACGACGTCAGCGCGCCCGACGCGCCGGTGACCCGAACCCAGCCGTTTCCCTCGCTCGCGCCGCCGGCGCCCGCGCAGTCGTTACCTCCGGTCGCACCCGCGGCGGCGGTTTCGACCTCGCCCGCCGTGTGACGTGGAGCGAAAGCACCCCGTCACTGCGATAAAACAATAGGGACAGGTTCGGCGTGTTCGTTGAACCGCGTCCGATGGGGACCTAGTGTCGGCCTAGCCCCAGGTTGACAAAGCAGTAATCCGCACCGTTCGCATCGGCGGCATTCGACGCGAATCGGTGTAACTCTATACCTGAGGGTGAGGGTTTTGGTGGCTCGCGGAAATCGCGTCCCGACCTCCCCAAGTCGGCAAATGTCGGCATGCCGGAACCACGGCGTGCCGACCGGAACTCGAGGCGAGAGGCCTTCGACGTGGCAGCACCCCAGAACTACCTCGCAGTCATCAAGGTGGTCGGTATCGGCGGTGGCGGTGTCAACGCCATCAACCGGATGATCGAGGTCGGTCTCAAGGGCGTCGAGTTCATCGCGATCAACACCGACGCCCAAGCCCTCCTCATGAGCGACGCCGACGTCAAGCTCGACGTCGGCCGGGAATTGACCCGCGGCCTCGGCGCCGGCGCCAACCCCGACGTCGGTCGCAAGGCCGCCGAGGACCACCGCGAGGAGATCGAGGAGGTCCTCAAGGGGGCCGACATGGTCTTCGTCACGGCGGGTGAGGGCGGCGGCACCGGCACCGGCGGCGCTCCCGTGGTGGCCAACATCGCCCGTTCGCTCGGCGCGCTCACCATCGGTGTGGTCACGCGCCCGTTCACCTTCGAGGGACGGCGGCGCGCGAACCAGGCCGAGGACGGCATCGCGCAGTTGCGCGACGAGGTCGACACCCTGATCGTCATCCCCAACGACCGACTGCTCTCCATCTCCGACCGGCAGGTCAGCGTCCTGGACGCGTTCCGCTCGGCCGACCAGGTGCTGCTGTCCGGTGTGCAGGGCATCACCGATCTGATCACCACGCCCGGCCTGATCAACCTGGACTTCGCCGACGTCAAGTCGGTGATGTCCGAGGCGGGTTCGGCGCTGATGGGGATCGGCTCGGCGCGCGGCGACGACCGTGCCGTGGCGGCGGCCGAGATGGCCATCTCCAGCCCGCTCCTGGAGGCGTCCATCGACGGCGCCCGGGGCGTGTTGCTGTCCATCTCCGGCGGCTCCGACCTCGGCCTGTTCGAGATCAACGAGGCCGCGCAACTGGTCAGCGAGGCCGCGCACCCCGAGGCCAACATCATCTTCGGCGCGGTCATCGACGACGCGCTCGGCGACGAGGTGCGGGTCACCGTGATCGCGGCCGGCTTCGACGGTGGGCAGCCGCCGTCCAAGAGCGAGTTGGGCAAGCCGGCGACCACGACCCAGGCGTCGCGGCCCGAGCCGGTGGGGCGGCCCGCGTCCAACCCGGGTCCGGGTGTGCTGCACGACCCGACCCCGGCGCCGACCAGCTACCCGGCGCCGACCACCCCGGGCCCGCGCACGCCGCTGGTGCCGGAACCGATCAAGGACGATCTGGATCTCGACATCCCGCCGTTCATGAAGTAGAAGACAATCGGCAGATTGCAGCAGTAGCGAAAAAATTCGGACAAGGGGTGGGCCCGACGTGTTCACGCGAAGGGCCGCCGCCGGCGGCGCCCGTTTCGCCTTCACCGACCGGTGGGGCGGCACGGGCGCCGCGCCGTATGACGAACTGAACCTCGGCGACCATGTGGGCGACGATCCGCGCGTGGTCGCCGCGAACCGCGCGCGCACCGCCGAGGCGCTGGGCCTGTCGCCCGAACGGGTGGTCTGGATGAACCAGGTGCACGGCAACACGGTCACCGTCGTCGACCGTGCCTCGGCCGAGCCGTTGCCCGCCACCGACGCCGTGGTCACCGCGACCCCGGGCCTGGCGCTCGTGGTCCTGGTCGCCGACTGCACCCCGGTACTGCTCGCCGATCCGCAGGCCGGCGTCGTGGCCGCCGCGCACGCCGGGCGGCCCGGACTGGCCGCGGGCGTGGTGCCCGCCGCGATCGAGGCGATGCGAGCCCTCGGCGCCGACCCGGCCCGGATCGTCGCGGAGACCGGCCCCGCGGTCTGCGGCGCCTGCTACGAGGTTCCCGAGGCGATGTGCGACGAAGTGTCCGCAGTTGTCCCAGCGGCCCGCGCGCGCACCCGTGAGGGCACTCCGGGGCTCGATATCCCGGCCGGCGTGTGGGCGCAACTCGCCGCGCAGGGGGTGGCGTCGGGTGAGAAATCGCACATCTGCACGCGCGAGTCGGCGGACCATTTCTCCTACCGGCGGGACCGGGCCACGGGTCGGATCGCCGGCTACGTGTGGCTCGCCGAGGGCTGACCCCGCCCGGGCGTGTTCGGCCCCCGTCGGCGACGATGGGCGAATGGAAACGCACGTTCATCCGAGCGCAGACCCCGCCGGGCGAGGCGCCGAACTCGCCGCCAACCTGGCCGCCGTCCGCGATCGCATCGCCACCGCGTGCGCCGCCGCCGGCCGCCCGCGCGAGGACGTCACCCTCGTCGTGGTGACCAAGACCCACCCGGCGAGCGACGTGCGACTGCTCGCCGGACTCGGCGTCCGCGACGTGGGCGAGAACCGCGACCAGGAGGCCGCGCCCAAGGCGGAGGCCACCGAGGACCTCGACCTGACGTGGCACTACGTCGGGCAACTGCAGACCAACAAGGCCAAATCGGTGGCGGGTTACGCCGATGTGGTGCACTCGCTGGACCGGGTCCGACTCGCCCACGCGCTGTCCGCCGCGGCGGTTCGGCAACACCGCACGATCACCGCGCTGTTGCAGGTCAGCCTGGATGAAGACCCGGCGCGCGGCGGGGTGTCGCCGGCCGATGTGGCGGAACTCGCGGACGTGGTGGCCCAGGCGCCGAACCTGACCCTGGGCGGGGTGATGGCGGTGGCCCCGCTGGGCGTGGAACCCGCCCGCGCGTTCGCCGGGTTGCGAGAAATCGCAACCCGCCTACGCGAAGCCCATCCGACTGCGAACATGGTTTCCGCGGGGATGAGCAACGACCTCGAAGCGGCCATCGAGGCTGGGGCGACACATGTACGCATCGGTACTGCGGTGCTCGGAGTCCGGCCTTCCCTCCGGTAGCGTCGCCGTGAAGTGGATCGCACGACCCACGGTGACCTCAGCCGATCCACCGTGAGACCGGAGGAAGCGGAACATGGCCGGCGCAATGCGCAAGATGGCGGTCTACCTCGGCCTCGTGGAGGACGATGTCTACGAGTATGACGATTACGATGAGGACGACATCGGCCAGGACGGCCGCGACCGGGTCGAGCGCACCGATCGTCGCGAGGAGCGGCGGGACGAGCGTCGTGAGGAGCCACGTGAAGTACGCGAACCGCGTGGGGAATCGCGGGAACGTCGCGAGGATCTCGTTCGTGGAGCTACTGCCCTTCGCGAAGCGGGGGCCCTTCGCGACGAAGGCCGCCTTGAAGAACACCGCGCAACAGTGTCCGCCATGCCCGAACGCCGTCCCGAGAGCAGCACACCGGTGACCGTACACAAAGTCGTCAGCGAACGTGAGCCCTACCGCATCACGACGCTGCACCCGCGTACCTACAACGAAGCCCGCACGATCGGCGAGCACTTTCGCGAGAGCACGCCCGTGATCATGAACCTGACCGAAATGGAGGACACCGACGCCAAGCGCCTGGTGGACTTCGCCGCCGGTCTCGTGTTCGGTCTGCACGGCAGCATCGAGCGGGTCACCCAAAAAGTCTTCCTCCTGTCGCCTGCTAACGTCGATGTGACAGCCGAGGACAAGGCCCGCATCGCCGAGGGCGGGTTCTTCAATCAGAGCTGAGGTGTGCGAAAACTGAGGCTAGGTGCGGTCCTGACCAGAAGGACGGCACACGAGGGGGCAGGTACATGAGCATCGCGCTGGAGATCATCCGCATCGTGCTCTACTGCTTTTTGATCGTGTTGTTCTTCCGCTTGGTGATGGACTACGTGTTCCAGTTCGCGCGGTCGTACGAGCCGCGCGGGGCCATGGTGGTATTGCTGGAGGCGACGTACTCCATCACCGATCCACCGTTGAAGTTGCTGCGCAGGTTCATTCCTCCGCTGCGCCTCGGGGGTGTAGCACTCGACCTGTCCTTCTTCGTACTGATGATCATCGTCTACATCCTGATCTCCGTCGTGGGCAGGCTGTAAGCGGTACCGTCTGTCCGATGCCGACGATCACGCTGAGGTGAAGAGATGCCGTTGACCCCCGAAGACGTGCGTAACAAGCAGTTCACGACCGTCCGTCTCCGTGAGGGCTATGACGAGGACGAGGTCGATGCGTTCCTCGATGAGGTCGAGGGCGAACTGACCCGACTTCTCCGGGAAAACGAGGACCTGCGAGCGAAACTCGCGGCGGCGACCCGTGCCGCCGCGCAGAGTCAGCAGCAGGCTCAACAGCGCAAGGAGCGCGAGCGCCCCGACGCACCCGTCCCGGCAGCCATATCCGGGCCGACCCCGGTTCCCCCGCCGCCCCAGATGGGTGGACCGCAGGGGATGCAGGGCGGCCAGCACCAGATGCAGGGCGGCCCGCAGCAGCTCGGTCCCGGTGGACCGCAGCAGCACCCCATGGGGGGACCGCAGCAGCTCGGTCCCGGCATGAGCGGTCAGCACCAGCTCCAGGGCCCGCCGCAGCACCAGCTCCAGGGCGGCCCCGGCATGCAGAGCGGTCAGCACCAGCTGCCCGGTCAGCAGCAGCACCAGCTCCAGGGCGGCCAGCACCAGCTGCAGGGCGGCCCCGGGATGGGCAATTCCGGCATGAGCGGGCAACACCAGCTCCAGGGCCCGCCGCAGCACCAACAGCAGCTTCAGCAGCACCAGTTGCAGGGCGGCCCGCCGCAGCTCGGTCCCGGTGGACCGCAGCAGCAGATGGGCAACCCCGGTGGCGACAGTGCCGCCCGGGTGCTCGCGCTGGCGCAGCAGACGGCGGACCAGGCGATCGCCGAGGCCCGCTCCGAGGCGAACAAGATAGTGGGCGAGGCGCGCACCCGCGCCGAGGGCATGGAGCGCGACGCGCGTTCCAAGGCGGACGCCCTCGAGCGGGACGCGCAGGAGAAGCACCGCGTCGCGATGGGCTCGCTGGAGAGCGCCCGCGCCACGCTCGAGCGCAAGGTCGACGACCTGCGCGCATTCGAGCGCGAGTACCGCACGCGCCTGAAGTCGTACCTGGAGAGCCAGCTCCGCCAGCTGGAGTCGCAGGCCGACGACTCGCTCGCGCCGCCGCGTACGCCGGCCACGGCCTCGTTGCCGCCGGCCATGTCGTCCGCGCCGGTACCGATGTCGCAGTCGATGTCCCAGCCTTCGTCGATGTCGCCGGCCATGACGCCGTCGATCGGGCAGCAGATGAGCCCGGCCATGACGCAGCAGATGTCGCCGGTGCGTCCGCAGGCCCCGCAGCCGCAGCAGATGCAGCAGCCGTCGCCGATGCGCGGGTTCCTGATCGACGAGGACCCCGACAACTGACCGGCCACTGAGCGTCGGTCGGCACATCCGAGAAGCGCCCGCCCCCTCCGGGGGGACGGGCGCTTCTCGGGTTTTCGGGGCGTTTCGGGCGAATCGGGATGGTTCGGGCGGGGCGGCCGGGGCCGCCCCGCCCGTCGGCTCACACCTTGCGCAACCAGAACCGCAGACCGAGCGCGGGGTCGCCGTGCTCGAACAACTCCTCGTCCTCCGGCGAGCCCTGGGTGAACTGCGTCGCCAGCACCTCGTCGGCGACCTGGACGCCGTGCGCGAGCAGCGCCGACGTGGTCTCCTCCGACTCGTCCGCGGCCCACCACACCAGGATCCGGTCGGACACCTCCAGGCCGCTGTTCTTGCGCGCCTCCTGGATCAGCCGGACCACGTCGCGGGCCAGGCCCGCGAGCCGCAGCTCGGGCGTGATGGTCAGGTCGAGCGCGACGGTGGCGCCGTCCTGGCCGGCCACCGTCCAGCCCTCGCGCGGGGTCTCGGTGACGATGACCTCCTCGGCCACCACCTCGACCTCCTCGCCCTCGACCACGACGACGGCGGTGCCGGACGCGCGCAGCGCCGCGGCCAGCGTCCCGGCGTCGGCGGCGGCGATCGCCGCGGCCACCACCGGGGTGCGCTTGGCGAACCGCTTGCCCAGCGCGCGGAAGTTGCCCTTGGCGCTGTACTCGACCAGGTCGCCGCCCGCCTCGGACAGCGCCGCGACGGACACCACGTTGAGCTCCTCGGCGATCTGCTCGCGCAGTTCCCCGGACAACTCCTCCCAGCCCGCCGCGCCGATCAGCGCGCGGCCCAGCGGCTGCCGGGTCTTGACCCCGGAGTCCGCGCGGGTGGCCCGGCCCAGCTCGACCAGGCGCCGCACCAGCGTCATCTGCCGGCCCAACTCCGGGTGCACCAGCGCCGGATCCGCCGTCGGCCACGCGGCCATGTGCACCGACTCGGGCGCGTCCGCGGTGACCGGACGGACCACGTCCTGCCAGACCCGCTCGGTGATGAACGGCACCAGCGGCGCCATCAATCGGGTGACCGTCTCCAGCGCCTCGTGCAGCGTGGCCAGGGCAGCCGGCTCCGCGTTCCAGAAGCGCCGCCGGGACCGACGCACGTACCAGTTCGACAGGTCGTCCACGAACGCGGTGAGCGCCTTGCCCGCGCGCTGCGTGTCGTAGGCCTCCAGGGCCGCGTCCACGTCGCCCACGAGGGTGTTCAGCTCGGAGAGCAACCACCGGTCCAGCAGCGGGCGCTCGGCCGGGGCCGGGTCGCTCGCGCTCGGCGTCCAGCCGCCGGTGCGCGCGTACAGGGCCTGGAAGCTGACCGTGTTCCAGTAGGTCAGCAGCGTCTTGCGGACCACCTCCTGGATGGTGCCGTGCCCGACCCGGCGGGCCGACCAGGGCGATCCGCCGGCGGCCATGAACCAGCGCACCGCGTCCGCGCCGTGCCGGTCCATCAGCGGGATCGGCTCGAGTGTGTTGCCCAGGTGCTTGGACATCTTCCGGCCGTCCTCGGCCAGGATGTGCCCCAGGCACACGACGTTCTCGTAGGAGGACCGGTCGAACACGAGCGTGCCGACCGCCATCAGCGTGTAGAACCAGCCGCGGGTCTGGTCGATCGCCTCGGAGATGAACTGCGCCGGGTAGGACTGCTCGAACAACTCGCGGTTGCGGTACGGATAGCCGAACTGGGCGAACGGCATCGAGCCCGAGTCGTACCAGGCGTCGATCACCTCGGGCACCCGGACGGCCCGCCCGCCGCACGTCGCGCCGTCGCCGCTCTTGGCCCGGCAGTCGAAGACCACCTCGTCGATGAACGGCCGGTGCGGGTCCAGGCCGGACAGGTCGCGCCCGGTCAATTCGGACAGTTCGCCCAGTGAGCCGACGCAGGTGAGGTGATCCTCGTCGCACCGCCAGATCGGCAGCGGCGTGCCCCAGTAGCGGTTCCGGGACAGCGCCCAGTCGATGTTGTTGTTCAGCCAGTCGCCGTAGCGGCCCCACTTGACCGTGTCCGGGTGCCAGTTGGTGCGCTCGTTCTCGCGCAGCAGCGCGTCCTTGACCGCGGTGGTGCGGATGTACCAGGACGGCTGCGCGTAGTACAGCAGCGCGGTGTGGCAGCGCCAGCAGTGCGGGTAGCTGTGTTCGTACTCCAGGTGCCGGAACAGCAGCCCGCGCTCGCGCAGGTCGGCGACCAGCGCCTCGTCGGCCTTCTTGAAGAACTGCCCGCCCACCAGCGGCAGGTCCGGCTCGAAGGTGCCGTCCGGGCGGACCGGGTTGACCACCGGCAGCCCGTACGCCCGGCAGGTCCTGAGGTCGTCCTCGCCGAAGGCGGGCGCCTGGTGCACGACACCCGAGCCGTCCTCGGTGGTGACGTAGTCGGCGAGCACGACGAAGTTCGCGTCCTCCAGCGGCAGCAGGTCGAACGGACGCCGGTAGGCCCAGCGTTCCATCTCCCGGCCGGTGAAGCGCTCGCCGGTGGCCACCCAACCCTCGCCGAGCGCCTTCGCCACCAGCGGCTCGGCGACCACCAGGCGCTCCTCGCCGTCGGTGGCCACCACGTAGGTCACGTCCGGGTGCACCGCGGCGGCGGTGTTGGACACCAGCGTCCACGGCGTGGTGGTCCACACCAGCAGCGCGGCCTGCCCGGCCAGCGGCCCGGAGGTGAGCGGGAAGCGTACGTAGACCGAGGGGTCCACGACCGTCTCGTAGCCCTGGGCGAGCTCGTGGTCGGACAGCCCGGTGCCGCAGCGCGGACACCACGGCGCGACCCGGTAGTCCTGGGTCAGCAGGCCCTTGTCGAAGATCTGCTTGAGCGACCACCAGACGGACTCGACGTACTCGGGATCCATCGTCCGATACGCCTTGGACAGGTCGACCCAGTAGCCCATCCGGGTGGTCAGGTCCTCGAAGGCGCCCACGTGGGTCATCACCGACTCGCGGCACTTCGCGTTGAACTCGGCGATCCCGTACCGCTCGATGTCCGGCTTGCCGGAGAAGCCGAGCTGCTTCTCCACGGCCAGTTCGACCGGCAGACCGTGGCAGTCCCACCCGGCCTTGCGCGGCACGTTGTAGCCGCGCATGGTGCGGTAGCGCGGGAACACGTCCTTGAACACGCGCGCCTCGATGTGGTGCGCGCCCGGCATGCCGTTGGCCGTCGGCGGGCCCTCGTAGAAGACCCAGCGCGGGCCGTCGGCGTTCTGTTCGAGGGAGCGCTCGAAGATGTCGTTGTCCCGCCAGAACGCGAGGACCTCGTGCTCCATGGCGGGCAGGTCGACCTGCGCCGGTACCGGGCGGTACATGTGGCTTCCTTCCGCGGGCTGTGATGCGTGCCTACCGAAGGGACGAGACCGCCGTGCGCCGGTCCCGCGGTACCACCCTTCTTGGCCGCGCGCCGCGGGGGCGGGCACAACCCACTCGTGTGTGCGAGGGCCGGTTCTACGGGCCGATCCGGGATCGCATCGACCTTTCCTCCGACAGCTCCGGGGTGATCTTCACGTCGCGCACACCCCCGGGCTCACACCGTCCCCGGATCGCTGATGGCTGCGTGCGGCGCTACTCGTCCCCATCGACACCGTCTCGCTCTGCGGATTGTACGACCCGAACGGGTCGTCGTGCCTCCGACTTCACCCGCCCCCAGGTGCATAACGATCCGCTCGGGAACCGGTAACGAACGGGACACGTAGAAGAGGGATAAGCGTGGTTGCGTCTGGGCACAACCGATTTACGTCGCCGCCCCGGCGCAATCAGTGACGGGACGGCGCGTCCGGTTGTCCGGGGCGACCCATCCCTAAGCGAAACAAGGGGGCCGTGACCATGACGGATACAGAGAAGGCGACTGGCGGGCGGACGCGTCGTGCGACCACGACGGCGACGCCGCGAGCCTCGGTACGGGGAGGAACGGGACGCACCGTGAAGGCACCTGCACACGTGACTGCAACGGCCACGACCACGCTGGCGACGCCGCCCGACGGGTTCCATGAACCGACGGTCTATGTGGTGCGACCCGGTGAGGACCCGTGGGAGCACGCGGAACTGCGCGAGGTGCGCGAGGGGCTGATCGAGACCGCGCACGAGCTTCGGGCCGAGATCGCGGTCTCCGAGAACGGCATCGCCGATCTGCTGCGCGACTCCGGCGAGGGCGCGGGCGACGACCAGGCGGACACCGGGACCAAGAACTTCGAGCGCGAGCACGAGATGTCCCTGACCAACAACGCACGTGGCATGCTGCTCCAGTCGGAGAAGGCGCTGCGCCGCCTGGCCGACGGCACGTACGGGGCCTGCGAGTCGTGTGGTTCGGCCATCGGCAAGGCACGCCTGCAGGCGTTCCCGCGTGCGACCCTGTGTGTGACCTGCAAACAGCGCGAAGAACGCCGGTAACGCCCACGCGGCCGGCGGCGCGCCGAAGGACTGGAGCGAGCCATCGGCACCGGAGCGGAACGACGGGATGACGCGGAGTCGCAGGCCCTCGCACAGGAGCCGGACACCGGGGCGACCGAGAGCGGGGCGGGCGGCGAGGAGCCGACCGCGCCCGCCGGTTCGCGCACCCGTCGATACATCCTCGTCCTGCTCGGCGTGGCGAGCTTCGCGTACGCCCTCGACCTGATCACCAAGCTGATCGTGGTGGCGAAGCTCGAGTACCACGCGCCGATCGACATCTTCGGCGACTGGCTCCAGTTCCGGGCCACCCGCAACGCGGGTGCGGCGTTCGGCATGGGGCAGGGCCTGACCATCGTGCTGACGGTGATCGCCGGCGCCGTGGTCGTGGTGATCCTGCGGCTCGCGCGCAAGCTGAACAGCCTTCCGTGGGCGATCGCGCTCGGCCTGCTGCTCGGCGGCGCGTTCGGCAACCTCACCGACCGGATCTTCCGGGCGCCGAGCGTGTTCGAGGGCCACGTCGTGGACTTCATCGCGCCCAAGCACTTCGCGATCTTCAACCTGGCCGACTCGGCGATCGTGGTCGGCGGCTGCCTGATCGTGCTGCTGTCCTTCCTGGGCCTGCAGCCGGACGGCACCCGGGAGGGCGACGAGAAGGACGACGCGGCAGGCGAGGCGGCGGGCGAGGACGACGCGGCGGCCGAGCCGACTCCCGCCGGCTCGACCGAGACCGCGAGCTCGACCGAGACCGCGACCGACGCGTCGGCCGAGACCGTGAACGGCACGAGCGGGGGCGTCGCCGACGCGCCGTCCGGTGCCACCAGGGCCGCCGTCGACCCGGCCGAGGCGAAGTCCACGCGGCCCGTCGACCCGGCCGGCGCCGACCACGCCGTCGAGTCCGGCCCGGACGCCGGGCATACTCGTATCTCGTGACTGTCAATCCCGGCTCGCCCGAAATCCGTACTCTTCCCGTTCCCGATGGCCTCGAAGGCGAGCGGGTCGATGCCGCGCTCTCGCGGATGTTCGGCTTCTCGCGCACCAAGGCGGCCGAGCTGGCCGCCGCCGGGAAGGTGCAGCTCGACGGCCGGGCGGCGGGGAAGTCCGACCGCGTGAACGGCGGGGCCTGGATCGAGGTCGAGATGCCCGGGGCGCCCAGGCCCGTGCAACTCGTCGCCGAACCCGTGCCCGGCATGCGGATCGTGCACGACGACGACCACATCGTGGTGATCGACAAGCCGATCGGCGTCGCCGCGCACCCCAGCCCCGGCTGGACCGGCACCACCGTGGTCGGCGGCCTCGCCGCGGCCGGCTACCGGATCTCCACGTCCGGCGCGGCCGAGCGCCAGGGCGTCGTACACCGCCTGGACGTGGGCACCTCCGGCCTGATGGTGGTCGCCAAGTCCGAGCGCGCCTACACGCTGCTCAAGCAGCAGTTCCGCGATCGCACCGTGGACAAGCGCTACCACGCGCTGGTCCAGGGCCACCCGGACCCGCACACCGGCACCGTCGACGCGCCGATCGACCGGCACCCGACCCACGACTACAAGTGGGCCGTGGTGATGGGCGGCAAGCCCAGCGTCACGCACTACGACACGATCGAGGCGTTCCGCGCCGCGAGCCTGCTGTCGATCAAGCTGGAGACCGGCCGCACCCACCAGATCCGGGTGCACATGGCGGCGCTGCGGCACCCGTGCGTGGGCGACCTGACCTACGGCGCGGACCCGACGCTGTCCAAGCGGCTGGGCCTGGAGCGCCAGTGGCTGCACGCGGTGAGCCTGGCCTTCGAGCACCCCGGCGACGGCACGTGGGTGCAGTACGAGAGCGGCTACCCCGCCGACCTGACCGCGACTCTGGAGCGGGTCACCGACCGCTGATCCTCCCCCTTCACCCTGTGCCGACGCCGTGACACCGATGCCTGAGGATCGGTGAATCGGCGGAGATTCGGGGAACGCTCCAAGATCGAATCGCGGTCGATCGGTCTGGGGGCGGAGTGGGTCAGCTCACGCTGCTGTTCCTGTTGATGTTCGGCACGGTCGTGGTCGTGCCGCTCGCGGGGCGACTGCGGCTGCCCTTCCCGGTGCTGCTCACCCTGTACGGCGTGCTGCTGGGCTGGCTGCCGTTCGTGCCGACCCTGCGGATCGATCCCGACCTGCTGTTGCCGCTGTTGTTGCCGCCGCTGCTCTACGCGGCGGCGCAGCGCTCCAGTTGGCGCGAGTTCGCCGCCAACGCCCGCCCGATCCTGCTGCTCGCGGTCGCGCTCGTCCTGGTCACCACGGCCGCGGTGGCGGCGGTGGCGAACGCGATGGTGCCGGGGCTGCCGTTCGCGGCCGCGGTCGCGCTGGGCGCGTTGGTCGCGCCACCGGATCCGGTGGCCGCCACGGCGGTGGCCGGGAGCCTGAGACTGCCCCGGCGCCTGGTGTCGATCCTGGAGGGCGAGGGGCTCTTCAACGACGTCACCTCGCTCGTGCTCTACCAGGTCGCGGTCGCGGCCGTGGTCGGCGGCACGTTCTCGCCGGTCGAGGCGGTGGGGATGTTCGCGCTGTCCGCGGTGGTCGGCGTCGGGATCGGCTTCGCGGTCGGCCTGGCCGGTCGACTGCTGCTCGGCCGGCTCGACGAGCCCACCCTGCAGACCCTGCTCACCCTGCTGGTGCCGTTCCTGGCCTACGTGGTCGCCGACGAACTGCACGGCTCCGGCGTGCTCGCGGTCCTGACCACCGCGTTCTACCTGGGCTCGGTCGCCGAGGACGCGGACAACGTGGTCGGACGGCTCACCGGGCGCTCGTTCTGGGAGGTCGTCGACCTGGTGGTCACCGGCGTCGCGTTCGGCGTGATCGGCCTGGAGATGTGGGAGATCTTCCACGACCTGCGCGGCGACCGGGTCCGGCTGTTCTGGGAGGCCGGCGCCGTGGTCCTGGTGCTGATCGTGGTCCGCGGCCTGTGGTTGTTCCCGGTCGCGGCGCTGGCCCGACGGCTGCACAACCGACTGCCGACCACCGGCGAGACGCAGACCCCGGACCCGCGCGAGACCGTCGTGGTGTGGTGGGCCGGCATGCGCGGCGTGGTGACCATCGCGCTGGCGCTCGCGCTGCCGCTGACCACCGACGCCGACGAGGCGTTCCCCGAGCGACAACGGCTGATCGCGATCGCGTTCTGCGTGATCGTGGTGACCCTGCTGCTCCAGGGGGTCAGCCTGCCCTGGCTGGTGCGCCGGCTCGGGGTCGCCGAGGAGGACGAGGCGGAGGGCCGCGAGGAACGCGCCATCGTGGCCGCCGCGACCAAGGCGGCGCTGGGCCGGTTGCGCGAACTGGACGAGGAGCGCGACCTCCCGGACGAGATGGTGCAGCGGCTGCGCGCCCGGCAGAAGGCGATGCTCGCCGAGCTCAGGCCGGAGGGCGCGACCGAGGAGTTGGCCGACGCGGTGGTCGAACGCTCCCGACGGATCAAGTTGCTGCACGAGATCGAGGCGGAGATGACCGCCGCCGCGCGCCGCGAGGTGATCGCGGCCCGGAGCCGGCGCGGGGTGGACCCGGCCGCCGCCGACCGGGTGCTGCGCCGCCTGGACCTGCGCAGCATGCGCTGAACCCGGCGTCGGCGCCCGGTACGGTTGACCCTTTGTCCGATGGTTTCCCGCATCCCGTCCCCGGAAGGACCCCCACGTGGCCCGCATCGTGCTGTTCCACTCGGCCTATGGGCTGCGCCCCGCCGTACACGCCGCGGCCGAGCGGCTGCGTGCGGACGGGCACGAGGTGACCGTGCCCGACCTGTACGACGGGCGTCGCACCGAGTCGGTCGAGGAGGGCATGGAGATCAAGGACGAGATCGGCGCGGACGAGCTGATCCGCCGAGCCGTGAAGGTGGCCGCCGGGCTCGGTCCCGGGCTGGTCTACGTGGGCTTCTCGCTCGGCGCCTCGATCGCCCAGAACGCCGCGTTCGCGGACTCCTCGGCGGCCGGGCTGCTGATGTTCCACGGCACCTCCGACCTGCGCGAGGACGCCCGCACCGAGGTTCCGGTGCAGTTGCACGTGGCCGAGCCCGACCCGTTCGAGACCGAGGACTGGCTCGGCACGTGGTACCTGGGCATGCGCCGGGCCGGCGCGGACGTGGAGATTCACCGCTACCGCGGCGCCGGCCACCTGTTCACCGATCCGGAGCTGCCGGACTACGACCGCGAGGCCGCCTCGCGCGCCTGGGCGATCGCCTCGGACTTCCTCAGCGAGATCGACTCGGCCGCGGCCGCGGCGGCGGCCAACGACTGAGGCTTCTTGGCCAGGTCGACGTACTTGCGCGGGCCGGTCTGCGCGGGCACCTGCACGGCCGGCTGGGCCTTGGCGAAGCGTCCGTTGCCGCTGTACGGGCCGACCGCCTCGTTGCCCAGCGGCGCGGGCGCGGTGGCGATCCGGGGCAGCGCGTACGGGTGCTCGCAGCGCAGGTAGTCGAGCAGCTTCTCGCGCACCTCGCAGCGCAGCGTCCACAGGTCGTCGGAGTCGCGCGCGGTCACCACGGCGCGGACCAGGATCGTGGTCGGCGTGGTGTCGGTGACGTACAGGCTCCAGCCCTGGCCGTCCCACAGCCCGGTGTCCTTGAGGATGCGATGCAGTTCCTCGCGCAGCTCGGCGACCGGCGCGGAGTGGTCCAGGTGCAGGAAGACGGTGCCGGTCATCCGGATGTCGGTGCGCGACCAGTTCTCGAACGGCCGGGAGGTGAAGTAGGAGACCGGCATGACGATCCGGCGCTGGTCCCACGTGTTCACCACCAGGTAGGTCAGGGTGATCTCCTCGATCGTGCCCATCTCCTGGTTGACCACGACCGAGTCGCCGATCCGGACCATGTCGCTGAAGGCGATCTGCAGTCCCGCGAACAGGTTGGCCAGCGCGCTCTGCGCGGCCAGACCGGCCACCACGCCGAGCAGACCGGCGGAGGCCAGCAGGCTGGTGCCGATGGTCTTCATGCCCGGGAAGGTCATGATCATCGCCGCGAAGGTGATGATGCCCACGATCGCCACGGCGGTCCGGCGGATCAACGCGATCTGGGTCTGGATCCGGCGTACCCGGCCGGTGTCCGTCGCGTTCGCCGCGTAGCGCTCGAACGAGGTGTTCACCAGCAGGGTGACCGCGTGCACGATCAGCCACGCGCACGCGGCGATCACGGTGAGGACCAGGATGTGCCGGACCATCCCGCGACTCTTGTCGGGCAGGGCCGCCGCGGGTTCGGCGAGCAACAGGACCGAGGTGCCGAGCGTCGCCACGATCGACGCACGGCCGCGCCGCATCATCGACCAGAGGGGTCCTGTCAGCGGCTTGCGGGTCTGTACTTCGCGGGCCAGGCGAGCCATTCCCCAGGTCACCAGACCCGTGAAGGCGATCACCGAGACGAGCACGATCAAGGGGCGAAGTATGTGCCACACGTCCACGTCGAGAGCCTCCTAGGGGGCTTGTGGTCAAACCCGTACGGTACCCGAGCGGGCCGGGCTCACCCACGCGTCCGTCCCGCGCGCGCCGGCCACCGCAGCCCGCGCGGGGCGCTAACGTGCGAGTCAGGCAGTGGACCGTACGGAGGACCCGCGATGTCCAAGTGGACCAGGATCGGCAAGGCCGGATTCGGCGCGGTGCGGCGCGGACAACGCTTTCGCAGCGCGTCCCGGGCGGCGGCGGAACGTTCCGCCGCCGGTGGTGCGACCGCGTTCGACCCGGACGTGGACACCCGGTTGACCCCGCGCCAGGCGGCGCTGCTGATCCGCTATCTGGCGGGCAAGGTGGTGCTGGGCCGGCTGGAGTTCGTGTTTTTGCTCAAGTACCTCCTGCTCGTGACGGGCCTGCCGCTGCTGTTTCTGTTCCCGCCGGCGGGGATCGTGCTGCTGGTGCTGTTCGGCCTCGCCGCGCTGGTGCAGTGGGTGATCGCGCGCGGGATCGGCCGGCTCGCCGCCTTCCACCGCCTGGGCGCGGCGGAGAACGAGATGACCGACGCGGCGACGGTGTGGTGGCCCAACCTCAAACGGGAGGTCGAACGGGTGGGCCTGCCCAGCCGGCCGCTCGCGCTGCTCAAGGTGGCCGCCGCCCGGGTCGGCCGCCGCCTGGACCCGGAGCGCGAGGCCGCGTTCGCGGCGATCGACTGGCGTGCGGTGATCCCGCGCGAGCAGTGGCAGCGGGCCCGGGTGCTGCTCGCCAAGGAGGCGGGCGGCCGGGCGGGCGAGGGGACCGCGTAGAGTCGTCTCGTCGTGTGTCACCCGGCCGCGCACTCGACGCGGGTCGCACGCCATCTCCACCACCTTCAGGACGACGCGCGGGGTCGGATGTACAAGCTGCCCGGAACGGACGAGCGGAGCGTGACCATCCCCGGCGAGCGCGCGAGGGCCGAACCGTGCTTCACGGTGCGCGGGCTGACCAGGACATATCGCACCGGGCGTCGGAAGAGCCGGCACGTGCTGACCGCGAACGACGCGATCGACCTGGACGTGCGCCGCGGCGAGATCTTCGGCCTGCTCGGCCCCAACGGCGCGGGCAAATCCACCCTGGTCCGCCAACTCACCGGCCTGCTGCGACCGGACACCGGCACGATCGACCTGCTCGGCCACGACCTGGTGCGCCGCCCCGAGATCGCCGCCCGGCTGGTCGCCTACCTCGGTCAGGAGTCCGGCGCGCTGGACGAGTTGACCGTCGCACTGGCGATCGAGACCACCGCCCGGCTGCGCGCCCTGGACGCCGCGCGGGCCCGGGCCGAGCGGGACGCGGTACTCGAGGAACTCGACCTGGGCGCGATCGCGGACCGACCGCTCAAGAAGCTCTCCGGCGGCCAGCGCCGACTCGCGTGCGTTGCCACCGCGCTGGTCGGCGCCCGCCCGGTGCTGGTCCTGGACGAGCCGACCACCGGCATGGACCCGGTCGCTCGCCGCGCGGTGTGGGCCGCGGTGGATCGCCGCCGGGCCGAACAGGGCGCCACCGTGCTCCTGGTGACGCACAACGTGATCGAGGCGGAGACGGTGCTGGACCGGGTCGCGGTGCTCGACGAGGGCCGGGTGATCGCGTGCGACACGCCCGGCGGACTCAAGGCCATGGTCGGCGACGAGGTGCGGCTCGATCTGGTCTGGCGGGCCGACCCGCCGATGGACGACCCGGCGGTGAGCATGCTCGCGCAGACCGCGGTGCGCACCGGCAGGCGGTGGAGCACCCGGATGGAACCGGGGGTGGCCCGCGAACTGCTCGCCGGCGTCACCTCCGGGCCCGCGTTCGAGGCGCTCGACGACTTCACGCTGTCCACGCCGAGCCTGGAGGACGTCTACCTCGCGCTCGGCGGGCGCCACCAGGGACTGGTCAAGGGATGAGAGTGTCGACACCGGTGAGTGCAGCGAGCATCGAGGCCGTGCCGGCGAATCCGGCCGAGGCGGTGGTACCCGCCCCGGCCACGTCGCTCGGCGCGGGGCTGCTGACCGTCTACCGCGCGCAGTTGTCCCGGGTGCGGGTCTCCCGGGTCCCGCTGCTGTTCGTCGCGGTGTTCCAGTCGGTCGGCATCATGATCCTGATGCGTGGCGTGGTGGACACCGGCAGCGACAGCGCGCGCCAGGCGGTGGTCGCCGGCTCCAGCGTGCTCGTGGTCGCCTTCGTGGCGCTCAACCTGCTCGCCCAGCACTTCGGCAACCTGCGCGCGGCCAACGCGCTCGACTACTACCTGACCCTGCCGGTACGCCCGGCCGCGGTGGTGCTGGGCATTGCCGCCGCGTACGCGTCCTTCACGCTGCCCGGCACCGTGGCCACCGCCGTCATCGGCGCGCTCATGTTCCAACTGCCGTTGGCCAACCTGTGGGTGCTGCTCCTGGTCGTGCCGCTGTCCGGCGCGGCGCTGGCGGGCATCGGCGCGGTGCTCGGCCTGCTCGCGCCGCGTCCCGAACTGGCCACCCTGCTCGGCCAACTGGGTATGTCCGCCGCGCTCCTGCTCGGCGTGCTGCCCGAGGACCGGATGCCCGACGCGATCGTGTTGGCCCGCGATGTGCTGCCGTCCTCCTACGGTGTGGACGCGTTCATCGCCAGTTACGGCGACCCGGACTGGGCGGCGGTGGCGGGCAACCTCGCGGTGTGCGCGGCGGTCGGCGTGGTGATGCTCTCGTTGGCCACGTGGTCCTTCCGGCGCAGTACCCGCGCGTAGCGCTCCGGCCCTCGTCGCCGCGACCACCAGACACACCGCCGCGCGGGGTCGTCCCGCCGGCTCGATCCGCACATGGGACGCTGACCAGATGACGTCTGCCGGGGATTTCGCCCCCTACCCCTCGCCCGAGGGCGCGCACGTGGGCTTCGCGCCCGGGCCCGAGGCGCCCCCCACGTTGTGGCGGCGCTATCGCGCCGACGCGGTGGCGTTCGCCGTCGTGGTCGCGGCGTGCCTGGTCGTGGGGGCGATCGTGGGCCTGATCTGGGAGCAGATCACGCCGCGCGTACCGCTGCTCGCGACGCAGGAGGGGGTCTTCCAGACCTCACCGGAGACCGAGACCTCGATCGCGCTGGACGGTTGGTTCGCGGTGTGCGGCGTGATCGCGGGCATCGTGCTGGCGCCGCTCGCGTTCTGGCGCTTTCGCCGGCAGGGCGTGGCCACCGCGCTCGCGCTGACCGTCGGCGGGCTGGCCGGGTCCTATCTGGCGTTCAAGGTCGGCGTGCGGCTGGGGCCGGACGGGATCATGGAGCAGGTGCGGCGGATCGGGCTGGGCAAGCGGTTCGACCAGCCGCTCGACCTCAAGGCCAAGGGCGTGCTGCTGTTGTGGCCGATCGCGTCGATGGTGATCTTTCTGGGGTTGTCGGCGGGGTTCGCGCCGGCGGATCGGGAGGAACCGGTGGCGGGTCCGGGGCCGTACGGGTGGCCGCCTTCTCCGCCGGGCGGGCAGGGTTTTCCTTGGGCGCACACGGCTGCGCCTCTGCCGCGTGTGGATTTGACCAAGCGGGACTCGGACGAGGGCTGAATCCGGCCGGGGCGGGGTTGGCCGGCCTGCGGCCCGCTGGGCCTCAAGCGCCGGTCGGGCTGTTTGTGCTCAGGCGCCGCACGGGCTGTTTGGCCTCAAGCGCCGGCCGGGCTGTTTGTGCTCAGGCGCCGCACGGGCTGTTTGGCCTCAAGCGCCGGCCGGGCTGTTTGTGCTCAGGCGCCGCACGGGCTGATTGGCCTCAAACGCCGGCCGGGCTGGTGTGCTCAGGCGCCGCACGGGCTATTTGGCCTCAAGCGCCGGCCGGGCTGATTGGCTCGAGTGCGCCGGCGGCTGGTGTGGTCGAGCGCCGCATGGGGTGGGTTCAGCCCGGCCGGTGTTTCAGGTCGGGGGTCAGGTTCGGCTCACGCTTGCGGTGGTTGCGGTGGTGAGGCGGATCAGGTCGGTGGGGGCGAGTTCGATTTCCAGGCCGCGGCGGCCGGCCGATACGTAGATCGTGGGCAGGGTGAGGGCGGAGTCGTCCAGCACGGTGGGGTGTCGGCGCTTTTGGCCCAGTGGGCTGATGCCGCCCAGCACGTAGCCGGTGGCCCGTTCGGCCGCGGCGGGGTCCGCCATCGCCGCGCGTTTGCCGCCGACCGCCGCCGCGAGCGCCTTGAGGTCGAGTCGGCCCGCCACCGGGACCACCGCGACCGTCAGCGCACCGTCCACGTCCGCCAGCAGCGTCTTGAACACCCGCTCCGTCGGGACGCCGAGCACGGACGCGGCCTCCTCGCCGTAGGACGCCGCGTTCGGGTCGTGCTCGTACGCATGCACCGTGAACGTGACGCCCTCGCGGGTCAGCGCCACCGTCGCCGGCGTGCCCTGTCCGCCCTTGCTCCTGCCCTTCGCCATGTCGGCGACCCCTCGATCGGTCAGTTGGGTTCGATGCTCTGCCGCAACAGCTCGACCGCCGGCAACGACGGCAGCCGGTCCAGCAGTGCCGCCTCCCGGCGCAGCAGCTCCACCTCGGCGGTCAACCGGGTGGTCGCGTCCTCGGCTTCCAGGAGCCGCTGCTTGTCGTGCGGGTCGAGCACCACCGCGGCGGCCACCAGGTAGGACAGCACCACCGGGTCCTCCGGCAACTCCGGCAGGCTCATCGGGGTGCGCTGCTGGGCCGAGAGCAGCCGACGCTGGTACTCGGCGAACGCCCGGGTCGCGGCCAGACCGAGCACGTCGGCCCGCTCGCCGACCGGGTCCTCCAGGTACTCCACCTCGGCGTACAGGTACGGACCCGAGTCGTCCACGGACACCAGCCGGAACCGGGTCGCCCCGGTGGCCACCAGGTCGTAGCGGCCGTCCTCGTGCGTCTTGATCGTGGCGATCTCCGCCGTACAGCCCACCGGGTGCAGGACGTCGAGCGGATCGCCCTGGATGTCGCCCACCTCGCGCCCGGTACGCAGCGCGACCACCCCGAACCGCTGCTCCGCCTGGGGCAGCACCTCCAGGTCCCGGACCAGCGTGCGGTACCGCTCCTCGAAGATGTGCAGGGGCAGCACCAGACCCGGATAGAGCACCGAGTTGAGCGGGAAGAGCGGAAGCCGGTCGGTCACGGTGACCAAGAGTAGGGCCTGACCGCCGGACCGCGTCGATCATTGATCTCAGGCGCGATTGAGCACCCGTGTGGCGCCCGCCGCGGCGGCCCCGGCGAGCACCCAGCCGAGCAGGATGAGCGTGTACGCGAGCCACTGCCCGGCGCCGGTCGGCTTCCACGCGGCGTCCTGGCCCAGGGTGACCACCGGCAGGAGCAGGTCCAGGGTGTACCAGAACGGGTTCCAGTGCGGCGCCTCGCCGGGCTTGAGCGGCGCGGGCGGGTCGGCCGCGAAGACCGCCGTACCGACCGCGATCAGCGCGATCAACCAGCCGAAGGCGCGCGCGGGGCGGTAGCCGTAACCGATCGCGACGTCCTGCACGTGGCCCCACAACCGGCCCGCCGGGCCCAGTCCGGCGCGCCGCCGGCGCTGCTTGGCCAGCAGCACGGTCCGCGCCACCTCGTCCTCGCCCGCCGCCCGGTACACGCCGGCGAGCTGGTCGTACGGCTGCGGGGTGTACTCCGGAGTGCCGCGCTCGACCCAGTCCACCCGCTGTTCCACGCTCATCGGCTGTTCGGCGCGCAGCACCGAGTACCGCGTCCCGGACAGGTCCAGGTCCCCGGGCGCCGGCCAGGTGTTCGGCGCGTCGGTCAGCGTGCCGAAGGTCGCGTTGGCCAGCACGATCCGCCCGCGCGGCGGTTGCGCGAGGGCCATGTGCAGGCCCTCCGCGGCCACCCGCCACATGGTCAACAGTTCGTCCGGCTCGGCGCACACCACCGCCCGACTGAGCACGATGCCGCCACCCAGGCGCGCGTCGTTCATCCGGATCGAACCGCGCACCGCGAACCCCACGCTCAGGTGCAGCGAGTGCTCCACCCTGATCCGCCCGAGATCCATCGCCAACTCGCCCGGGCGGTCGACGGTCGAGCCGTACAGCGTCACCCGGCCCCCGAAGCGACCGCCGTACAGACTCACCTGACCGGTGAAGACCGTGTTGTCCATCGACGTGTCCGCGCCGACCTGGAGGCCGTTGCCGTGCAGCGCGCCGCCGTGCCGATCCGGCCCGATCACGCAGTCGTCGATCCGCAGGTCGTTGTCCACCCGCGCGTCCAGTATCCGCAGGCCGCCCGCCACCTCGCAGGAGCGCAGCGACAGGTCGCCGTCCACTCGCATGTTGCGCCCCGACAGCGCGGCGAGCACGCAGTTGCGCAGGATGATCGTGCGGGTCGAGGCGACGTTCAGCACGATCTCGTCCTCGACCCGGCAGTCGATCAAGGAGACGTACACGTCCAGGCGCGCGCCGCCCAATTCCAGCGCGCCCACGATCCGGGCCCCGCTCAGCCGCAGCGCCGCGGTGTGGCCGGGCTCGGCGTCCGGCGGCTGGAGCAGCAACCGGGCCAGCACCCGGGCCCGGACGGTGCGGTCCGCGCCCCACGCCGCGCCGGCGCGCGGGTCGTCGTCGGCCGGTACACCCGTGCTCAGATCCAGCCGCTCGCCGCGCCGGTACGCCTCCCATACGCGCGCTTCGATCGCGGTCAGATGTCCTGGCGGTGTGCTCATCCGTGGTCCCCCGACACTGGAAGGCTGCTGAGTGCCCCCATGATCGCGTGTCTCACTGTCCGACACGCGAGGACGTTCGATTCGGCACCGTCTCTACACTGGGGCAGGTGATCTCCCGTATCGACCTGCGCGGTCCCGCCTCGCGGGCTGTCCTGGACAGCCCCGCCGCACTGCGCGACGTGTTGCCCCGAGCCGAACTCGACGTCGAGGCGGCCCTGGAGAAGGTGCGCCCGATCTGCGAGGACGTGCGTCATCGCGGCGTCGAGGCGCTGGTGGAGATCACCGAGCGTTTCGACGGTGTGCGGCTGAGCGACATCCGGGTGCCCGCCGAGGCGATCGCCTCGGCGCTGGACACGCTCGCGCCCAAGGTGCGAGCGGCCCTGGAGGAGTCCATCCACCGGGCCCGGATCGTGCACCGCGAACAGCGCCGGCGGGACGTCACCGTGCAGGTGGTGCCCGGTGGCACGGTCACCGAGCGGTGGGTCCCGGTCGAGCGGGTCGGGCTGTACGTACCGGGCGGCAACGCCGTCTACCCGTCGTCGGTGATCATGAACGTGGTCCCCGCACAGGAGGCCGGCGTCGCCTCGATGGCGGTCTCCTCGCCGCCGCAGGCCGACTTCGGCGGCCTGCCGCACCCCACCATCCTGGCCGCGTGCGCGCTGCTCGGGGTGGACGAGGTGTACGCGGTCGGCGGCGCCCAGGCGGTGGCGATGTTCGCCTACGGCGCGGGCTCGTGCGCCCCGGTGCGCCTGGTCACCGGTCCCGGCAACATCTACGTCGCCGCCGCCAAGCGGCTGCTCAAGGGCCGGATCGGGATCGACGCGGAGGCCGGTCCGACCGAGATCGCCGTGCTCGCCGACGACACGGCGGACGCCGGGCACGTCGCGGCGGACCTGATCAGCCAGGCCGAGCACGACACGCTGGCCGCGTCGATCCTGGTCACCGACTCCGCGTCGCTGGCCGACGCGGTGGTCGAGGAGCTCAAGGTACGGGTGGACGCCACCAGGCACCGCGAGCGGGTCATCGAGGCGCTGGCCGGCCGGCAGTCCGGCATCGTGCTGGTCGACTCGGTGGACGACGGCCTGCGGGTGGTGGACGCGTACGGCGCCGAGCACCTGGAGATCCAGACCGCGCACGCGGCCGACGTCGCGGCCCGGGTGCACAACGCGGGGGCGATCTTCGTCGGCGCGTTCGCGCCGGTCTCGCTCGGCGACTACTGCGCCGGGTCCAACCACGTGCTGCCCACCGGTGGCTGCGCGTGCCACTCCTCGGGCCTGTCGGTGCAGTCCTTCCTGCGCGGCATCCACGTCGTGGACTACTCGCGCGCGGCGCTGGCCGACGTCGCCGAGCACGTGAGCGTGCTCGCCGACGCGGAGGACCTGCCCGCGCACGGCGCGGCGGTGCGGGCCCGGTTCGCGGCCGGCGAGGTGGCCGGTCTCGCGGCGTGGGAGGAGGGCCGGTGACCGACCTGGACAGCCTGCCGATCCGCGACGAACTGCGCGGTCAGTCGCCGTACGGTGCCCCGCAGTTGGACGTCCCGGTCCGGCTCAACACGAACGAGAACCCGTATCCGCTGCCGGACGCGCTGGTGGCCCGGATCGCCGAGCGGGTCGCGGTCGCCGCGCGCGACCTGAACCGCTACCCCGATCGGGACGCGGTCGAGCTGCGCACCGCGCTCGCGTCCTACCTGACCCGGACCGGCGGCCACCCGCTGAGCCCTGCCCAGGTGTGGGCGGCGAACGGCTCCAACGAGGTGCTCCAACAACTGCTCCAGGCCTTCGGCGGCCCCGGGCGCACCGCGCTGGGCTTCGACCCGTCCTACTCGATGCACGCGCTGATCGCGCGCGGCACCGGCACCGGGTGGATCTCCGGCTCGCGTGACGCGGACTACCGGATCGACCCGGAACACGCGCCGGCGCAGATCGCCGAACACCGCCCGAACGTGGTGTTCCTGTGTTCGCCGAACAACCCGACCGGCACCGCGCTGGCCGGCGAGGTGGTCGAGAAGGTGTACGACGCCGCGCAGGCCGCGCGGCCCTCGTTGGTGATCGTGGACGAGGCGTACGTCGAATTCGCGCACACCGAGTCGCTGCTGCCGCTGTTGGCGGGCCGGCCGCACCTGGTGGTGACCCGGACCATGTCCAAGGCGTTCGGCGCGGCCGGCCTGCGCCTGGGCTACCTCGCGGCGGACGCCGCCGTGGTCGACGCGGTCCAGCTCGTCCGGCTGCCGTACCACCTCTCGGCGGTCAACCAGGCCACCGCGCTGGCCTGCCTGGAGTTCGAGGACACGCTGCTGGGCTACGTCCGCGAACTCAAGGAGCAGCGCGACCGGCTGGTCGTCGAACTGCGCGCGCTGGGCTGCGAGGTGACCGCCTCGGACGCCAACTTCGTTCAGTTCGGCCGATTCGAGGACCCGCACGCGGTCTGGGCGCGGATCCTCGAACACGGGGTCCTGGTTCGCGACAACGGGGTCCCCGGCATGCTGCGCGTGAGCGCCGGCACGGACGCCGAGAACACGGCCTTCCTGGATGCGATGCGCCGCGTCCTGAAGGACTGAGAGAAAGTCGGAATCACCGCCATGGCAAGAATCGGTCGCGTCGAACGCGCCACCAAGGAAACCTCCGTCGAGGTCGAAATCGATCTGGACGGCTCGGGGAAGGTCGACGTCGCGACCGGCGTCGGCTTCTTCGACCACATGCTCGATCAGCTCGGCAAGCACGGCCTGTTCGACCTGACCGTCAAGACCCGCGGCGACCTGCACATCGACGCGCACCACACGATCGAGGACACCGCGCTCGCGCTCGGCGCCGCGTTCCGCCAGGCGCTCGGCGACAAGAAGGGCATCCGCCGGTTCGCCGACGCGTCGGTGCCGCTGGACGAGGCGCTCGCGCAGGTCACCGTGGACCTCTCCGGCCGGCCGTACCTGGTGCACTCGGAGCCGGAGAACATCGCGCCGATGATCGGCCCGGACTACGACACCACGCTGACCCGGCACATCCTGGAGTCGTTCGTCGCCCAGGCGCAGATCTGCCTGCATGTGCACGTGCCGTACGGGCGCAACGCGCACCACATCGTCGAGGCGCAGTTCAAGGCGCTGGCCAGGGCGCTGTCCGACGCGTGCGTGCTCGACCCGCGCCGGGCCGGCGTGATCCCCTCCACCAAGGGCGCGCTGTGAGCACCGGCGCGATGGTCCTGATCGTCTTCGGGCTGTTCCTGGTCGGCGGATGCATCTCGTTCGTCAAGCAGGGCCTGCCCAAGAGTGTGATCGCCCTGCTCGCCGTCGGCGCGTTCTTCTCGATCGTGGCCGGCGTCCTGAAGATCGGATAGCCGCGTGCCCAAGAAGGTCATCGTCCTGGACTACGGCTTCGGGAACGTGCGTTCGGCCGAGCGGGCGCTCGCGCACGCGGGCGCCGACGTGGAGATCAGCGCCGACCACAAGGCGGCGCTGAACGCCGACGGACTGCTCGTGCCCGGCGTGGGCGCGTTCGCCGCGTGCATGCAGGGCCTCAAGTCGGTCCGCGGGGACACCATCGTGGACAAGCGACTCGCCGGCGGCCGGCCGGTGCTGGGCATCTGCGTCGGGATGCAGATCCTGTTCGCGCGCGGCGTCGAGCACGGCGTGGCCACCGAGGGCTGCGCGCAGTGGCCCGGCACGGTCGAGCGCCTCGCCGCCCCGGTGGTGCCGCACATGGGCTGGAACACCGTCGAGGCACCCGCGGACAGCGTGCTCTTCCGCGATGTCACGCCGGACACTCGGTACTACTTCGTGCACTCCTACGCGGTGCGCACGTGGGAGATGCCGGTGGTCCAGGACGGCCCGCACATCCCGCCGGACGTCACCTGGAGCACGCACGGCACGCCGTTCGTGGCCGCCGTCGAGAACGGCGCGCTCAGCGCCACCCAGTTCCACCCGGAGAAGTCCGGCGAGGCCGGCGCGCAACTGCTGCGCAACTGGCTCGCGACCCTGTAGGCCCGCTCTTTCGCAAGTCCCCGCCGTGCCGTGTTCGCGCCGCGCCCTTGAACGCATCGTCCGTACGAACTGTTGAGGATCCCCACCGTCATGACCCAGACCCACCGCCTCGAACTGCTGCCCGCCGTCGACGTCGCCGACGGCCAGGCCGTCCGCCTGGTCAAGGGCGAGGCCGGGTCGGAGACCTCCTACGGTGACCCGTTGACCGCCGCCCTGGCCTGGCAGAGCGCCGGCGCCGAGTGGATCCACCTGGTCGACCTGGACGCCGCGTTCGGCAAGGGCAGCAACCGCGAGCTGCTCGCCGACGTGGTCGGCCGGCTCGACGTCCAGGTCGAGCTGTCCGGCGGCATCCGCGACGACGCGTCGCTGGAGGCGGCGCTGTCCACCGGCTGCCGGCGGGTCAACCTGGGCACCGCCGCGCTGGAGACGCCGGACTGGGTGCGCTCGGCGATCGCCCGGCACGGGGACCGGATCGCGGTCGGCCTGGACGTGCGCGGCACCACGCTGGCCGGGCGCGGCTGGACTCGCGAGGGCGGCGAGCTGTTCGAGACGCTGGCCCGCCTGGACGCGGACGGCTGCGCGCGCTACGTGGTCACCGACGTGAACAAGGACGGCACCCTGACCGGCCCGAACCTGCAACTCCTCAAGGACGTGTGCGCGGCCACGGACCGCCCGGTGGTGGCCTCGGGCGGGGTGTCCTCGTTGGCGGATCTGCGCGCCATCGCCGAACTGGTGCCGCTGGGTGTGGAAGGCTCGATCGTCGGCAAGGCGCTGTACGCCCAGGCGTTCACCCTCGAAGAGGCGTTGGAGGCGGTGTCCCGGTGACGGGCAGTGACAATTTGGGCAGTGACAACTCGGGCAATATCGAGCGGTATTCGTCCGGCGGGCGGTGGGAGGAGACCTTCGGGTACTCGCGCGCCGTCGCGGTCGGCGACTACGTGCACGTGTCGGGCTGCACCGCGGTCGTCGAGGGCAACCTCGCGCACGAGGGCGACCCGCACCACCAGACGCTCGCGGCGTTCGCGATCGCGCTGGACGCGCTGGCGCACTTCGGGCTCGGCGCCGCGGACGTGGTGCGCACCCGGATGTTCATCACCCACGCCCGCGACTCGGACGACGTGGGCCGCGCGCACGGCGAGCTGTTCGGCGAGACCCGGCCCGCCGCGACGATGGTCGTGGTGGCCGGGCTGATCGACTCGCGGATGCTGGTCGAGGTCGAGGTGGACGCGTACCGGGGGAGGGCCTCGTGACGTTGGCCGTACGGGTGATCCCGTGTCTGGACGTGGACGCCGGCCGGGTGGTCAAGGGCGTCAATTTCCAAAACCTGCGGGACGCGGGCGACCCGGTCGAGATGGCCCGGGTGTACGACGCCGAGGGCGCGGACGAACTGGTCTTCCTCGACATCACCGCGTCCTCGGGCAACCGGGAGACCACGTACGACGTGGTCCGGCGCACCGCCGAGCAGGTGTTCATCCCGCTCACCGTCGGCGGCGGAGTGCGCGCGGTCGAGGACGTGGACAAGCTGCTGCGGGCGGGCGCGGACAAGGTGGGCGTGAACACCGCGGCCATCCAACGGCCCGAGCTGATCGCCGAGATCGCGGACCGGTTCGGTTCGCAGGTGTTGGTGCTCTCGGTGGACGCGCGGCGGCGCCGGGACGGTGCGCCGGGCTTCGAGGTGACCACGCACGGCGGGCGCACCGGCACCGGCATCGACGCGGTGGGGTGGGCCGCGAAGGCGGCCGAGCTCGGCGCGGGCGAGATCCTGCTCAACTCGATGGACGCGGACGGCACCAAGGACGGCTACGACCTGGAGCTGACCCGACTGGTCCGGGCCGAAGTGGGCATCCCGGTGATCGCCTCCGGCGGCGCGGGCGCGTTGGAGCACTTCGCGCCGGCCGTGGACGCGGGCGCGGACGCGGTGCTCGCGGCGAGCGTGTTCCACTTCGGCCTGTTGCGGATCCCGCAGGTCAAGGACGTGCTGCGGGCGACGGGCCACTCGGTGCGCTGAGCACGCGCGGGCCACGAGGAGCCGACCGCACCCGCGGTCGGCTTTTTCGTGACCGAATGCGAAGGGATTCTTTCGAAAGATTCATTGCGAAAAGATTCCTTCGGATCTACGGTGGGCTCATGAGCGAGCAGCCGCCGGCGCGCCGGATGATCAAGGACGTACAGACCCTCAAGGTGTTCACCCACCCGCTGCGGATCAGCCTGCTGCGGATGTTGCACGCCGGCGGTCCGGCCACCGCGTCGATGCTGGCCAAGCGGGTGGACGCGACGCCGGCGCTGGTCAGCTACCACGTGCGCACGCTGGCCGGCCACGGCTTCGTGGTCGAGGACCCCGAGCACGCCGAGGACGGGCGCGAGCGCTGGTGGAAGGTGGTCGAGGACCTCACCTTCTCGTTCGGCGACTTCGCCGAGGACCGGGTCGGCCGGGACCTGTCCGCGAGCATCGCGCGGGTGCTGGGCTCGCAGTCCGAGGACCGCTACCGGCGCTTCCTGGACGAGATGCAGGTGTGGGGGGCGGAGTGGGCCGGCGCGGCCTTCAGCGGCGCCCCCACGCTCCGGCTGACCGCCGCCGAACTGCGCGAACTCGCGGGTGCCATCCAGGACCTCGTGGACGGCTACCGCGACCGCGAGACACCCGGCGCGGAACACGTGGAGATCTACTACCGCGGCTTCCCCTACCGGCTGTGATCCGCGGACGGGGCGGGAGCCCCTGGACGCCGCCCGCCACGCGCCGTCGGCGCCGCACAGACCGCACGCACCGCACACACACGGGAACGGGGACGAGCATGGCCATCACCGGGACCGCCGGCGCGACACCGCGGCTCGCCCATCGCGACCCGCGCGTACTGGCCTGGCTCGGCGCCTACACCGCGTCGCTGATCGGCGATCAGATCTGGTTCCTGGCGCTGTCCTGGACGGCGGTGCGCAGCGGCGACGCGACGCAGACCGGGTGGGTGCTGGCCGCCGGATCGCTGCCCCGAGCCCTGCTGATGTTGCCCGGCGGGGCGATCGCGGATCGGTACGGACCGCGCCGGGTGGTCCTCGGCAGCGACCTGGTGCGCTGCGCGGTGATGCTGGTTGCCGCGCTCGCGGTGCTCGCGCGCAGCCCCGGGATCGGGCTGCTGGTGCTGATCGCGCTGCTGTTCGGCGCGGTGGACGCGTTGTTCATGCCCGCCGTGGGCGCGTTGCCGGCGCGGTTGACCACGCGTACGCAACTGGTCCGGGTGCAGGGCATGCGCTCGTTGTCCCAGCGGGTGGCCACCGTGGTGTCCGCGCCGATCGGCGGCGCGGCGCTGGCGATCGGCGGCGCGACGGCGGCCTTCACACTGAACGCGGCGCTGTTCGCGCTCTCCCTCGCACTGCTGTGGCGGCTTCGTCCGGGACCCGCGCCCGAGGCGGAACCGGGGCAGGAGGAGCCGGAGTTGGGCCTGCGTGCGGGCCTGCGGTACGTGGTCCGGCATCGGGTGCTGGGGCCGCTGCTGGCGGTCACCGCGCTGATGGAGTTGGGCTTCACCATCCCGATGAACATCGGCATCGTGCTGCTTGCCGACGTCGCGGGCTGGGGGCCGGGCGGGATGGGCGTGGTGCTGGGCGCGTGGGGGATCGGCGCGGCGATCGGCGCGCTGGCACTGACCGTCGCGGGCCGGGTGCCGCGCCCGGCGCTCGTGTTGCCGGTGGGGATGGTCGTGATGGCCGCGAGTCTGGTCGGCCTGGGCTACGCGCCCGGCCTGGGAGCGGGCGTGGCGTGCGCGGTGGCGCTGGGTGTGGGCACCGGCGTGGTCGGCGGTGCCGGGAGCGCCCTGGTGCAGACCACGTGCGCGCCCGGCGCGCTGGGTCGGGTGACCGCGCTCCAGATGTTGTTCGGGGTCGGTCTGATCCCGCTGCTGTACCCCGTCGGCGGCATGCTCGCGTCGGCCCACGGCCCCTCGGTCGTGTTCGCCGCCGGTGGCGGCGCGATGCTCCTGGGGGTGCTCCTGGCGCTCGTGAGCGGAGCGTTTCGCCGCCGACCGTGAGGCGCCGCCGGCGCGGACTCCGGCCGGCAGACGCGAAATCGGGTCACGGAAGGATTCCGGTCCCACAACGATCATCTGACCCGGAGTCAAGTAGTTGGGCCCGGCCGAGCGGTGGGTTCACCCGATCGGGCAGGCTAGGCACATGACGATGCCGCCATCACCCGGACAGGGGGGCTACCCCGGCTACGGGCAGCAACCCGGCCAGGGTTATCCGAGCAACCAGCCGTACCCCGGGCAGCAGTACCCACAGGGTGGGCAGCAGTATCCGCCTCCGCAAAACCCGTACGGCGGCGCGCCGCAGTACCCGGGGGCCGGCGGCGGACCGCAGTACCCCGGAAACTACGGGGGCGGGGGCTACGGCGGCGGCATGCCGCCCGGCCCCAACCAGGGCGGCTCCGGCAAGGGCCCGCTGATCGCCGTGGTGATCGCCGCGATCGTCGTGGTCGGTGGCATCATCGCCACGCTGGTCGTGGTGCTGGGCGGGGACGACAAGAAGGACGACAAGGCCGGGCCCACGAACAGCGCGACCACCTCGTCCAGTTCCAAGCCGACGAGCAGCACGAGCGCGCCGAGCACCCCCACCGGCCGCCCGACCACCAGCCGCCCGACCCCGCCGCGGACCACGTCCGGCACGTCCGACCCGGACCTGCCCTCGGAGGTCCGGTACGTGGACCTGTCCAAGGGCGACTGCGTCACCCTGGACGCCACGTCGGGCACCATCGACAAGACGTCCTGCAACAGCACGCACACCGGCGAGGTCTTCCTGACCTACGAGCTCACCGGCAGCACCTACCCGGGTGAGGCGGCGATCACCGACCAGACCGAGTCGAAGTGCACGCCCGCGATGAGCACGGCGCTCAGCGGCCGGTCCGACGCCTCGCAGTTCACCTTCACCTACACCTTCCCCAAGCAGCCGGGGTGGGACATCGGTCGCCGCAAGGTGACCTGCATCGCGAAGTACAAGTCGGGGCAGACACTCACCAAGCCACTGCGCTGACCCGAGCGCCCGGCCCTTGGGGGAGGGATCGACGTGATGAGCACTCCCGGCGGATACCCGGGCGGCAACCACGGTTCCGGCGGCTACGGCGGGGGCGGGTACGGCGGCGGTGCGGGCGGCTATCCCGGCGGCCCCGCGGGGCCGCCGCCCACGAACCCGCCGTCGCCCTACGACGGTCCGACGATCGGCGGCCCGCCCTACGGCGGCGGCCCTCCGTACGGTGGTGGCGGCCCACCGTACGGAGGCGGACCGCCCTACGGCCCGGGCGGTCCCGGCGGCCCCTCCGGCGGGCGGGGCGGCGGGCGCGTGGTGGCGATCGTGGTGGTCGTCGCGCTGGTGATCGCCGGCGGCGTGATCGCCCTGGTGCTGAGCCTGGGCGGGGACGACGACAAGGGCGACAAGGCCGGCCCGGCGGACACCGCGACCGGGCGCACGAGCGCGCCGGCGAGCACTCCGCCGCCCACGGACACCCCCGAGCCGCCGTCGAGCGAGCCGCCGAGTACCCGGGCCGTCACGCCCCAGGCGACCAACTCCAACGGCAGCGTCGCGGTCAAGAAGGTCCCGCTCAGCCCGGGCGACTGCATTTCGTTCGCGGCCGTCGGCACGGACGTGGACAAGGTCGCGTGCACGGCGCCGCACGACGGGCAGCACGTCCGGAACGTCGCGCTGCCGGACGGCACCTGGCCCGGCGACGCGGCGATGGACACCCAGGCGTCCGCGGTGTGCAAGCCGATCGCCGAACCCGTGATCGCCCGCCAACCCGAGGCGGAGCAGCTGACCTGGCTCTACATCTACCCGAAGGAATCGGGCTGGATCAGTGGCGACCGCGAGGTGCAGTGCCTGGTGTCCTACGTGGACGAGACCAAGAAGCTGACGGCGCCCCTGCGATAGGACCGCAGGGGACCGCGAACGGACCCGAGGGCCGGACGGGGCCGCACGGCCCGTCCGACCCTCGGGGGCGACCGGCCCAAGACCGGGCTCGGCTCAGCGCGACGTCTTCTGCTGCGCCGTCCACGAGGCGTGCAGCCGCGAGTAGATCCCGCCGGCCCCGACCAGGCGGGTGTGCGGCCCGCGTTCGACCAGCTTGCCCGCGTCGAACACGAGCACCTCGTCGGCCGATTCGGCGGTGGACATCCGGTGTGCGATGAACACCGCGGTGCGGCCCCGGGTCAGCCCGTCCAGGGCCCGCCCGATCCGTACCTCGGTGGCCGGGTCCACGGCCGACGTCGCCTCGTCCAGGACCAGCAGGTCGGGATCGGCGATGTAGGCCCGCACGAGCGCGACCAGTTGCCGCTCGCCCGCCGACAACGACTCGCCGCGCTGGCCCACCGGGGTGTCCAGGCCCGCGGCCAGCCCGGCCAACCAATCGGCCAACCCCAGGTCGGTGAACGCGGTGCGAATGGCCGCGTCGTCCGCGTCCGGCCGGCCGTAGCGCACGTTCTCGCGCAGCGTGGCGTCGAACAGGAAGCCCTCCTGCGGCACCATCACCACCCGGGCGCGCAGCGACGAGAAGCGCACCCGGGGCAGTTCGACGCCGTCCAGCAGCACCCGACCCTCGTCCGGGTCGACGAGGCGGGTGAGCAGCTTGGCGAACGTGGTCTTGCCGGAGCCGGTCTCGCCGACCACCGCGATCCTCGTCCTGGGCGCGAGCGTGACGTCCACGTCGTGCAGGATCCGCGGCCCGCCCGGGTACCCGTACGAGACGTGGTCGAAGGCGACCTCGACCGGGCCGCGCGGGAGTTCCTCGCCCGCGTCGCCCGGGTCGGCGATGTCCGGCTCCGCGTCCAGCACCTCCAGCACCCGGCGCCAGCCCGCGAGCGCGTTCTGCGCCTCGTTGAGGATCTCCACGCCCATCTGCACCGGGCCCACGAACAGGGTGACCAGGAACAGGAAGGCGACCAGTTCGCCGACGCTGAGCTGCCCGTCGATGCCCAGCCACACACCCACCACCACCACGAGGCCGTTGGCCAGGCCGACCACGAACTCGCCCATCGGGAAGGTCAACGCGACGAACAACTGGGCGCGGGTCTGCGCGTCCCGGTGCGCGTCCACCGACGCGTCGATCCGACGCGCGGTGCGGTCCTCGATGCCGTGCGCGCGCACGATCGCGGCGCCCACCACCGGCTCCGCGATCGCGCCGAGCATCCGGCCCATGGCCACCCGCACGTGCGAGTAGGCGGCGGCGATGCGCTTTTGCACTGCGCGCATGAAGAAGTACAGCGGCGCGAAGCACACCCACACGAGCAGCGTGAGCTGCCACGAGTAGACGAACATCAGCACCGTCACCAGCGCGATCTGCCCGACGCTGACGATCAGCAGCAGACCGCCGAACTGGATGAAGCGGCTGATCGTGTCCACGTCGCCGGTCACCCGCGAGACCAGCGAGCCGCGCTTCTCGGACTGCTGGTGCAGCGTGGACAGGTCGTGGATGTGCCGGAAGGCGGCCACCCGCAGGGTGGACAACCCGCGCTCGCTGGTGCGGTACAGGCGCACGTTCATCGCGTACGCGGACACCGCGGTGACCACCACCGCCAGCGCCGCGAGCGCGGCCATCGTGCGCACCACGGTCAGGTCCGGGCCGGCGTCGGCGCGCAGGCCCCGGTCGATGGTCTGCTGGACGGCCAGCGGCACCACGATCCGGCCGGCCGTGCCCACCACGGCCAGCAACAGCGTGACGATCCAGCCCTCGGTGAACTCCGGGGTCAACCGCAGGCCCCGGCGCAGCACGCTCCATCCGGACTCGGTCGGCCGGGTCGACGCGGGGTCGGCGCCGATCCGCGACGCGGCCTTCGGCTCGGGTTCGGGCGCCTTGGCCGTGACGGTGGCGATACTCATGAAGCCGTGGCCTCCTCGGCCTCGCTGACGTCGATGTCGAGATCCTCGTCCGCGCCCTCGCGCGCGGCGCGCTCGTACGCGTTGACCAGTCGGCGGTAGCCCACCGAGCGGTCCAGCAACTCGTGGTGCGGGCCGCGGTCGAGCACCCGGCCGCCCTCGACGTAGATCACCTCGTCGGCGAGCGCGATGGTGGCCTTGCGGTAGGCCACCACGACCACCGTCGCGGGGCCCGCGTCGCGCAGCCCGTGCAGGATGGCCGCCTCCACCCGCGGGTCCACCGCAGAGGTGGCGTCGTCCAGGACCAACAGGCGCGGGCGCCGCACCAGCGCCCGGGCCAGCGCGATGCGCTGGCGCTGGCCGCCGGAGAGGGTGGTCCCGCGCTCGCCCACCTGGGTGCCCAGGCCCTCGGGCAGCGCGGTGACGAAGTCGGCTTGGGCGATCCGCAGCGCCTCGTGCACCGCCGCGTCGTCCAGGTCCAGGCCCAGGGTGATGTTGTCGCGCACGCTGTCGTCGAACAGGAACGCCTGCTGCGGCACCAGCGCCGCGGTGGCCGCGATCCCGCCACGCCGATAGTCGCGCAGGTCGGTGCCGTCCAGCAGGATCGCGCCGTCGACCGGGTCGACCAGGCGCACCAGGAGCGAGACCAGCGTGGACTTGCCGGACCCGGTCGGGCCGACGACCGCGATGGTGCGCCCGGGCTCGACGTCGAAGGCCACGTCGTGCAGCACGTCGGTGTCGTCGGTGTAGCCGAAGCGCACCGCGCGGGCCTGCAGGCGGGCCGGACCGGCAGAGGCGTCGCCGCCCTCGATCGCCCCGTAGGCGTGCTCGCCCTCGGCCTCCAGCACCCCCTTGACCCGGTCGAAGCCGACCACCGAGCGCGGCATGTCGCCCAGCAGCCAGCCGATCGCCCGGACCGGGAAGGCCAACAGGGTGAACAGGTAGGCCACCTGGACCAGGTCGCCGGGGGCCAGGTCCCCGTGCGAGACCCGGACTGTGCCGACCACCAGCACCAGCAGCACGCCGAAGCTGGGCAGCGCCTCCAGGATCGGGTCGAACAGCGCCCGCACCCGGCCCACCGCGATGTTCGCGTCGGCCAACTCGCGCGACGCGGCGGCGAAGCGGGTGGTCTCCTCGGTCTCGCGGCCCAGCGTCTTGACCACCAGCGCACCGTCGAAGCTCTCGTGCGCGATCTCCGCGACGTCGGCACGCAATTCCTGCGCGCGCATCGCCAGCGGGCCCTGCTTGCGCTGATAGATCACGTTGAGCAGGGCGATCGCCGGGAAGATCACGAAGCCGACCAGCGCGAGCGCCCAGTCGGTGAGCACCATCGAGATCGCCGCGACGAACAACATCACCACCACGCCGGTGGCCATCGGCAGCGGCGCGACCGGATTCCAGGCCGCCTCGACGTCGGCGTTCGCGTTGGACAGCAGCGTCCCGGTGGGGTGGCGGTGGTGCCACGCGAGCGGCAGCCGCAGGTACTGCCGGGTGACCCGACGCCGGTAGGTGGCCTGGAGGCGGTACTGCATCACACCCGCCCACAGGCGGCGCCCGATCACGCCGAACGCCTTGAGCAGCGCGATGCCGAAGACCGCCGCGAACGCGCCGATCAGCGCACCGGCCGTGGTCCGCCCGTCCCGGAACGCGGGAATGATCACCTCGTCGGTGACCCGGCCCAGCACCAGGGCCGAGCCGACCGTCATCACGCCGTACACCGCGCTCGCGCCCACCGCGGCGGCGAAGATCCGCGGCTCCTCGCGGATCGCCACGCCGATGACGCGCAGTCCTTGTCGCAGCACGACCTTGTCCGCCACGGGGCTCACTTTCACGGGAATCCGGCCGCCGCGAACGGGGCTCTCGAAGGATGGTTGTCCAATGAAAGTACAAGGCATGTCGGACGGCCCGGATTCCCCGGCGCGGACCTCGATTCGATCAGGATCGACGCACCCGGCTCGGCTTGGACCGCACCTTTCCCGCATGTCACCCTGTTTCGGGCGTTCCCCGCCGGCCGTGCCGGAGTGTCGCCGGCATCCGCAACCAAACCCCGGGCCGGTCTCGTCTCCACGGGCGTGCCCTGACCATGATCCATAGGACCGAGGACGCCGCTGTGGGCCTGACCAGCCTCAAACTGATAATCCTGCTCGGCGTCGTCGCCTTCGCGGCGGCCGCGGCCGCCGTGTACTTCTGGCCGAAGTTGTCCCGCCAGGGGGTACTGCCGATCCTGGGACGGGTCGGCATCCTGCTGAGCACGCAGGTGCTGCTGATGGCCACCGTCGCGGTGATCGGCAACCGCTACTTCGTCTTCTACACGACCTGGGACGACCTGCTCGGGCACACCGGCAAGCCGGTGGTGAACTTCGGCACCAACGGTCCCGGTGACGTGCCCAAGCTGGTCAAGGAGAACGGGACCGAGACGATAGACGTCCCGCAGGGCAAGAACCCGCAGGCCGCGGGCCAGATCATGCAGGTGGACGTGGCAGGGCGACGCAGCGGGCTGGGCACGGCCGCGCTGGTCTACCTGCCGCCGCAGTACTTCCAGGCCCAGTACAAGGACCGGCGCTTCCCGGTCGTGGTCGTGCTCACCGGCTACCCCGGCAACGAGCGCAACCTGGTCACCCGCCTGGAACTGCCCAAGTTCGCCGCCACCGAGATCGCCGCCGGCCGGGTCCAGCCCACCATCTACGTGATGATGAAACCGAGCGTCGGCGTCGCCCGCGACACCGAGTGCACCGACGTGCCCGGTGGGCCGCAGGTGGGCATGTTCTTCAGCCAGGACCTGCCCGAGGCGATCAGCCAGGCCTACCGGGTCGCCCCCGGGCCGCGCGGCTGGGGCATGCTCGGCGACTCCACCGGCGGCTACTGCGCGGCCAAGCTCGCGATGCTGCACTCGGACCGGATCGGCGCGGGCGTCGCGCTGTCCGCCGACTACGGCGCGCCGATGGACGGCGACACCGGCGACCTGTACGGCGGCAGCAAGGCGTACCGCAACCAGCACGACCTGATGTGGCGGCTGAAGAACATGCCGATGCCACCCGTCAGCCTGCTGCTCACCAGCAGCGAGAGCGGTGAGCCGAACCTGGCCGACACCAAGGAGTTCCAGCGACTGGCCAAACCTCCGCTGAAGGTGGACACGCTGCTCCTGCCCACCGGCGGGCACAACTTCAAGACCTGGCAGGCGGTCCTGCCGGACGCGCTGCGCTGGATGAGCACGCAACAGAACACCGACCAACCCAAGGACTCCGCGCCGATCGCCGCGTCGCCGTGACCGCACCGCCGACGGGACGCCCCCGACCGCATGCCCCGACCCCACACGTGTGACCGCACACCCGTGACCGCGCCCCCTTGACCGCGCCCGGTGCGGGCCGAAGGATCGGCACATGCCGACTTCCCACGCCCGCACCGAACGTGCCGCGCTCGCCGAACTCCTGCGCGTGCTCGGCCCGGACGCGCCCACCCTGTGCGAGGGTTGGACCACCCGCGACCTCGCGGCGCACCTGGTGATCCGCGAGCGGCGCCCCGACTCCGCGCCGGGCATCATGTTCGAGGCGCTCGCCGGCCACACCGAGAAGGTCCGGCTGCGGCAGGCGGCCAAGCCGTACGAACAGACCGTGCGCCTGGTCGCCGACGGCCCGCCGCGGCTGTCCGTGTTCGGCATCCCCGGTGTGGACGCCGCCGCCAACACGATGGAGTACTTCATCCACCTGGAGGACGTGCGCCGCGCGCAGCCCGGCGGCGCCGAGCCGCGCGAACTGGACCCCGCGCTCACCGAGATCCTGTGGAAGCGGGCCGTCGGCTCCTCGCGGATCGCGCTGCGCGGCGTCCCGGTCGGCGTGGCGCTGCGCCGCACCGACACCGGACCCGACGAACAGCCCAGGACCATCCACAAGGGCACGCCCGTGGTGACCCTGAGCGGACACCCGGGCGAACTGCTCCTGTACCTGTTCGGCCGCAAGGACCGGGCCCGGGTCGACCTGGACGGCGACCCGGCGGCGATCGACACCCTGCGTACGGCCCGTACCGGCCTGTGAACACCGAACCGGTCGGCCCGCGCGGGTCTGCGACAATGCGCGCATGACCGGTGCCACCCACCCGCCCGCGCGGCCGTCCGACCTCGACCCGACCATCGCCGCACGCCTCAAGCGCGACCCCGACGGCCTGATCGCCGCCGTCGCGCAGGCCGGCGACACGGGCGAGGTGCTGATGGTCGGCTGGATGGACGACGAGGCCCTGCATCGCACGCTGACCACCGGCCGATGCACCTACTGGAGCCGCAGCCGGCAGGAGTACTGGGTCAAGGGCGACACCTCCGGCCACGTGCAGAAGGTGCTCTCGGTCGCGCTCGACTGCGACGGCGACGCCGTGCTGGTGCGGGTCGAGCAGACCGGCGCCGCGTGCCACACCGGCGACCGCACGTGCTTCGACGCGGACGTCCTGCCCGTCTCCGACTGACCGCCGCCGACCCCGGGCCCGCGTGGCCCCGGCTCCGCCCGACCTCGCTGCCCGGGAGATTGCGCACGTCATGACCACCGGAACCGTCACCCCCGACCTCGACACCTTCCGGGCGCTCGCGCGCGACCGGCGGGTCATCCCCGTCACCCGGAGCTTCCTGGCCGACGGCGACACCCCCGTCGGGCTGTACCGCAAACTCGCCGCCGAGCGGCCCGGCACCTTCCTGCTGGAGTCCGCCGAGAACGGCCGCTCGTGGTCCCGCTATTCGTTCGTGGGCGTGCGCAGCGCGGCGGTGCTCACCGAGGCGGCCGGACGGGCCCGCTGGCTGGGCACCCCGCCGGTGGGCGTGCCGGTGGACGGCGATCCGCTGGAGGTACTGCGGGCCACCGTGGCCGCGTTGCACACCCCGCACGGCGTCCCGGGCCTGGAACTGCCACCGCTGACCGGCGGGATGGTCGGCTACCTCGGCTACGACGTGGTGCGCCGGCTGGAACGGCTGCCCGACGCGACCGTGGACGACCTGCGGGTGCCGGAACTGATGATGTTCCTGGCCACCGACCTCGCGGTGCTCGACCACGTGGACGGCAGCGTGTTGCTGATCGCCAACGCGATCAACCACGACAACCGCGAGTCCGGCGTCGACGAGGCCTACCACGCGGCGGTGGCCCGGCTCGACGCGATGACGGCCGACCTGGCCCGGCCGACCGGACTGGCCGCGGCCTCGTTCGAGCGCGCCGCGCCGGCGGAGGCGGTCGGCCCGTGGGGCTCACCCGCCTACCGCAAGGCGGTGGAGGCGGCCAAGGAGGAGATCCGGGCCGGCGAGGCGTTCCAGATTGTGCTGTCCCAGCGCTTCGAGATGCCCACCGAGGCCGGCGCGCTGGACGTGTACCGGATCCTGCGCGCGACCAACCCCAGTCCGTACATGTACCTGTTCCGGCTGCCGGGCCCGGACGGCGGCGCCGAGGGCGGCTTCGACGTGGTCGGCTCCAGCCCCGAGGCGCTGGTCAAGGTCGAGAACGGGCGCGCGATGTTGCACCCGATCGCGGGCACCCGCCCGCGCGGCGCCACCCCCCAGCAGGACGCCGACCTGGCCGAGGAGTTGCTCGCCGACCCGAAGGAACGCGCCGAGCACCTGATGCTGGTCGACCTGGGCCGCAACGACCTGGGCCGGGTCTGCGCACCCGGCACGGTCGAGGTGATCGACTTCATGTCGGTCGAGCGGTACAGCCACGTGATGCACATCGTGTCCACCGTGGTGGGCGAGTTGGCCCCGGAGCGCACCGCGTTGGACGTGTTCGCCGCGTGCTTCCCGGCGGGCACCCTCTCCGGCGCGCCCAAGCCGCGCGCGATGGAGATCATCGAGAACTTCGAGCCGACCCGGCGCGGGCTGTACGGCGGTTGTGTGGGCTACGTCGACTTCGCCGGCGACCTGGACACCGCGATCGCGATCCGCACCGCGCTCATCCGCGACGGTGTGGCGTACGTCCAGGCCGGTGCGGGCGTGGTGGCCGACTCCTCGCCCGAGGCCGAGGACATCGAGTGCCGCAACAAGGCGGCGGCGGTGCTGCGCGCGATCGCCATCGCGGGGACGTTGACGCCGGCGCACGAGGTATAGGGCGGGTCTCGGGACCCGGTAGGAGTTCGTCCTCGAACCGGCCGGGGCTGGTTCTCGGGCCCGACTCGGGCCTCGTCCGGGATGGCAGGGGGACCGCGCCGACCCGCCCCGGGTCAAGCCGTTCGGCGGCGTGGGTCATGCTGGTGACATGACCGACGCGAGGACCGAGGCCGGCGCAGCGCGCAGTGGCACCGAGACGGACGACCGAGCGATCGCGGAGCCCGCGACCGCGGCCGGCGCGGGCGATACGGCGGACGCGGCGGCGTCGCGGGAGCGCAGGGCGGCCCGCCGGGAGTTGACCGTCGCGGTGCTGTTGGCCCTGGTCGGCGCGGCCGTGGTGCTCTCGGCGGCGGGGCGTACGTGGGCCGAGGGCACCGCGCCGGTGCACGGCTCGCGGATCGCGGTGCACGCGAGCGGCAACACGATCAACAAGGCCGGCTCCGCGCTCGCGCTGCTCGGCCTGGCCGGCGGCCTCGCGGTGCTCGCCACCCGCACGATCGGGCGAACCGTCATCGGCGTGCTGGTGACGCTGGCCGGGCTCGGGGTCACGGTATTGGCCGTGCAAGGTGCCGGCGACACCTCGGCGGTGAACTCCGAGGCGGCGGGCAAGGCGGCCGTCGAGGGGGTTCGCGCGGTGGACGTCAGCCACACGATCTGGCCGTGGTTCGCGGCCGTGGGCGGTGCGCTGATCCTGCTGGCCGGTCTGTTCGTGGTGCTTCGGGGCCGGCGCTGGCCCGGGATGTCCAACCGCTACGAGGCCCCCGGCGGCAAGGCGGCCGCCGTCAAGCGCGGCCCGGTCCGCAACGCCGATCTGTGGAACGCGCTCGACCGCGGCGAGGACCCCACGCGCTGAGCACTGCTCTCGACGGGTGACAATAAGACTCGCGCGGTTGTGATCGCGGCGCCCAGGACGGTGTCGCGGCAGCCGCGCACAAGCGTGTGAATGTGAAGCCGAAGGAGTTGAGCGATGTCGTCGCAAGCCGGAAACCACGGCAGTACCCCCGCCGCCTGGACCGTGACCATACTGGCGCTGATCGGCTGCACGATCTCCGGCGTCGCGATGATCGCGGCCAACGTGATGTTGTTCTGGGTCGGTGCGGTTGTGGTTTTGGTGGGGTGCGTCGCCGGTGCGGGCATGCGGATGGGTGGTCTCGGCACGGCTCCTGCGCGGCGCTGACGTTCGGCCCCGGCCGGGCTGGTTTTCGGCTGACCTCGGGCGTTCGGTCGGTTCGGGTCGGCCTCAGGCGCCGGCCGGGCTGATGTGGGCTCAAGCGCCTGCCGGGCCGGTTCGGGCGTCGGTTGGCTCGGGCGGTGGTGGAGGTTTGGTGTGGCGGGCCCGGGGCTGTTCTAGGGTGGGCTCGCCGGTGCGGCGTTGTGCCTAGGGGGGAATGTGGCCTACGGCTATCCGGGGGCTTCCGGAGGCGGTGAGGAGCGGCCGGATCGGACGCGGGAGTGGAACGCGCCGGCTCGACCGTTCGGGCACGCCATGCCCTATGGACCGCCGACCACGCCGCCGCCCGCCGGACCGCCACCCGGGCCGCCGGAGAACTACCTCGCGTGGGCGGTCGTGGCCACGGTCTTCTGCTGCTTCCTGGCGGGCGTGCCCGCGCTGCTCGCGGCCACCAGTGTCAACGAGCGTTGGCAGCGCGGCGACGTCGCGGGCGCCCGGCTCGCTTCCTTGCGGGCCCGCAACTGGACCATCGGCACGGTGCTGCTCGGCGTGATCTTCTGGACCACCTGGATGGTGGGTGTGTTCCTGCTCGGCTGGAAAGACACGCTGGGTGACCTCTGACGGTGCGTCCGGACCGCACAATGGGTCGGTGAACACCCCCGCCCCGCCCGCGCCGAGCACCGGCTTCCGGCTGCGCAACCTCGGACTGCCGGCCGTGAGCCTGGCCCTGCTCGGTGCCGCGACCGCCTATGTGGGGCTGGTCGATCCGCGCGAGAGCGGCCACTATCCGCCGTGCCCCTACCTGCTGCTCACCGGCCTGCCCTGCCCCGGCTGCGGCGGCCTGCGCTGTGTGCACGCGCTGACCCACCTCGACCTGCCCGCCGCGCTGGGCTACAACGCGCTCGCGGTCGCGCTGTTCCCGCTGATCGGCGTGTTGTGGCTGCGCTGGGCGGTGCGCACCGCCCGCGCGCGCCCGCGTCGGGCGCTCGCCGACCCCCGCCCGCTGCGGGCTCTGCTGGTGGTCGTGCTGCTCTTTTGGATCGTCCGCGACCTGCCCTTCGGTGCGGCGCTCGCGCCCTGACGCACAGTGATCGCCGGCGGTTCCGCCGGCCGGACCGTGCGCACGGACCCACCGTGCGACGCCGTATGCTGCCCCCACCTCTTCGGCGGAGCGGCGTGGACGGGTCTGTTCGAATCGGCCTATACCATCGAAGAGCCGGGGGAGCAGGTTCTCCGGACAAACGAGGGGATGTAGGGCGTGAGCGTTCTCGACGAGATCATCGACGGTGTCAACGCCGACCTCGCCGAACGACAGGCCCGCGTATCCCTTGACGAGATCAAGGAACTCGCGGCCCAGGCGCCGGCACCCCGCGACGCGGAGAGCATCCTGCGCGGCGACGGCATCGCCGTCATCGCCGAGGTCAAGCGCTCCAGCCCCTCCAAGGGCGCACTCGCCGCGATCGCCGACCCGGCCGGCCTGGCCGCCGACTACGAGTCCGGCGGCGCCTCGGTGATCAGCGTGCTCACCGAGCAGCGCCGATTCGGCGGCTCGCTCGAAGACCTCGACGCGGTCCGCGCCGCGGTCGACATCCCGGTCCTGCGCAAGGACTTCATGGTCACCAGCTATCAGCTCTGGGAGGCCCGCGCACACGGCGCGGACGTCGCCCTGCTGATCGTCGCGGCCCTGGAGCAGAACGCGCTGATCTCGCTGATCGAGCGGTCCCGCTCGATCGGTCTCACCACGATCGTGGAGGTCCACGACGAGGAGGAGACCGCCCGCGCGCTCGACGCCGGCGCCACCGTGATCGGGGTCAACGCGCGCAACCTCAAGACCCTCGAGGTGGACCGCAACAACTTCGCCCGGATCGCCCCGCTGATCCCGGACTCGTGCGTGCGCATCGCCGAGTCCGGCGTACGCGGCCCGCACGACCTGATCGCGTACGCCAACAACGGCGCCGACGCCGTCCTGGTGGGCGAGTCCCTGGTCACCGGTCGCGACCCGCGCAGCTCGGTCGCCGACCTGGTCGCTGCGGGCGCCCACCCGGCGATCCGGCACGGGCGCGGCTGAGAGCGCGTGCGGCGATGAGCATGGACCCGCGACTGGCCAGGGGCTGCAAGCCCCGTGGCTGCCGCGCGCCCGCGCGGCGGGTCCGCGGCCGCCGGGTGCGCTATGTGATCGGTTGCGAGCCCGGCCAGGTGCCGGGCAGCCGATGGCGCCGACACGTTTCCTGACCCACCGTCAGCAACGTGCCGTCCGCACGGCATGCCACACCGACAAGGACCTCGCATGTCCAGCACTGCCCAACAGCCGGACCCCTCCGGCCACTTCGGCGTCTTCGGCGGGCGTTTCCTGCCCGAGGCACTGATCGCCGCCCTCGACGAACTGACCGCCGCCTACGAGAAGGCCAAGGACGACCCGGAGTTCCAGGCCGAGTTCGCCGGCCTGCTGCGCGACTACGCCGGGCGCCCGAGCATCATCACCGAGGCGCCCCGCTTCGCCGAACACGCCGGCGGCGCGCGGATCATCCTCAAGCGCGAAGACCTCAACCACACCGGCTCGCACAAGATCAACAACGTGCTCGGTCAGGCCATCCTGACCAAGCGCATGGGCAAGACCCGGGTGATCGCCGAGACCGGCGCCGGCCAGCACGGCGTGGCCACCGCGACCGCGTGCGCGCTGCTCGGCCTCGACTGCGTCGTCTACATGGGCGAACTCGACACCCAGCGCCAGGCGCTGAACGTGGCCCGGATGCGCGTGCTCGGCGCCGAGGTGATCCCGGTGTCGATCGGCTCGCGCACCCTCAAGGACGCGATCAACGAGGCGCTGCGCGACTGGGTCGCCAACGTCGACAACACCCATTACCTGCTCGGCACCGCCGCCGGCGCCCACCCCTTCCCGGCGATGGTCCGCGACTTCGTCAAGGTCATCTCGGTGGAGGCCCGACAGCAGGTGCTCGACCTGACCGGCAAACTGCCGGACGCGGTCTGCGCGTGCGTGGGCGGCGGCTCCAACGCGATCGGCGCCTTCCACGCGTTCATCCCCGACGAGGGCGTGCGCCTGTACGGCTTCGAGGCGGGCGGCGACGGCGTGGAGACCGGCCGGCACGCCGCCTCGATCACCGGCGGCTCGATCGGCGTCCTGCACGGCGCACGCACCTACCTGCTCCAGGACGAGTACGGGCAGACCATGGAATCGCACTCGATCTCGGCCGGCCTGGACTACCCGGCGGTCGGGCCCGAGCACGCGTGGCTGCACCAGACCGGCCGGGCGACCTACCGGCCGATCGACGACGCCCCCGCGATGGAGGCGTTCCGGCTGCTGTGCCGCACCGAGGGCATCATCCCGGCGATCGAGTCCGCGCACGCCCTGGCCGGCGCGATCGAGGTCGGGCGCGAACTCGGCCCGGACGCCACCATCCTGGTCAACCTCTCCGGGCGCGGCGACAAGGACATGCACACCGCCGCCAAGTACTTCGATCTCCTCGACGCGGAAGCGGAGCAGTCGTGACCGGCACCGACACCACCACCAGGCTGACGAAGGTGCTGGCCGCCGCCCGCGCCGAGAACCGCGCCGCACTCGTCGGCTACCTCCCGGCGGGCTATCCCTCCGTCGAGGGCTCCGCCGCCGCGATGCGCGCGATGGTCGAGGGCGGGTGCGACATCATCGAGGTCGGCCTGCCCTACAGCGACCCGCAGATGGACGGCCCGGTCATCCAGCGCGCCGTCGAACACGCGCTCGCACACGGCACCAACACCCACCACGTGATCGACAACGTGCGCGCCGTCGCCGAGACCGGCGCCGCGACGCTGGTGATGTCGTACTGGAACCCGATCGAACGCTACGGCGTCGAGCGGTTCGCGAGCGAACTCGCCGCGGCCGGCGGCAGCGGGGTGATCACCCCCGACCTGATCCCGGACGAGGCGCACGACTGGATCGCCGCCACCGACCGGCACCACCTCGACCGGATCTTCCTGGTGGCGCTGTCCTCCTCGGACGAACGCATCGCCTACACCACCCGCCACTGCGGCGGCTTCGTCTACGCCGCGTCCGTCATGGGCGTCACCGGCGCCCGGACCTCGGTGAGTTCCGCGGCCGGCGACCTGGTCGCGCGCACCCGCAAGACCACCGACCTGCCGGTCTGTGTCGGCCTGGGCGTCTCCACCGCCGCCCAGGCGGCCGAGGTCGCCGCCTACGCCGACGGCGTCATCGTCGGCTCCGCGTTCGTGCGCGCCCTGCTGGACGCGCCCGACGAACAGGCCGGCCTGGACGCCGTCCGCGCCCTCGCCGCCGACCTCGCCGAGGGCGTACGCCGCTGACACCCTCGGAAATCATCCATCCCGTGTAGAAACACGCCAAAATGTGAACCGGCTGGACGACGGCCGCCGCAGCACTCCCGCGGCGGCCGTTGCCATGCCCGCCCCCACCCGCATCGGAGGAACCCGCGTTGAGCGCCAACCCCAGGACCAACCGAACACCCGTCATCCTGGCCGTCGTCGGCGTGCTCGTGGCCGCCGTCCTGGCCGCGGTCCTGGGCGTCGTGCTCACCACCGGTGACGACGACAAGGACGACGCCGGCGAGAACAAGTCGGCGACCGGCCCCAAGTCGGCGATCCGCGTCGTCGACCCGGCCACGCTGCCCGCCGCCGTGCAACCCGACGGCGTCATCCGGGTCGGCAGCGCCTCCGCGCCGGTGACGGTCACCGTGTTCGAGGACTTCCGCTGCCCGTTCTGCAAGCGCTTCGAGACCGGCTTCGGCCCACTGCTCGCCGACTACGCCGAGGCCGGGAAGATCAAGGTCGACTACCACATCGCCTCCTTCCTGGACGGCAAACTCGGCGGCACCGGCTCCGTCAAGGCCGCCAACGCCGCCCGCTGCTCGGTGGACGCGGGCAAGTTCGCCGCCTACCACACGGTGCTGTTCACCAACCAGCCCGAGGAATCCGAGGACGGCTACACCGCCGCGCGACTGCTCGAACTCGCCGACCAGGTCCCGGGCCTGCGCGGCGAGGCGTTCGACACGTGCGTGAACACCGACGCCAACGCCGCGTGGGTCAGTGCCGCCGAAACCGCGTTCGAAAGCTCCGGCGTCTCCGCCACGCCCGCCATCGCGGTGGACGGAAAAATTCTCGACAGCGGGAACTCGGCCATGCGTTCGCCCGACAACCTTCGTGAACTGCTCGACCAACGCCTGGAGAACCCCGGTAGTGGTAAGGCGGCGCTCGGAGAGGAACCTCAAGCACCTTCCGCCGGTTAGACAGGACATGTGCCGGTCCGGGGTGCGGGGGAGAACCGGACCGGGGTCCCCGCACCTCACCTGTCGTGACGGAGGTCAGACCTTGGGAAGCAAGACGATCGAGCCGGTGGCCCTGTGACGACCACGACGGCCGGCGCGAACGGCACCGCCACAGGCGGCCCGCCCGCGAAACTGCGCGCGATCGCGCCCTGGATCGGCCTCGCCGCCAGACTGGGCCTGGCCTTCGTCTGGGCATACGCCGGCTGGGAGAAGGCGCTCGACCCCGACCAGGCCGCCTACGCGGTCCGGGGCTACGACGTACTGCCCGACAACCTCGTCGAGCCGGTCGGCTACGCCCTGCCCTACCTGGAACTGGGCCTGGCCCTGCTCCTGGTGATCGGGCTCGGCACCCGACTGGTCGCGTCCTTGTCCGCGCTGCTCCTGCTCGTGTTCATCGCGGGCATCGCCCAGGCCTGGGCCCGCGGCCTGGCGATCGACTGCGGCTGCTTCGGCGGCGGCGGCCCGGTCGAGCCGGACAAGACCGCGTACCTCGAGGAGATCCTGCGGGACTGCGGCTTCATGCTGCTCGCGATCTGGCTGATCGTCTTCCCCCGAACCCGCCTGTCCGCGGACGCCTGGCTGTTCCCCGAGGAGCAGTCCTACCTCGACCACCACGCGGACGACGAGGACCCGGACCAGGACGAGGACGAGCGGAACACCGACGCGGACGAGTACCGCGGGGACGCGAACCCGAACCCCGGAACCCGGGAACCGAAAGGCCCTGAGATCACGTGAGCTCGAAGAATTCCGAAGGCAAGCGCACCGCGCGCGAGCGCATGGCCCAAGAGCGCGCGCGCCAACAGGCGATCGACAAGCGCAAGCGCGTCATCGTCATCGCCGGCGCCGTGGTGGCCGTCCTCGCGGTCGTCGCCATCATCGGCGTGGTCGTGGGCATGTCCAAGACCAACAAGAAGAAGGGGCCCTGGAAGGACGCGCTCGCCAAGCCGTTCAGCGCCCCCGCCAACCTGTCCGCGGACGGCCTGGGCATCTCGGTGGGCAGCAACCCCAACGCCCCCTCGTTGATCATGTACGAGGACTTCCGCTGCCCGATCTGCCACGAGGTGGAGAAGGCCCTCGGCCCCACCCTGCGACAGATGGCCGACGCCGGCACCATCAAGATCGACTACCACATCGCGTCCTTCCTGGACGGCAAACTCGGCGGCAACGGCTCCAAGTACGCGGCCAACGCCGCCGGCTGCGCGCAGACCGCGGGCAAGTTCGCGCAGTACCACGACACGCTCTTCGCGAACCAGCCCGACGAGTTGGACGACAAGTTCGGCAGCCGCTCCTACCTGCTCGACCTCGCGGGCAAGGTCGAGGGCCTGCGCTCGCCGACCTTCGACAGTTGCGTCAACGACCTGAGCGTCGCGGGTTGGGTCAACAAGGTCGAGGACGCGTTCCAGAACGCCAAGATCGGCGACACCCCGGTCACCGGCACCCCGACCGCGGGCATCAACGGCAAGACCATCGACCTGATCGTCAAGGGTCGCGGCCTGGCCACCCCCGACGAGGTGCGCGCCCAGATCCTGGCAGCGATCAAGTAGTCACCGTCCGTCGCACATCGAACGGGCGCGACACCACATTTTCCGGTGTCGCGCCCGTTCGCATGTGCCCGCCCGCACACGTTCGCCCCCACACCCGGTAGCGTCGTACCCGCCATGGACCTCGCATTCATTCCCAGCCCCTCCCGCGGCCAGATCGACCTCGGTCCGATCCCGCTGCGCGGCTACGCGCTGTGCATCATCCTCGGTGTCGTCCTCGCGATCTGGCTCGGCGAGCGACGCTGGGTCGCCCGCGGCGGTCGCCCCGGCACGGTCGGCGACATCGCCGTGTGGATGGTGCCCTTCGGCCTCGTCGGCGGCCGCATCTACCACGTCATCACCACGCCGGGGCCGTACTTCGGCGACGGCGGCGACCCCATGCAGGCGTTCGCCGTGTGGAAGGGCGGCCTCGGCATCTGGGGCGCGATCGCCCTCGGCGCGGTGGGCGCCTGGATCGGCTGCCGCCGCCGGGGCATCCCGCTGCCCGCGCTGGCCGACGCGCTCGCCCCCGGCATCGTCCTCGCCCAGGCCGTGGGCCGCTGGGGAAACTGGTTCAACCAGGAGCTCTACGGCCGCGAGACCGACGTGCCGTGGGCGGTGAAGATCGACGGCGACCACAACGTGATCGACCCCGGCCAGGCCGGCACCTTCCACCCGACGTTCCTGTACGAGTCGCTGTGGTGCGTCGGCGTCGCGGCGCTGGTGATCTGGGCCGACCGCCGGTTCAAACTGGGCCACGGCCGCGCCTTCGCGCTCTACGTCGCGGGCTACACGGTGGGCCGGTTCTGGATCGAGTACATGCGCGTGGACGACGCCGAGCACGTGCTGGGCATGCGCCTGAACAACTGGACCTCGATCGTCGTGTTCGCCGGCGCGCTCGCCTACATCTGGATCTCGGCGCGCAAGCACCCCGGCCGCGAGGACCCGGCCACGCTGCGCGGGCACGACCGCGGGATGGACGAGGACGCTGAGGACGAGGACGCCGACGGGGCCGAGAAGGCCGAGAAGGCGAAGGCGACCGAGGACACCGGGGGCACCGAGGACGCGGCGGACGCGAAAGCCACGAAGCCCGTGAAGCTCGTGAAGGATGCCGAGAGCGCCGACCACGAACCCGGTGGGCCGGCCGAGGCCGCGACCGACGCCGACCCCGGCGCGGACACGGATGCCGAGCCCGCCGCATCGGTCGTGCGCAAGCCCGCCGACAAGGGCTGACCCCGCTCGACCCGAGGCTGCCCCGACCCGCTTCCACCTGCGGGTTCGGGCAGCCTCTCCGGGTTCGGACAGCCTTTCCTGGCCGGCGGCGGGTCCGGCCGAAACGGTAGCGTCGTCGCCCCAGCGTGACGAGAGGGCCGAACGACCTTGAAGACCACCGACACAGCCGCCGACAGCCCGGGTGCCCCGGCCCTCGGACACCAGGACGGTATAGACCACACCCACCGCGACATCGGCGGCGGCTGGCTGCGCCCGGCCGTGTTCGGCGCGATGGACGGCCTGGTCTCCAACTTCGCGCTGATCGCCGGCGTCGTCGGCAGCGACGCCACGCCCAAGACCGTCGTGATCACCGGCCTGGCCGGCCTGGCCGGCGGCGCCTTCTCGATGGCGGCGGGGGAGTACACCTCGGTCGCCTCCCAGGGTGAACTGGCCCGCGCCGAGGTCGAGGTGGAACGCCGCGAACTGTGCCGCAGCCCCGAGGCCGAACAACGCGAACTCGCCGAGCTGTACATCGCCCGGGGCCTGGACGAGGACCTGGCCGTCGAGGTCGCCCGCCAACTCTCCCGCGACCCCGAGCTGGCCCTGGAGATCCACGCCCGCGAGGAACTCGGCGTGGACCCGCACGACCTGCCCTCGCCGTGGCTCGCGGCCGGCTCCTCGTTCGCCTTCTTCGCGATCGGCGCGCTGCTGCCCCTGCTGCCGTACCTGCTCGGCGCGACCACGCTCACCCCCGCCCTGCTGCTCACCGCGCTCGGCCTGTTCGGCGCGGGCGCCGCGGTCTCCCGGGTCACCGCCCGGCCGTGGTGGTTCGGCGGGACCCGCCAGTTGGTGCTGGGCGCCGCCGCCGGCGGACTGACCTACCTGCTCGGCCTGCTGATCGGCCGACAGGTGTGACGGGTGAGGCATACGTAACACGGCCGTAGCCCGGCGACCTCACCCGGAAACGACCGATTCCACGGGTCGGACACCCAGTTTCGGTGTCGGGATGGTCGGGAATGAGCCAGCTGATATGCCAAGGCGACCGGCGCGGCGCAGCGCTCGACAGCCCGGCCGGATCACCCTGGAGACCGCATGGTGAGACGGGTTTGTCCCGGGTTCCGGATACACGTACTGATCGTGTAACCTGCACGAAATCGCAGAGGGCCAACGTCGTCCCTGTTGCGCACCACACGCCACGACGACGACGGGAGCGCCCATGCCTCCTGCCATGCCCGCAACTCCGGGCCCCCTCTTCTCCGCGATTCCCGCGGCACAGGGGTTGTACGACCCCCGTAACGAGCACGACGCCTGTGGTGTCGGATTCGTGGCCACGCTCACCGGCGAGCCCAGCCACGACATCGTCGACCAGGCCCTGACCGTCCTGCGGAACATGGAGCACCGGGGCGCCACCGGCGCCGAGGCCGACACCGGCGACGGCGCGGGCATCCTCATCCAGGTCCCGGACGCCTTCCTGCGCGAGAGCGCGGGCTTCGACCTGCCCGCCGCCGGCGGCTACGCGGTCGGCATCGCCTTCCTGCCCGACGACGACGTGCACGCCGGCCGCGCCAAGTCCTCCATCGAGCGCATCGCCGCCGAGGAGAACCTGCGCGTGCTCGGCTGGCGCGAGGTGCCCACCACGCCCGGCCTGGTCGGCACCATGGCCGCCGAGACCATGCCGCGCTTCGCCCAACTGTTCGTGGCCGGCGTCGACGACACCGTCACCGGGATCGCCCTGGACCGGCTCGCGTTCGCGCTGCGCAAGCGCGCCGAGCGCGAGGTCGACGTCTACTTCGCCTCGCTCTCCGCGCGCACCCTCGTCTACAAGGGCATGCTCACCACCGGGCAACTGGAGCCGTTCTTCCCGGACCTGTCCGACCGGCGCCTGGCATCCGCGATCGGCCTCGTGCACTCGCGGTTCTCCACCAACACCTTCCCGGCCTGGCCGCTCGCCCACCCGTACCGCTTCATCGCGCACAACGGCGAGATCAACACCGTCAAGGGCAACCGCAACTGGATGGCCGCGCGCGAGTCGATGCTCGCCACCGACCTGATCCCCGGCGACCTGAGCCGGCTGTACCCGATCTGCACCCCCGAGGCGTCCGACTCCGCGTCCTTCGACGAGGTGCTGGAACTGCTCCACCTGGGCGGTCGGCCGCTCCCGCACGCCGTGCTGATGATGATCCCCGAGGCGTGGGAGAACCACGCCACGATGGACGCCGCCCGGCGCGCCTTCTACAAGTTCCACGCCACCGTGATGGAACCGTGGGACGGCCCGGCCTGCGTCACCTTCACCGACGGCACCCTGATCGGCGCGGTCCTGGACCGCAACGGCCTGCGACCCTCGCGCTACTGGGTCACCGACGACGGCCTGGTCGTGCTCTCCTCCGAGGTCGGCGTCCTGGACATCGACCCGGCGCGGATCGTGCGCAAGGGCCGGCTCCAGCCCGGCCGGATGTTCCTCGTGGACACCCAGGCCCGGCGGATCGTCGAGGACGACGAGATCAAGACCGCGCTCGCCGCCGAACACCCCTACCAGGAATGGCTGCACGCGGGCCTGATCAACCTCGAGGACCTGCCCGAGCGCGAACACGTCGTGCACACGCACGCCTCCGTCTCGCGCCGCCAGCAGACCTTCGGCTACACCGAGGAAGAACTGCGCGTCATCCTGGCGCCGATGGCCCGCTCCGGCGGCGAACCGCTCGGCTCGATGGGCACCGACAGCCCGATCGCCGCGCTGTCCGCCAAGCCGCGACTGCTCTTCGACTACTTCGTCCAGCTCTTCGCGCAGGTCACCAACCCGCCGCTGGACGCCATCCGCGAGGAACTGGTCACCTCGCTGGGCAGCTTCGTCGGCCCCGAGGGCAACCTGCTCGACGCCCAGCCCGCCGACTGCCGCAACGTCGTCCTGCCCTTCCCGGTGCTCGACAACGACGAACTCGCCAAGCTGATCCACATCAACCTCGACGGCGACCAGCCCGGCCTGAAGGCCGTCACCATCTCCGGGCTCTACCCCGTCGACGGCGGCGGCGCGGCACTGGCCAAGCGCCTCGAGGAGATCCGCGCCGAGACCACCGGCGCGATCGCCGACGGTGCCCGCATCGTGGTCCTCTCCGACCGCCATTCGGACGCCGAGCACGCGCCGATCCCCTCGCTGCTGCTCACCTCCGCCGTACACCACCACCTGATCCGCACCAAGACCCGCACCCAGGTCGGCCTGATCGTCGAAGCCGGCGACGTGCGCGAGGTGCACCACATCGCGCTGCTCATCGGCTACGGCGCCGCCGCCGTCAACCCCTACCTCGCGATGGAATCCGTCGAGGACCTGGTCCGCGACGGCGTCTTCCTCGGCGACATCGCCCCCGAACAGGCGATCCGCAACCTGATCAAGGCACTCGGCAAGGGCGTGCTGAAGGTGATGTCCAAGATGGGCATCTCCACCGTCGCCTCCTACCGCGGCGCCCAGGTGTTCGAAGCCGTCGGCCTCGCCGCCGACTTCGTCGCCGAATACTTCACCGGCACCACCAGCAAGCTCGGCGGCATCGGCCTGGACGTCGTCGCCGAGGAGGTCGCCCGCCGGCACGCCAAGGCCTACCCGCCCACCGGCATCGCCCCCTCGCACCGCCGACTGGAGATCGGGGGCGAGTACCAGTGGCGCCGCGAAGGCGAACCGCACCTGTTCGACCCCGAAACGGTCTTCCGCCTCCAGCACTCCACCCGCACCCGGCGCTACGACATCTTCAAGAAGTACACCGAGCGCGTGGACGAGCAGTCCAAGCGGCTGATGACGCTGCGCGGCCTGTTCGCGTTCAAGACCGGCGCCCGCGAGTCGATCCCGATCGACGAGGTCGAGCCGATCTCCGAGATCGTCAAGCGCTTCTCCACCGGCGCCATGTCCTACGGCTCCATCTCGATGGAAGCGCACCAGACGCTGGCCATCGCGATGAACCGGCTCGGCGGCAAGTCCAACACCGGTGAAGGCGGCGAGGACCCCGAGCGGCTGTACGACCCCCAGCGGCGCTCGGCGATCAAGCAGGTCGCCTCCGGACGCTTCGGCGTCACCAGCGAATACCTGGTCAACGCCGACGACATCCAGATCAAGATGGCCCAGGGCGCCAAGCCCGGCGAAGGCGGCCAACTGCCCGGCCACAAGGTCTACCCGTGGGTCGCCCGCACCCGACACTCCACCCCCGGCGTCGGCCTCATCTCGCCGCCGCCGCACCACGACATCTACTCGATCGAAGACCTCGCCCAGCTCATCCACGACCTCAAGAACGCCAACCCGGCGGCTCGGGTGCACGTGAAGCTGGTCGCCGAAGTCGGCGTCGGCACGGTCGCGGCCGGCGTGTCCAAGGCACACGCCGACGTGGTGCTCATCTCCGGCCACGACGGCGGCACCGGCGCCTCCCCGCTCACCTCGCTCAAGCACGCCGGCGGCCCCTGGGAACTCGGCCTCGCCGAAACCCAGCAGACACTGCTGCTCAACGGCCTGCGCGACCGCATCGTCGTGCAGACCGACGGCCAGCTCAAGACCGGCCGCGACGTGCTGGTCGCCGCCCTGCTCGGCGCCGAGGAATACGGCTTCGCCACCGCGCCCCTCGTCGTCTCCGGCTGCGTGATGATGCGCGTCTGCCACCTCGACACCTGCCCCGTGGGCGTCGCCACACAAAACCCCGTGCTGCGCGAGCGGTACAACGGCCAAGCCGACCACGTCGTCAACTTCTTCGAGTTCATCGCCGAAGAAGTCCGCGAACTGCTCGCCGAACTCGGCTTCCGCACCCTGGAAGAGGCCGTCGGCCACGCCGAACTCCTCGACACCAGCGCGGCGATCCGACACTGGAAGACCGAAGGCCTCGACCTCGCGCCGCTCTTCCACGTGCCCACGCTCGCCGAGGGCACGGCCCTGCACCACACCAGCCCGCAGGACCACGGACTGGCCAAGGCCCTGGACAACCAACTCATCCAACTCAGCGCCGACGCGCTGCAGAACGGCGAGCGGGTCGTCATCAACCTCCCGGTGCAAAACACCAACCGCACCGTCGGCACGATGCTCGGCCACGAGGTCACCAAGCGCTACCGCGGCGCCGGCCTGCCCGACGACACCATCGACATCACCCTCACCGGCTCCGCCGGCCAATCCTTCGGCGCTTTCCTGCCCAAGGGCATCACCCTGCGCCTCGAAGGCGACGGCAACGACTACGTCGGCAAGGGCCTGTCCGGCGGCCGGATCACCGTCCGCCCGCACCGCTCCGCCGGCTTCGCCGCCGAGGACAACATCATCGCCGGCAACGTCATCGGCTACGGCGCCACCGGCGGCGAGATCTACCTGCGCGGCGTCGTCGGCGAACGCTTCTGCGTACGCAACTCCGGCGCCACCGCCGTCGTCGAAGGCGTCGGCGACCACGGCTGCGAATACATGACCGGAGGCCGGGCCGTCGTCCTCGGCCGCACCGGCCGCAACTTCGCCGCCGGCATGTCCGGAGGCGTCGCCTACCTGCTCGACGCCGACCCGAACAACATCAACACCGAACTCGTCGGCGTCGAGGAACTCGACGCCCTCGACAGCGCCGAACTGCACGACGTTGTGCGCCGGCACCACGAGGAGACCGGCTCGGCCGTCGCCGAGACCCTGCTCTCCGACTGGGACGCCGCCTCCCGGCGCTTCACCAAGATCCTGCCCAGGGACTACAAGGCAGTGCTCGCCGCCAAGGACGCCGCCGAGCGAGCCGGTCTCACCGAGACCGAGATCGTCCAGAAGATGATGGAGGCGGTTCATGGCTGACCCGAAGGGCTTTTTGACCACGCCCCAAGAGCTCGGCAAGCGTCGCCCCGTCGACGTGCGCATCCGGGACTGGAAGGAGGTGTACGAGGAGCGCACACTGCTCCCGATCATCACCGAACAGGCCGGCCGCTGCATGGACTGCGGCATCCCGTTCTGCCACAACGGCTGCCCGCTGGGGAACATCATCCCCGAGTGGAACGACCTGGTCTGGCGCGACGACTGGCAGGCCGCGAGCGAACGACTGCACGCGACCAACAACTTCCCCGAGTTCACCGGCCGACTGTGCCCCGCCCCGTGCGAGGCCGCCTGCGTACTCGGCATCAACCAGCCCCCGGTCACCATCAAGAACGTCGAGGTCTCGATCATCGACCGGGCCTGGGACGACAACAACGTCGCCCCGCAACCGCCCGACCGGCTCTCCGGCAAGACCGTCGCGGTGATCGGCTCCGGCCCCGCCGGCCTCGCCGTCGCCCAACAACTCACCCGGGCCGGCCACACCGTCGCCGTGTACGAGCGGGCCGACCGGATCGGCGGACTGCTGCGCTACGGCATCCCCGAGTTCAAGATGGAGAAGCGGCACATCAACCGGCGCATCGAGCAGATGCGCGCGGAAGGCACCAAGTTCTACACCGGCATGCAGATCGGCACCGACCTGGACGCGGCCAAGCTGCGCCGGCGCTACGACTCTGTGGTGATCGCCGCCGGCGCCACCGCCGCACGTGACCTGCCCATCCCCGGGCGCGAACTCGGCGGTGTGCACCAGGCGATGGAATACCTGCCGTTCGCCAACAAGGTGCAGGAAGGCGACCTGGTCGCCTCGCCGATCGACGTGGCCGGCAAGCACGTGGTGATCATCGGCGGCGGCGACACCGGTGCCGACTGCCTGGGCACCGCGCACCGCCAGGGCGCGGCCTCGGTCACCCAGCTCGAGATCATGCCCCGGCCCTCGGAGGAGCGGCCCGCCGCGCAGCCGTGGCCGACGTACCCGATGACCTACCGGGTGGCCAGCGCGCACGAGGAGGGTGGCGAGCGTGTGTACGCGGTCAACACCCAGGAGTTCGTGGCCGGCGAGGACGGCCGGGTCAAGGCGCTCAAGCTGGTCGAGGTCGAGTTCAAGGACGGCCGCTTCGTGCCGGTACCCGGCAGCGAGCGGGAGATCCCGGCGGACTTCGTGTTCCTGGCGATGGGCTTCACCGGGACCGACCGCTCCAACGGGCTGGTCGAACAGCTCGGACTCGCCCTGGACGAGCGCGGCAACGTGGCACGCGACGAGAGCTTCGCGACCAACGTGGACGGCGTGTTCGTGGCCGGCGACGCCGGGCGCGGACAGTCGCTGATCGTCTGGGCGATCGCCGAGGGCCGCTCGTGCGCGGCCGCGGTGGACGCGTGGCTGACCGGCGGCACCAACCTGCCGACGCCGATCCGGCCCACCGATCGGCCGCTCACGGTGTGATCGGGCGCGGATCCGGTGCGGATCCGTGCGGATCCGCACCGACCCGGCGTGACGCGGTGTGATCGCGCGGTACGAGTTTGAATATGTGACGAAAGTCGCGTGAACAGGAAAGGGCGTCGCCGTTGCGACGCCCTTTCCGCATGTTGGAAAAGCGCCATATACCGGACGCGGGTACGGCTTACCGGGCGGTAGGAACTAGGCTCTGACCATGCGTCGAGCCAAAATTGTCTGCACCCTGGGCCCTGCCACCAATTCGTATGAACAGATCCGCACGCTGGTCGACGCAGGCATGGATGTAGCCCGCTTCAACCTCAGCCACGGCGCGTACGCCGAGCACGAGGAGCGCTATCACCGCGTCCGTCGGGCATCCGACGAATCCGGTCGCAGCGTCGGCATCCTCGTCGACCTCCAAGGCCCCAAGATCCGCCTGGAGACCTTCGCCGAAGGCCCCGTGCTCCTGGAGCGCGGCGACGAGTTCACGATCACGACCGAGGACGTCCCCGGCGACAAGCACGAGGTCGGCACCACCTACAAGGGGCTGACCGCCGACGTCACCAAGGGCGAGCGGATCCTCATCGACGACGGCCGGGTCACCCTGGAGGTCGTCGACGTCGAGGGCCCGCGCGTGCACACGATCGTCATCGAGGGCGGCATGGTCTCCGACCACAAGGGGCTCAACCTCCCCGGTGTGGCCGTGAGCGTGCCCGCGCTGTCCGAGAAGGACATCGAGGACCTCAAGTGGGGCCTCAACCTCGGTGCGGACATGATCGCGCTGTCCTTCGTGCGCGCCGCGAAGGACATCGAGGACGTCCACAAGATCATGGACGAGGTCGGCGTCCGACTCCCGGTGATCGCGAAGATCGAGAAGCCACAGGCGGTGGACAACCTCGAGGAGATCGTCCACGCCTTCGACGCCATCATGGTCGCCCGCGGCGACCTCGGCGTCGAAATGCCGCTGGAGGCCGTGCCGATCGTGCAGAAGCGCGCGATCACACTGGCCCGGGCCAACGCCAAGCCCGTCATCGTCGCCACCCAGATGCTCGACTCGATGATCAGCGCCTCGCGCCCCACCCGGGCGGAGGCGTCCGACGTCGCCAACGCCGTCCTGGACGGCACGGACGCGGTCATGCTGTCGGGCGAGACCTCGGTCGGCAAGTATCCGATCGAGACCGTCAAGACCATGGCGCGGATCGTGGTCGCGGCCGAGGACTCCTCCGCGATGCAGGAGGAGATCCGCGGTCTGGCCGGTCCGCGCACCCAGGGCGGCGTGATCGCGAAGGCCGCGATCGAGATCGCCGAACGACTGGACGCCAAGTACCTGGTGGCGTTCACCCAGAGCGGTGACACGGGCCGCCGGTTGTCCCGGTACCGCTCGATGATCCCGATGCTGGCCTTCACCCCGGAGCCGGCGGTGCGCAGCCGCCTGGCGCTCACGTGGGGCCTGGAGACCTTCCTCGGGCCGCTGTGCAGCCACACCGACGAGATGGTTCGTCAGGTGGACGCGGCACTGCTCGCGATCGGCCGCTGCAAGAAGGGCGACCTGGTCGTGATCACGGCCGGCTCCCCGCCCGGCGTTCCCGGATCGACCAACCTGATCCGCCTGCACCACATAGGGGATCTGCCCAACGAGTAGGACCCTGTCGTAGTACCGACGGCCCGTCACCCACTGGGTGACGGGCCGTCAGTACTTGGGGCCGACGTGTTCGTCCATGAGTGCGACGGAGGCACGGCGGGCGACCGACAGGTTGTTGCGCCGGGCGAACCTCCACTCGACACCGAGTTGGTCCAGCGTGGTCGTGAGGATGCGCATGATGTCCGTGGACTCGTTGGTGAACAGGTAGCGCGGGTACTCGTAGCGCTTGCGCTCGCCGGCGACCATGCGGGTGGTCCAGTTCATGTTCCGACAGCCGTCGGAGTGGATGAGGCCGCGCACGAGGGCCCAGGGCTCGGCTCGGACGATGTCCTGTTGCCAGGATTCGAGGACGATCGATCGCTCGTGCTTGCGGCCGGGGCCGTGCTGGGGGAACAGGCATGGCCAGTGTTGTGAGTAGCGCTTGATGTCTGTACACCCTCGGCGGGGTACGAAGTTCGACGCGGAGCCCGGGAGGACGCGCGCAATGGCATCGGCGCATTCCCGCATCAGGCCCGGCCACGCGTTGGCGCAGGAGATTCTGAGGCTGTACGCGCGGGGGCCGGCCACGATGTGGCCGTCGCCGAGATAGAGGCCGAGCAGGTAGGCGTATGCCGGGCGATCGACGTCGAGTTCCAGACAACGGAAGCAAAGGGCCCGGCGTCGTACAGGGAGGTCGCCGTGACGAAAACGCTCCGTGTGTAGCCAAGAGCCCACGGTCCCTGGCGGGATACGCAGCCTGCGAGCCACGTCGGCATTGGAGACGCCTGCCCGCAGCAGAGTGATTGCCTGGCGACGGAGATCGGGGTCATGCATGGAACCACGGTGTGCCGCAGCCACTCGCTGGTTCAGATGTTCGAGTGCGATTCACTCGATCGGACTAGTTGGTGCCCCGAGTCGGACTCGAACCGACACTGTATGGGTTTTGAATCCATTGCCTGCTGCCAATTGGGCTACCGGGGCGCTGACCTGGGAACGCCTCGTATCAAACGAGGTCGCCCCCTGCACGAGGAACACCATACCGCCTCTCGGTACCCTCGTGTCCGCACCATTTCCCTGATCGAGGAGCGACGTGACCGCCGCCACGCAGCCGCCCGCCGCATCGCAGGACAGCCACCGCGCCCGTGTCGTCATTGCCGAGGACGAGGCGCTGATCCGGCTCGATCTGAAAGAGATGTTGGAGGAAGAGGGGTACCACGTCGTCGGTGAGGCCGGAGACGGCCAGCGGGCCGTGGAGCTGGTCCACGAGTGCCGGCCCGACCTGGTCATCCTGGACGTGAAGATGCCGATACTCGATGGCATCTCGGCTGCAGAGCAGATCGCGAAGGCCCGCCTCGCCCCCGTGCTGATGTTGACCGCCTTCTCCCAGCGCGAGCTGGTGGAGCGGGCCCGGGACGCCGGTGCGATGGCGTATCTGGTCAAGCCGTTCACCAAGGGCGACCTCGTCCCGGCGATCGAGATGGCCGTCTCGCGCTACACCGAACTGGCCGCCCTGGAGCGTGAGGTCGGCGACCTCACCCAGCGGCTGGAGACGCGCAAGCTGGTCGATCGTGCCAAGAGTGTGTTGCAGGAGAAGTACGGGATGTCCGAGCCCGAGGCGTTCCGCTGGATCCAGAAGGCCTCGATGGACCGTCGGATGTCGATGCGCACGGTGGCCGAGGTCGTGGTGTCCGGAGGCGACGTCGCCGACTGACCCAGCCTCCCTCAATCTCCCACGAACCCGCCCGATTGCGGTCAAATCGGGCGGGTTCGTCGTTTTCCCGGCATCGGATGATCATATTTGATCACTTTGGATCGATAGATTTCATTCACTGTTTCTTTTGGATTACTTCTGGTTACGGGCGCATCACATCTCAGTCGGCGGACTGCCGCTGCCCTTCCCGCCGGACTACATTCCGGGCACCGCATGTTCATCGCGGTTTGTGAAGGCGCCCCGATGCGGGCTCCGAACTTTTTCTACAAGGGGTTGGGGTTTGCTGTGCTCAAGCGACGCGTGATCAAAATCGCGCTGCCCATCGCGGCAGCGGCACTCGTGCTTTCCGCGTGCGGCAGTGACGATGACGACAAGAAGAAGGAAGGCGGCAGCACCGCCCCCGGTGGTGGTAACAAGCCGACCTGGACCATAGGTTTCCAAGCGGGGCTCTCGGGGGAGAATGCCCAGCTTGGCATCAACGAAGAGAACGGCGCACGTCTCGCCGTCGAGCAGGCCAACGCGAAGGGCGATCTTCCCTTCACGCTCAAGTTCAAGACCTCGGACGACGAGGCGTCGGAGACGAAGTCGGTCTCCGCGGCGCAAAAGCTGATCGACGACAACAACGTTGTTGCCGTCGTCGGCCCCGCCTTCTCCGGCCCCACCAAGGCCGCGTCGCCGAACTACGCCAAGGCGAAGCTCGCCACGGTGTCCCCGTCGGCGACCAACCCGTCCCTGACGAACGCGGAGAACAATTTCACCGCGTTCCTGCGCGGGGCGCCGAACGACAACGCCCAGGGCGGCGGGATGGCGAAGTACCTGTCGAAGAAGCTTCAGGTCAAAAAGGTCTTCGTCGTCGACGACAAGACCGAGTACGGCGTGGGTCTGTCGAAGGTCGCCAAGGACGAGCTGACCAAGGCCGGCGTCCAGGTCGTCTCGGACAGCGTGCCGAAGGCGACCCCGGACTACGGTCCGATCTCCACGAAGATCAAGAACTCCGGCGCGGACGCCATGATCTACGCGGGCTACTACCAGGACGGCGCGCCGTTCGCCAAGAAGCTCAAGGAGGCCGGGTTCACCGGTCCCAAGTTCTCCGGTGACGGCACCAACGACTCGCAGTTCGTCTCGCTCGCCGGGGACGCCGCGAACGACTGGTTCCTGACCTGCCCGTGCGCCGACGCGAACGTCGAGGCGGCCACGAAGCAGTTCACGGACGACTACAAGAAGCGCTTCAACACGAACCCGAGCACCTACTCGGCGGAGTCGTTCGACATCGCCAACCTGGTGATCGAGCAGATGAAGTCCTTCGGCGCGGAGAAGATCACCCGCGAGGCGATGCTGACCAAGCTCAAGGGTGCCTCGTACAAGGGTCTGACCAAGACCTTCAAGTTCCTGCCGAACGGTGAATTCGACGGCGCGACGACCTTCATCTACCAGGTGAAGGGCGGCAAGATCGGCTACATGGGCGACATCGACCAGCTCGTGGGCGGCTGACCCGATAGATCGGGCGGCGCTACCTGACGATCGGGCCCGGGTCTTCCCGGAGTTTTCGGGAAGACCCGGGCCCGTCCGGTTTTCTTGAGGAAGCTTTCCTTATGCAACCTGATGAAATCCTGGATTACCTTATTCCAGGGATCATGCTCGGTGCGTTGTACGCGGTGATCGCCATCGGCTATACCCTGGTCTATGGCGTTCTGCAACTCATCAACTTCGCACACAGTGAAGTGTTCATGGTGGGCGCCTATTCGGCGCTTCTCGCCTTGACCTGGATCGACCCGAGCAGCAATCCGACGACGTTCATGTCGGTGTTGTTGGTCGCGGCCGGTCTGGCCGTTTCCGGTACCGCCGGCGCGGCCACGGCCTTTACGCTGGAAAAAGTCGCGTATAGACCGCTCAGACGCAGGAACGCGCCTCGGTTGGCGTTCCTGATCAGCGCGATCGGGGCCTCCTACTTCCTGCAGAACCTTGCGGGGAAGTTGTTCGGTCGCGACTCGCGCGCACTGCCGACGGTGTTCGAGAACAAGAAGGTCTTCTCGGTCTTCGGCACCCAGGTCACCATCCTGCAGCTGCTCATCGTTTGTGCGGCGGTGCTGATGATGGTCGGTCTGGACTACCTGGTGAACCGCACCAAGCTGGGCTCGGGTATCCGGGCGGTGGCGCAGGACGCCGAGACGGCGGGCCTGATGGGTGTGGACATCGACAAGGTGATCTCGCGGACGTTCATCATCGGCGGGTTCATGGGCGGTATCGCCGGCTTCCTGTTCGGCCTGCATCTGCAGTTGTCGTTCACGATGGGCTTCCTGCCGGGTATCACCGCGTTCGCCGCGGCGGTCGTGGGCGGGGTCGGCAACATTCGCGGCGCGATGATGGGCGGCATGCTGCTCGGCATCGTGGAGAGCTTCTCTTCGCCGATCTTCGGTGAGTCGTGGCGGTACGTCAGTGCCTTCGCGGTGCTGGTCCTGGTGCTGATGTTCCGGCCGACCGGCATCCTGGGCGAGCGGTTGGGGAGGTCGGCGTGACCACGACGACTGAGGACAGGGATCTCGCGCCGACGGGTTCGGCGCTGGCCAAGTTGCGGCGCAAGCGCTGGTATCAGCAGCCGATGGTCGGTCGCCTGGTGGGCACCGTCTCGGCGGCGGTGCTGCTGGACGTGATGAGTGGTCCACAGGGCAGCCGCGAGGACGTGTTCTTCTCGCTGGACAAGACCCTCGGGTCGATGCGTCTGGTGTGGTGGGTCCTGGGCGCGGTGGCGCTGTGGGCGGTCCTGGAGTTCGCCAAGCCGCTGTACAACCGCTATCTGGCCGCGAGTGTCGGTCCGCTGGACCGGTTCCACACGCCGGTGACCGGCCCGGTCAAGGGCTTGATCGCGCAGACCCGGGCGACGTCGGCGAACCTGCGCAGGATCGTTTGGGTCCGGATCGGCTTCTCGGCCGTGGTGATCGGCCTGCTGATCCTGCTGCCGAATCTGTTGTCCACCTTCTGGAACCAGGTTCTGGTCAACGAGGTGGCGATCTACGTCCTGCTCGCGATCGGCCTGAACGTGGTGATCGGCTGGGCGGGTCTGCTCGACCTGGGCTTCATCGCGTTCTTCGCGATCGGGGCGTACAGCACGGCGTACTGGACCGGCGCGATGCCGGTGGATCCGCCGTTCACGCTGAACGCGTTCCTGGTGATCCCGGTGGCGGTGGCCACGTGTCTGCTGGCCGGGTTGCTGCTCGGCGCGCCGACGTTGCGGCTGCGCGGTGACTACCTGGCGATCGTGACGCTGGGTTTCCACGAGATCATCTATCTGATCGCCAAGAACGCGGACGACTTCACCAACGGTCCGCGCGGGGTCCAGGGCATCTCGAACTTCGGGGTGCACGTCGGTCCGATCGACTACGACTGGGAACTGGACCCGGTGCCCTACTGGTACCTGCTGATCGGCATCGCCACGATCCTGATCATCGCGTTCCTGCGGTTGGAGCACTCCCGGGTGGGTCGGGCCTGGACCGCGATCCGCGAGGACGAGGTGGCGGCGTCGGCGACCGGTGTGCCGACGGTGAAGTTCAAGTTGATGGCGTTCGCGATCGGCGCGTCGACCTCCGGCATCGCCGGTGTCGCGTACGCGAGCAAGGCTCGGTTCATCAGTCCGGAGAGCTTCCTGCTGCTGTTCTCGGTGCTGGTGGTGGCCTACGTCATCTTCGGTGGCATGGGCTCGCTGTGGGGCGTGATCATCGGGACGGCGTTCCTGGCCTGGTTGCCGCAGTACATGAAGGACTGGGTCAACCCGAACGACCGATTCATGTACCTGGGCGCGCTGTTGATCATCATGATGATCTACCGCCCGCAGGGCCTGATTCCCTCGGTTCGGCGCAAGCGCGAGTTGAGCATGGCCAAGGCGGGTCTCGGCGACGCGGACGCGATGTCGGAGCCGGCCGGCGGGAGGATGACGTGAGCATCACCACGACGAAGGCGGACGACGGGCCGCGGGTGGATCCCGCCGATCAGGTCATGCGGGTGCGCGGTGTGACGCTGCGCTTCGGTGGCCTGGTGGGTCTGTCCGATGTGGCGTTGGACCTGCACCGCGGCGAGATTCTCGCGGTGATCGGTCCCAACGGCGCGGGCAAGACGTCGTTGTTCAACTCGCTCACCGGGATGTACGTCCCGCAGGAAGGCAGCATCGTGCTGCGCGACCGGGCGGGTGCCGAGCATTCGCTCAAGGGGCGCAAGCCGCACCTGGTGAACCGGCTCGGGGTGGCCCGCACGTTCCAGAACATTCGCCTGTTCGGCGCGCTGACCGCGCTGGAGAACGTGAAGATCGCGGCGGAGACCCGGCAGAAGGCCGGCCCGGTGTCGATCATGCTGGGGCTGCCGAACGCGCGGCGCGAGGATCGCGAGAGCGACAAGCGGGCGCTGGAGCTGTTGCACTTCGTGGGGCTGGACGGGCTGCTCAACGAGTTGGCCGCGTCGTTGTCCTACGGGCAGCAGCGCAGCCTGGAGATCGCCCGCGCGTTGGCCACCGATCCGCAGGTGTTGCTCCTGGACGAGCCGGCGGCGGGCACGAACCCGACCGAGAAGCTCGAGCTGGAGGTGTTGATCCGCCGGATCAACCGCGAGCTGGGTATCAGCGTGCTTTTGATCGAGCACGACATGCGCCTGGTGATGTCGGTGGCGGACCGGGTCACGGTGCTCAACTTCGGCAAGGTGATCGCCTCCGGCTCGCCTGCCGAGGTGCAGCGCAATCCCGAGGTCGTCGCGGCCTATCTGGGATCGGAGATGGCCGCCGAGATGGTCGCCGCCTCGGATGCCGAGGCCGCGGGCGAGTCGGACGGTACGGTCCCCGCGCAGCGGGACGGGGAGGAGCAGCGATGAGCACCGCCGAGTCCAAGGGCACGGACGCGGTCGGGCTGGCCAAACCGGCCGCGAGCACCGCGACGACACCCCGTAAGAAGATGCTGGAGCTTGATGACCTGCACGTGTTCTACGGCGCCATCCAGGCGCTCAAGGGCGTGCACATCGAGGTGAACGAGGGCGAGATCGTGGCGCTGCTCGGCGCCAACGGCGCGGGCAAGACCACGACGCTGCGCACCATCTCGGGTCTGTTGACGCCGCGTGAGGGCGAGGTGCGCTGGCGCGGCGAGCGGATCGACGGGGTGCCGGCGCATCACGTGGTGGGGTTGGGGATCGGGCATTCTCCGGAGGGTCGCCGGGTGTTCCCGGCGATGACCGTCACGGAGAACCTGAACATGGGCGCGTACCGGTTCAAGTCGGTGCCCAGGGCCGAGTTGGACCGGGTGTTCGAGTTGTTCCCGCGGCTGGCCGAGCGGCGATCGCAGCTCGCGGGCACGTTGTCCGGTGGCGAGCAGCAGATGCTGGCGATCGGGCGGGCGTTGATGGGGCAGCCGAAGCTGCTGCTCCTGGACGAGCCGTCGATGGGTCTGGCGCCGCTGATCGTGGCGCAGATCTTCGAGATCATCCGGGAGATCAACGAGCAGGGCACCACGGTGTTGCTGGTCGAGCAGAACGCGGCGCAGGCGCTGCGGCTGGCGCACCGGGGCTATGCCCTGGAGACCGGTTCGGTGGTGTTGTCCGGTCCGGCCGAGCAGCTGTTGTCGGACCCGAAGGTACGCGAGGCGTATCTGGGCGAGGGCGCGTAGCGCCGCGGTGGCCGCGTGGTGGAGGGGGTCGGCCCCTTCACCGCGCGGCGCCGTTCGCCGGCGCGGCTCGGTCGGCCGCGTTTGGTCAGCCGCGTTTGATCATGCAGCTCAGGCGCGCGGTGCAGACCCGCTTGTCGTCCTCGTCGGTGATGACGATCTCGTAGGTGGCCAGGGTGCGGCCCAGGTGTACCGGGGTGGCCACGCCGGTGACCAGGCCCGTTTTGGCGGAGCGGTGGTGGGTGGCGTTGATCTCGATGCCCAGGGTGATCGCGTCGGGGCCGGCGTGCAGTGCGGAGCCGACGGAGCCGAGGGTTTCGGCGAGGACGCAGGAGGCGCCGCCGTGCAGGAGTCCGTACGGCTGGGTGTTGCCCTTGACCGGCATGGTGGCCACGACGCGTTGGGCGGTGGCCTCCACGAAGGTGATCCCCATCCGGTCGGACAGGGTCTCCTGGTTGCCGATGTTCATGAATGCCAGGACCTCGTCGAGGTTGGGCGCGGTGGTCTCGTCGGGCATGGGCCGGTCCTCCGGATACGTGGTTGTGTCGGCCTGACAGCCTAGGATCGCGGTCGTGGCAGCGACTCAGACCCCCCAGACCTCCGTTCCCGCCGGTTCCCGGCCGCGACTTCTGCTCCTCGACGGGCACTCGTTGGCGTATCGGGCGTTCTACGCGCTCAAGGAAGCGTCGATGAGTACCGCGACGGGCCAACCGACCCAGGCGGTCTACGGGTTCACGTCGATGTTGGTGAACGTGTTGCGGGACGAGGCGCCGACCCATCTGGGTGTGGCGTTCGATGTGTCCCGGCAGTCGTTTCGCACCGAGGAGTTCCCGGATTACAAGGCGAACCGGTCGGAGACTCCGGAGGAGTTCAAGGGCCAGGTCGAGCTGATCGTCGAGGAACTGACCGCGATGGGCGTGCCGACCATGCGGGTGGCGGGCTACGAGGCGGACGACGTGATCGCCACGCTGGCCACCCGGGCCGCGTCCGAGGGCTTCGAGGTGTTGATCCTCACCGGCGACCGGGACGCGTTGCAGTTGGTCACCTCGGACGTCACGGTGCTGTATCCGATGATGGGCGTGAGCAAGCTGCACCGGTTCACTCCGGAGGCGGTGGAGGAGAAGTACGGGCTGACGCCGGCGCAGTATCCCGACTTCGCGGCGTTGCGCGGCGACCCGAGCGACAACCTGCCGGGCATTCCGGGGGTGGGCGAGAAGACGGCCGCGAAGTGGATTCGCGAGTTCGGTTCGTTCGCCGAGCTGATGGAGCGCGCGGACGAGGTCAAGGGCAAGGCGGGGCAGAATCTGCGCGATCACCTGGACAACGTCAAGCTCAACCGGCGGTTGACCGAGCTGGTGCGCGAGGTCGAGCTGGAGGTGTCGCCGGCCGATCTGGAGCGCAAGCCGTTCGACCGGGCGGCGATCGAGGTGGTGCTGGACACGCTGGAGTTCCGCAACACCAACTTCCGGGACCGGTTGTGGGCGGTGGATCCGGGGCTGGTGCCGGAGGTGATCGAGGCCGAGCCGGGTTTCGAGCTGGACACCACGGTGGTGGAGCCGGGCGGGCTGACCGCGTGGCTGGAGGAGCACGCGGCGGGCACCGAGCGCACCGGGCTCGCGGTGGACGGCGCTTGGGGGCGCGGGACCGGCGAGGTCAAGGGGCTGGCGTTCGCCGCGGCGGACGGCGCGGCGGCGTTCGTGGACCCGTTGGGCATGGACGAGAACGACGACGCGGCGCTGGCGGCCTGGTTGGCGGATCCGCAGCGGACCAAGGCGGTGCACGACGCGAAGGGCCCGATCCTGGCGTTGGCCGCGCGCGGCTGGGCGTTGTGGGGGGTCACCAGCGATACCGCGCTGGGCGCGTATCTGGTGTTGCCCGGGCAGCGCTCGTTCGCGTTGGAGACGCTGGTCGAGCGCTTTTTGGGTCGTGAGCTGAAGGTGGACCAGAGCGGCGCGGGCGATGGGCAGCTCGCGTTGGACATGTCCGATCAGGACGAGGCGGAGCCGGGTGCGGCGCTGATGTTGGCGGCCCGCGCGGTGGTGGACCTGGCGGCGGCGCTGGATGTGGAGTTGGCCGCCAAGGGCGGTCTGGAGCTGCTCCAGGACATGGAGTTGCCGCTGCTGCCGGTGCTGGCGCGGATGGAGCAGTTGGGTATCGCGGCGGATCTGCCGTATCTGGAGTCGCTCCGGGAGCAGTTCGCGGCGGCGGTGAAGCAGGCCACGGACGAGGCGCACGCGGCGGTGGGGCACGAGTTCAACCTGGGTTCGCCCAAGCAGTTGCAGGAGATCCTGTTCAACGAGCTGGGCCTGCCCAAGACCAAGAAGATCAAGACCGGTTTCACCACCGACGCGGACGCGTTGACCTGGCTGGCGGGGCAGACCGACAACGAGTTGCCGGTGATCCTGTTGCGCCACCGCGATCAGACCCGGCTGCGCACCACGGTCGAGGGTCTGATCAAGACGGTCGCCGACGACGGGCGCATCCACACCACGTTCAATCAGACGGTGGCGGCCACGGGCCGGTTGTCCTCGCAGGATCCGAACCTGCAGAACATCCCGATCCGGACCGAGGAGGGGCGGCTGATCCGGCGCTCGTTCGTGGTCGGCGAGGGTTTCGAGGGCTTGTTGACGGCGGACTACAGCCAGATCGAGTTGCGGATCATGGCCCACCTGTCCCAGGACGTGGCGTTGATCGAGGCGTTCACGACGGGGGAGGACCTGCATTCGACGATGGCCGCGCAGGTCTTCTCGGTGGCTCCGGAGGCGGTGGATCACGCGCTGCGCAGCAAGATCAAGGCGATGTCGTACGGATTGGCGTACGGGCTCTCCGCGTTCGGTCTCTCGCAGCAGTTGGACATCGAGCCGGGTGAGGCGCGCGGGCTGATGGAGACGTACTTCGAGCGGTTCGGCGGGGTGCGCGACTATCTGCACAAGGTGGTCGAGGAGGCCCGGCAGACCGGGTACACCGAGACGGTGTTCGGTCGGCGGCGCTATCTGCCGGACCTGACCAGCGACAACCGCCAGCGTCGGGAGATGGCCGAGCGGATGGCGTTGAACGCGCCGATCCAGGGTTCGGCGGCGGACATCGTCAAGGTCGCGATGTTGGCGGTGGATCGGGCGATGCGGGAGGAGAAGCTGGCCTCGCGGATACTGCTCCAGGTTCACGACGAACTGGTCCTGGAGGTGGCGCCGGGCGAGCGGGAGCGGCTGGAGGTGCTGGTGCGTCGGGAGATGGCCGGCGCGTATCCGCTGCGCGCCCCGCTGGACGTGTCGGTCGGTTTCGGGGCGAACTGGGAGGACGCGGGTCACTGATCGTGAATGAGTGCGCCGTGGGGGTGGAGAGCCGGCCGTGGCCGGCATAGGTTCGCACGGGTCACCGGTGGTCGAGGACGACCGGTGTGAAGTCGAACTTGCGCACAGAGGGGGGAGCTTCGTGGAAGAGGCCGAGTCGGGGCCCGATCCGCAGAAGCCGGGTACGCCGGATGTGGACGCGGTGGAGGTGGTGGCGGAGCGCATATCCGCCACCGCTCCCGCGTCGGAGCCGGGTCCCGTGGCGCCGCCGGTATCGGGCGAGCCGGACGCTCCCGCCAAGCGCAGACGCATCCTGAACCCGTGGGTGGGCAGCGCGGCGGCGATCCTGGTGGTGCTGGCGTGCGGCGCGGCGGTGCAGTCCCCGTTCACCATGGTCACCGCGCACCGGGTGCCCACCTCGGATCTGCCGAGGTTGTCCGATCCGGCGCCGGAGAACGGCACTTCGGCCAACGGCGGCGGCCCGACCCACTTCGAAGCGCCGCCGCCGGTGCTGCCGGCGGCGCTGCCGGGCGCGCCCACCACGTCCGCGCCGCCCACCACCGCCGCGCCGGGGACGCCGACCGCCGCGGCCGGCACCCGCGGGACCACCGCGACCGGCACCGGCGGCATCCCGCAGACGGTGTTGCTGGCCTATCAACAGGCCGCGTCCAACCTGGCCCGGATGGATCCGGGGTGCAAACTGCCGTGGACGCTGCTCGCGGGCATCGGTCGGGTCGAGTCGGAGCACGCGTACGGCGGCAACGTGACCGTGGACGGTACGGCGGTCACCCCGATCCTGGGCCCGCGCCTGGACGGCGGTCCGTGGGCCCGGATCACCGACACCGACGGCGGCCGCTACGACTTCGACACCGAGTTCGACCGCGCGGTGGGCCCGATGCAGTTCATCCCCTCCACCTGGAAGGGCTGGGGGATGGACGGCAACCGGGACGGCCAGATCAACCCGCAGAACATCTTCGACGCGACGCTGACCGCGGGCCGCTACCTGTGCGCGGGCAACCGGGACCTGTCCACCGGGGCGGGTCTGAACGCGGCGATCCTGTCCTACAACCATTCGGACGAGTACGTCCGCAACGTGATGTCGTGGATGACGTACTACGCGACCGGGGCCCGGTCCGTTCCGGACGCCCGGCAGCCCCCCGCCAAGTCGACCCCGCCGCCGAAGCAGACCACCGACAAGCCGGCCACGGGCAAGCCCGCCACGAGCAAGCCGGCCACGGCCTCGGGTTCGCGTTCGGGGTCGCCGTCGAGCACGTCCACCGGCACCGGCGACCCGGCGAACGCCTCGGCCTCGACGTCGGCCTCGGGAGCCGCGGCCACGCCGTAGTCGGCCGGAATCCGATCCGCAAAAAACGGGAACCTGTTCTTGTTTCTTGCTACCGTGCCCCATCGTCGGCCGCCGGGACGGCGGCCGAGGCAGCAGGAAGGGTGGACCGCCGGATGCGTTCCTTCGCAGCGATCGTGGTCGGGGCGCTCCTGGCCGTGGGGGCCGCGTTCGCGCTGAACGCGTGCGTCGCCGCCGATCCCGCGCCGGTACACGAGCCGCTCCAAGTCACCAGCCCGCCCGCACGCCCCTGAGGCGTAGGGCCGGGCTAGCGGCGGCCCGAATCCGTACCCGGTTCCATCGGCAAGGGGTCCACCTCGATGCGTCGTAAGTCCAGTCTGATCCTGCTGGTCGCGGCAGTGTTCTGCGTGGCGCTGGCGCCGCTGCTGCGCGAGTTCGTCTTCCCGAAGATGGTGGCCCGGGCGCTGTCCGGCGAGGACGCCTACCGGGTGGTGGTCCTGGACGCGACCGACGCCACGCTCCTGGGTGCCCCCGAGGGGCCGGGCAAGGCCAGGATCACCGCGATCCAGACGATCCGCCCGGACGCCAAGGCTTCGAAGGACGGCACCGTCGTGTGGGACCTGAACCTGGCCGTCCTGGACAGCACCGGCAAGGTCGTCACCCAACTTCCCGAGCGCTACGCGTTCGAGGCGGCGGGCCAGATCCCCCGGAACTGCTGCGGCGAGTCGATCGACGGCGCGCCCGCCGCGCACACCGGGCTCGCCTACAAGTGGCCGTTCTTCACCGGCAAGCGCGACTACAACTACTACGACTCGCAGGCGCACAGCGCGAATGTGATCGCGTACAAGGGCACCGCGAAGCGGGACGGGCTTCAGACCTACCGCTTCGAGCAGGAGGTGCCGTGGATGAAGGTCCCGATGCCCAAGCAGCTCCCCGGCGGCCTGGACCCGATCGCGGTCGAGAAGCAGGGCATGCAGCTCTGGTACACCGCGACCCGCCGGATGTGGGTGGAGCCGGTCACCGGCATCCCGGTCTACCTGGAGGAGACCCGTACCGAGGAGCTGCGCACCTCCCCGCCCGCCGACGACCCCAACGCCCGGCCCGTGGTCACCAAGGTCTTCGAAGGCACCTTCAAGCCCCGCCCCGAGTGGTCCCAAAAGCTGATCGCCGACGCCAAGGACCAGAGCAAAAAGCTCCGCGCCGTCCACGACACCGTCCCCTTGGCCCTCCTGGTGACCGGCGTAGTCCTCTTCCTCATCGCGGTGGCCCTGCAATTCATCACCGACCGCAAATCCCGCCCGACCCCACCGCCCACCACCCCGAAAACCGCCGACACCCCGGACACCCCCACGCGCGTCAGCGCCCCCGACCCAGCCCACCCCCACTGATCGACGCGCGAAGCGCGGAGAGCGGCGGAGCCGCAGAACTTTGACTTCGTGCCCCGGAGCGAAGCGGAGGGACACGAAGTCACGAGCGAGGCGCCGCCTTTTTCTCGGAGGAGCGAAGCGGGGGAGAGAAAAAAGGCGGCGCCTCGCGAGCCGGCGACGAAGTCGCCCAACAAGCAGCAACGCCCCCGCCGCGACTCCGCCCGCCCGTCCGGCCCTGCTCACGACCCGCCCCGTGCCCCGACCCGCCCCGTGCCCCGACCCGCTCCGGGCCCCGCGCAGCTCCGTGCCCCGTGTTCCGCGCCGCTCCGGCCTCGTCCCCCCGCCGCTCCGGGCCCCGCGCCGCTCCGGCCCCGTGCCCCCCGCAGCTCCGGGCCCCGCGCCGGGCCCCCTCACCCCTTCCCGCACACAAAGATCGCCGTCCCCGGCAACAGCCGACCCCGCAGCGGGCTCCACCCGCCCCACACCGAGTCCAGGCCCTCCGGCCACTCCGGCTCCACGATGTCCGTCAGCCGGAACCCCGCACCGACCACCTCGCGCACCCGGTCACCGAGCGTGCGGTGTTGCTCGACGTAGGTCGCCCGCCCGGTGTGGTCCTGCTCGACGTACGGCGTCGTGTCGAAATACGACGTCACCGCGGTCAGCCCCTCGGGCCCCGGCTCGTCCGGGAACGCCCAACGCACCGGGTGGGTGATCGAGAAGACCCACCGCCCGCCCGGCCGCAACACCCGGAACACCTCGCGCATGATCCCCGCGCCGTCCGGACTGAACGGCAGCGCGCCGTACGCGGAGAACGCCAGGTCGAAGCTCTCGTTCGCGAACGGCAGACGCGCCGCGTCGGCCTGTACCACCGGTACCCGGGTGCCGTGCTCGACGTCGAGCCGGCGCGAGTGCTGGAGCTGGCGCAGCGACAGGTCCAGCGCGATCGGGAAGGCGCCACGCGCGAGCAGCCGGCGCGAACACTGCGCCGCGCCCGCGCCCACCTCCAGCACGCTGCGTCCTTCGACCGGCCCCAACAGCCCCGCCCGGTCCTCGTCCAGCCCCTCCGGGCACCACGTGAAACGCGCGTCGCCGAGGAAGTCGCCGTGCTCGACCTGATACTCGTCCGCGTTGGCGTCCCACCACTGCCGGCCCGCGCGCACGCTCTCCACCAGGCCGACCTTGCGCCGCACCGCGTCGTCGTCGGCGTCGTCGAGGTCGTCGGGGTCGACGAACCGGGCCGCCATCGCGTGCGGGTCGGGGGAGAGGGGGCGGTTCACGATGCTCCAGGGACTGCGGGCGGGCACGGACGCGCGTAGGGTACTCCCTCCGGGACGTCCCGGTTGACCCCATGCATCCCGTGCGCGTTGACCGCACCCGGTCGGCCCCGTATGCTGCAAGTTGCGCCGCGGGCCTGCGTGAACTCAGACGGAGCAGGTCGCGCTCACCTTTGTCGATCCCACGCCATCCTCTTGCATGGTCGCGGGCGTCGGGGGCGAAACCGGGTCCACAAGCGTGTTTGAAAACGACTTCTGTCCGTACCCGGAGCCCTTACCCACATGACGAGCAGCACCGAGGCCACGCCCAGCACCACCCCGCAGGTGGCGGTCAACGACATCGGCTCCGAGGAAGACTTCCTCGCAGCGATCGATGAGACGATCAAGTACTTCAACGACGGCGACATCGTGGATGGCGTGATCGTCAAGGTCGACCGGGACGAGGTCCTGCTCGACATCGGTTACAAGACCGAAGGCGTCATCCCGTCCCGCGAGCTTTCCATCAAGCACGACGTGGACCCCCACGAGGTCGTCACTGTCGGTGACCACATCGAGGCCTTGGTTCTCCAGAAGGAGGACAAGGAAGGCCGCCTGATCCTCTCGAAGAAGCGGGCTCAGTACGAGCGCGCTTGGGGCACCATCGAGAAGATCAAGGAAGAAGACGGCATCGTCACCGGTACCGTCATCGAGGTCGTCAAGGGTGGTCTCATCCTGGACATCGGCCTCCGCGGCTTCCTCCCGGCCTCGCTGGTCGAGATGCGTCGTGTGCGTGACCTCCAGCCGTACGTGGGCAAGGAGCTCGAAGCCAAGATCATCGAGCTGGACAAGAACCGCAACAACGTGGTCCTGTCCCGCCGTGCCTGGCTCGAGCAGACCCAGTCCGAGGTGCGCCAGACCTTCCTCACGACCCTGCAGAAGGGTCAGGTCCGCACGGGCGTCGTGTCCTCGATCGTCAACTTCGGTGCGTTCGTGGACCTCGGCGGCGTCGACGGTCTCGTGCACGTCTCCGAGCTGTCCTGGAAGCACATCGACCACCCGTCCGAGGTTGTCGAGGTCGGCCAGGAAGTCACCGTCGAGGTGCTCGACGTGGACATGGACCGCGAGCGCGTCTCCCTGTCGCTGAAGGCGACCCAGGAAGACCCGTGGCAGCAGTTCGCCCGGACGCACCAGATCGGCCAGGTCGTTCCCGGCAAGGTCACCAAGCTCGTTCCGTTCGGTGCGTTCGTCCGCGTGGACGAGGGGATCGAGGGTCTGGTCCACATCTCCGAGCTGGCCGAGCGCCACGTGGAGATCCCGGAGCAGGTCGTCCAGGTCGGCGACGAGATCTTCGTCAAGGTCATCGACATCGACCTCGAGCGTCGCCGCATCAGCCTCTCGCTGAAGCAGGCCAACGAGGCGTTCGGCGCGGACCCGGCCACGGCCGAGTTCGACCCGACCCTCTACGGCATGGCCGCGACCTACGACGACGCGGGCAACTACATCTACCCGGACGGCTTCGACCCGGAGACCAACGACTGGCTCGAGGGCTTCGACAAGCAGCGCGAGGAGTGGGAGAAGCAGTACGCCGACGCCCAGGCGCGCTTCGAGTCGCACCAGCAGCAGGTCGTCAAGGCCCGCGAGGCCGAGGCCGAGGCCGTGGCCGGCGAAGCCGCGGGCGCGTACTCCTCGGGCGGTGACGACGAGGTCGAGGCCGACACCACCGGCGGCGCCCTGGCGTCCGACGAGGCCCTCGCCGCGCTTCGCGAGAAGCTGGCGGGCGGCCAGAGCTGACCTCGGTCCGCTCGTGCCGGACGCGGTGTTCGAACCGAAGGGTTCGAGCCGAAGTGTTCGACTGATCCGCCGGTAGCGATACCGCCGGATGCGAAGGCCCCATCTCCCTTCGGGGAGGTGGGGCCTTTCGGCTTTTCCGGTGGGAGCGCGCGAACGGGACTAGGGTCGGGGACGGTCACACGGCAGCCGGGGGAGGGTGCGGGGGTGTACGTCTCGTCCGGACGTCCGGAGGCGGCGACCGAGGCGGCGACCGAGCCGCGGAGCGGGCGGGTCGGGTCCGCGGCCGGCGCGGTGGTCACCGGCAATGTGATCGCGCTCGGCATGGTCAGCCTGGTCACCGACGTCTCCTCGGAGATGGTCACCGCGGTGATGCCGGTCTACCTGGTCACCGGGCTGGGCCTGACGATGCTTCAGTTCGGCTTCCTGGACGGCCTGTACTCCGGCGTCACGGTCTTTCTGCGGCTGGTCGGCGGCCATCTCGCCGACCGCTTCGCCGCGCGCAAGCACGTGGCCGTGGTCGGCTACGGGATGTCGGCGGTGGCCAAGCTCGGTCTGCCGCTGGCCGGCGCCTCGGTGCCGGGCATCGGCGCGGTGCTGGCCGCCGATCGCGCGGGCAAGGGGCTGCGCACCGCGCCCCGGGACGCGCTCATCTCGCTCTCCAGCAGCCCGCAGGCGCAGGGCCGCGCGTTCGGCGTGCATCGCGCGCTGGACACCGCCGGGGCGTTCACCGGCCCGCTGGTGGCGTTCGCCATCCTGGCCGCGGTGGGCACGGCCTACGACGCGGTGTTCGTGGTGAGCTTCTGCGTGGGCCTGGTCGGCGTCGCGATGCTGGTGCTGTTCGTCCGCGACCATCGCGATCCGATCGAGCACAAGCCCGGTTGGCGGGACGGGATACGGCTGTTGCGGGATCGGCCCTATCGCCGGCTGTGCGTGGTCGCGGCGGCGCTGGGCCTGGTCACGGTCAGCGACGCGTTCGTCTATCTGCTGCTCCAGCACCGGTTGGAGATCGAGCCGCACTGGTTCCCGCTGCTCCCGCTGGGCACCGCCGGGGTCTATCTGGTGCTCGCGCTGCCGCTGGGCCGGCTCGCCGACCGGGTGGGTCGGCGGCGGGTGTTCCTGGCCGGGCACGGCGTGCTGTTGGCGGCCTACCTGCTGCTCGGCGGCCCGCTCGGCGGGGTCGGGCTGCTGATCGCGGTGCTCGCCCTGCACGGGGTGTTCTACGCGGCGACCGACGGCGTGCTCTCGGCGGCGGTGGGCGCGCGGTTGCCCGCGACGGGTCGCGCGGGCGGGCTGGCCGTGGTGCAGACGGGGCAGGCGATGGGCCGCTTCGCCTCGTCGATGATCTTCGGCGCGCTGTGGACGGCGTGGGGGCCGGCCGCCGCGATCCGTGTCCTCGCGATCGCGCTCGCGGTGGCGCTGTTCGGCTCGGCCCTGGCCCTCGCGGGTGGTCGGGTGCGCCGGGCCGGGCGCGCGGGACGGGCACGGGAGGTGTCCGATGTCCGTTGACGCACCGGTGAAACCGGCCGTCACCAAGGCGCGCGTGGTGATCTTCGGGTTGGTCCTGGTCCTGCTCGCGGGGATCGCGGTCGTCTACACGCTCTACGCGGTCCGGCGCGAGGACGAAAAGTTGCACGGCGGCTCCGGTACCGCGCCGGGCGGGCCGCCGTTGACCCTGGCCGGCGCGCCGAGGTTGCTGTTCCGCAGCACCGAGTCGGGTCCGGGGTACGGGCACCTGGCCACCGTCGCGGCGGCCGATCCCGGCGGGCCGCGCACGGTGGGCGAGCGCTCGTGCGACCGGGTCTACGCGGCCGGCGGCACCGCGGTGTGCCTGGTCGTCGAGGGCGGGATCACCAGGACCAATGTGGCCCTGGTGCTGGACGCGAACCTGCGCCAGGTGCGCCGGGTCGAGCTCGCGGGCACGCCCAACCGGGCGCGGGTGTCGGCATCGGGCCGGATGGCCTCGTGGACGGTGTTCGTGTACGGCGACTCGTACGCGTCGATGACCTTCTCCACCCGCACCTCGGTCCTGGACACTCACACGGGTGAACTCGCCGCCAACCTGGAGGACTTCACCACCACCCGGGACGGCAAGGAACTCACGTCGCCGGACCGCAACTTCTGGGGCGTCACCTTCACCGCCGACGACAACACGTTCTACGCCACGCTGTCCACGAACACCTCCGGCCGCACCTACCTGGTCCGCGGCGACCTGCGGGCGCGCACCATGACGGTGCTGCGGGAGAACGTCGAATGCCCGTCGTTGTCGCCGGACGGCACCCGCCTGGTGTTCAAGAAGAAGGTCTCGCAGAGCACGCGCAACCCGTGGCGACTGCACGTGCTCGACCTGGCGACGATGCGCGAGACGCCGCTCGCGGAGATCCGCAGCGTGGACGACCAGGCCGTGTGGCTGGACGAACGCACCATCGGCTACGGACTGCCGACCGGGTCGGCGGCGGCCGGCGACGTGTGGTCGGTGCCGGCCGACGGAAGCGGCGCGCCGGCGCGGATCGTGGCGGGCGCCTTCTCGCCGGCGCCGCTGAATTGACTTCTCCGGGGGCGCGTTGCGCGTATCGCTCCGGCGTCGCGCAGGCTGCGGGTCTGCCACAGTTCCGTCACGAAAGGCCCACCTCGTGGTGCGCCCGCCGCATGTTTGGCAGCGTCGGTGCGGGAGCGAGGAAGCGTGGGCCCGGCCGACGGGCGCCGCAACGGGTCGGCGAAGCGCCGGCGCCGGGTTCGCGTACCCTGACTCATTGGTGCCATGCGCCGGGCTCGTACGGATGTGGCCCGTGGGGCGGTCGGGAAGATCGCCGAAGCACGTAGGCCCCCGGACTTCGGGGCAGGGCGCCCATTCGACTTGCGGTAGGAATGAGGATATCGATGGCCTTTGGTGGAGCGTTCGCCACCGGGCAGGTAGTCAAGACGGTGGGCGCGTCCGACGTCGCCCTGTACCGCGGGGTGCGCGGGCGCACCGGGCACCCGGTGGTCCAGCGCACGAGCAAGGCGCTGTCCTTCGCCGGCGAGCACGCCGGTGTCTGGCTCGCCGCCGGTCTGGTCGGCGCCGCCGTGGACCGGGGCCGTCGGCCCGAGTGGCTGCGGGCCACCGCCACGGTCGCCGGCGCGCACGTGGCCAGCATGGTGGTCAAGCGCGTGGTGCGCCGACCCCGGCCGGCCATACCGGGCCTGGAGCCGACGGTGCGCACCGCGGGCCGACACAGCTTCCCGTCCTCGCACTCGGTGTCCTCCGCCGCCGCCGCCGTGGCGTTCCACGGCCTGTTGCCCACCGCCGTCACGGGTACGGCCGCCGCTGCGACGTGTTTCTCGCGGCTCGTCGTGGGCGTTCACTATCCGTCCGACGTGGCCGCGGGCGCGACCATGGGGCTCGCGGCAGGCGGCTTGGGCCGCGCCTGGGCTCGTCGCGCAGAGCGTCCGAAGGGGTTCTGAGGTCTTGAGTACATCCGAAGTCGAATCGCCGATCGAGTCGAGTGAGGCCCTGGTTCCGGCCGCGGTCGACGCCGCCCCCGCCCAGGCCCCCGCGCGCCCACCGCGCGGGGGACTCGCGGGCGGCCTGCTGAAGTTGGCCCGGCCCAAGCAGTGGGTCAAGAACGTGCTCGTGTTCGCCGCGCCACTGGCGGCCGGGCGGCTGGACGAGGGCTACGTCCTGGGGCACAGCGCGATCATGTTCGCGCTGTTCTGCCTGGCCGCCTCGGCGATCTATTACATCAACGACGCGTTCGACGTCGAGGCCGACCGCGAGCACCCGACCAAGCGCAACCGCCCGATCGCCTCCGGCGTGGTGCCGGTCAAGCTCGCGTGGGTGCTGGGACCGCTCCTGGGCATCGCCGCGGTCGTGCTCGGGGTGCTGCTGTGCAACCCCGGGACCGCGCTGGTGCTGGGCCTGTACGTGGTGCTCAACGTCGCGTACTGCTTCTCCTTCAAGCACGTCGTGGTGCTCGACCTGGCCATGGTCGCCTCCGGCTTCCTGTTCCGGGCGATGGCCGGCGGTACCGCCTCCGAACTGCCGCTGTCGCGCTGGTTCCTGCTGACCGCGGGCTTCGGCTCGTTGTTCATGGTGGCCGGCAAGCGCTACTCGGAGATGGTCCTGATGGGCGAGGAGGCGGCCAAGACGCGCGCCTCGCTGGCCAATTACTCGATCACCTACCTGCGCTTCGTGTGGCAGATGGCGGTGTCGGTGACGCTGCTCACGTACTCCCTGTGGGCATTTCAGATTCCCGAGGGCGATTCCACGCTCGCCTGGCACCAGTTGTCGCTGATCCCGTTCGGCTTCGCGTTCCTGCGCTACGCGGTGTACGTGGACGCCGGAACCGCCGGGTCCCCTGAGGACGTTCTTCTCAAGGACAAGGTCCTCGTCGGCCTTGGCTTCGCCTGGCTTCTCACCTTTGTTCTGGGAGTTTTCCATGTCTGACGGCCCGTCGGCCGACGTACGACCAACCGCTCGGCGGGTCGGCCTGCACGGTTGGGGGCGCACCGCTCCCACCTTCGCCGACGTCGTGCGCCCCACCACCCGCGATCAGGTGGTGACCGCGTTGGGGCAGCGCACCTCGCGCGGCGTGATCGCCCGCGGCCTCGGCCGCTCGTACGGCGACCCCGCGCAGAACGGTGGCGGCACCGTCCTGGACATGACCGGGCTGGACCGGATCCTCGCGGTGGACCTCGAGCGCGGCCTGGTCACCTGCGAGGCCGGGGTGAGCCTGGATCGGCTGATCGAACTGTTCGTGCCGTTCGGGTTCTTCGTGCCCGTGACCCCGGGCACCCGGCAGGTCACCGTGGGCGGCGCGATCGGCGCCGACGTGCACGGCAAGAACCACCACGCGGACGGCAGCTTCTGCAACCACGTGTTGTCCATCGACATGCTGATGGCCGACGGCACCGAGCGCACCATCACCCCGCAGGGCGACCCGGAGCTGTTCTGGGCCACCGCCGGCGGGATGGGCCTGACCGGCCTGATCCTGTCCGCGACCATCCGGATGACGCCCATCGAGACCTCGCTCGCGTCGGTGGACACCGACCGGACGAAGAACCTCGACGAGGCCATGGCGCTGATGGCCGAGACGGACGAGAAGTACACGTACACCGTCGCGTGGCTGGACTGCCTGGCCAAGGGCCCCAACCTCGGCCGCTGTGTGCTCACGTGCGGCGAGTTCGCCGCGCTCGACGACCTGCCCGCGAAGAAGCGCCGGGACCCGCTGCGGTTCAGGACCGGCTCGTTGCTGACCGTGCCGGACGTGGTGCCGGGCCGGCTGCCGAACAAGCTCACCATGGGTCTGTTCAACGAGCTGTGGTACCGCAAGGCGCCCAAGCACAAGGTCGGCCAGCTCCAGTCGATCACCGCGTTCTTCCACCCGCTCGACCTGGTCCAGGAGTGGAACCGGGTGTACGGGCGGACCGGCTTCCTCCAGTACCAGTTCGTGGTGCCGTTCGGGCGCGAGGACGCACTGGTCAAGGCGGTCGAGACGATCAGCGCGCACGGCGCACCCTCCTCGCTCACCGTGCTCAAGCGCTTCGGCCCCGGCAACGAGGGCTTCCTGTCCTTCCCCAAGCCGGGATGGACGCTCACGCTCGACTTCCCCACCAACACCCCGGGGCTGGCGCGGCTGCTCAAGCAGCTCGACGAGATCGTGCTGAGCAACGAGGGCCGGTTCTACCTCGCCAAGGACTCGCGGATGGACCCGGCCGACCTGGCCCGGATGTACCCGCGTCTGGAGCGGTTCCGCGAGGTGCGCGCCAAGGTCGACCCGGACGGGATCTTCGTCTCCGACCAGGCCCGCCGGCTCGGGCTCTGATCCACCCCTCTTCCGTCTACTTGTGAACCACGCTCTTGTGAAGGACGCACCGTGAAAGACGCCTTGGGCGCACCGCAGTCCCTGCTCGTTCTCGGCGGTACCTCCGAGATCGCGCTGACCACGGCCCGTGCGATGGTCGCCGAGCGGGTTCGGCGGGTCGTGCTCGCCGGCCGCCCCTCCGCCGCGCTGGACGCCGCCGCCGAGGAACTGCGCGGTCTCGGTGCCTCGGTCGAGGTGGTCGGGTTCGACGCGGCCGAGACCGACGACCACGAGAAGACCATCGACGAGGTGTTCGCGGCGGGCGACATCGACGTCGTCCTGCTCGCCTTCGGGGTGCTGGGCGACCAGGAGGCGGACGAGAAGTCTCCCGCCGCCGCCGCGCGCGTCGCGCAGGTCAACTACGTGGGCGGCGTCTCGGCCGGGCTGGCGGCGGCGAACGCGCTGTCCCGGCAGGGCCACGGCGCACTCGCGGTGATCTCGTCGGTGGCCGGCGAGCGGGCCCGCAAGTCCAACTTCATCTACGGCTCGACCAAGGCCGGCCTGGACGCGTTCGCCCAGGGCCTGGGCGACAAGCTGCACGGCACCGGCGTGCACGTGATGATCGTGCGGCCCGGCTTCGTGAGGACCAGGATGACCGAGGGCCTGCCGGACGCGCCGCTGGCGACCACCCCCGAGGTCGTCGCCGAGGCCATCGTCAAGGGCCTGCGCCGCAAGTCCTCGGTGGTCTGGGTCCCGGGCCAGTTCCGCTTCGTGATGTCCGCCCTGCGCCACGTCCCCCGCCCGATCTTCCGCAAGCTCAACATCTGACCCGCCCCGCGTCGTCGCGGCCGAGCCCGTCCCGGTGTGTCCTGGGCGGGCTCCCGTGTGCTCGGGAGCGGCGCCCTTCTACCCTGGAACCGCCTGGCCTACCGTGGCCCGGTTCCGGTTCCACCCGAAGAACGTACGAGGGGCGCGGCATGGGCAGCAGGGGCAATGTCGGGCTTACCGGGGGGATCGGGGCCGGGAAGAGTGAGGTGGCGCGGCGGCTGGCGGAGTTGGGTGCCGTGGTGATCGACTCGGACCGGATCGCGCGTGAGGTGGTGGCGCCGGGGACGCCGGGGCTGGCGGCGGTGGTGGCGGAGTTCGGCGAGGGGGTGCTGTTGCCGGACGGCTCGCTGGATCGACCGGGCCTGGGCCGGGTCGTGTTCGGATCGCCGGAGCGGTTGGCCGCGCTGAACGCGATCGTGCACCCGCTGGTCGGCGCCCGGGCGGCGGAGTTGACGGCCGCGGCCGGCGAGGACGCGGTGCTGGTCAACGATGTGCCGCTGCTGGCGGAGAACGACCTCGCGAAGCTGTACGACCTGGTCGTGGTCGTGGACGCGGCGCCCGAGACCCAGCTCGACCGGCTGGTCCGGCTGCGGGGTATGCCGGAGGCGGACGCTCGGGCCCGGATGGCCGCGCAGGCCTCTCGGGCGCAGCGGTTGGCCGTGGCCGATGTGGTGATCGACAACGACGGTCCGCTGTCGGCGCTGGAGCCGCAGATCCTGGCCCTGTGGGAGCGGCTGACGGGCGACTGAGGCCGCGGTCGCGCCCTGGTCGGCTTGATCGGTGTACCCGCCCGCTCCACTGGTTGTGTCCGGCGCGGAGGCCGCCGGCACGTTACGACCTCGGGCCGACAAACGGCGCGGACGCCGTTTGTCGGCCCGAGGTCGTAACGTATGTTGAGTGCGACCCATCACCGATCTCGAACGCAAAGTGGCGCCCTTCGAGGTCGTCAGTCCCTACCAGCCGTCCGGCGATCAGCCGCAGGCGATCGATCTGCTCGAACAGCGGATCGGCGCGGGCGACAAGAACGTGGTGTTGCTCGGCGCGACCGGCACCGGCAAGTCGGCGACGACCGCGTGGATGATCGAGCGGCTCCAGCGGCCGACGCTCGTCATGGCGCCCAACAAGACCCTCGCGGCGCAGCTCGCCAACGAATTCCGTGAGCTGCTGCCGAACAACGCCGTCGAGTACTTCGTCTCGTACTACGACTACTACCAGCCCGAGGCGTACGTCCCCACCACGGACACCTACATCGAGAAGGACTCCTCGATCAACGAGGAGGTCGAGCGGCTGCGGCACTCGACCACCAACTCGCTGCTGACCCGTCGTGACGTGGTCGTGGTCGCCTCCGTGTCCTGCATCTACGGCCTCGGCACCCCGCAGGAGTACGTCGACCGGATGGTCCGCCTGCGCGTCGGCGAGGAGATCGAGCGCGACGCGCTGCTGCGCCGCTTCGTCGGCAACCAGTACACCCGCAACGACGTCGCGTTCACGCGCGGCACCTTCCGGGTGCGCGGCGACACGATCGAGATCTTCCCGGTCTACGAAGAGCTGGCCGTGCGGATCGAGATGTTCGGTGACGAGATCGAGTCGCTGATGACGCTGCACCCACTCACCGGCGAGGTGGTGAGCGAGGATCAGGAGCTCTACGTGTTCCCCGCCACGCACTACGTGGCCGGTCCGGAGCGGATGGAGCGCGCGGTCGCCGGGATCGAGCGGGAGCTGGAGGAGACGCTCGCCCGGATGGACAAGCAGGGCAAGGTGCTGGAAGCCCAGCGCCTGCGCATGCGCACCACGTACGACATCGAGATGCTCCGCCAGATCGGCACCTGCTCCGGCATCGAGAACTACTCGCGGCACATGGACGGCCGCGAGGCGGGCACCGCGCCGAACACGCTGCTGGACTATTTCCCCGAGGACTTCCTGCTGGTGCTGGACGAGTCGCACGTGACCGTGCCGCAGATCGGCGCGATGTACGAGGGCGACGCGTCGCGCAAGCGCACCCTGGTCGAGCACGGCTTCCGGTTGCCGTCCGCGATGGACAACCGCCCGCTCAAGTGGGAGGAGTTCCTGGAGCGGGTCGGCCAGACGGTGTACCTGTCCGCGACGCCCGGCAAGTACGAGCTGGCCAAGGCGGACGCGGTGGTCGAGCAGATCATCCGCCCGACCGGCCTGATCGACCCCGAGGTCGTGGTCAAGCCGACCGAGGGGCAGATCGACGACCTGCTGCACGAGATCCGCACCCGGGCCGAGAAGGACGAGCGGGTGCTGGTCACCACGCTCACCAAGAAGATGTCCGAGGACCTCACGGACTACTTCCTGGAGCAGGGTGTGCGGGTGCGATACCTGCACAGCGACATCGACACGCTGCGCCGGGTCGAGTTGCTGCGCGAGCTGCGGCTGGGCGAGTACGACGTGCTGGTCGGCATCAACCTGCTCCGCGAGGGCCTGGACCTGCCCGAGGTCTCGCTCGTGTCCATCCTGGACGCGGACAAGGAGGGCTTCCTGCGCTCGGGGACCTCGCTGATCCAGACCATCGGCCGCGCGGCGCGCAACGTCTCCGGCCAGGTGCACATGTACGCGGACAAGATCACGCCGTCGATGGCCAAGGCGATCGACGAGACCAACCGGCGGCGCGAGAAGCAGATCGCGTACAACACCGAGCGTGGTATCGATCCGCAGCCGCTGCGCAAGAAGATCGTGGACATCCTGGACTCGATCTCGCGCGAGGACGCGGACACCGCCGATCTGCTGGCCGGCAACAAGGGCCGGACGAAGGCGCCGGTGCCGTCGCTGGGCAGGAAGGCGGGTTCGGACAATATGCCTGCGGCCGATCTCACGGACATGATCCGGGTGATGACCGAGCAGATGCACGCCGCCGCTTCGGAACTGCAATTCGAACTGGCCGCGCGGTTGCGCGACGAGGTCGGGGAGCTGAAGAAGGAGCTGCGCGGGATGAAGGCGGCGGGCATCGCGTAGCAGGATGTCCGGGACGGATTGCCGGATATGAGGGAACGGCCTGTGATGCCTGTACGTCTTGACCGGTAGGTTCGTGATCCGGAACGCGACCGAGGGGGCTCGCCGGGACACCGGCGACCTCCGAGGACTACTCTGCGGCCAGTGTGGGCCCGCCCCGTCGGGGCGGGGCCCGCGAGCCGCGTGACCAAATTCTGTGAGGGGAGACGTCGCCAGTGGCCGTCAACATGTCCAAGGGCCAGAGGATTTCACTCGACAAGCCGGGTGGTGGCGAGCTGACCATGGTCCGGATGGGCCTGGGATGGGACGCCATCAAGCGCCGCGGCCTGTTCGGCAGCCGGGAGAAGGAGGTCGACCTGGACGCGTCGTGCGTCCTGTTCGCCGAGAACCAGCCGGTCGACGTCTGCTACTTCGGCCAGCTCACCAGCAAGGACGGGTCCGTTCGCCACACCGGCGACAACCTGACCGGGCACGGTGACGGCGACGACGAGTCGATTCTCGTGGACCTGTCCCGCGTGCCGGTGCACGTGGACCAGATCATCTTCACGGTCAGCTCGTTCCAGGGGCAGACCTTCCAGGAGATCGAGAACGCGTTCTGCCGGATCGTGGACGAGAGCACGAACACCGAGCTGGCGCGCTACACGCTCTCCGGCGGTGGCAACTACACCGGCCAGATCATGGCCAAGCTGTACCGGCACGGCACCGCCTGGAAGATGGCCGCGATCGGCGAGCCCGCACACGGGCAGACGCTGCGCGACCTGCTCCCGGCTCTGATGGCGCACCTGTAGGACGTACAACCAAACATGGTGAGCGGGCCGGGACGGGCGGAACACGCCTCCCGGCCCGCTCGCGCGGGGTCCGTCCCGGCGGGGCGGGGAGGGGACGAACGCACGTGAGCACCGAACTGGTACGGGGTCAGAACCTGGCGCTGCCCGACACCCGGGTGGAGGTCGAGATCGCGGCGCAATGCCCGGTCGAGCTGGTGGTGACCCTGGTAGGGGCCGACGATCGGGTCCGCGACGACGACGATGTGATCCAGCGCGGCGGTGTCGACGCCGCCGGGGTGGGCATCCGTCAGGCCGGTGCGACCTTCGAGCTGGACAAGCTGCCCGCCGGGATCGAGCGGGCACTGGTCGGCGTCACGATCGAGGGCGGCGGCGTGGACCGGTTCGGTGTGGTCGCGGCGCCGGTGGTCACCGTGCGCGCGGCCGGCGAGGATCTGGCCACGTTCCGGATCACCGACCTGGGCAGCGAGCGTGCGCTGCAAACGGTCGAGCTGTACCGCCGTCAGGGCGCGTGGAAGGTGCGGGCCGTCGGGCAGGGCTACGAGGCCGGCCTGGAGGCGCTGCTCAAGGACGTCGGGGTGGCGAACCGGGCCCGCGTGGTGGACCGGGCGCGCACCGCGCTGGGCGGTACCACCGCCGCGCCGTTCAGCGCCGCGAACGCGCCCACCGAGCCGCGCGAGCCGGGCACCGTGCCCCGGGTGGACCCGAACGGCGGCATGGCGTGGGCCGCGGCTCCGCCGGACGTCGAGCGCGAGGCCGCGCAGCGGGCCGCGCGGCGCGAGGTGGAGAAGCTGTACGAGCAGGTCTGGGGCGTGTTCGAGGACGCGGCCCGATCGGCCGCCGCCTACCGGTCGGCGATCGAGTACGCCGACGGTCGGCTGGACAAGGAGCTGGAAGGCGTCCTGAACGACCCGGCCGCGCGCTTCTCGCCGGCGGGGCTCGCCGCGCAGGACACCGCGCGTGATCGGCACCGGGCGCTGGCCGAGCAGGCCAAGGCCGTGCTGGACCGGGACACTGCGCAATTGGTCGGCGAGATCGAGCAGTTGGAGCCGAACCTGCCGCCGGTGATGGCGCGTTGGGACAGCACGTCGTGGGCCGGGTGGCAGGCTCCCGAGGACGGGGCGCCGGCGATTCGGCTCGGCGACCTGCATCTGCCGGAGCGGCCGGAGCTGCGGGTGCCGATGGTGTTGCGGCTGCCGATGGATCGCGGACTGTGGATCGACACCGCCGCGTCGGGCCTGGAGGGCGAGCGGGGCAACGGCTCGGAGCGGGCCGACGAGCTCGCGGTGTCGCTGACCGCGCGGATGTTCGCGGCGTTCCCGGTGGGCGAGTTCAAGGTGCACGTGGTGGACCCGGCGGGCAAGGGCACGGCGGCCGCGCCGTTGCAGCCGCTCGCGGCCTCCGGGCTGCTGGTGGGCCCGGTGGCCACCGACGCCGCCGATGTGTCCGCGCTGCTCGGGCGGCTGCTGGACCGGATCGAGCTGGTCCGGATGGCGGTTGCCAACGACGCGGTGGACTCGCTGCCGAGCGAGCTGGACCTGGCCCGGCAGTTGTTGCTGGTGCACGACTTCCCGTTCGGCTTCGACGATCGCAGCGCGGCGCAACTGCGGCACATCGTCGAGGAGGGGCCCCGGGTCGGGGTGCATGTGGTCGTGGTGGGCTCGCGCGGTGACGCCGAGTCGTTCGGGCCGTTGCTCGACCCGTTGTGGCGGTCGTTGTTGCGGCTGACCGCGATTCCGGAGGACCACATCATGGACCCGTGGATCGGGCTGCCCTGGGTGTACACGGCGGACCTGCCCTCGGGCGGTGCGGATGCGACGCGGCAGTTGTTGTCCTGGGTGGCCGGCACGCGTTGAGCGCGGAGCGCGCGGGGTTTCGGCCTCCGGCCGGGGTGGCCTCGAACGCCGGCCGGGCTGGACTGGTTCGCCGGTTCGGGTTCGGCGTCGGTTGGCTTGGGGCGGTCTCGAACGCCGGCCGGGCTGAGGTGGTTTTGCCCGGCCGGGTGTGGTGCTGCGGTTTGGTCTCCGGCCGGGGTGGCCTCGAACGTCGGTCGGGTGAGATGGGTTTGGCCCGGCGGATGGTGGGGTCGCTCGAATGGGGCGGATTGTGCTGATGCGGTAAATGTGGCGGGGCGGGGGTCATAGACTCTCGCCCCGTCGGTCGTGTCAAGGCGGCCGGGGGAGAGGGATGTCGCCTTGTTCGCCTATGTCGATCCCGCGCGCGTGCTCGGGGTGCCCGCCGAGGTCGCGCGTACCGAGTTCGCGGTCGTCGACCTGGAGACCACGGGGTTCTCGCCCGCCCGTGGCGATCGCATCGTGGAGATCGGCGTGGTGCGGATGCGCGGCACCGGCGAGGTGTTGCGCGAGTGGACCACGCTGCTGGATCCCGGGCGCTCGGTCGGCGCGAGCCACGTACACCGCATCACCGCCGCCGACGTGGTGGGCGCGCCCCGGTTCGCGCAGGTCGCCACCGAGTTGGCCGGGCTGCTCGCGGGCGCCGTGGTGGTCGCGCACAACGCGTCCTTCGAGCAGCGGTTCCTGGAGGCCGAGTTCGTCGCGACGGGGATGACCCCGCCGACGCTGCCCGCGCTGTGCACGATGAAGCTCGCGAAGGCGTCCGCACTGCCGCTGGCCGACCACAAGCTCGGGACCTGTTGCGCGCACTTCGGGCTGACCTTCCCCGACGCGCACGCGGCGCTGGCCGACGCCCGGGTGACGGCCCGCCTGCTGCCGCTGCTGCTGGCCGGTCTCGGTGCCCGCAGGCTGGGCCTGCCGGTCCCGCCCGCCCGGGCCCCGGAGCGGTTGCCGGCGCCCGCGCTCAAGCCGCGTCGGGGGTTCGCGCCGGTGGCCTGACGGGTGAGTGGACACTCCGAGCGGGCCGACGCAAGAGGTCTTCTGACGACCTGTCACCAGGATTTGGTAAAGGATCGCTTGGTGTTTTCTTTACCTTCTGGCATCCTGGAGGCAATCGGAGGGGTGCATCCCCCCTCCGGCTATGACGCGACCCCCCACGTCTGCCGGAGGCGCAGTGGACGTTTCACCCGTTGCCTGGATCCTGACCATCGTCGTGCTGTTGGCACTGGTGGCGGTCGATCTGTTCCTCAATCGCAAACCGCACGAGGTCACCCTCAAGGAAGCGTCCCTGTGGGGCATCTTCTGGGTCGGTCTCGCCGTCGTATTCGGAATCGGCCTGTGGGTCTTCTCCGGATCGGCACCCGCCGGTGAGTTCTTCGCCGGCTTCATCACCGAGAAGTCGCTGAGCGTCGACAACCTGTTCGTGTTCGTTCTGATCATGGGCAAGTTCGCGGTGCCGCCGCAGTACCAGCAGCGCGTGCTCCTGGTCGGCGTACTGCTCGCGCTGGTGTTGCGCGGCATCTTCATCGGCGCGGGCGCCGCGGTCGTCGCCGCGTTCTCGTGGGTCTTCTTCATCTTCGGCGCGTTCCTGATCTGGACCGCGTGGAAGCTGATCAAGGAGGCCAAGTCGGACGAGGAGGAGGAGTTCGAGGAGAACGCCCTCCTGCGCAAGGTCGAGAAGGTCCTGCCGACCACCGACGGCTACCGCGACATGAAGCTCGTGGTGAAGGAGAACGGCAAGCGCCTCGTCACCCCGATGCTGATCGTGATGATCGCCGTCGGCACCACCGACGTGCTGTTCGCCCTGGACTCGATCCCGGCGATCTTCGGCCTCACCAAGGAGCCGTACATCGTCTTCACCGCGAACGCGTTCGCGCTGATGGGGCTGCGCCAGCTCTACTTCCTGATCGGCGGGCTGCTCAAGAAGCTCGTCTACCTGTCGTACGGCCTGTCGGTGATCCTCGGCTTCATCGGCGTCAAGCTGATCTTCGAGGCGCTGCACGGTCAGGGTGTGCACGTGCCGGAGATCGGCATTCCGCTCTCGCTCGGCGTGATCGTGGCGACCCTGACGGTGACCACGGTGCTGAGCCTGCGCAAGACGAAGAAGGACGAGCACGCGGCGGCCGAGGCGGCGGAGCGAGCCGACAAGGACGCGAGCGTCTAGAGCCCGGAGCGTTTCAGTCCGGAAGCGGTACGGCCGACGGCCCCTGTGCGAGGACCACCTCGTGCGGGGGCCGTTGTGTCGTTCCCGGCCGCAGTCGCACGCCGACGCTGCCGCACAGGCAGCGGGTGTAGACGATCTCGCCCTGGGATGTGGAGTGCCGGGACAGTACGGTCATGCGCGGATCCTCGATCCGCCCGCAGGCATCGCACCGGGAAGACATCGTTTTGCCCCCATATCGCATAGGGTAATGAGTGTTCTGGTGTAGCTCCTTACATACTCGCAGCCTAGGTAAGGGTTCAATGGAAGTCAACGGTTACCGTAGTGACGGCGTCGGCGCTGCCGTCGCGATGGTCAACGCGTGGACGGGCGCGCACGGCTCGACGCCGGACCTGCTCTCCGCGCGGGAGGTGCTGCGGGCGTTCTCGTTCCTGGTCGAGGACCTGGACCGGGACGCGCTCGAACCCCTGCTGGAGTGGGCCGGCGAGCTGCGCGCGTTCTTCGTGATCACCGACCTGGAGGCGGCCGTCGAACACGTCAACGGCCTGCTGGCGCGGGTCGAGGTGCGGCCGCGGCTGGTGGATCACGGCCGCGGGCTGCACCTGCACCACGCGCCTTCGGGGGTGCCGTTCGTGCAGCGCTTGCGGATCAACACGGCGATGGGGCTGGCCAACCTGGTGGCCGACTACGGTGTGGGCCGCTCGGGCGTGTGCGCGGCGGCCGACTGTGACCGGGTGTTCGCGGACACCTCCCGCAACGGCCGCAAGCGCTACTGCTCGGACGCGTGCGCCAACCGCGCGAACGTGGCCGCGCACCGGGCCCGGCGCAAGGCGAACGCGCCGAGCGCCGGTCCGGCCTGACCCGGCCGGACCGGCGCTCGGCGCGCGCGGATCACCAGCGGCGCTCGCGCCACTCGGTCAGGCTCGGGCGCTCGGCGCCCAGCGTGGTGTCGTTGCCGTGGCCCGGGTAGACCCAGGTCTCGTCCGGGAGCCGGTCGAAGAGCTTGTGCTCGACGTCGTCGATCAGCCGGTCGAACGCGGCGGGGTCGCCGAAGGTGTTGCCCACCCCGCCCGGGAACAGGCAGTCGCCGGTGAACAGGTGCGGGTGGCCCTTGGGGTCGTCGTACAACAGCGCCACGCTGCCCTCGGTGTGGCCCACCAGGTGGATGGCCCGCAGTTCGATCGCGCCGAAGGCGATCGTGTCGCCGTCGTCCACGAGCACGTCGGTGGGCACCGGGATGGCCTCGGCGTCGGCGCGCCCGGCCACGGTGGTCGCGCCGGTGTGCGCGACCACCTCGGCGAGTGCCTGCCAGTGGTCCTGGTGCCGATGGGTGGTGACCACCTTCGCCAGGCCGCCGTCGCCCACCAGGGTGATCAGCGTGCTCGCGTCGTTGGCCGCGTCGATCAGCAACTGCCGATCGGTGGCGCGGCAGCGAAGCAGGTAGGCGTCGTTGTCGTAGGGCCCGACGGCCACCTTGGTGATCATCAGATTGGCCAGCTCGCGCACGGCCGGGGCGCCGCCGACCTTCACGGATCCGTGATACGTCATGTAGGCCATCCTCCCCGTCCGCGCGCCCTCCCGGCTACCGACCGGCGCCCTCGCCGACCGGAACCACCCGCTACATCCACGCGGGCAGCGGTGGCAGTCGACCGAACGGCTCGACGATCAACCCGTCGCCGTTGGTGCGGCCGATCAGCCACGCGAGCAGCGACTGCCGGCGGCCGGAGACCACGGCGGCCGGAGCCACGCCCTCCGGGCCGATGCGCAGTTCGCGGTGGGTGATGTCGTCGCGCAGCAGCAGCGGCGGGCAGTCCGGGCGGCCGCGGAAGGAGGCCGCGACCTCGTTCAGCTCGCGCTCGGTGTACTCGGTCGGCCAGTGCGCCGGCGTCCAGCCCGCGTCCAGATCGACATGGTGGATGTACAGCTCGCGCAGCCGCTTCGCGGGCAGCGTCGTGGCGGCGATCTCGCCCGCGTTGCGCGCGGTGACCTTGGCGCCCCACGCGGTCGGCGTCATCGCGGTGAACGCCTGGGTGAACCGGCCGGACGCGTCGTACAGGTCGGTGAGCAGCTCCTGGGCGGGCCGCCCGGCGCCCTCCGCGATGGCCCGGTCGCGGGCGTCACCGGGCGGGTACATCGGGGTCGGGATCCCGGTGCGGGCCCAGTTCAGCAGGTTGGTCAGGGCGTCCGCGTTGCGCGCGAGGTGGGTCAGCACGTGGCCTCTGGTCCACCCGGGCAGCAACGACGGCCCGGCCAGGTGCTCGGGCGTCAGCCGTTCCGCGGTCGCCAATACCTGCGCGGTCGCGTCGTTGATCTCCGCGAGCAGTGCGGCGGGATCGAACCCGTCCGTGGTCACGCATACCTCCCCCGGATCGGCCTCGCCGCCGACCTGCGGGACGAGACGGGTCCCGGAGCGACGAGGTCTTGGGGTCTCACCTTAGTGGCGCGGACCCCCGGGCCTGTGTTTCACACGATCGAGTGAAGAGTGGCCGCAAGAAGTTTTGTTCGAATGAATGTGCGATAGCCTGGCGGCCCAAAGGGAACAAAAACCTGCCCCGGGCTGCTTACGATGGCGCGAGGTACATCATCGAGCACTGGTCCGACACTGCTCGAACACCGCCGCGATCCGCACTGTCGACCTCGTTCCGCGCGTCGACGCGTACCGATCCGACACCATCCAGCCGCAGCGGCATGTCGTCGAAGGGTTTCGATTCTCAAGTGGCCGACCGTCTCATCGTCCGTGGCGCGCGCGAGCACAACCTCAAGGACGTCTCCCTCGACCTTCCGCGCGACGCGCTCATCGTCTTCACCGGGCTGTCCGGCTCGGGCAAGTCCTCGCTCGCGTTCGACACGATCTTCGCGGAGGGACAGCGCCGCTACGTCGAGTCGCTGTCGTCCTACGCGCGCCAGTTCCTCGGGCAGATGGACAAGCCCGACGTCGACTTCATCGAGGGCCTGTCGCCCGCGGTCTCGATCGACCAGAAGTCGACGAACCGCAACCCACGCTCCACGGTCGGCACGATCACCGAGGTCTACGACTACCTGCGCCTGCTCTACGCCCGAATCGGCCATCCGCACTGTCCGCAGTGCTCCCGCCCGATCGCCCGGCAGAGCCCGCAGCAGGTGGTCGACCGGGTGCTGGAGCTCGAGGAGGGCACCCGCTTCCAGGTGCTCTCGCCGATCGTGCGCGAGCGCAAGGGCGAGTTCGTCGACCTGTTCGCCGAGCTCCAGTCCAAGGGCTACAGCCGGGCGAGGGTGGACGGCGCGGTGATCCAGCTCACCGACCCGCCCAAGCTCAAGAAGCAGGAGAAGCACACCATCGAGGTGGTCATCGACCGCCTGACCGTCAAGTCCTCGGCCAAGCGCCGGCTGACCGACTCGGTGGAGACCGCGCTCTCGCTCGGCTCCGGCATGGTCATCCTGGACTTCGTCGACCTGCCCGAGGACGACGCGCACCGCGAGCGGATGTTCTCCGAGCACCTGTACTGCCCGTACGACGACCTGTCGTTCGAGGAGCTGGAACCGCGCTCGTTCTCCTTCAACTCGCCGTTCGGCGCGTGCCCCGACTGCACCGGCATCGGCACCCGGATGGAGGTCGACCCCGAGCTGGTGGTGCCCGACGGGCAGAAGTCGCTGGACGAGGGCGCGCTCGCACCGTGGTCGAGCGGACACGCGTCGGAGTACTTCGGCCGGCTGGTCTCCGCGCTCGCGGCCGAGATGGGCTTCCGGACCGACATCGCCTGGGACGGTCTGCCGCAGCGGGCCAAGAAGGCGCTGCTCAACGGCCACAAGACGCAGATCCACGTCAAGTACAAGAACCGGTACGGCCGCGAGCGCTCGTACTACACGTCCTTCGAGGGCGCGCTGCCCTACATCGTGCGTCGGCACTCCGAGGCGGAGACCGACACCAGTCGCGAGCGCTTCGAGGGCTTCATGCGCGAGGTGCCGTGTGCCACGTGTCACGGCGCCCGGCTCAAGCCGATCGTGCTCGCGGTGACCATCGCGGACAAGTCGATCGCCGACGTCGCGTCGATGTCGATCAGCGACTGCGCCGAGTTCCTCGGCCGGATCAAGCTGGTGGCGCGGGAGAAGAAGATCGCCGAGCGGGTGCTCAAGGAGGTCAACGAGCGGCTGAGGTTCCTGGTCGACGTCGGCCTGGACTACCTCTCGCTGAGTCGGGCCGCGGGCACCCTGTCCGGTGGCGAGGCGCAGCGCATCCGACTCGCCACCCAGATCGGCTCCGGCCTGGTCGGCGTGCTGTACGTGCTCGACGAGCCGTCCATCGGCCTGCACCAGCGGGACAACCACCGGTTGATCGAGACCCTGGTCCGGCTGCGCGACATGGGCAACACGCTGATCGTGGTCGAGCACGACGAGGACACCATCCGGATCGCCGACTGGGTCGTGGACATCGGTCCCGGCGCGGGCGAGCACGGTGGTGAGGTGGTGCACTCGGGCAGCTACAAGGAACTGCTCAAGAACAAGCGCTCGGCCACCGGCGACTACCTCTCCGGCCGCAAGTCCATCCCCACCCCCACCGAGCGCCGGGTGCCCGACACCAAGCGCCGACTGGTGGTGCACGGCGCCCGGGAGAACAACCTCCAGGACGTCAGCGTGGCGTTCCCGCTGGGTGTGTTCACCGCGATCACCGGCGTGTCCGGCTCGGGCAAGTCGACCCTGGTCAACGACATCCTGTACACCCACCTGGCCCGCGAGCTCAACGGCGCGCGACTGGTGCCGGGCCGGCACACCCGGATCACCGGGACCGACCTGGTGGACAAGGTCGTCCACGTGGACCAGGGCCCGATCGGGCGCACCCCGCGCTCGAACCCGGCCACCTACACCGGTGTGTTCGACCACGTGCGCAAGTTGTTCGCGGAGACCACCGAGGCCAAGGTGCGCGGCTACCTGCCGGGCCGGTTCTCGTTCAACGTCAAGGGCGGTCGCTGCGAGAACTGCTCGGGCGACGGCACCATCAAGATCGAGATGAACTTCCTGCCGGACGTCTACGTGCCGTGCGAGGTCTGCCACGGCGCGCGCTACAACCGCGAGACGCTCGAGGTGCACTTCAAGGGCAAGAACATCTCCGAGGTGCTCGACATGCCGATCGAGGAGGGCCTGGCCTTCTTCGAGGCGGTCCCCGCGATCGCCCGGCACCTGCGCACGCTCAACGACGTCGGCCTGGGCTATGTGCGGCTCGGCCAGCCCGCGACCACGCTCTCCGGCGGCGAGGCACAGCGGGTCAAGCTCGCCTCCGAACTGCAGCGCCGCTCCACCGGCAAGACGGTGTACGTGCTCGACGAGCCGACCACGGGTCTGCACTTCGAGGACATCCGCCGGCTGCTGGGCGTGCTGACCAGCCTGGTCGACAAGGGCAACACGGTGATCGTGATCGAGCACAACCTCGACGTGATCAAGACCGCCGACTGGGTGGTCGACCTGGGGCCCGAGGGGGGCAGCGGCGGCGGCCTGATCGTCGCCGAGGGCACGCCCGAGGAGGTCGCCGAGGTGGCCGGCAGCCACACCGGCAAGTTCCTCCAGGACGTGCTGTACGACCGACGGTGACGTGAGTGGCATCCGGGCCGGGTGCGAGGATTGACCGGCCTCACGGTGGCGTGGCCCGTCCGGGCCACGCCACCGGCGTCACCGTTCACAAGGAGATCCCGCATGACCGCGCAGCAGCAGCCCCGGACCGAGACCGCGACCGACCCGCGGGGCGATCACGGACCGGACCGGCGCACGCTGCTGCGGGGGGCCGCGGTGGTCGGCGCGGTCGGCGCCGCCGGGCTCGGCCTGAGCGCGTGCACCGCGGACAACCAGGCCGCGTCGCCGCACGAGAAGAAGCTGCTGGACGGACCGGTCACGGTGGGTCGGTCCGAGGACGTGGCGGTCGGCAAGGGCAAGGTGTACACCGACACCTCGATCGTGGTCACCCAGCCCGCCAAGGACGATTACAAGGCGTTCGACGCCCGTTGTCCGCACCAGGGGTGTCTGGTCACCAAGGTCGACCAGGGTGTCATCCAGTGCCAGTGCCACGGCAGCCAGTTCTCGATGAACGACGGCTCCGTCGTTCGCCGGCCCGCCAGGCGCGGCCTGACGCCGCTGCCGGTCGCGGTCGCGAACGGTGAGATCGTCGTGGGTTGACCGCGAAAATCTGTTGGAGCCAGCACATAGGGTGGAGAAATGGACCCGTCGTCGTACCGGCCCGCTCCCGGCCAGATCCCGACGTCGCCCGGTGTGTACCGGTTCAGCGACGAGCACGGGCGCGTGGTCTACGTCGGCAAGGCGAAGAACCTGCGTGCCCGGCTCTCGTCCTACTTCCAGGACCTGGCCAACCTGCACCCGCGCACCCAGAGCATGGTCACCACCGCCGCGGCGGTGGACTGGACCGTGGTCGGCACCGAGGTCGAGGCACTCCAACTGGAGTACTCCTGGATCAAGGAGTTCGACCCGCGGTTCAACGTCAAGTACCGCGACGACAAGAGCTACCCCTCGCTCGCGGTGACCCTCAATGAGGAGTTCCCCCGAGCGCAGGTGATGCGCGGTCCGCATCGCAAGGGCGTGCGCTACTTCGGCCCGTACGGGCACGCGTGGGCCATCCGCGAGACGCTCGACCTGCTGCTGCGGGTGTTCCCGGTGCGTACCTGCTCGGCCGGCGTGTTCAAGAACGCCCACCGCACCGGCCGGCCGTGCCTGCTCGGCTACATCGGCAAGTGCGCGGCGCCGTGCACCGGCAAGATCTCCGCGCAGGACCACCGCGCGCTCGCCGAGGACTTCTGCGAGTTCATGGCCGGCCGCACCGGCCCCTACATCAAGCGCGTCGAGCGGGAGATGAAGCGGGCCGCGCAGGCGATGGAGTACGAGAAGGCGGCCCGGCTGCGGGACGACATAACGGCGTTGACCCGGGCGCTGGAGAAGAACGCGATCGTCTTCGGCGACGGCACCGACGCGGATGTGATCGCGCTGGCCGAGGACGAACTCGAGGTCGCCGTCCAGATCTTCCACGTGCGCGGCGGCCGGGTGCGCGGTCAGCGCGGCTGGGTCACCGAGCGGGTCGAGGACGTGGACACCGCCGACCTGGTCGAACACTTCCTCCAGCAGCTCTACGGCGAACAACGCGGCGAGGCGGTGCCGCGCGAGGTGCTGGTGCCCGCGCTGCCCGCGGACACCGAGGCGCTGACCCAGTGGTTGTGCGAGTTGCGCGGCGCCAAGGTGGAGCTGCGGGTGCCGCAGCGCGGCGACAAGAAGTCGCTTCAGGAGACCGTGCAGCGCAACGCCGCGCAGGCGCTGAACCTGCACAAGCTGCGCCGGGCCGGCGACCTGACCGCGCGTTCGCTCGCGCTCCAACAATTGGCCGAGGCGCTGGAGATGGACACCGCGCCGCTGCGCATCGAGTGCTTCGACATCTCGCACCTGCAGGGCACCGAGGTGGTCGCCTCGATGGTGGTCTTCGAGGACGGTCTGCCGCGCAAGAGCGAGTACCGGCGCTTCGCGATCAAGTCGTTCGAGGGGCAGGACGACCCGAGGGCGATGCACGAGGTGCTCACCAGGCGGTTCCGGCGGTACCGGTCCGACCTCGCGCGCGACGCGGCCACGGACGCGGCCGACGGCGGCGTGGACGGCGCGGACGACGCGGAGAACACCGGTCCGATCGATCCGGAGACCGGCAAGCCCAAGCGGTTCGCCTACCCACCGCAGTTGATCGTGGTCGACGGCGGTCAGCCCCAGGTCGCCGCCGCCGTGCGGGCCCTGGAGGAGGCCGGCGTGGTCGACGTCACCGTGTGCGGGCTGGCCAAGCGGCTCGAAGAGGTCTGGGTGCCCGGCGAGGACGACCCGGTCGTGCTCCCGCGCAGCAGCGGCGAGGCGTTGCTGATGCTCCAGCGCATCCGCGACGAGGCGCACCGCTTCGCGATCACCTATCACCGCTCCAAGCGGTCCAAGGCGATGACGGCGAGCGCGCTCGACGACATCCCGGGGCTGGGCGAGACCCGTCGCAAGGCGGTGCTCGCGCACTTCGGCTCGCTCAAGCGGCTGCGCACGGCGACCATCGAGCAGATCACCGAGGTGCCCGGGATCGGCCGCGCCACCGCGGCGGCGATCGTGGCGTCGCTCGCCGCGCGGGCGCCCGCGGCGCCGGCGGTGAACACCGCGACGGGCGAGATCATTGAAGACGACGCCGTTGTTGCGGTGGATGAGGTTGTCGAAGCCGATGAGGCGGTCCCGGTTGTACCCCCGAGGCAGGAAACAGCAGGAGGAAGCGTTGAACTCGCCCAGCCGTAGGTGCGGCACGCACCGGGGGGACGCATGAGTACCGAGATCACGAACGCAGAGGTCGAGGGCACTCCGGAGCTGGTGATCATCTCCGGCATGTCGGGTGCCGGTCGCAGTACCGCCGCCAAGGGCATGGAGGACCTCGGCTGGTTCGTGGTGGACAACCTGCCGCCGTCGCTGATCCCGGCGATGGTCGACCTCGGGGCCCGTACCCAGGGTGCGGTCGCGCGGATAGCGGTCGTCGTGGACGTGCGCGGTCGTACCTTCTTCGACGACCTGCGCTCGGCGCTGAGCGAGTTGGAGGCGGCCGGTGTGGTGCGGCGGATCGTCTTCCTGGAGGCCTCCGACGACGTCCTGGTGCGTCGTTTCGAGGGCGTGCGCCGGCCGCACCCGCTCCAGGGCGACGGGCGGATCCCGGACGGCATCACCCGCGAGCGCGAACTGCTGCGCGAGCTGCGCGGCGAGGCCGACCTGGTGATCGACACGTCCGACCTCAACGTGCACCAGTTGCGCGCGCGGATGGACGACCGGTTCGCCGGGTCCGGGGAGCCGCAGTTGCGGGCCACCGTGATGTCCTTCGGCTTCAAGTACGGCCTGCCGGTGGACGCCGACCTGGTGGTCGACTGCCGCTTCCTGCCCAACCCGCACTGGATTCCGGAGCTGCGTCCGCACACCGGCATGGACGAGGCGGTCAGCCGCTACGTGTTCGACCAGACCGGTGCCAAGGAGTTCCTGGACCGCTACGCCGAGCTGCTGCACATCGTCACCGAGGGCTACCGCCGCGAGGGCAAGCGCTATGTGACGCTCGCGGTGGGTTGCACCGGCGGCAAGCACCGCAGCGTGGCGATGGCGGAGCGACTGGCCCGCCGGCTCACCGAGGACGGTCTGGACACCGTGCTCGTGCACCGCGACATGGGCAGGGAATGAGCGGCCCCAAGGTGGTCGCCTTGGGCGGCGGACACGGGCTCTCGGCCTCGCTGGCGGCACTGCGCCGGCTCACCGACGACCTGACGGCGATCGTCACGGTCGCCGACGACGGCGGCTCCAGCGGGCGGCTGCGCAAGGACCTGGGCGTGTTGCCGCCCGGCGATCTGCGGATGGCGCTGGCCGCGCTGTGCGGCGACGACGAGTGGGGGGTGACCTGGAGCCGGGTCATCCAGCACCGGTTCCGCCGCGAGGGCGAGCTGAACGGACACGCGGTCGGCAACCTGCTCCTGGTCGGCCTGTGGGAACTGATGGACGACCCGATCGCGGCGCTGGACTGGATGGGGCGGCTGCTCGGCGCGCACGGGCGGGTGTTGCCGATGTCGGCGGTCCCGCTGGACATCGAGGCGGACGTGGCCGGGCACGACCCGGCCCGGCCGGACGAGGTGTCGGTGGTGCGCGGGCAGGCGCAGGTCGCGGTGACCCCGGGCGACGTGCGCGGGATCCGGCTGCTGCCGGGCGATCCGCCCGCCGTGCCGGAGGCGGTCGCGGCGGTTCGTGACGCCGATTGGGTGGTTGTCGGGCCCGGTTCCTGGTTCACCTCGGTATTGCCCCACCTGCTCGTTCCCGAGTTGGCGACGGCCCTGGTGGAGACCAAGGCCAGACGGCTGCTGGCGCTGAATCTGGCCCCGCAGCCGGGTGAGACGGCGGGCTTCTCGCCGCAGCAGCACCTGGAGGTACTGGCCGCGCACGCGCCGGGACTGACCTTTGACATCGTCCTCGGCGACCGCGACCGTGTGGAGGACGTACCGGGCCTGGAACGGGCCACGGCGGCGCTCGGTGGACACGTCCACTTGGCCCCCGTTTCGGCGGTCGACGGCTCCCCGCGACACGACCCCGAACGGTTGGCCGCAGCCTACGGCCGGATCTTCGTCGATCGTGAAAGGATCGCTCCATGGCGATGACGGCAGCAGTGAAGGACGAGCTCAGCCGCCTCCCGGTCACCCGGTCGTGCTGTCGCAAGGCGGAGGTCTCCGCGCTCTTGCGCTTCGCGGGCGGACTGCACATCGTGGGCGGGCGGATCGTCATCGAGGCGGAGTTGGACACGGCGATGGCCGCGCGCCGCCTGCGCAAGGACATCCTGGAGGTCTACGGGCACAGCTCGGACCTGGTGGTGGTGGCCCCCGGCGGGCTGCGGCGGGGCAGCCGCTACGTGGTCCGGGTCGCCGTCGGCGGCGACCAGCTCGCCAGGCAGACCGGCTTGCTGGACGCGCGCGGGCGCCCGGTGCGGGGTCTCCCGCCCCAGGTCGTCTCCGGCGCGACCTGTGACGCGGAGGCCGCCTGGCGGGGCGCGTTCCTGGCACACGGCTCGCTGACCGAACCCGGCCGTTCCTCGGCCCTGGAGGTGACCTGCCCCGGCTCGGAGGCGGCCCTCGCGCTGGTCGGCGCGGCCCGTCGGCTGGGCCTGGCGGCCAAGTCGCGCGAGGTGCGCGGCGTGGACCGCGTGGTGGTCCGCGACGGCGACGCGATCGGCGCGCTGCTCACCCGGCTCGGCGCGCACGAGAGCGTGCTGGCCTGGGAGGAGCGGCGGATGCGCCGCGAGGTGCGGGCCACCGCGAACCGGCTGGCCAACTTCGACGACGCGAACCTGCGCCGCTCGGCCCGCGCGGCCGTCGCGGCGGGCGCGCGCGTACAGCGGGCCCTGGAGATCCTCGGCGAGGAGGTCCCGGAGCACCTGGCCGCGGCCGGCAAGCTGCGGCTGGACCACAAGCAGGCGTCCCTGGAGGAGCTCGGCGGGCTGGCCGAGCCGCCGCTGACCAAGGACGCGGTCGCGGGTCGCATCCGTCGGTTGCTCGCGATGGCCGACAAGCGCGCGGGCGAGTTGGGCATGCCCGGCACCGACGCGGGCCTGTCGGTGGACATACTCGTGTCCTGATCCGGTCCCGACCGGCCCGGATGTGGACCGGCGCACCCGAAAACCACTCGAAGGCGTCGAACCGCGAGACGTAGGGTCTCCGGGTCGGCGCCTTCGTCCGTAGTCGGAGGGAGGCCGCACACGCGAGGAAGGAACCACCGCAGTGGACATCCGCACGATCGGCGAGGACGAGATCATCCCCTGGACCGACGCCGTCGGCATCGGTTTTCTCCGGGTTCCCGACGATGCCAAGGAGACTCGGGAGAAGCGGATCGAGCACTGGCGCGAGCGGGCCGACTTCGCCCGTACGCGCGGCGCCTTCGACGGCGGACGCTGTGTCGGTACCTTCCGTAGCTTCGCCACCGGTCTGACCGTGCCCGGCGGCGCGATCGTGCCGGTCTCGGCGATCACCAACGTCACCGTCTCGCCGACGCACCGCCGCCGAGGCCTGCTCACCGAGATGATGGGCCTGGACCTGGCGGACTCCGCCGCGCGCGGCGAGGCGCTGGCCATCCTGATCGCCGCCGAGTACCGGATCTACGGCCGGTTCGGCTTCGGAGCGGCCACCGAGTACCAGAAGCTGACCCTGGACGCGGTGCGCACCGACTTCGTGCCGGACGCGCCGGTGGAGCCCGGCGCCCGGATCGAGCTGGTCTCCGCCGAGGAGGTGGCAGAGCTGGGTCCGCCGCTGCACGAGGAGTTCCGCCCGCTGCGGCCCGGCGCGATCGGCCGCACCCCGCTGTGGTGGAAGATGTACACCGGTCTGGTCTCGTTGCCGATGAACCCGGTGCCGCCGCGCTTCCACGCGGTGTACCGCGATCCCTCCGGCAAGGTCGCCGGACTGGTGAGCTATCGCACCGACGACCACTGGGACGAGTTCGTACCCAAGGTCACGCTGACCGTGGACTCGCTGCTCGCGCTCACCCCGGCGGCGGAGATCGCGCTGTGGCGGTTCTGTGCGAGCGTCGACTACGTCGAGCGCATCGAGGGCCCCGACCGCAGTCCCGACGAGTTGTTGCCGATGCTGGTGCGGGACCCGCGGGCGATCACCACGCAGTCGCGCCGTGACTTCGTGTGGGCGCGGATCCTGGACGTGCCCGCCGCGTTCTCGGCCCGCACGTACGGCGCCCGCGACCGGCTCGTGGTCGAGGTGCGCGACGACATGGGCTACGCCGCGGGTCGGTTCGCGATCGACGGCGCGGCCGAGGACGCGCGATGTGTACCCACCGGCGACCCGGCCGACCTGGTCCTGGACGCCTCGACGCTGGGCGCGCTGTACCTGGGTTCGGGGTCGCCGGTACGGCTCGCCGTCGCCGACCGCATATCCGAGCGCACGCCCGGTGCGGCCGAGCGTGCCGAGGCCCTGTTGCGGACGCCGCGCGAGCCGTGGTGCCCCGACTGGTTCTGACCACAATGCGGGTTAGAAAGCGCGTAGCTTCGACCGAATATGACCGTCCGTCAGGTCTCGTGTACCACACGGTAGTTGCCGTAGCATGCGCAACACCCGGGCGCAGGAGTCACGTTCCGTCCCTTAGGTCGTGATTTCGCGCCGTCCCTATGCACGCCGACCACACGACTGGGGGGTCGATGAGGCGTCATCGTTCCAGGGGCACCACCACACGAGTCCGGATCGGAACGACGGGAATCGCGGCGCTCTCACTGGCGCTCGGTCTGTTGACCGCAGCGCCGGTGAGTACCGCGGCACCCGCCGACAAACCGGTCTCCTATCCCGAAGTGACCAGTGCGCCGCCGGAAGCGAAACTTCCTCCGGCGGGCGACAGCGGTCCGCAGTCCTATTCCGTCACGGCCGACGCCGCGCAGTTGAAGCAGATCTTCGACCTCGGCGTGGACCGACACGAGACCCAGGTGACCAAGGCAGCCGACGGCAAGGCCAAGCTGGACGTGGTCCTGGGGGATGCCCAGGCCGCCAAGCTGCGTGCCGCCGGCATTGCCCTGGAGGCGAAGTCCCAGGTCCAGAACCGGCAGGCCGCGCCCGCCGCGGCGGGCGTCTTCCGCAAGTACAGCGGCCCCGGCGGCCTCGGCGCGGAGCTGGTCCAGATCGCCAAGGACCACCCCGACATCGCCAAGACCGTCAGCATCGGCAAGACCGTGCTCGGCCAGGACATCCTCGCGGTCAAGGTGACCAAGAACGTCCGGACCAGCGCGGACGGATCCAAGCCCGGCGTGCTGTACATGTCCAACCAGCACGCGCGTGAGTGGATCACGCCGGAGATGACCCGCCGGCTCCTGCACCACTACGTGGACGGCTACGGCACGGACGACGAGGCCACCAAGCTGGTCTCGGAGAACGAGCTGTGGTTCGTGCTCTCGGCCAACCCCGACGGCTACGACTGGACCTTCCAGACCGGCCAGCGGCTGTGGCGCAAGAACCTGCGCGACAACAACGGCGACGGTGTGATCACCGCCGGCGACGGCGTCGACCTCAACCGCAACTTCGACTACAAGTGGGGTTACGACAACGAGGGTTCCTCGCCCGACCCGCTGAACGAGACCTACCGGGGCACCGCTCCGGCCTCCGAGCCGGAGACCCAGGCCATCCAGAACTTCGCCAAGCGCATCAAGGCGGAGTTCGTGGTCAACTACCACTCCGCCGCGCAGTTGATCCTGTACGGCGTCGGCTCGCAGGTGGCCACACCCAGCCCCGACGACGAGATCATGATCGCGCTCGCCGGCGACGACGAGCACCCGGCGGTCCCGGACTTCGACCCGGACCTGTCGGCGGAGTTGTACACCACCAACGGCGACACCGACGGGCAGATGAACGAGGCGTACAAGACGCTGTCGTTCACCCCGGAGATGTCCACGTGCGCCACGGCCGCCGGTTACCTGCCGGACGACCCGTACACGGTGGAGAACTGCGGCAGCATCTTCAGCTTCCCGAACGACGAGACGCTGGTCGGGATGGAGTACGCCAAGAACCAGGCGTTCGCGCTCTCGATCGCCAAGTCGGCCAAGGACCCGGACGACCCGATCTCCTCGGTCGGGCGCAAGGCCCCCGACCTGGTGGCCGACCGGTTCGCGCACTCCTACGCCGAGGACCACGACGACCAGACCGTCGCGGTGATCGCCAAGCGTGCGCTGACCAACCGCAAGCTCAACTACCGCGTCAACGGCGGCCCGACCAAGACCGCGGGCGTCAAGGAGTGGAAGGGCGGCAAGCGGTACGGCGAGCAGGGCTCGGACTACTACGCCGAGTACCGCGGCGACATCAAGAACGTGCGTACCGGTGACCGGATCGAGGTGTGGTTCACCGGCGACAAGGCCGGCACCGGCAAGGTGGAGAGCGATCGCTTCACCTTCACGGTGGAGAGCGGCATCGCCGAGAAGACCGAGACGCTGGTCCTGGCCAACGAGGACTACAAGGGCGTCAACCCGACCTACCCGCCGAACACGGTCGGCCCCAAGTACGCCCGGCAGTACGTGGACGCGCTGGCGGCCAACGGCATCAAGGCGGCGGTGTACGACGTCGACAAGCTCGGCGCACCGCATCACCTCGGCGTGCTCTCGCACTTCAAGGGGGTGTTCTGGTACCTCGGCGACAACCGACTGACCCAGGACGCGGCCCGGGAGAACACCGACTTCTTCGGTGAGCCGGTCCAGGACGCCCAGGTCACCCCGGTGGTCCAGGACGTGACCATCAACGTGCGCGACTTCCTCAACGAGGGCGGCAAGCTGGCCTTCCTCGGCGAGACCGCGGCCTACTACGGTCCCCTGCGCAGCGCGGCGGGCGGCGGCATCTACTACGGCCTGAACGGGCACCCCGACCAGCCCTGCAAGGTCACCGCCGACGCGGCCGGCGACTGTCTGATCGTCTCGGACGACTTCAGCCAGTACTGGCTGGGCGCGTACGACCGGTCGGCGACCAACGGCGCCACCGGCGTGGTCGGTTCGGCCCCGCCGCTGCAGGGTGTCGACAAGCCGCTGCCGGGCACGGCGAGCAACCCGCTGAACGAGGCGGGCGGCTTCCTGCCCACCAGCGCGATCCTGACGCCGGAGCAGTTCCCGATGTTCGACAGCCGTTCGGTGGCGACCTACTCGGGCAACACGTCCGGGCCGTACTCGCCGGCCGAGGGCTCGTGGTACATCAACGGCCTGCACTCGGACAACGCGTACAAGCGACTGACCCGCACGATCGACCTCACCGGGGTGTCGGCGGCGGACGCGGCGAAGCTCACCGCGCAGTTCTCGTACGACACCGAGCGCGAGTGGGACCACGCGATCGTGGAGGCCCACACGGTCGGCGCCGACGACTGGACGACGCTGCCAGACCTCAACGGCGCGACCAGCACCAGGCCGCCCACCTCCTGTGAGGGTGGCGACTTCGTCCGGACCCACACGCAGTTGCGGCACTACCTGACGGTGACCACCCCGAAGTGCCTGAGCACCGGCACCACCGGCGCGTGGAACTCCTTCACCGGCAACTCGGGTGGCTGGAAGCCGGTCGCGTTCGACCTGTCCGCGTACGCGGGCAAGAAGATCGAGGTCTCGATCTCGTACGTGAGCGACTCGAACACCGGTGGCACCGGCCTGTTCGTGGACGACACCAAGGTCACCACCAGCGCCGGCGTCGTGGACGCCGAGGGCTTCGAGACCGGTCTGGGTCCGTGGGCCCTGGCCGGCCCGCCGCCCGGTGACCTCGCGCTCGTCGGCTTCAGCCGCAGCCAGGCCGCGTTCGGTTCGTCGGTGATCGCCACCGACGACACCATGCTCTTCGGCTTCGGCCTGGAGCAGTTGGCCTCGGCCGAGGACCGCAAGGTGGTCGTCGACCGGATCCTGCGGGAGCTGTACAAGTAGGAGCCGATGAACACGATGTGCTGATCGGCGAAAAGCGGTAGCCAAACGATGGCCCCCGGCGGAGACTCCTCCGTCGGGGGCCATTAACGTCTCTGCGCACACGCGAGTTCCCGCGTGTGCGAGTTTTTATTCGGGGGGAATCACCTTGAGCAACAACGCGCCCGGCCCCTGGGGGCCGCCGCAGGGGCAGCCCGGCCCGGGGCAGTGGGGGCCGCAACCGGGCCAGGGGCAGTGGCAGCAACAGCCGGGTCCGCCCGGGCCGTTCGGTCCCGGTCCGTACGGCGGCCCGCCGCCGGTGCCGCCGCGCCGGCAGGGAAAGCCGGGCCTGGCCGTCTTGGCCGGAGTCGTCGCGATGCTGCTGGCCGCCGGGCTGTACGGCGTGATCACCGCGAAGGCGGGCATCGAGAGCAACTGGTTCGGTCTGGGCGTCGCGGCCCTGATCGCGTTCGTGCTCGGCCGAATCGGTGCCGCCGATCCGGTGCTGCCGTTCGTCGGTGCCGGACTGGCGATCCTGGGCGTCGCGCTCGGGCAACTCACTCAGATCACCATCGACGGCGCCGACAGCCTGGACATCTCGGTGCTCACCGCAGTGCGCGAATTCAGCAACGAGATCTTTCGGGAGTGGAAGGACGAACTTGGGTTCTTCGACGTGCTGATCTACGGTTTCGCGCTGTTCGGCGGCTTCGGTATCACCAAGACCGTCGGCGAGAAGTGACCGCGATATCGAGCGCCCGTTGATCCGTTTTTGTGATGGTCCGTACGGCTCCGGGCGTCTTGTGCAGCAAGCCTGCGTGGAGGTGCCCGGGGCGTCACGGTAGGGTCGGACATGGCCGGGGATATCGCAGATTCCACTGACCATCTCCTCGGCCATTCACCATCAGGGCATTCGGCGTTCGACAGAGGAGATCGGTTCGTGACGATCCGGGTAGGCATCAACGGATTCGGCCGTATCGGCCGCAACTTCTTCCGCGCGGCGCTGGCCTCGGGCGCGGACTTCGAGATCGTCGGGGTCAACGACCTCACGAACATCGCGACCCTGGCCCACCTGCTGAAGTACGACAGCATCCTCGGCCGGATCGGCCAGGAAGTCACCTACACCGACGACGCGATCACCGTCGGCGACAAGACCTTCAAGGTCATCGCCGAGCGTGACCCGGCCGCGCTGCCCTGGGGCGAGCTGGGTGCGGACATCGTGATCGAGTCCACCGGCATCTTCACGGACGCCGAGAAGGCCAAGAAGCACATCGAGGCCGGCGCGAAGAAGGTCATCATCTCGGCTCCGGCCAAGAATGAGGACGTCACGATCGTGATGGGCGTCAACCACGAGAAGTACGACGCCGCCGCGCACACGATCATCTCGAACGCCTCCTGCACGACCAACTGCGTCGCGCCGATGGCCAAGGTTCTCCTGGAGAACTTCGGCCTGGTCAAGGGCATGATGACCACGGTCCACGCGTACACGAACGACCAGGTCATCCTGGACTTCCCGCACTCGGACCTGCGCCGCGCGCGGGCCGCCGCGACCAACATCATCCCGACCTCGACCGGTGCCGCCAAGGCCACCGCCCTGGTCATCCCCGAGCTCAAGGGCAAGCTGGACGGCATCGCGATGCGCGTCCCGGTTCCCACCGGCTCGGTCACCGACCTGGTCGTCGAGCTGGAGCGCGAGGTGACCCGCGACGAGGTCAACGCCGCCTTCCAGAAGGCCGCCGAGGGCTCGCTCAAGGGCTACCTCACCTACACCGAGGACCCGATCGTCTCCTCGGACATCGTGACCGACCCGTCCTCGTGCACCTTCGACTCGGGCCTGACCATGGCCCAGGGCAAGCAGGTCAAGGTCGTCGGCTGGTACGACAACGAGTGGGGCTACAGCAACCGCCTGGTCGACCTGGTCGGCTACATCGGTGGTCAGCTCTGAGGGTGCGGTACACGCACCGATAACGCTTGACGATGCGGGCCCGGGTGACACGTCGTCACTCGGGCCCGTTTCTTGCGCTACCCCACCCGTTTCTTCGACATCCGAGGACGAGTCGAACTTGAAGACCATCGACGACATCGACGTATCCGGTAAGCGCGTCCTGGTGCGCGCCGACCTCAACGTCCCGCTCGACGGCGGACGTATCACCGACGACGGCCGGATCCGGGCGAGCGTGCCGACCATCAAGGCATTGGTCGACCGCGGCGCCAAGGTGATCGTGTGCTCGCACCTGGGTCGGCCCAAGGGCGCTCCCGAGCCCGCGTACTCGCTCGCGCCGGTGGCCGGGCGGCTGGGCGAACTGCTGGGCGCCGACGTGGCGTTCGCGACCGACACGGTCGGCGAGAGCGCGCAGGCCACGGTCGGCAAGCTCGCCGACGGCCGGGTCGCGCTGCTGGAGAACCTGCGCTTCAACCCGGGCGAGACGGCCAAGGACGACGCCGAGCGCGGCGCCTTCGCGGACCGCCTCGCCGAGCTCGCCGACGTGTACGTGGGCGACGGCTTCGGTGCGGTGCACCGCAAGCACGCCTCGGTGTACGACGTGCCGGCCCGACTGCCGCACGCGGTCGGCGGCCTGATCGCCACCGAGCTGGACGTGCTCAAGCGGCTCACCGACGACGTGCAGCGTCCGTACGCGGTGATCCTGGGCGGCTCGAAGGTGTCCGACAAGCTCGGCGTCATCGACAGCCTGCTGGACAAGGCGGACCGGATCCTGGTCGGCGGCGGCATGGTGTTCACCTTCCTGGCCGCCCAGGGCCACGAGGTGGGCAAGTCGCTGCTGGAGAAGGACCAGCTCGACCGGGTCCGCGAGTACCTCGCGCGGGCCGAGGCGAACGGCGTGGAGTTCGTGCTGCCGGTCGACGTGATCGCGGCCACCGCGTTCGCGGCCGACGCGGACCACGCGGTGGTGTCCGCCGACGCGATCCCGGCGGACCGGCTCGGTCTGGACATCGGCCCCGCGTCCGGCGAACTGTTCGCGGACAAGCTCGCGGACGCGCAGACGGTCTTCTGGAACGGCCCGATGGGCGTGTTCGAGATGGAGCCCTACAGCCACGGCACCCGCGCGGTGGCGCAGGGCCTGATCGACTCCGACGCGTTCACCGTGGTCGGCGGCGGCGACTCGGCCGCGGCCGTCCGCACGCTGGGCTTCGACGAGAACGCCTTCGGTCACATCTCGACCGGCGGCGGCGCGAGCCTGGAGTACCTCGAAGGCAAGTCCCTGCCCGGCCTCGAAGCCCTGGAGGGCTGAACCCGATGTCTGCCGTCAAGAACAACTCCGGTCGCACCCCGCTGATGGCGGGCAACTGGAAGATGAACCTGAATCACCTGGAGGCCATCTCCCTGGTGCAGAAGCTCGCCTTCACCCTGAACGACAAGGACTTCGACCGGGTCGAGGTCGCGGTGCTGCCGCCGTTCACCGACCTGCGCTCGGTGCAGACCATGGTCGACGCGGACAAACTCCGGTTCACCTACGGCGCGCAGGACATCTCGCAGCACGTGGGCGGCGCCTACACCGGCGAGATCTCCGGCGCGATGCTGGCCAAGCTCAACTGCACGTACGCGCTGGTCGGGCACTCCGAGCGGCGGCAGTACCACGCCGAGGACGACGCGCTGGTGAACGCGAAGGCGCACGCGGCGTACCGCAGCGGCCTGGTGCCGATCGTCTGTGTCGGCGAGGGCCTGGACGTGCGCAAGGCGGGCGAGCACGTGGCCCACACGCTCGCGCAGGTCGAGGGCGCGCTCAAGGGCATCACGGCCGAGCAGGCCGAGTCCGTGGTGATCGCGTACGAACCGGTCTGGGCGATCGGCACGGGCGAGGTGGCCACTCCGGAGAACGCGCAGGAGGTGTGCTCGGCGATCCGGGGCAAGCTCGCCGAGCTGTACACGCCGGAACTCGCGGACCGGGTCCGGGTGTTGTACGGCGGTTCGATGAAGCCCGGCAACGTGGCGGGGCTGATGGCGCAGCCGGACGTGGACGGCGGCCTGGTCGGCGGCGCCTGCCTGGCGGCCGAGGAGTTCGCGCAGATCGTCCGCTACCAGGAGCAGAAGGCCTAGCGGTCGCGCGCTCGCGGGTGACCCGCGGTGGAGGCCCGGAGCGGGAGATCGCTCCGGGCCTCCGCCATGTCCCAAGGCGCCTGTTCGGGACCGTCCGGGGCGTCCGCACGGGTTCGCCGGACCGTCCGCGATCCGGCCGCCGGCCGGAATCGCTCGTTCCTCATAAACCACACGTAAGTATTTCCAATCCGCTTGCCCCTCGCGTAACCGGTACCTGACCATAAGTCATCGCCAAGTGGCCGGTAGTCGCCCCTCCAAGGCGTTTCGGTCGGCCGACCCCAGGGGGTCCGGGTGTCATTTCCAGACATGTCCAGAACAGGGGATACCGGAGCGACGCGGTATCTGTGCACGGGTGCGGAGATCGACGAGCGGTTCGCCGCCCGGGTGATCGAGGAACTGTGGGAGAACGCCCACCGCGACCGGGCGCCGTCCTACGGATACAACGAACAGGCGGTCCTGGAACACGCGTTGGCCGCTCGACGGCGGCGGATCCTGCGCGATGTGATCGCGTTCCTGGTGCCCGCGGTGATGTTCCTGATCGGCTTCGGGTTCGCGCCCGGCTTGTTCTGGCTCGCGATCGTGGTCATCGTCGGGCTGCTGACGGTGCGCACCGGGGTCGCCGGCGGCGGTGGCGTCCGCGACTTCCGGACCCGGGCCGCGGCGCAGGTGTCCTGGGTGGCGGCGTTGCTGTTCGGGTTGATGTTGTACGTCGCGGGCGGGGAGGGCGGCTTCCCGTCCGGCGGCACGCTGGCGGCGACGGTGTTGCCCACCTACGCGGTCGTGGTGTTCGTGGTGTGGATCGAGCGCATGCAGCAGCGGGCCACCGTGGTCACGGACCTGGGGCCGGGGCGGACCTGGATGCCGGCCGAGCCACCGGCCGGCGACGCGGCGCCGGTCCCGCCGGGAACCCTCCAGGGGGCCCTGGCCGAGGTGTTGCCGCCGCGCCCGACGCACGCGCCGGTGGGCGGCTCGGTGGGGACGCTCCCGACCGGCCCGCCGATTCCCTCCACGGTGCGCTACAGCGGATACCTGCCGTTCGTCGGCGCGGGTGAACTGGTGGAGAGCTGGACCTTCCCGGTCGAGTTGCGCGGCGCGGAGCCCTCGGTGCTGGAGGCGGCGCGCCCGTCCGGCGGGACGAAGGCGTTCACGCCGTTCACCGTCGAGGAGTTGACCAGCGCCATCTGCGCGTCGTTCGAGGAACTGGCCCGGTCCGAGGAGGGCCGGCACCGGTTGTCCGGACTGAACGTGCAGATGCACGAGTTCAGCAGCGGGGTGACCGGCGGCGCGGTGCCGCCGCCGGCCGAGGCCACCCGGCGGTACCTGTGCGTGCGGGTGGGCACGTGGTCGCAGGAGGTGGTGGTCTCGGTACTGATCCGCTTCACCATGGACGGCCGACTGCTGTACACCGAACTGCACGAGTTGGTGCTGCCGCCGATCCGGCCGGACTACCACGTGGCCGACGAGTGGCTGCACACCGCCGACGCGGCGACGTTGTGGGGCGCGTTCGGCCGTTCGCTGGTGGATGCGCCGGGGCTGATGGTCTCCTCGGCGGGTCGACTGATGCGGGTGTGGGCCTCGTGGTGGCGCCGGTCGGGCAATCTGCGCGCGGCGGAGGAGCGCGCGGCGCGCAACCTCCCGGTGGACCGGGGTGCCCGGGCGTCGGTGCGAGAGTTGGGCGCGTCGGCGAACTACGCGACGTTCTTCCAGAACTCGGACGCGGAGAAGTACCTCAAGCTGATCGAGCGCAAGTTCACCGTGTTCGTGCTGGACTTCCTCCAGCGCCGGCACGTGGACGTGACCGAGTATCGGCAGCGCAACGAGCTGGTCCTGAACAACGGCGTCATCCAGCACGTCTCGGGTGATCTGAACAACAGCGGCGCGATCGTCGCCGGGCGGGGCAATCAGGCGTCCGTACGGGGTTCCGGTGCGGCCGGATCGGGCGCACGATCGACACCGGGAGGTACCACGTGAACGATTCCGCGTCGCATGCCGACGAACCGGACGAGAACGAGGACGAGCCGCGCGGCAACGACGGGATCAGCCTGTCGGGTGGCCCGGTGACCAACACCGGCGCGATCGTCGCCGGTGGCGACAACCGCGTCGCGGTGCGTCGTACCGGCTCCGCGCGCGGGTCCCGCGGCACCGATCCCGGGCACCCGCTGACCAGCACGGGTGCGCTGGTCGGCGGCACCGGCCACGACGTGGAGGTCGAGGACACCGGCGACGTGGATCCGGCCGCTCCGGAGCCGGCCGGCGATGCCGGGCAGGAGCCCCGAGGGCACGGGTCGCCGGGGGAGGGGTCCGAGCCCGGTCGACCGTAATAGTATGATCCGCCGGATTAGCCGAAGGGGCGCACGGCTCCCACATGCGGGGCGCGGCAGCGTACTCTGTCCGATGGCCGGGAATCCTCGGCCCCCGCGTTCCGCCAGAAGGAGTTGGGCCCGGCCGTGGTCACCGGTTTCTCGATCGCCCTGATCGTCTTCAGCCTGCTCATGGTGCTGTTGGTGCTGCTGCACAAGGGCAAGGGCGGCGGCCTGTCCGACCTGTTCGGCGGCGGCATGTCCTCCTCGCTCGGCGGTTCGTCCGTCGTCGAGAAGAACCTCGACCGCATGACCATCATCGTCGGTGTGTGCTGGTTCGTGACGATCGTCGTACTCGGTCTGCTGCTCAAGAACACGTACTGACAGCGCCGGTTCGGCCGCTGTTTCCACCCGCGCGGTGGCCTTTCTGACGGACTGTCGGAAAAGGCCCACCGCTCGGTTCAACCTTGCGCGGGGCGCACGTACACTGGACGCCAAGCCGCGCAACGGGGGCGCGACCTCAAGGACCAAGGGGAGTTTTTACCGTGGCAAGTGGCAACGCCATCCGTGGGAGTCGGGTCGGCGCCGGCCCGATGGGGGAGGCAGAGCGCGGCGAAGCAGCCCCACGTCTCCGTATTTCTTTCTGGTGCGCGAACAAGCACGAGACGCAGCCGAGCTTCGCGACCGACGCTCAGGTCCCCGAGACGTGGGACTGCCCCCGCTGCGGCCTGCCCGCCGGGCAGGACCAGCACAACCCGCCGGACGCCCCGCGTACCGAGCCCTACAAGACGCACCTCGCCTATGTGCGCGAGCGTCGCAGCGATGCCGACGGCGAGGCGATCCTCGCCGAGGCACTGGCGAAGCTGCGCGGCGAGCTCTGAGTTTTCCGCGCCTCGACGAGTCGGCACGTCGGCGAGTCGCGAGGAGTCGGTGAGTCTCGACCCACACGTACGGCCGTAGGCCGTCGTGGGTGAGCCGCCGGGAGCGGCGATACACCTTCGGGTGCGTCGCCGCTCCCGGCGGCTCTTTTGTCGTGCGCCTTCGTCGTGGGCCGCAGGGGCGCCGCGCGAGGTCAGTCGTGGACGGGCAGCGCCTCGCGGGGTTCGGGGCGGTGCTGCACCTGGCGGCGGTTGGCCTGCTGTGGGAGCGGGCGTTGGCCGCGTTCGATCCAGGCGGGCAACTCCTCGCCGGTGGCCGCGATCCAGCGGTTGCGGACCGCCTCCGGGTCGGCGCGATGCGCTCGGACCAGGGTGTCACCGGCCAGGTCGGAGACCCGGTCCAGGTTCAGCGCGGTGCCCACGCCCAGTGCCGCGGCAAGGGGTGGGACGGCGTCGGCGGGCCGGCCCGCGGCGACCAGGACGATGCCGTACAGCGCGTAGGTGACCGGGACTTCGGGGCGGCGGGCCAGCACCGGGTCGGCCCTGACCCGTCGGGCTCGCAGCCGGACCGCCTCCTCCAGCGCGTCCACCGCCTCGTCGTGCGCGCCGCCGGCGCTGTGCAGCAGGCCCAGGCTCTGCAGGGACGCGGCGAGTTCGTCCTCGCGGCGGCCGGCCGGGGCGTGCTCGGCGCCCGCGTGGCCCCGGCGGACCTCGACCGCGTCGGTGGCCAGCGCGATCGCCTCGGGACCTCGGCCGAGCCGGGCGAGCAGGGTCGCGTGGCGCAGCAGTACGGCGGCCTGGCGGGCCTGCGGGGGGCCGATCCCGAGCAGCCGTTCGGCCTCGGTGAACGCGGCTAGCGCGGCCTCGGTGCCTCCGGTGGCGGCCAGTCGACCGGCGAGTTCGTCCAGTGACATGGCCAGTTCGGCGCGATGTCGCTCGGGCGCCTGGGCGGCGAGCGTGCGGAACACCTGGACCGACTCGCGCAGCGCGCCCAGCGCCGCCGACTCGTCGCCGTGGTCGCCGAGCCGCGCGCCGAGTTCGCGCAGCGCCACCGCGAGCAGCGGGCGGTGTGCGCGGTGGTCGAGCGCGGCCAGTCGGCGGGCGTGTTCGGTGGCGCTGGTGGCCACCTTGACCGCGTCCTCGGCCCGGCCGTCGGCCGCCAGCACGGCGGCGAACGCGCGCAACCCGCCGACCAGCGCGGGACCGTGCCGGTGGTGGTCCTTGCCGGCCAACGCCCCCAGCATCCGCACCGCGGCGCGGGCGGGTGCCGCCGCGTCCGCGTGCCGGCCGGCCCGGGTCAGTTGCTGTGCCTTCTCGGTGAGCATCCGTGCCCGGGTGGCCTCGGCGTCGTCGGACTCGGCCGGCGGGCCGGTGCCGCCCGGCGGATTCGATTCCGGTTCGGCCGGATTGTGTCCCTCGCGGCGGGCGAATTCGGCGAAGGAGGGCGCGGCGGGCGGGGTTTCGGGCGTGGCACGGCCCGGACACGGCGACGCCTGCTCGCGCCGGTGCCGGTATTCCTCCAGGTGACGCTCATGGCGCCGCAGCCATCCGAACCGCACGGGTCCCACCTCGCCTCTGGTCCCGAAGACCTCCGCGTGACGCTATCGCGAGCGGGCCGCCGACGGGGCCGAACGGGTGCGGATCCGGCCACGGTCGGCTCGTCCGTGTGGTGACGAGATGTCCACCGAGCGCGATTTTACCAGAGTCGGTAGTTATCTTGAGGTTACCTTTACCTTACGCGTGTTGGTTCACGTATGGCGAGATTCCAAGATCGCTAATGTGTGCGAGTTCCATCGAAGTGCGGGCGCTCGGCGCCCGGCGTACAGGGGGTCGATGTATCCGACGACTCGCAGGATGTGGGGCGGAATCACCGCCGCGACGGTCGCCGCGCTCGCGCTGGTCGCGTGTGACGCGGACGACAAGGACAAGAAGGACACGCCGAAGGCGGCCGACACGCCGGCCGCCACGGCACAGGTGGTGGCACCCGCGCCCAGCGGCGGTCCCACCGCCTCCGGCCCGGCGCGCACCCAGGCGCCGAAGTCCGCCGAGCCGTCGACGGGCGGGGCGAGCGGCGAACCGGGTGAGGACTGTGGCCCGCCGCCCGCGGCCAAGCCCGGCCACAAGATCGTGTATCCGACCAAGCTGCCCACCAAGGGCTCGCTGTACTACAAGAACACCAAGTTCGTCTGCGATCCCAACGACGGCCACTACGAGCCGGTCGGCGCCGAGCAGACGCCGCTGCTGTTCGCCCCGAAGGCCACCGGCACCTTCGCCGGCCCGCCGGCGCGGAAGGCGGAGTACATCGGCCAGATCTGGGAGCACATCGACAAGTGCCTGTCCCACCAGACCGACGGCGACAACCTGTGCTCGTCCAACGGCACGTACGACATCACCCTGAACGCGGCGAACGAGATCACCGACATCAAGGAGATCTTCCACTCCTGAGCGGGACGCGGGTGCGATCGTGACGCGGGAGCCGGCGGGTGGGCGTGCCCGGGTCGACCTCGAGAGGACACCATCGACCCGTGGAACTCCACGGCGACGAAGACGGGCCGGCGTGCCGCGGCGATGGCGGACGGCCCGCCCGGACCCGCACGGCACCTGCGAAAAAGTGGGGCGGGAGCCGACCGGCTCCCGCCCCACCCCGTGTTCGCAACCGGCCCACGGCCGAAGCCGCTTCGATCTACTCGGGCAGCTTCGCCGCCGCCGCCCGGTCCAGCAGCCACAACGTCGCGCCCGTGCCGTAGGCCCCGGCCGCCGGGGTCTTCGTGGCGTCCGTGGAGGTCCGGGCCGTGGCGACCGCGTCCGCCTTGTCCTCGCCCGCGGCGAGCAGCCACACCTCGTGCGCCGCTCGGATCGCCGGGAAGGTCAGGGTGATCCGGGTCGGCGGCGGCTTGGGGGCCTCGCGTACGGCGACCACCGTGCGCACCGACTCCGCCGTCGCGGCGAAGCCCGGGAAGAGCGACGCCACGTGCGTGTCGGGGCCGACCCCGAACATGGCCAGCGTGAACGCCGGCACCGACGCGCCGTCCGACGCGGCGGCGGCCAGTTCGGCGGCATAGCGCCGCGCCGCCGCGTCCACGTCGTCGCCGTCCGGACCGTCACTGGCCGGCATCGCGTGCACCAGCTCCGGCACCACCGGGACGGTGTCCAGCAACGCCTTGCGCGCCTGCGTCTCGTTCCGGTCGGGGTGACCGGCCGGCAGGAAGCGCTCGTCGCCCCACCAGATGTGCAGCCGGTCGAAGTCGATCGCGCCCAGAGTGGGCGTGAGCGACAACTCGTGCAGCAGCGTGTTGCCGTTGCGGCCACCGGTCAGCACGAGGTGCGCGACGTCGAACTCGGCCTGGGCGTCCGCGACCCGCTGGATCAGCCCGGTCGCCGCCGCCTTGGCCATCAGCACGGTGTCCGCGTGCACCCGTACCGGCCCGTGCGCGCTCACGCGCCGCCGTCCTTCTTCTTCCGGGGGGTGCGCGGCGCGGCGGGCTTGGCCGCGGCGGCCTCGCCCTTGTCGACGGCCTTGCGGGTGGCGACCGGCTTGGTCGCCGCAGCGCTCGACGTGCGCTTGAGCGGCGGAGCCGTACCGAGGTCCTTGGTCGCCTTCGGGCGCGGCGCCTCGCCCTCCTCGGCGCGCTCCACGTCCCGCACCGGCGTCTGCGACACCGGAGGTTCGGTGAACGAGCCCGGCGAGGGATCGCGCGCCGCCTCCAGCGCGGCCCGGGCCAGGGTCGCCGCGTACACGTCGTCCGGGTCCAGCCGGCGCAGTTCCTCGGCGACCAGGTCGGAGGCCTCGCGGCGCTTGAGCGCGACCACGCGGTCCGGCTGGCCGGGCGAGGACAACGACGCCATCATCCCGTCCGGGCGGTCGATCACGATCTCGCCGTCCTCGGTCACCAGCGTCACCGAGGTGATCCCGGGACCGCCGGTCTCCACCCGCTCCACGTCGACCTCGAGCCGGTCGGTCAGCCACAGCGCGAGCAGTTCCGCGCTCGGGTTGCCCGCCTTGGCGCCGACCTTGGCGCGCAGGATCCGGCTGTACTTCTGGTCCAGCGCCGCGGCCAGCAGGCTGCGCCACGGCGTGGTCCGGGTCCAGGCCAGGTCGGTGTCGCCCGGCGTGTACGCGCTCGCGCGCAGACGCAGCACATCGGCCCGGCGCGGCGGCGCGGCGGCGTCGGTCACCCTGCGGGTGGCCAGCGCGCCCAGCAGGTCCTTGCTCGGCACCTCCGGCGCCCGACCGGGCCACCACACCACGACCGGCGCGTCCGGCAGCAGGAGCGGCAGCACGACCGACTCGGCGTGGTTGGCCAACTCGCCGTGCATGCGCAGCAGTACGGTCTCGCCCACACCCGAGTCGCCGACCCGGACCTCGGCGTCCAGCCGGGGGCTGATCTCCTGGCCGGGGCGGCCGATCACCACCAGGATCCGGGACGGGTGCTCGCGGGCGGCGGTGCTCGCGGCCTTCATCGCGTCGTACTGGTTGGCCTCGTCGGTGACGATGACCAGGGTGAGCACCATGCCGAGAGTGGGGCTGCCCATTCCTCGGCGGGCCTCCACCAGTGCGGCATTGATCTTGCTCGACTTGGTGTCCGTCAGATCGATCATCATGGGCGGCGCCAGCTCCGTCCGTCACGTGCGAGCATCTCGTCGGCCGCGTCGGGACCCCAGGTCCCGGACACGTAGGGCTCGGGCTTGCCGTGCTGCGCCCAGTGCTCCTCGATCGGGTCGAGGATCTTCCAGGACAGCTCGACCTCCTCGTGCCGGGGGAACAGCGGCGCGTCGCCGAGCAGGACGTCGAGCAGCAGTCGCTCGTACGCCTCCGGGCTCGACTCGGTGAACGACTCGCCGTACGCGAAGTCCATGTTCACGTCGCGCACCTCCATCGCGGTGCCGGGCACCTTGGAGCCGAACCGGACCGTCATGCCCTCGTCCGGCTGCACCCGGATGACCAGGGCGTTCTGCCCCAGTTCCTCGGTCGCGGTGGCGTCGAAGGGCAGGTGCGGCGCGCGCTGGAAGACCACCGCGATCTCGGTGACCCGGCGCCCCAGCCGCTTGCCCGCGCGCAGGTAGAACGGCACGCCCGCCCAGCGGCGGTTGGCGATCTCCAGCTTGATCGCGGCGTAGGTGTCGGTGCGCGAGTCCGGCGGGATGCCGTCCTCCTCGAGGTAGCCCTTGGCCAGCTCGCCGCCCTGCCAGCCGCGGGTGTACTGGGCCCGGACGGTACCGCGCGAGAGGTCGTCGGGCAGCTTGACCGAGCTGAGCACCTTGAGCTTCTCGGCGACCAGCGAGTCGGCGTCGAAGGACACCGGCTCCTCCATCGCGGTGAGCGCGAGCAGTTGGAGCAGGTGGTTCTGGATCACGTCGCGCGCGGCGCCGATGCCGTCGTAGTACCCGGCCCGGCCGCCGATGCCGATGTCCTCGGCCATGGTGATCTGTACGTGGTCCACGTAGGACCGGTTCCACAGCGGCTCGAACATGGTGTTGGCGAAGCGCAACGCCATGATGTTCTGGACGGTCTCCTTGCCCAGGTAGTGGTCGATCCGGAAGACCGCCTCGGGCGGGAAGACCTCGTCGACGACCTTGTTCAACTCGCGTGCGCTCTTGAGGTCGTGCCCGAAGGGCTTCTCGATCACCACGCGGCGCCACGAGTCGGCCTTGGGATCGGCGAGGCCGTGCTCCTTGAGCTGGCGCACCACCTCGGGGAAGGCCTTCGGCGGCACCGACAGGTAGAACGCGTGGTTGCCCTGGGTGCCCTGCTGCTCGTCCAGCTCGTCGATCGTCTGGCGGAGCTGGTCGAACGCCTTGCCGTCGTCGAACTCGCCCTGGACGAACCGGAATCCCTCGGAGAGCTGCTGCCAGACCTCTTCCCGGAAGGGGGTCCGGGCGTGTTCCTTGACCGCCTCGTAGACGACCTGGGCGAAGTCCTGGTTCTCCCAGTCGCGTCGGGCGAAGCCGGTCAGCGCGAAGCCCGGCGGCAGCAGGCCGCGGTTGGCCAGGTCGTAGATCGCCGGCATCAGCTTCTTGCGGGACAGGTCGCCGGTGACGCCGAAGATGACCAGACCGGACGGGCCCGCGATGCGCGGGAGTCGGCGGTCCTGCGGGTCGCGCAGCGGGTTCTCCGGCCACGCGGCCGGCTTGGATTTGGCGGCCTTGGGGCTCATCGAGCCGCTCCGTCCACGAGGGCGCGGGCGGCGTCGAGCAGTTGCCCGAGTCCGGCCGCGCGGTCGGTCAGGTGCAGGCGCAGCACCGGGCGCTCGCGCGAGGTGATCGCGCCGAGGTCGCCCAGGGCCTGGGCCAGTTGCAGTCGGCCGAAGCTGTACGGCTTGGCCGGCACGTCCAGGTCCTCGGCGTTCGCGCCGGTGATCTGGAGGAACACCCCGACCGGCGGGCCACCCTTGTGGAACTGGCCGGTGGAGTGCAGGAATCGCGGCGCCCAGCCGAAGGTGACCTGCGCGCTGTCCAGAGCCTCGGCCAGCAGCGGCCGCAGCTTGGGCGCGTCGGTGTCGCCGAGCCGGTCCAGGTAGGCCATCACCGCGAGGTAGCCGTTGTCGGGCACCGTCGCCAGCAGCGCGCGCAGCGCACCGGTGAGGTCGCTCGCGCCCTCCAGCAGCGCGGCGTCGCCGTGTACCTCGACCGCGCCCTCGACGAAGGCCGGCGTGCCCACCGGCAGCGGGCCGTCGTCGCCCGCCTTGGTCAGCAGCGCGCCGGTGTTGTCCTTGGACTCCTGCACGTTCGGCTGGTCGAACGGGTCGATGCCGATCACCCGACCGGCGATCGCCGTCGCGTACTCCCACAGCAACAGCTGCGCGCCCAGCGGTCCGCTGACGCGCAGGTCGACGTCGGGTCGTTCGATCTCCTCGGCGCCGATCATGGTGCGCACCGCGTCGATGCCCACCTTGTGGCCGAACCCGGGCGCGTCCACGCCCTCGACCACGACCGGCAGGATGCCCCGGCCCTGCTTGCCGGTGGACTCGGCGATCAACTGCTCGGCCCAGTCGCCGAAGCCGACGATGTCGCCGGTCTCGGCGAGTACGAGCTTGTCCCGGCCGTGGTTGGCCGCGGCCCCGAGCACCGCGCCCAGCAGCAGCCCCGGGTTGTCCCGGTCGCCGGCCAGCGCGGGCGCGAGCGCGGCGGCGTCGTCGAGGAGTTGCTCGACGTCCACGCCGGCCAGCGCGCTGGGCACCAGCCCGAACGCGGTCAGCGCCGAGTAGCGGCCACCGACGTTGGGGTCGGCGAGCACGATGGTGTAGCCGGCGTTGCGTGCGGTGTTCTCCAGCGGCGAGCCCGGGTCGGTGACGACCACGATCCGGCCGGCGAGCTGGTCGTTGGTCAAGCCCTCGTCCAGGAAGGCCTGTTCGAACGCGCGGCGGTGGCTGTCGGTCTCCACCGTGCCGCCGCTCTTGCTGGAGACGACCACGACGGTGCGCTCCAGGTCCTCGCCGAGCGCGCGGCGGACCTGGGCGGGGTCGGTGGTGTCCAGCACGGTGAGCTTCTTGCCGTAGGTGGCGGCGATCACCTCGGGCGCCAGCGACGAGCCGCCCATGCCGGCGAGGACCACGTGGTCCAGGCCCTCGGCGCTCAGCCGCTCGCGCAGCTCGGCGAGCTGCGGCAGGAGCGCGCGCGAGGAGGCGGGCAGATCGACCCAACCCAGCCGGATCGCGGCCAACGACTCGGCCTCCGGACCCCACAGGGTGGCGTCGGAGGCGACCAGGCGCGCGGGCACCTTGTCCACGACGCAGGCGGTGATGACTTCGGCGACTGCGGCGGCGTGCGATAGGTCACCGGAAACGGTGACGTCCACGCCGCCGGCGGTCACGCGTTCGTCGTTTGCGTGTACCACGGGCGGTCAGCCCTCCTATTAATGGGGTGGGAGTGTGCTGAAATCATGCCCTGATTGCGTGGAGTATCCGTCCCGTCGCCGCCGAACGGGTCACGTTCGGCGGCGACGGGACGAAGGGGTGCTGCGCCGGTCGGCGAGGGAGGCCGACCGGGTCCTGCGGTCTCGAGCGACTGCTCGTCGGTCCGGCGGGCGTCAGCCCTTGGCGAGCCGGTCCAGCTCGCCCTGCACGGACGCGAGCAGCTCGTTCCAGGAGGTCTCGAACTTCTCGACGCCCTCCTCCTCGAGCAGGTCGACGACCTCGTCGTAGGAGATGCCGAGTTTGGCGATCGCGTCCAGGTCGGCCCGGGCCGACTCGTACGTGCCGTGCACGGTGTCGCCGGTGATGGCGCCGTGGTCGGCGACCGCGTTCAAGGTGGCCTCGGGCATCGTGTTCACGACGCCCTTGACGACCAGGTCGTCCACGTACATCGTGTCGCGGTACGCCGGGTCCTTGACGCCGGTGGAGGCCCACAGCGGGCGCTGCGGCCGGGCGCCGGCAGCGGCGAGGGCCTGCCACCGCTCCGTGCCGAAGACCTCTTCGTACGCCTGGTAGGCCAGTCGCGCGTTGGCGACCGCCGCCTTGCCGGCCGCGGCCTTGGCCTCGTCGGTGCCCAGGGCCGCCAGCCGCTTGTCGATCTCGGTGTCCACACGGGAGACGAAGAAGGACGCCACCGACTCGATCTTGGAGATGTCCAGACCGGCCGCGCGAGCGCGCTCGATGCCCTCGACGTAGGCCTCCATCACCTCGCGGTAGCGGGCCAGCGAGAAGATCAGCGTGACGTTGACGCTGATGCCCTCGGCGAGCGTCTGCGAGATGGCGGGCAGGCCGGCCTTGGTGGCCGGGATCTTGATGAACAGGTTCGGCCGGTCGACGAGCCACCAGAGCTGGCGGGCCTCGGCGATGGTCGGCTCGGTCTTGTGCGCCAGCCGCGGGTCGACCTCGATCGACACCCGGCCGTCGACACCGTCGGTCGCCTCGTAGACCGGGCGCAGCACGTCGCACGCCTGGCGCACGTCGGCGGACGTGATCATCCGCACGGCCTCTTCGACGGTGACGCCGCGCACCGCGAGGTCGCGTACCTGCGCGTCGTAGACGTCGTTGCCGGTGATCGCCTTCTGGAAGATCGCCGGGTTGGTGGTCACGCCGACGACCTCGCGGTCGCGGACGAGTTCGTGCAGGTTGCCGGACTCCAGCCGCGTCCGGCTCAGGTCGTCGAGCCACACGGCCACGCCCTCGGCGGACAGGCGACGCAGGGGTTCCGTCATGACACTTTGCTCCTTCTCGAGTCGGCGGCCGGGTCCGGATCGCTCTTGGGTGCCGGACCGGCGCCCGTCGTGGGCGGTGTCGGGCGGGTGTTCCCACCCGACACCGCCCACAGGGTTACGTGACCTTCAGCTACCGGCTTGCGCCAGGGATTCCCGGGCGGCCGAAACGACCGCCTCGTGGGTCAGCCCGAACTCGGCGAACAGCTTCTTGTAGTCCGCCGACGCGCCGAAGTGCTCCAGCGAGACGATCCGGCCGGCGTCGCCGACCAGCTCGCGCCAGCCCTGCGCGATGCCCGCCTCGACCGACACGCGCGCCTTGACCGACGGCGGCAGCACCTGCTCGCGGTAGGCCTGGTCCTGCTCGTTGAACCACTCCAGGCACGGCAGCGAGACGACCCGGGTCGGCACGCCCTCGGCCTCCAGCACCTCGCGCGCCGCGACCGCGATCTGCACCTCGGAGCCGGTGCCGATCAGGATCACCTGCGGGGTGCCGCTGGACGCCTCGGCCAGCACGTAGCCACCGCGCGCGGTGCCCTCGGCCGAACCGAACTCGCCCCGGTCCCAGGTCGGTACGTCCTGGCGGGTGAGCAGGATGCCGGCCGGGCGGTCGGTGGTCTCCAGGATCTTGCGCCAGGCCACCGCGACCTCGTTCGCGTCCCCCGGGCGGACCACGTCCAGGCCGGGGATCGCGCGCAGCGCGGCGATGTGCTCGATCGGCTGGTGGGTGGGACCGTCCTCGCCGAGGCCGATCGAGTCGTGCGTCCACACGTACGTCGTGGGCAGCTTCATCAGCGCGGCGAGCCGTACGGCCGGGCGCATGTAGTCGCTGAACACCAGGAACGTGCCGCCGTAGATGCGCGTCCCGCCGTGCAGGGCGATGCCGTTCATGGTCGAGCCCATGGCGTGCTCGCGGATGCCCCAGTGCACGGTGCGCCCGTACGGGCTCGCGCCCTTGAGCGGGTTGCCCTCGGGCAGGAACGAACTGCCCTCGTCGATGGTGGTGTTGTTGGACTCGGCCAGGTCGGCCGAGCCGCCCCACAGCTCGGGGATGACCGCGCCGAGCGCGGCGAGCACCTTGCCGGAGGCCTTGCGGGTGGCGACCGGCTTGCCGGCCTCGAACTCCGGCAGCACCTTCTCCCAGCCGTCGGGCAGCCGGCGGGCGGAGATCCGGGCGTGCTCGGCGGCGCGCTCGGGGTTGGTCTCGGCCCACTTGGCGTACGCGCTCTTCCAGGCGTCGTGCGCGGCACGGCCCCGGTCGACCACCTTGTGGGCGTGCGCCAGTACGTCCGCGGCGACCTCGAAGTTCTGCTCCGGGTCGAAGCCCAGGATCCGCTTGGTGGCCGCGACCTCCTCGGCGCCCAGCGCCGAGCCGTGCGCCTTGCCGGTGTTCTGCGCGTTCGGCGCCGGCCACGCGATGATCGTGCGCATGCCGATCATGGTCGGCCGGCCGGTCTCCGCCTTGCCCGCCTCCAGCGCCGCGTTCAGCGCCGCGATGTCGATGTCGCCGTCGGCCTGCGGCTCGACCCGGATGGTGTGCCAGCCATAGGCCGCGTAGCGGGCGAGGACGTCCTCGCTGAACGCGGTCTCGGTGTCACCCTCGATCGAGATGTGGTTGTCGTCGTAGAGCACGACGAGGTTGCCCAGCTTCTGGTGGCCGGCGAGCGAGCTGGCCTCGGCGGAGACGCCCTCCTCCAGGTCGCCGTCGGAGGCGATCACCCAGATGGTGTGGTCGAACGGCGACGTGCCGGGGGCGGCGTCGGGGTCGAACAGGCCACGCTCGTAGCGGGCCGCCATCGCCATGCCGACCGCGTTGGCCACACCCTGGCCGAGCGGCCCGGTGGTGGTCTCGACGCCGGCGGTGTGGCCGTGCTCGGGGTGGCCGGGGGTGCGGCTGCCCCAGGTGCGGAACGACTTGAGGTCGTCCAGGGTCAGGCCGTAGCCGGACAGGTAGAGCTGCGTGTACAGGGTCAGGCTGGTGTGACCCGGGGACAGCACGAAGCGGTCGCGGCCGGTCCAGTCCGGGTCGGTCGGATCGTGGCGCAGGAACTTCTGCCAGATGAGGTAGGCCGCGGGGGCCAGGCTCATGGCCGTTCCGGGGTGGCCGTTACCGACCTTCTGAACGGCGTCCATCGCCAGCACGCGAGCGGTGTCGACGGCTCGCTTGTCGAGGTCGCTCCAGTCGAGAGAGCTGTTGTCGGGGGTCGGCTTGGTGCTCACCCTGGTCAGGGCTCCTTCCGGGGTCTTCCGGTGTAGGCCGAAAAAAAGCGGCCGGCTCGGGGTCTACGCCCCGGCGCCTCAGGCACGTGGCCGAGCCTACCGGGGGCGACCTGCCCGCTCGCTCGGAGGACGGCCACCCGGGTGGTGACGTTCACCTGGTGGACAGGACGGGAGGTGCGGGCGGGACGAGGCGGGACACGCGGTGGGCGCGGGACTCGACGCGCGGCTGCCTTCGGCTCGGCTACCCCGGCATGCGGCGGGCATGCCCCGGAGGGTTTGTGCCCCTGGTGAGGGACTACAGTTTCCTGCTAGTGGGTCCGGGCCTCGACATCCCGACGCCGCTCGATACCGCTTACATATTGACGAGCAAACCGGCTTCCGGGCGGCACCCGGGCCCGGCCGAAAACGCTGCTGATGGGGTGTTCGTGACAGCCGTCGAATCCCGACCGGCCGGGCTGGTGGGAAATGCGCCCGCCGGCGCCCGCCCGCCGATGGCCCGGGTTCTCGCATTCGTGGCCCTCACCAAGCCGCGCATCATCGAACTGCTGCTGATCAGCACGATTCCGGTGATGTTCCTCGCGGCCGACGGGCTGCCGGACCTGGGTCTGGTGCTTCTGGTCGTCTTCGGCGGCTACCTCTCGGCGGGCAGTGCCAACGCCTTCAACATGTACATCGACCGGGACATCGACCGGTTGATGCACCGCACCGAGCGGCGACCGCTGGTCACCGGGATGGTGTCCCCGCGCGAGTCGATCGTGTTCGCGAGCGCGCTCGGGGTGATTTCCACCGCGTGGTTCTGGTTCCTGGTCAATCCGCTGTCGGCGGCGCTTTCGGTCTTCGCGATCTTCTATTACGTGGTCGTGTACACGATGCTGCTGAAGCGGCGCACGCCGCAGAACATCGTGTGGGGCGGCATCGCCGGCTGTATGCAGGTGTTGATCGGCTGGACCGCGGTGACGAATTCGCTGGATTGGGCGCCGGTGGTGCTCTTCGCGGTGGTCTTCTTCTGGACGCCGCCGCACTATTGGCCGCTGTCCATGAAGTTCACCGACGACTACACCAACGCCGGCGTACCGATGTTGCCGGTGGTGGCGGGCAACAAGGTCGTGGCGAACCAGATCGTGGCCTACAGCTGGGTCATGGTCGGTGTCTCGATGCTGCTGTGGCCGGCCGCCGACACCGGCCCGCTCTACCCGATCGCGGCGGCGCTGCTCGGCATCGCGTGGTTGTGGGAGGCGCACGGTCTCCAGCGTCGAGCCAAGGCCGAGGTCACCGGTGGCAAGCTGAAGGAGATGCGGCTGTTCCACTGGTCGATCACCTACCTGACGCTGCTGTTCGTCGCGGTGGCGGTGGACCCGCTGGTGTTCTGAGCCGACCCCCTCGTCGGTCGGCTCCGGGGACGTGATCCGGACCACGTGGGTTCACTCGGATCCGGCGACGCGCCCTCGGTAATGTGGGCGCCATGACGGACACCGATACCACGACGGCCACGCCGGACCCGGGTACCCCGGACACGCGGGTCGAGCGACAGGTGCGCAGGATCGCCAAGCACATCGAGCGCTTCACCGCCGCGCACGGCGGGGGAGGCGACGCGATCGTCGAGTACGTCGGGCGCGACGCGACCCGGATCGTGCTCGTGGGGACCGACGGGGCATGGGGCGACCAGGTCGTCCGCAACCCGGACATCGCGCGCGCGGCCATCGTCAAGGCGGGCGTCACGCTGCACGAGGAGTTCCCGAACGACCTCGCGGCGAAGGTACGCACGACCAAGTACGAGTGGAACCGCATGGCGGGCATGCAACTGGGCGGCTCGCAGGGCTGACCCGGTCGGACCATGGCGTGGCATCGGCCCGCGCGCGCCGGCCGGCGCGGGTCAGGCCACTTCGTCGTGTCCGCCCGGACGGGCTTCGTCGGGATCGCGGCTGTCGTGCGCGGTGAACACGAAAGCCGAGGCATCGCCGTCCAGGTCGATGGTCAGCGACGCATCCAGGGCCTTCGCGAGGCGCGTGAGCAGCGGCAGGGTCGGCACGGAGTCGCCGCCCTCGATGTCGGAGATCCGCGGCGCGGCTGGGTCCTTCCCGCGCGCCCCGCCGGTTCGCTCTGCGACAAACCGAGTTCGACACGGCGGTCGTGGACGGCCCGGCCGAGCGCGAACGCGTACCCGACTACCCGTCGGCGCTTCACCCGGTCGGGGCGTGAAGTGTGTCCGCCGCGACGCGGGGACTTGCGCCTCCGGTAGGGGGAGCCGTGAGGGTGGGGGCATGAACGGCGACGCGCTCCACACGATCGGGGACCTGGCTCGGCGGACCGGGCTGACGGTCAAGGCCATTCGGTTCTACTCCGACTCGGGGATCGTGCCGCCCACCGATCGCAGCCCCGCCGGCCACCGCCGCTACGACACCGACGCCGTCGCCCGCCTGGACCTCGTCCGCACACTGCGCGACCTGGGACTGGACCTGCCCACGATCCGCCGGGTCGTGGACCGGGAGCAGTCCCTCCCGGAGGTCGCGGCGGCACATGCCGAGGCGCTGGCGGCGCAGATCCACACGCTGCGTCTGCGTCGCGCGGTGCTCACGGTGGCGGCTCGACGCGGGGCCGGCCCCGAGGAGATGGATCTCTTGCACACCCTGGCCAAGCTCTCCGAAGACGAACGTCGACACCTGATCGCCGACTTCCTCACGTCGATCTTCGGCGACCCGGACGCCGATCCCGCGTTCGCCGGGATCATCCGCTCGATGACGCCCGAGCTCCCCGACCACCCCGAGCCGGAACAGGTCGAGGCGTGGGTCGAACTGGCCGAACTCACCCGCGACCCGGACTTCCGCACCGCCCTCCGAAACCTGGCCGAGCAACACGGCACCGAACGCACCCGGTCCGGAGCCACGGTCCCGCGCCGCGACACCATCGCCGTCGCCCGCACCCACGCGGCAGCGGCCCTGGCAGCCGGCATCGCCCCGACCGCACCCGAAGCCGCCCCGATCGTCGCCGCGCTGACAGCGGACTGCGCCCGAACCACCGGCCTCCCCGACGACGCCCACCTGCGCCGCCGCCTACTCACCCGCCTGCACTCCGCGAACGACCCCCGCCGCCACCGCTACTTCCACCTCCTCGCACTCGTCAACGGCTGGCCCGCCCCGATCGACCCCACCCCCGAACTCGCCTGGCCCATCCACGCCTTGCGCGCGGGGACACCGACGTAACCAAGAGCCGGGACTTCCGGCCACGGCGGTGAACAACCCGAAGGCGGCCGAGCATCGGCCCACCGCGGCGGCGGGCGACGGTCACGACGGATGCCGATCCGCTGCTCCGCTCCGGTCGGCACGCCGTGCGCCGACTCGCCCCGCACTCGAATCAGGCCGGATCCTCGCTTCGAGCACCGATCTCGCGGCCGTCGGGCGGCGGGACGACGGCCTCGCCCACGCGGTGCTGTGCGTCACGGCCGGAGCAGACCGGCGCGGCGGCGGAGGTCGGCTTCCGGAGGGAGGGTGGTCGGGTCGATACGCGTGGGGGCGGGGACGTAGTGCTCGTAGAGGGGTTCGGCGCCGCGGGGCATGGGTCGGCGGTCGAGGAGGGTGAGGAGGGCGGAGCGGGCGCAGGCATATGTCCTGACCGCTTGCAGCGCCTCCTCGCGACACCTTCCGGTTCGCAGTGCCTCGTGTGCGTGCTCCGCCGTCGCGCGGGCCCGGGCGTGGGTCGGCGCGATGTCGTGGTGCCAGGAGGCGAGGTCGAAGAGGAGTTTGTCTCGCCGGGCCGACTCGAATTGCCGACCGGGGTCCGCTGTCGTGCCCTCGGGCGGCGGGGCGAAGAAGGCGAAGCCGCGTTCTCGGTGCAGCGGGAAGTCATGGGCGTGCGTGCCGGTGTAGCCGTCCAGGTCGATGGGCGACATCGGTGTCGGCGTAGGCTGCGCGGCGGTCATCGCACCATGACAGGGCACCCGTACGGCGTTGTCCAGCCCGGCCGCAGCGGCGCGCGGCGGAGCGAACCGGCCGACCTGCGCACCGAGGTCGTGAACGACGGCGGTCGACCGGTCGGAGTGGCGTCCTTTGCGACCCGGCCGCGGGACGGCGCCGGCGCATTCGGGCCCCGATGGGCAACCGGATCGTCCGGCCGTGGGGTCCCCCCCGGCGTCACCGGGGCGTGGTTCCGGGTTCATCGGGGTACGGGTGTTCCGGTCCCATCCGCCGGGTACAGCAGAGCGGGAAAGTGACGTGAGGGACCAAAATGGGGCCACACGTGGGACCGGCCACGGGCCCACACGATGGACCGAAGGAGTGAGGGCGATGGCTGCCGCTCTGAGGGAGGACGACGCACAGGCCCACGTACACGGGGTGTGCTTCAAGACCGGCCCACCCGCACGGGTGGGGATCGAGCTGGAATGGATCGTGCACGACGGCGCCGACGCCCGCCGGGAGGTGGCGCCGGAGCGGCTGGACGAGGCCCTGGCCCCGCTGAAGGCTGATGGGCTGCCGTTCGGCAGTAGGTTGACCCGCGAGCCGGGTGGGCAGGTCGAGCTGAGCTCACCACCCGCCGCCACGCTCGCCGGATGCGCCGAGGACCTCCGGGCCGACAAGGTCGCCCTGGAACAGGCGCTGGCCGCGAGCGGACTGGTGCTCGCCGGCCACGGCCTGGAGCCGTACCAAAACCCACCACGGATCGTCGACCATCCCCGCTATCGGGCGATGGAGGCGTACTTCGACCGTGCCGGCTCGTGGGGCCGGATGATGATGCGCGGTACCGCGTCCGTCCAGGTCAACCTGGACGCGGGAGACGATGGCGAGGGCCGTCAGGGCTATCGGTCGCGCTGGGAACTGACCCACCGACTCGGCCCGGTACTGGTCGCCGCGTTCGCCAACTCGCCGCTGTGGCAGGGCAGGCCGACCGGTTGGCGGTCGACCCGACAACTCGTCTGGACCCGGATGGACCCCGGCCGCACCCGGCCGCCGGAGCCGCAGCCGGGAGCCGACCCGGATCCGCGCGCCGCCTGGGCGTGCTACGCGCTGGACGCCCCGCTGCTGTGCGTACGCGGCAGTGAGGAGGACTGCTGGACCGCACCCGAGGGGCTGACCTTCCGCTCCTGGCTGCGCGGCGCACCCGGCGTGCGCCCACCCACCCTGGAGGACTTGGACTACCACCTGACCACGCTCTTCCCGCCGGTCCGCCCGCGCGGTTGGCTGGAGCTGCGGATGATCGACGCCCAGTGCGGCGACGACTGGGTCGTCCCCGCCGCGATGGCCGCCACCCTTTTGGACGACCCGGTCGCGGCCGAGGCGGCCTGGGCGGCGACCGAGCCGCTGTGCCCGAACGGCGCGGCGGTGCCCGACGAGTCGATGTGGACCCGGGCCGCCCGGCTCGGTCCCGCCGACCCGGTGCTGGGCAAGGTGGTCCGCGCGTGCTTCGCCGCCACCGAGAACGCCCTGGCCGACGGCGGCGCCCCCGGCCCGCTGCGCGCGGCCGTCGCCGAATTCACCCGGCGCTACGCCGAACGGGGCCGATGTCCCGCGGACGACCTGCTGGAAAGGACCCGTCGATGAAGTCGTTGAAGCCATCGCAGCCGCCGAAGGCGCCGAAGCCGTCGAAGCGGTCCGGCCGGGCGGCGTCGACGAAGACGTCGCAGCCCACAGCATCCACACCGTCCACTGGGGCCACGGGGTCCGCGGGATCCGGCGGATCCCATCCGGAACCCCCGACCACCGATCGCCGTGCGATAGCCCGGGCCGCGCTGATCCGGGCCCGACGTCGGACCCTGGCCCTGACCGACTGCCTGACCGACGAGGAACTGACCGCCCAGCACTCCCCGCTGATGTCGCCGCTGGTCTGGGACCTGGCCCACATCGGCAACCAGGAGGAGTTGTGGCTGGTCCGCCGCGCCGGCGGGAGACCCGCGCTGCGCCCGGACCTGGATCCGCTGTACGACGCGTTCCGGCATCCGCGCGCCGACCGGCCCGCGCTGCCCCTGCTCGGGCCGGAGCAGGCCCGGGAGTACGTCGGGCGGGTGCGTGAACACACCTTCGACGTCTTGGAATCCGCCGATCTCGGCACGGGCGGCGATCCGCTCCTGGCCGACGGATTCGTGTTCGGCATGCTCGCCCAACACGAGCAGCAGCACGACGAGACCATGCTGGCGACCCATCAACTGCGGGACGGGGCAGCGGTGTTGGATGCCCCGGGACCGCCGGGCGCGGCCGATGCGGACGCGCTCGACGGTGAAGTCCTGGTCCCCGCCGGGCCGTTCGAGATGGGCACCACGGACGATCCGTGGGCACTGGACAACGAACGACCCGCGCACATGGTGGACGTACCGGCGTTCTGGCTGGACACGGCGCCGGTGACCAACGCGGCCTACCTGGAGTTCATCGCCGACGGCGGTTACGCGGACGACCGCTGGTGGAGCCCGGAGGGTCGGCGGCACCGACAGGACGCCGAGCTCACCGCCCCGTTGTTCTGGCGGCGCGACGGTGACACGTGGCTGATTCGGCGGTTCGGCCGGACCGAGCCGGTGCCGCTCGACGAGCCGGTCCTGCACGTGTGCTGGTACGAGGCCGACGCGTACGCGCGCTGGGCCGGGCGGCGGCTGCCGACCGAGGCGGAGTGGGAGAAGGCGGCCCGGCACGATCCGGCCGAGGGCCGCTCGCGGCGGTATCCGTGGGGTGACGCCGACCCCACGCCCGAGCACGCCAACCTGGGCCAACGGCACCTGCGACCGGCGCAGGCCGGCGCCTACCCGGCGGGAGCCGCCGCGTGCGGGGCGCGGCAGTTGATCGGCGACGTCTGGGAGTGGACCTCCTCCGACTTCACCCCCTATCCGGGATTCGCCGCGTTCCCCTACCGGGAGTACTCCGAGGTGTTCTTCGGCCCCGGGCACAAGGTGCTGCGCGGCGGCGCGTTCGGGGTGGACGAGGTGGTCGCCCGGGGCACGTTCCGCAACTGGGATCTGCCGATCCGCCGGCAGATCTTCGCCGGCTTCCGGACCGCCCGCGACGCTGCGCCCCGGGAGGCGCGCTGATGTGTCGTCATCTGGCCTATCTGGGACCGGAGATCACCCTCGCCGAGGTCCTGGTGGACCCGGCGCAGGGCCTGTACGAGCAGTCCTGGGCGCCGCGTCGGCAGCGGTACGGGACGGTGAACGTGGACGGCTTCGGCTTCGGCTGGTATCCGGACCAGCCGGCCTCGGCGTCCCGGGACGAAACCGAGGCCGAGGCCGGTGCCGGGGCCGACGTCGAACCCGCCCGCTACCGGCGGGCGTTGCCGATCTGGGCCGATCCCAACCTGCCCGACCTGGCGCGCACCATCCGCAGCGGCGCTTTCCTGGCCGCCGTCCGCAGCGCCACCGCGGGCACCAGTCAGGACGAGGCCGCTGCCGCGCCGTTTCGGGACGGCCGCTGGTTGTTCAGCCACAACGGCGCGATCCCGGAATGGACCCGGCTGCCGATCGGGCCCGCGCTCGATCCGGCCGACCTGCTCGCCCTGGAGTCGCGCTGCGACTCGGCGCTGCTCTGGGCCATGCTCGCGCGCCGACTCCGGCAGCGGGAGCCGGTCGGCGGCGCGCTGGCCGACCTGGTCCGGCGGATCGCCGAGGTGCGTCCGAACGCCCGGCTCAACCTGCTGCTCACCGACGGCCGGACCGTCTTCGCCACCCGGTACGGCGACACCCTGTGGTACCGCACCGCCCCCGGCCGGGTCCTGGTCGCCTCCGAGCCCGACGCGAACACGGGCGGCGGTTGGGGCGAGTGGCTCGAGGTACCCGAACGCTCCCTCCTGCTGGCCACCCGCAGCGGGGTCCGCATCGCCGCGATCCGCCCGGTACGGGCCGTCGCCGCACGTCCGTCATCCGCCCCACAGGAACGGCGTCCCATGAACAGCCGCTTCACCCTCGACCACCGGCTGCCGGCCGACTATTTCGACACCACGCTGCGTGCCGACGTGCTCCGGGGCCTCACGGCACCGACCAAGTCGCTGCCGCCCAAGTGGTTCTACGACGCGCGCGGCAGCGAACTGTTCGAACAGATCACCCACCTGCCCGAGTACTACCCCACCCGCGCCGAGCAGGAGATCCTCACCCGGCGCGCCGCCGAGATCGCCGCCGCCACCCGGGCGCACACGCTGATCGAGCTCGGCTCCGGTTCCTCCCGCAAGACCCGGCTGCTCCTGGACGCGCTCACCGCGGCCGGCACGCTGGAGCGCTATGTGCCGCTGGACGTGAGCGACTCGGCGCTGACCCAGGCCGGCGAGGCACTCTGCCGCGACTATCCCGGCCTGCGGGTCGCGGCCACCGTCACCGACTTCGAACACGACCTGGCACTGGCCGACGAACCCGGCCCTCGACTGCTCAGTTTCCTGGGCAGCACGCTGGGCAACCTCGGCCCCGCCCAGCGCACCGACTTCTACCGCATCCTGCGGCGCGCCTTGAGCGCCGACGACACCCTGTTGCTCGGCGTGGACCTGGTCAAGGACCCGGGTGTCCTGGTCGCGGCCTACGACGACAGCCAGGGCGTCACCGCCGCCTTCAACAAGAACGTGCTCCACGTGCTCAACCGCGAACTCGACGCGGACTTCGACCCGGACGCCTACGACCACGTGGCCGTGTGGAACGCCGGGGAGGAGCGCATCGAGATGCACCTGCGCTCCCGCGTCGGGCAGACCGTGAAGATCCCGGCGGTGGACCTGTCGGTGGACTTCACCGAGGGCGAGCTGCTGCGCACCGAGATCTCCACCAAGTTCCGCCGCGAGGCCCTGCTCGCCGAGCTGGCCGAGGCGGGCTTCACCGTCCGCCAGTGGTGGACCGACCCGCAGGAGCGCTTCGCACTCCTGTTGGCGGTCCCCAGCCGCTGATCGAGGCGGGACCAGGAACGCCGAGACGGGTCGGACCCGCGAGGGTTCGACCCGTTTCGGGCCCGGCATCGGGCGGTCAGTAACGGGTGGCGACCGGCTCGCGCAGCTCGGCGTCGAGGTCGTCGGCCCCCTCGGGCCGGGTGTCGCCGCGCATGCGCAGGGCGAACAGGACCCGGGTGGCGGTGACCACGGTCAGGGCGGCGCCGAACATGTGGGTGAGGACCATCCACTCGGGGAGGCCGTTGAAGTACTGGACGTAGCCGATCAGGCCCTGCGGGATCAGCACCGCGAGCAGCCACCACACGCGGTGCTGGGCGGCGAGCGGGGCGTCGGTGACGCGCAGCGCCAGCGCCAGGGCGACGGCCGCGCCCAGGAGCAGGAACGCCAGGTCCGCGTGCAGCCAGGCCGTCTGGTCGATGTCCACGTCGAAGCGCTTGGCCTTGAGGTCGCCCGCGTGCGGCCCGGAGCCGGTGACCACGGTGCCGACCACGATCAGCGCGCCGGCCACCGCGAGGGTGCCGTAGCCGAACCAGCGGATCTCCGGGCGGACCAGCAGCCGGGCCGGCGCGTCGCCCTCGCCGGCGCGCTCGTACAGCATCACCGCCGACGCGATCAGCAACATCGACAGGAGCAGGTGGCTCGCCACCGCCATCGGGTGCAGGTCGGTGAGCACGGTGATCCCGCCCAACACGGCCTGGCCGACGACCGTGCCGATCTGGATCCAGGCCAGCGTGGTGATGTCCTTGCGGCGCACGGTCAGCCGGTAGGCGGCCACCACGCAGGCCACCGCGATCGCGCCGACCACGTAGGCCAGCATGCGGTTGCCGAACTCGATGTACGCGTGGTGACTGATCGCCTCGTGCGGCGTCCAGTTGCTGGTGTCGCTGTCGCACCGGGGCCAGGTGTCGCACCCCAGGCCCGAGTCGGTGAGTCGGACGAGACCGCCCGTGACGACGATGCCGATCTGCGCCACCAGGTTCGCGAGGAACACGCGGCGGGCGACGAGGGGGGAGACGGCCTGCAGACTCATGCGCGACATGCTACGTCGTGAATGAATTCACAAGCGCACCAGGGGTGTCGGCCGACGCCGGGCCGGCCGCGCCCCCCGGACCACTCGCGGACCTCACTCCCAGCGGAAGAAGCGCGCCGCCGCGCCCAGGCCCAAAACCGCCCAGACCGCCAGGATCGCCAAGTCGCCCAGCGGCAGTCCCGATCCGTCCCGGAGCACGTCGCGCAGTCCGTCGGACAGTGCCGAGATCGGCAACAGCGCGAGCGTGTGCTCGACCCCGGAGGGGAACTTGTCCAGCGGCACGATCACCCCGCCGCCCAGCAGCAGCAGGATGAACACCAGGTTCGCGGCGGCGAGGGTGGCCTCGGCGCGCAGCGTCCCGGCCATCAGCAGGCCGAGTCCGGAGAAGGCCGCCGTACCCAGCACGAGCAGCAGGATCACCCAGACCGGATTGCCGTGCGGCGACCAGCCCATCGCCAGCGCGATCACCACGAGCAGCGCCACCTGGAGGATCTCCACCAGGATCACGCACGCCGTCTTCGCGACCATCAGCCCCCAGCGGGGCAGCGGCGTCGAACCGAGCAGCTTGAGCACTCCGTAGCGCCGCTCGAACCCGGTCGCGATGGCCTGACCGGTGAACGCGGTCGACAGCACCGCCAGCGCCAGCACCCCCGGCGCCAGGAAGTCCACCCGTTCGCCGTCCCCGGTGTCGACGATGTCCGCCGACCCGAAGACCACCAGCAGCAGCGTCGGGATGATCACCGTCAGCAACAGTTGCTCGCCGTTGCGCAACAACATCCGCGTCTCCAACGCGGTCTGCGCCCCGATCATCCGGGACATCGGCGCGGCCCCGGGGGCGGGCGCGAACGTACCGCGGTGTCGTTCCTTTGCCACCGAATCCCGCGTCGGCGTGCTCAACTGCGCAGCTCCCGTCCGGTCAGTTCCATGAACACGTCCTCCAGGCTGCGTCGTTCCACGGTCAGCCGCTCCGGCATCACCCCGTGCTGCGCGCACCACGAGGTGACCGTGGCCAGCAGTTGCGGGTCGATCTCGCCCTCGATCCGGTACGCGCCGCGTGAGACCTCCAGCGCCTTGGCACCCACCGGCAGCGCGTTCAGCAGCGATCCCAGGTCCAGGCCGGGCGGCCCGGCGAAGCGCAGCGAGTTCTCCGCGCCGTCGTGGCACAGCGCCTCGGGCGAGCCGGAGGCGATCACCCGACCGTGGTCCACGATCGCCACCTCGTCGGCGAGCTTCTCCGCCTCGTCCATCAGGTGGGTGGTCAGCACCACGCTCACCCCGTCGGCGCGCAGCTCGCGCACCAGGTCCCAGCCGGCGTGCCGGGCGTGCGGGTCGAGTCCGGCGGTCGGCTCGTCCAGGAAGACCAGCTCGGGGCGGCCGACCACGGCGAGCGCGAGCGCGAGCCGCTGCTGTTGGCCGCCGGACAACCGCCGGTAGGTGGTCCGCCCGCACGAGCCCAGGCCGAGCCGCTCGATCAGCATCGACACGTCCAGGGGGTGGGCGTGCAGCTTCGCCACGTGTCGCAACATCTCCTCGGCGCGCGCCCCCGAGTACACGCCGCCCGCCTGCAACATCACCCCGATCCGGGGCCGCAGCGCGGCGGCGTCGCGCCGCGGGTCCAGGCCGAGCACCCGTACCTCGCCCGCGTCCGCGCGCCGGTATCCCTCGCAGATCTCGATCGTGCTGGTCTTCCCGGCGCCGTTGGGACCGAGCACCGCGGTCACCAGACCGCGTTCGACGGTGAGCGAGAGCCCGTCCACGGCGGTCTTGTCGCCGTAGCGCTTGACCAGGCCCGTGATCGCGACTGCCGGCGGCGAGGAGTCCATGACGAGTCAGTCTAGAAAGGTCTCGGCGCCCCCGGTGCGGGGGTTGTCCGGATCGGTTCATCTGACGGTGTGTCAGGAGAACTCGCAGGTCGGAACGGGTGTCGACGGGCGTGTGTTGTTAGGCACACCTAAGTGACGGACCGCACGCGATCGCCGTTTGGCCTGGGGCGCGATTAACGCAACAATGGTGTTGTGGAAAACATGCGAACGAGCGAAGAGGCACCGCGGCGGGTCACCGCAGCGGCTGCCGGCACGCCCGAGCATGACGGTCACGAGGGCACCCGGCACCGGGTCACCCGCTCGATCGTCGACCACGGCCCGTCCACCGCGGCGGACCTGGCCGAGCGATTGGAGCTGACCCCGGCGGGCGTGCGTCGCCATTTGGACGCACTGGTCGCCGAGGGGGTCGTCGAGGCCACCGAGCAGCGCGTCTACGGACGCCGGGGCCGGGGTCGTCCGGCCAAGGTGTTCGCGCTCACCGACGTCGGCCGCTCCGGGTTCCACCAGGAGTACGACGAGCTGGCGGCCGAGGCGCTGAACTTCGTCGCCGAGCATCTCGGCGACGAGGCCGTGACGAAATTCGCCCGCGAGCGGCTTGCCGCCCGCGAGGAGAGGTATCGTCCCTCGGTCGAGTCCGCGCCCCCCGGGGAGCGGGCCCGAGCGCTGGCCGAGGCGCTGTCCGCCGACGGGTATGCCGCGAGTGCGCGGCCCGCACCCGGCGGAGAGCAGCTTTGCCAGCACCACTGTCCGGTGGCTCACGTCGCCGAGCGGTTCCCGCAGCTCTGCGAGGCCGAGGCCGAGGTGTTCGCGCGCCTTCTCGGTACGCACGTGCAAAGGCTGGCGACGATCGCCCACGGCGACGGCGTCTGCACCACGCACGTTCCTGCTGTGCAGGCTGAATCGGCCGGGTCCACCGGCCGCAGGGTCGGCTCGTCCGGCCCGAAGGCCGTTTCCTCCGGCCTGAACACCGAACACAATCCGCCGCGCCGGGGCCCTTCCCGTTCGCGGGAATCGACCGACGCCACCCCGGCTTCCGGGAGGACTACTTCATGACCACCGACGCTCGCCCCGAGCTTGAGGGTCTGGGCACCTACGAGTACGGCTGGGCCGACTCGGACACCGCCGGCGCCTCCGCGCGCCGGGGCATCTCCGAAGAGGTCGTCGCGGACATCTCGGCGAAGAAGTCCGAGCCCGAGTGGATGTTGAAGCAGCGCATGAAGGGCCTTCGGCTCTTCGGCAAGAAGCCGATGCCGACGTGGGGCTCCGACCTCTCCGGAATCGACTTCGACAACATCAAGTACTTCGTGCGCTCGACCGAGAAGCAGGCCGCCTCGTGGGAGGACCTGCCCGAGGACATCAAGAACACCTACGACCGACTGGGCATCCCGGAGGCGGAGAAGCAGCGCCTGGTCGCCGGTGTCGCCGCGCAGTACGAGTCGGAGGTCGTCTACCACCAGATCCGCGAGGACCTGGAGGAGCAGGGCGTCATCTTCCTGGACACCGACACCGGGCTGCGCGAGCACCCGGAGCTGTTCAAGGAGTACTTCGGCTCGGTCATCCCGACCGGCGACAACAAGTTCTCCGCGCTGAACACCGCGGTCTGGTCCGGTGGCTCGTTCATCTACGTCCCGCCGGGCGTGCACGTGGAGATCCCGCTCCAGGCCTACTTCCGGATCAACACCGAGAACATGGGCCAGTTCGAGCGCACGCTGATCATCGCCGACGAGGGCTCCCACGTGCACTACGTCGAGGGCTGCACGGCGCCGATCTACAAGTCGGACTCGCTGCACTCGGCCGTGGTCGAGATCGTGGTCAAGAAGAACGCCCGGGTGCGCTACACGACCATCCAGAACTGGTCGAACAACGTGTACAACCTGGTGACCAAGCGCGCGGTGGCCCACGAGGGCGCCACGATGGAGTGGATCGACGGCAACATCGGTTCCAAGGTCACCATGAAGTACCCGGCCGTGTGGCTGCTCGGCGAGCACGCCAAGGGCGAGACGTTGTCGATCGCCTTCGCGGGCGAGGGCCAGCACCAGGACGCCGGTTCGAAGATGGTGCACTGCGCCCCGAACACGTCGTCCAACATCGTGTCCAAGTCGGTCGCGCGCGGCGGTGGCCGCACGTCCTACCGCGGACTGGTGCAGATCGAGGAGGGCGCGCACGGCTCGACGTCGTCGGTCAAGTGCGACGCGCTGCTGGTCGACACGATCAGCCGCTCGGACACCTACCCGTACGTCGACGTCCGCGAGGACGACGTGTCGATGGGTCACGAGGCGACCGTCTCCAAGATCTCCGACGACCAGCTCTTCTACCTCATGAGCCGCGGCATGACCGAGGACGAGGCCATGGCGATGATCGTGCGCGGGTTCGTCGAGCCCATCGCGCGCGAACTCCCGATGGAGTACGCCCTCGAATTGAACCGCCTGATCGAGCTTCAGATGGAAGGGGCTGTGGGCTAGTCCATGGCTGCGAACACCAACACTCCCGGTAGCACGACCGCCGGATCGATCGCCGTGCGCGAGGCCGGGGCCGCGAACGTGCTCGCCGGCCCCGGCACCGGCCGCTCGGTCGCCCAGCCCGCGGACGCCCGCCAGGTCGCCGTCGCGTCCTACGACGTGGCCGACTTCGTGGTGCCCACCGGCCGCGAGGAGGACTGGCGGTTCACCCCGCTGGCCCGACTGCGCGGTCTGCACGACGGCACCGCCGCCGCGGGCGACCGGGGCGAGGTCACCGTCTCGGTGACCGCGCCCGAGGGCGTCACCGTCGAGACGGTGGACCGCACCGACGCGCGGATCGGCCGGGCCGGCCGCCCGGTCGACCGGGTCGCGGCCCAGGCGTACAGCTCGTTCGAGAAGGCCACGCTGATCGTGGTCGGCAAGGACACGCAACTCGCCGAGCCGGTCGTCGTCGACCTGCGCGGCACCGGCGGCACCGCGTTCGGGCACGTCACCATCGAGGTCCAGCGGTTCGCCGAGGCGACCGTGGTGCTCGACCACAGCGGCTCGGCGACCTACGCGCAGAACGTCGAGTTCATCGTCGGCGACGGCGCCCGGCTCAAGGTCGTCTCGATCCAGGACTGGGACGCCGAGTCCGTGCACGTGGGCTCGCACCTGACCCGGGTGGGTCGGGACGCGTCCTTCGCCTCCGTCGTGGTCACCCTCGGCGGCGACCTGGTCCGGCTCTTCCCGCGCGTGGTCTACGACGCCCCGGGCGGCGACGCCGAGCTGTACGGCGTGTACTTCGCCGACGCCGGCCAGCACCTGGAGCACCGCCTGTTCATCGACCACGACGTGCCGCAGTGCCGCAGCCTGGTCACCTACAAGGGCGCGCTCCAAGGCGCGGACGCGCACACGGTGTGGATCGGCGACGTGCTCATCCGAGCCGCGGCCGAGGGCACCGACACCTACGAGCTCAACCGCAACCTGGTGCTCACCGACGGGGCCCGCGCCGACTCGGTGCCCAACCTGGAGATCGAGACCGGCGAGATCGCCGGCGCCGGGCACGCCAGCGCGACCGGGCGCTTCGACGACGAGCAGCTCTTCTACCTGCAGTCGCGCGGCATCCCGGCGGACGAGGCCCGCCGCCTGGTCGTGCGCGGCTTCTTCGCCGAGGTGATCGCCCGGGTCGGCATCACCGACCTCCAGGAGCGCCTGATGAAGCAGATCGAGGCACGCCTCGAAGGCGGCGCCCGATGAGCTACCTCAAGGCCTGCGCCGAGACCGACCTGCACGAGGACACGCCCCTGCGGGTCGTGCTCGACGACATCCCGGTCACCCTCGTGCGCACCGAGGGCGACGTGTACGCGATCAACGACGTGTGCTCGCACGCCAACGTGTCGCTCTCCGAGGGCGAGGTCGAGGACTGCGCGATCGAGTGCTGGCTGCACGGCTCGCGCTTCGATCTGCGCACCGGCCGCCCCTCGGGCCCCCCGGCAAACCTGCCGGTCCCCGTGTACCCCGTGAAGATCGACGGCGGCGCCGTCTTCGTCGAAGTGAACCAGGAGTCCTGAGTCCGTTATGGCAACGCTTGAGATCCGCGACCTGCACGTCAGTGTGGACGCCGAGAACGGTCCGCGCGAGATCCTGCGCGGCGTCGACCTGACCGTGAAGCAGGGCGAGACCCACGCCATCATGGGCCCGAACGGCTCCGGCAAGTCGACCCTCGCGTATTCGGTCGCGGGCCACCCGAAGTACAAGGTCACCGGCGGCACTGTGCTGCTCGACGGCGAGGACGTGCTGTCCATGACCGTCGACGAGCGGGCCCGCGCCGGCCTGTTCCTGGCCATGCAGTACCCCGTCGAGGTCGCCGGCGTCTCGGTGTCCAACTTCCTGCGCACCGCCGCCACCGCCACCCGTGGCGAGGCCCCCAAGCTGCGGCTGTGGATCAAGGAGGTCAAGGAGGCCATGGAGCGCCTCCAGATGGACCCCGCCTTCGCCGAGCGCAACGTCAACGAGGGCTTCTCCGGCGGTGAGAAGAAGCGGCACGAGATCCTTCAGCTCGAACTGCTCCGGCCGAAGATCGCGATCCTCGACGAGACCGACTCCGGCCTGGACGTCGACGCGCTGCGCGTGGTGTCCGAGGGTGTCAACCGGGTGCAGGCGACCGGCGAGATCGGCACCCTGCTGATCACCCACTACACCCGCATCCTGAAGTACATCAAGCCCGACCACGTGCACGTCTTCGCGGGCGGCCGGATCGTGGAATCCGGCGGCGCCGAACTCGCGGACAAGCTCGAGGACGAAGGCTACGAGGCCTACACCGGCAAGGGGGAGACTGCATGACAGTGCACCTGCCGGGGCTGCTCGACACGGACGCGATCCGCAAGGACTTCCCGATCCTCGAACGGCTCCTGCACGGCGACCGACCGCTTGTCTACCTGGACAACGCGGCCACGTCGCAGACCCCGCGCCAGGTGATCGACGCCATGACGCACTACTACGCGAACAGCAACGCGAACGTGCACCGCGGCGTGCACGTGCTGGCCGAAGAGGCCACCGCGCTGTACGAGGGTGCCCGGGACAAGGTCGCGGAGTTCATCAACGCGCCCAGCCGGGACGAGGTGATCTTCACCAAGAACTCCTCCGAGGCGATCAACCTCGTGGCGAACATGCTGACCTGGGCGGACGAACCGTTCAAGGTCGGCGTGGGCGCCGACGTGGTGATCACCGAGATGGAGCACCACTCGAACATCGTGCCGTGGCAGTTGCTCGCGCAGCGCACCGGTACGCAGCTCAAGTGGTTCGGGCTCACCGACGACGGCCGGCTGGACCTGTCGAACATCGAGCAGGTGATCACCGAGGAGACCAAGGTCGTCTCGGTGGTGCACACCTCGAACATCCTCGGCACGGTCAACGACCTGGAGCCGATCGTGCGCCGCGCGCACGACGTCGGCGCGCTGGTCGTGGTCGACGCGTCGCAGGCCGCGCCGCACACCGTGCTGGACGTACAGGCCCTGGGCGCCGACTTCGTCGCGTTCACCGGGCACAAGATGTGCGGTCCGACCGGCATCGGCGTGCTCTGGGGCCGGCTCGGTCTGCTGGAGGAGCTGCCGCCGTTCCTGGGCGGCGGCGAGATGATCGAGACCGTGACGATGAGCGCGTCCACGTACGCGCCCGCGCCGCACAAGTTCGAGGCCGGCACCCCGCCGATCGCGGAAGCGGTCGGGCTCGGTGCGGCGATCGACTACCTGTCGGCGATCGGCATGGACCGCGTCGCCGCGCACGAGCACGCGATCACGGGTTACGCGATCGACGCGCTGAACGGCGTCGAGGGCCTGAAGATCATCGGCCCGGCGGACAATGTCGCGCGCGGTGCGGCGATCTCCTTCACGTTCGGCGACATCCACCCGCACGACGTGGGTCAGGTGCTCGACGAGCAGGGCATCGCGGTGCGGGTGGGTCACCACTGCGCACGTCCGGTGTGCCTGCGCTACGGAGTGCCGGCGACCACGCGAGCCTCGTTCTACCTGTACTCCACGCCGGCCGAGGTCGACGCGCTGGTGGCCGGGCTGGAACATGTCCGACAGTTTTTCGGTTAGCACTGGTTCCGGCTGAGTGGGGCGGGAGGCGAAGAGATGAAGCTTGACGGGATGTACCAGGAGATCATCCTGGACCACTACCGGCACCCCCATAACAAGGGGCTGCGCGACCCGTTCGACACCCAGGTCCACCACGTCAACCCGACCTGTGGGGACGAGGTCACGCTGCGGGTGAAGCTGGACGGCGAGAAGGTTCTCGACGTCAGCTACGAGGGTCAGGGCTGTTCGATCAGCCAGGCCAGCGCGTCCGTGATGACCGATCTGGTGATCGGGCACACCATCGAGGACGCGTTGCACGCCGGGGACGAGTTCCTCGCGCTCATGCAGTCCAAGGGGCAGGGTGAGCCGGACGAGGACGTCCTGGAGGACGCCGTGGCGTTCGTCGGCGTCAGCAAGTACCCGGCGCGGGTGAAATGTGCGCTGCTGGGGTGGATGGCCTTCAAGGACGCCACCGCGCAGGCGCTGCAGACGCTGCAGACGACGGAAGGGCAGAAATGACCGAGACGCAGGCGCGTCCCGCGGCTACGCCGGAGGACGTCACCGAGGCGATGTACGACGTCGTCGACCCGGAGCTCGGGATCAACGTCGTCGACTTGGGCCTGGTGTACGGGGTGCACGTCGACGACGCGAACATCGCGACCATCGACATGACGCTCACCAGCGCGGCGTGTCCGTTGACGGACGTGATCGAGGACCAGACGCGGACCGCGACCGAGGGGATCGTCGCGGACATGCGGATCAACTGGGTCTGGATGCCGCCGTGGGGGCCGGACAAGATCACCGATGACGGGCGTGAGCAACTGCGGGCGCTCGGGTTCAACCTGTAGCCTTCCGGGCCGGCTGGGCCCTTTGGCCTCAAGCGCCGGCCGGGCTTGGTTGCCTGGCCTGCGGCCTCGGTGGCCTCAAGCGCCGGCCGGGCTTGGTTGGCCTCAAGCGCCGGCCGGGCTGAGCGGCCTCAAACGCCGGCCGGGCTGTTTTTGGCTTTTGGCCGGCGTTGGCGTTTGGTTGGGGTGGCCTCAAGCGCCGGCCGGGCTGAGTGGCCTCAAGCGCCGGCCCGGCTGTTTTGGCTTTTGGCCGGCGTTGGCGTTTGGTTTGGTTGGGGTGGCCTCAAGCGCCTGCTGGGCTGAGTGGGCTCGGGTGCCGGTTGGGGTGGTTGGGGCTTGGGCGGTGTTGGGTGCCGGGTGGGTCGACTTCGGGTCGGTCCGCCCGGCGCTTTTTTGTTGGGTCAGGGGCGGGGTTGGCTTACGCCGAGGAGTTCGAGGACGTCGGTGTCGCCTCGTTGCTGGAGGCGGTGCAGGACTGCCTTGAGGTCGATGCCGGGGTCGAGGCCGATCCGGGCGCCGAGGAGTTCGGGGAGGTTGACCTGCTCGGGGACCGGGTCGACGCCGGTGTGGCGTAGCGCGCGGGCCCAGCGGGGGAGGCGTACGGTTGCGTCGCCGCGGACCAGGCGTGCCTCCAGGCGGCCCTGGTGGATGGACGAGATGAAGACCATGTCGCCCTCGTGCGCGGCCAGACCGGTCAGGATCGCCCGCATCGACACCAGGTAGGGCGTGTCGGACCAGCGCAGCGCGGCGGGGCCGTGTCCGTGGTGCAGTCGGACCTGGCCGCCGGGGGTGACCCCCAGGGACTGTGCGAACGCCGGCGGCAGCTTCACCGGTTCGCCTTCGAGCATCGCGGTGGACACGTCCACCCGGAACGCCCACGCGCCGGTGTCCTCGCGGAAGCAGCCCGCCGTCCAGGAGGGGTCGCCGATCGGCGCCGACTGCTGCTTCCGGGCGGGCCGTTCCAGGGTGTCCGCCGAGCGGGAGAGCACGTGGCCGTTCTCCACCTGGAAGCCGTCCAGCCGGCCGACCCAGGCGGTCTGGAGCGGCTTGCGGATGCCCATCGCGGCGAGGTCCCGCTCCAACGCCTCGAGCGGAACCGGGCCGTGGGCGCAGGCCGCGTCCAGGGTGCTCTGGGTGCGGTCGGACAGCTCGCCGAGCGGGGCGCTCGACAGCCAGCCGTCCACCGACATGTGCAGCCCGAGCAGGCCGCGCAGCACCTGCCAGACCTGGATCTCCAGACCCGGCACGGTCTCGGTGTGCTTGGGGTGCAGCGCGCGCAGCTCGGACACCGTGGTGAGCACGCCGAGCCGGTCTCGGACGAAGCTCAGGTGGACCCGGACCGGCGCGCCGTCGGAGCGGGCGATCCGCTCGTCCAGGGTGCGCCGCAGGTCCCGCTCCATGATCTTGACCTCGGCCGGCGAGGTGCCGAACTCGGCTGCCAGTGACTCGAGTTCGCGCGGCGCGTCGGTGAACAGCCGATCCCGGGCGAGCACCTTGCGCTGCGGTTCGACAGCGGCGAACCACGAGGTCAGGATCGCGACGAGGTCACCGCCGCCGGGTTCGCCGGCGCGGGGCAGCGGCCGGTCGACGAGCATCGTGACGTCCTGGGTCCCGGGCAGTGTGCCCGGCACCATCTCGACGGTGGCCTCCGGGTCGGCGGCGGCCTTCGTACCCCGGTTCGTCCGCGGCACCACCGAGTGGTCCGGCGGCGCGGGAACGGACGGCATCTCGGCGGCGGTCGCGGCCGCCTCGGCGGCGGGCGTCGCCGTGGTCGGATTCGGGGTGCTCGGGCTCGCGGCGGTCGCGGTGCGCGGCGGGTGGCTCGGGCGCGGCGGGATGCGCAGTCCCTCGGGAGTGCGCGGCACGTTCGACTCGGCGACGACGGGCAACTCGCCGGCGGTGGGCGGTGGGACCTCGCCGAACGCGTCCTGCCCGGGGTCCTCGTCCTCGTCCTTGGCCGGCTTGGGGGCCTGTTGGGGCGACCGGGTGGCGGGCGCGTCGGCCCGGCCGCGGTCCTTGATCGTGCGGATCGGGATGTCCGCGACGGTCATCGGCGGTGTCTCGCCGTACGCGTCCAGACCCGGGTGGTCGCCCTCGGTCGCGAGTTCGGCGGACACGGCGCGCGGCGGCGCGTCCTCGGAGGTGTCCTCGGTCCGGACCCGCGGCTGCCGCTTTCCGGTGGACGTCGACTCGGCCGCGGGCTCGGGTACGGGCTCGGGGCGCGGTTCGGCCTGCTTGCGTCCGGTTGGGGCGGCCGGGGCCACGTCCGCCCGGGTGGGCGGCGGGACCTCGCCGTACGCGTCCCGGCCCGCCGCGGTGCCGGCGGTCGACGCGGACTCCGCCTCGTCCGACTCGGGCGCGACCGGTGCGGGTGGCATCGCGAGCGACGCGCGCAGGCCGGACGGGACCTGGGTGAGCAGCGCGGTCAGTGCCGTCCGGACCTCGTCCGTGGCGTCCTCCAGGCCGACCACGGCGGCGGTCTCCAGGGTGACCTGGGCGAGCTGGGCCATCAGCGGAACATCCGGCGCCTGGGCGGCCAGCCAGCGCACCACCGTGCCCAGTTCGGCGGTCAACGGCTCGGGCATCTTGACCGGGTACAGCTCGTCCTCGTCCAGGTCGCCCCACTCGTCCGGGGTGTCCCAGTCACCTTCGGGCGGCGCTGCCGGGATCGCGACGGACGCGGCGGGAACCGGCTTCGGCTCGGGCTCGGGTTCCGGCTCGGGTTCCGGTTCGGGATGCGGCTCCGGCTCGGCCGGGTTCGGATCCGGCTCGGGTGTCGAGGCGACGGCCGGCGCGCTCGCGGCGGTCTCCGGTGTGCCGAACACCGCGTCCACGTCCACCGATTCGTCGTCCGCGGGCAGCAGTCCGAGCACCTCTTCGAACAGCCGGGCCACCAGCGGTCGTACCGTCGAGGTGCCGATCTGGGTCCAGTCGCCGACCTCGCGCACGGTCGTGGTCAGCAGGTCCGCCCAGTCCGGGGTACGCACCATCACGTTCGTCCGGGCGCCGTCCGGCCACTGGGACAGCCGGAAGCCGTTGCGGGCCAGCCACGCGCCCGGCAGCAGGTCGCCCAGGCGCAGGTGGCGAAGCTCGGTGTAGGCCAGATCGGCGAGCCGCCCCGGGAGCTCGTCGCGACCGAAGGTGTCCGCGGCCCGCACCACGGGCACGCTCATCCACCACGCCGCGGGCAGGTCCTCGTGTTCGAGGTAGTCGGCGACGAGTTCGGGCGCGACGAAGCGCAGGGCTGGGACGAAATCGGCCAGAGTGGCCTGGAGCCGGGGCTGCATGCAGGTCCTCCGTGACGCGGTCGGTACCCCCGACGTTAGCGGCCGGGTGGCGAGCCGGCACCGGGTGTCCCGGGCCGTTGCCATCTGCTTGCGGGACGAAGCGGCGGATCTGTTGGTTCCCCGAGCGCCCTCTCGGGCCCTGCGATACCGGTCACGTGTCGGCCTCGACGTGCTGCTCGGAGCGTTGTCGTCGCAGATCGCTACCCCGCGACGCGGGCCGGGAACCGCGCCCCGGGCGCCCGACGGCGCTCGCATCGACCGCGAGCGCCGATCGAGCGCCGGTCGCACGTCCACCGCCGGCCCGCGCCACGTTTCACCAGGGGGAAAGAAGTCGATCTCACCAACAGTGGAGACAAGGGCGGCTAGTTTGGACAAAGGTTGCCGATGCCTCCGGCCGCCTCATCCGCGCCACCAGGGGATACAGGGGATACAGGGGGAGACGTGGGCGAAATCGCATCATCGCCGCGATCCGGGGAGTCTTCGGCCGGCCCACTGCTCCTGTCGCTGAGGCTGACGGCCACTGTGGAGGCGGTGCCTCGGGCGCGTCACGCGCTGCGGCGGGTGCTGGGTGAACGGGTTCCGGACGCGCCCGTGGACACTCTGGAGCTGTTGCTGTCGGAACTGGTGACCAACGCGGTCAAGCACTCGGTGCGGGGTCATACGGTCGCGGTGGCGATTCTGCGTCGGGAGAACTCGATTCGGATCGCGGTCGTGGACAACGACCCGGCGCTCCCCGAGCCCGGGGACGCGGTGGATCTGCTCGACGAGCACGGGCGCGGGTTGTTGCTTGTGGACGCGATGGCGGAGGAGTGGGGGAGCTATCCCGTGCCGGACGGGAAGGTTGTCTGGTGTGACGTGAAGACCGTGGAGTGAACTCGGGCGCGGAAATGCGTGGGGCGCGTGGGGTTTGGTCCGTGGGGCTCGGTGGCTGCGCGTGCGCGTGCGGTGTGCGGGTGTGCGCGGTTGGTGATCGGAGTTGGGGCGGGTTTAAACCAACACGGCGGAAAAATGGCGTAATTGGATCTCGGCGTGCACTCTGGCAGGGACGGTTCGACTGTTTGTCCATGCTGTGCAAGGAGGATCCGTTGCGCGAACAGACCATCGGGGAACACCTCGACCGACTGGCCAGTCCCGACGTCGCGGTACGAGGGGCCGCCGCCGCGCTCCAGGCCGCGCAGGCCGCGGCGCTGATCGAGCGGGCGGCCGCGCTGGCGCTGCACACGACCGACGCCGAGGAGACGATGCGGGCGGCGCGGGCCGAGGCGGGGCGGATGCGGGAGCGGGCGATGCGGGTTGGCCATGCGGCCGGGGTGGATTCCGTTGCCGTGGGCGAGGCCGAAGTGCCTTTGCGTATCGCGGCGTTGGCGGCGGATTTGATCGGACTGGCGGGTACGGTCCGCGATGGCGGGGACGAGGACGTGCTTCCGTATCTCGCGGCTGCGGCGGCCAGCGCGCGGGCGGCGCTGGAGGCTTCGGCGGCGTGGGTCTCGCTGGTTGTTGCCGATGGTGGGGGGCGCGAGGTCCGGTCTCGGTTGGCGCGGCATCTTTCGGCTGTTGCCGATGCGGAGGACATCGTGGATCGGGCGCGGGTTGCGGTCGGCTGAACTCGGTTCGTGCGGGGGCGAGTTGGCCTCTTGCGCGATCGGGCGGTCGGTGGCTGGTGGGCCTCGCGCGCCGGGTGGCGTTGGGCGGTGGCTCCGCTGGGGTGGCCTCATGCGCCCGGCCGGGCTGAGTGTGCTCAAGCGCCGCACGGGCTGAATTGGTTCGGCCGGCGATGGGCGTCGGCTCCGCTGGGGTGGCCTCATGCGCCGGCCGGGCTGATTTGGTCTCGGTTGGCGTTGGGCGTTGGCTCTGTTGGGGTGGCCTCATGCGCCGGCCGGGCTGAGTGTGCTCAAGCGCCGCACGGGCTGAGTGGCCTCATGCGCCAGCCGGGCTGATTTGGTCTCGGTTGGCGTTGGGCGTTGGCTCTGTTGGGGTGGCCTCATGCGCCGGCCGGGCTGATGTGGTGCTCGGTTGGCGTTGGTTCTGGTGGGGTGGCGTTATGCGTTGGGTGGGTCAGATGCGGGAGGTGAAGGTGTCGCATTTGGTGGGGTCGCCGGTGGTGTAGCCCTGGCGGAACCATTGTTGGCGTTGGGTTGCGGAGCCGTGGGTCCAGGATTCGGGGGTTACTCGGCCCTGGAATTGTTCTTGGATGCGGTCGTCGCCGACCGCGGCCGCGGCGTCCAGGCCGTCGGCGATGTCCTGGTCGGTGAGGGTGGTGATCAGGGGTTGGCCGTCGGCCTGGGGGGTGGTGGTGGCGTGGTGGGACCAGACGCCCGCGTAGCAGTCGGCTTGGAGTTCGAGGCGGACCGAGCCGCTTTGCGGGCCCTGGCGGTCGTTGCCGACCTTGGCCATCTGGCCGGTCAGGTCCTGGATGTGGTGGCCGTATTCGTGGGCGAGTACATATGCCTCGGCGAAGGGGCCGCCCTTGGCGCCGAACCTGGTGCGCAGGTCGTCGAAGAAGCCCAGGTCGATGTAGACCTTGCGGTCGCCCGGACAGTAGAAGGGGCCCACCGCCGAGGTCGCCCCGCCGCACGCGGTCGAGGTGCTGCCGGTGAAGAATTGGGTCGGCGCCGGCTTGTAGGTCGCGCCCCGGCGCCGGTACTCGTCCGTCCAATACGCCTGCACGCTGTTGACCACGCCCACGATTCGGCAGTCGTCGCGCGCGTTGGCGTCGGTGCCCTTGCGGCACGAGTCCTGCAGTGCCCGGTTGTCCGCCGGCACCGAGTTGCCTCCGCCGTCGTCGCTCAGCCCGAGCTGGTCGGGGCTCAGGCCGAAGATCAGGCCGAGCACCACCGCGATCAGGCCCGCCGCCCCGCCGCCCACCGCGAGGCCAGGCCGGCGCAGACCGCCGCCGCCCGAGCCGCGACGGTCCTCGATCTGTGACGTGTCGAGATCCGCGTCGTCGTTGAACTGCATCACGGCACCGCCTGCGGGCTGGGGAACAGGGCCAGACGAAGATGTCGGGTGACGGATATCCCTTTTCCGGGTTTCTATCGCCGGCGTCCCGTTCGTGGCCGCGGGACGCCCGGGAATCCGGTGCGAGCCCTCCCGTAGACTCGTGGGCATGGTCGGTTTCTCTGGATATCCCCGCGAGCGGCCTTAGAGCGGTGCGGCTTCCCCGCGAGCCCCGCGCGACCGTCCGTCTTCGTCAGTCCCCGACCGGGAGTCCAGTCCTTCATGATCAACGCAACCAACGTCGAACTACGCGCCGGCGCCCGCATCCTGCTGGAGCCGGCCTCCTTCCGGGTCGCGGCCGGCGACCGGATCGGGCTGGTCGGCCGCAACGGCGCCGGCAAGACCACGCTGACCAAGACGCTGGCCGGGGAGACCCAGCCCGCGTCCGGCACCATCACCCGTACCGGCGAGGTCGGCTACCTCCCGCAGGACCCGCGCACCGGTGACCTGGACGTGCTCGCCCGGGACCGGATCCTGTCCGCGCGCGGGCTGGACGTGGCGCTCTCCGGGATGCGCGAGGCCGAGGGTCTGATGGCCAGCGCGAGCGGCGAGACCGCCGCGAAGGCGATGCGCAGGTATTCGCGCCTGGAGACCGAGTTCCTGACCAAGGGCGGCTACGCGGCCGAGGCCGAGGCGGCCACCATCGCGGCCAGCCTGGGTCTGCCGGATCGGATCCTGGGTCAGGAACTGCACACCCTCTCCGGCGGCCAGCGCCGCCGGGTCGAGTTGGCCCGGATCCTTTTCTCGGACGCCGACACGCTGCTCCTGGACGAGCCCACCAACCACCTCGACGCCGACTCGATCGGGTGGCTGCGCGAGTTCCTCAAGACCTACAAGGGCGGCTTCATCGTGATCAGTCACGATGTCGGCCTGATGGAGGCGTGCGTCAACAAGGTGTTCTACCTGGACGCCAACCGCACCACCATCGACATCTACAACGTCGGCTGGAACGCCTACAAGCTCCAGCGCGAGACCGACGAGCGGCGCCGCAAGCGCGAGCGGGCCAACGCGGAGAAGAAGGCCGACCAACTCTTCACGCAGGCCGACAAGATGCGGGCCAAGGCGACCAAGACGGTGGCCGCGCAGAACATGGCCCGTCGTGCCGAGAAGCTGCTGTCCGGACTGGAGAGCGAGCGCAAGTCGGACAAGGTGGCCAAGCTGCGCTTCCCCAAGCCGGCCCCGTGCGGGAAGACTCCGCTGATGGCGACCGGCCTGTCCAAGTCGTACGGCTCGCTGGAGATCTTCACCGACGTCGACCTGGCCATCGACAAGGGCTCGCGCGTGGTGATCCTGGGCCTCAACGGCGCGGGCAAGACCACGCTGCTGCGCCTGCTCGGCGGGGTCGAGGACCCGGACACCGGCAAGATCGAGCCCGGCCACGGGCTGCAACTCGGCTACTACGCGCAGGAGCACGAGACGCTCGACCCGGAGCGCACGGTGCTGGAGAACATGCGCTCGTCCTCGCCCGACCTCGACCTGGTCGAGGTGCGCAAGGTGCTCGGTTCGTTCCTGTTCTCCGGCGACGACGTGGACAAGCCGGCCGGGGTGCTCTCCGGCGGTGAGAAGACCCGGCTCGCGCTGGCGACGCTGGTGGTCTCCAAGGCGAACGTGCTGCTGCTGGACGAGCCGACCAACAACCTCGACCCGGCCAGCCGCGCCGAGGTGCTGGACGCGCTGCGCACCTACGAGGGCGCGGTCGTGCTCGTCACGCACGACGAGGGCGCGGTCGAGGCGCTCCAGCCGGAGCGGATCATCCTGCTGCCGGACGGCGTCGAGGACCTGTGGAACGAGGACTACGCCGACCTGGTCGCGCTCGCCTGATCGTCGGGCGTGCGCGCCCGGGAAGCCCGAACCACCGACACCCCGTCGGGTTGCCGTCCTCGGCAACCCGACGGGGTGTTCGCTTTCGTCCCCCGACCGGTTTTCACCACGAAACCCTCACAAGGGGAAGCCATCCTTCCGGTCCGCACGTGATGCCGGTCACCAGGCTCGACGGCGACGCAGAGCAAGGTCGCGAATCTCATGGGTGACCAGGGCCTTTGTCGGCGGACACAGGATTCGGTCAAGCATTCGGCACGGGAAGGCGTGATTCCGCTCGGGTGATCTTTGTGTGCAACGGGCCACGCGCCGCGATGATCAAGCCATCGGGCCTGGTGGAATCACTGGCCATGCCATGCCCCAGGGGTGATCATGGGATTCCAGAGCGCACTTCCTATGAGGAGGCACGTGTGGCCGAGACTCTGAAGAAGGGCAGCCGGGTGACCGGTGCCGCGCGCGAGCAGCTCGCGGCTGACCTCAAGAAGAAGTACGACTCCGGTGCCAGCATCCGCGCCCTCGCGGAGGAGACGGGCCGTTCCTACGGCTTCGTGCACCGGATGCTCAGCGAATCCGGGGTGACCCTCCGAGGCAGGGGTGGGGCAACGCGGGGCAAGGCCAAGACCGCCGCGTCGTCCTCGGCCTGAGGTCGAGCTCCGGAGGATCCGCATCACCGTACCGTCCGTCGAACGACCATGTGACCGACCGGTAACGTCGGGCGCGTGGTCGTTCGACGGAAGCGACCCGAACACGGGAGGGACCGTGGACGTGGTGGCGAATCAGCTCGACAGTACGAATGGCAATGGCGGTACGGACGGCAACGGCGGTGAGGTCGGCGGTGCCGACGTCGCCGCACGGCAGGATCTTTCGGTCGTGATCGAAGGTTCGTTCGCGGTGGTGACCCTCACCAATCCCGATCGGCGCAACGCGCAGACTCCCGCGCTCTGGCGCGCGCTCGCCGCCGTCGGCCGCGACCTGCCCGGTGACGTCCGAGCCGTGTTGTTGCGCGCGGAGGGCGCCTCCTTCTCCGCGGGCCTGGATCGGCGGATGTTCCCGGGCGGCGGGGGCATTTCGGGGGAGTCGGATCTCGTCTCGCTGGCCGGGGCGAGCGACGACGAACTCGACGCGACCATCGCCTCGTTCCAGGAGGCGTTCACGTGGTGGCGCCGCCCCGACCTGCTCACCGTCGCCGCGGTGCAGGGGCACGCCGTCGGCGCCGGGTTCCAGCTGGCGTTGGCGTGCGATCTGCGGGTGTGCGCCGACGACGCGCGGTTCTCGATGCGCGAGACCGCGCTCGGTCTGGTCCCGGACCTGGCCGGGACCAAGCCGTTGACCGACCTCGTGGGCTATGCCCGTGCCCTGGAGATCTGCGTCACGGGCCGCTGGGTGAGTGCCGAGGAGGCCGTGTCGATGGGGATGGCCACGCTCGCGGTGCCGCGCGAGGAACTCGACGGCGCCGCGCGCGACCTGTTGGCCGCGCTCCTGGCCGCGCCGCGCGATGCGGTGATCGAGACGAAGGCCCTGCTCGCGGGCGCCGCGGGGCGTACCTACGACGAACAGCGCGCCGCCGAACGCGCCGCCCAGGCCCGCCGCCTGCGTGACCTCGCGGGCATCGGCGAGTAGTGAGACCCACGTCACATCCGGCCGCCGCCGACGGCCGGCGAAGCCGTGTCGGGCCCGGGACTCCCGGGAGTAAGCGGGCCCACGTCGGTGTTCCCGTACACGAAGTGCTGAGGTTGACTCAGGATTTCATTTCATCATTCGATATGTACGGGAGCGAGGCGTGATGAGTGGCGGCGGCCCGATGGGAATGAACCTGCGCTCCTACACCCGCGACGCGTCGGTGGTCGAGCGCAAGCTCGCGCCCGGCACGGTGCGGCGGGTGGGCGAGTTCGCGAGACCCTTCGCACGGCAGATCACCGTGTATCTGATCCTGGTCGTGATCGGCGCGGTGCTGACCGTCGTGCCGCCGCTGCTCGCGCAGCGGATCGTCGACGACGGGGTGCTCGAAGGCAACGGTCACCTGGTGACCGTGCTCGCGATGGTGGTGGCGGGCATCGCGCTGCTCGCCGCCGGGTTCGGCCTGGCCGAACGGTGGTACTCGGCGCGGATCGGCGAGGGCTCGATCTACGAACTGCGCAGCCAGGTGTTCGCGCACGTGCAGCGACAGCCGATCGCGTTCTTCACCCGGACCCAGACCGGCGCGCTGATCTCGCGCCTGAACAACGATGTGCTCTCCGCGCAGCGCGCGTTCACCTCGACCCTGGCCGGTGTGGTGTCCAACCTGGTCAGCCTGGTCCTGGTGGCCGGCACGATGTTCTACCTGGCCTGGCAGATCACCCTGATCTCGCTGGTCCTGCTGCCGCTGTTCCTGCTGCCGGCCAAATGGATCGGTCGTCGGTTGCAGGCCATGACGCGCGAGCAGATGCAGCTCGACGCGGAGATGTCGACCGTGATGACCGAGCGGTTCAACGTGTCCGGCGCGATGCTGGCCAAGATCTTCGGCCGGCCCGAGGAGGAGGACGCGCTGTTCTCCGGGCGGGCCGCCCGGGTGCGCGACATCGGCATCCGAATCGCCCTGGTGAACCGGGTGTTCGCCACCGCGCTGACCCTGGTCGCCTCGCTGGCGACCGCGCTGGTGTACCTGATCGGCGGGCACCTGGCGGTGGACGGGCAACTGACCGTGGGCACGCTGGTCGCGCTCACCGTGCTGCTCGGCCGGCTGTACGGGCCGCTGACCGCGCTGGCGAACGTGCGGGTGGACGTGATGACCGCGCTGGTCAGCTTCGAGCGGGTCTTCGAGGTGTTCGACCTGCCCGCGATGATCGCCGACAAGCCGGACGCCGAGCCGCTGCCGGCGGACGCGGCGACGGTCGAGTTCGACGCGGTCGGCTTCGCCTACCCCGGCGCGGACGAGGTCTCGCTGGCCTCGCTGGAGAGCGTCGCGGTGCTCGATCGGCGGCGCTCCGAGCCGGTGTTGCGCGACGTGTCGTTCCGGGCCGAGCCCGGTCAGGTGGTGGCCCTGGTGGGCCCCTCGGGCGCGGGCAAGACCACGATCACCTCCCTGGTCGGCCGGCTCTACGACGCCACCGAGGGCTCGGTGCGAATCGGCGGCCACGATGTGCGCGATGTCACGCTCGCGTCGTTGCGGGACACCGTCGGCGTGGTCACCCAGGACTCGCACATGTTCCACGACACGATCCGCGGCAACCTGCTCTACGCCAAGCCGGACGCGAGCGACGACGAGTTGTGGGCCGCGTTGCACGCGGCGAACATCGGCGAGCAGGTGGCCGAGCTGCCGGACCGACTGGACACGGTGGTCGGCGAGCGCGGACACCGGTTGTCCGGCGGCGAGAAGCAACGCCTCGCGATCGCCCGACTGTTGCTGAAGTCACCGCGTGTGGTGGTGCTCGACGAGGCGACCGCGCACCTGGACTCCGAGTCCGAGGCGGCCGTGCAGCACGCGCTGGCCTCGGCCCTGGAGGGTCGTACCGCGCTGGTGATCGCCCACCGGCTGTCCACCGTGCGCGACGCCGACCTGATCCTGGTGGTGGACGGCGGCGGCATCGTGGAGCGCGGCACACACGCCGAGTTGCTCGCCCGGGACGGACTGTACGCGGACCTGTACCACCGTCAGTTCCGGGACCAGGAACAAGATCGGGCCCTCGCGAGTTGACCGACCACAGCCCGGGGCGGCGGGTAGTGTGGTGATATTCCAAACGGTTGGCAAGAGGGGCTTCTACGTGCGTGTTCTCGTCGCCGGCGGCGGCATAGGTGGACTGGCTGTGGCACTGAGCCTGTACGACGCGGGCATCACCGAGGTGACGGTGGTCGACGCGGCACTGAGAATCCGGCCCCTCGGGCTCGGTATCAGCCTCCTGCCCCACGCGGTGCGCGAACTCGCCGAACTCGACCTCTACCATCCGATCGCCAACCTGGGCGTGCCGCTGTCCGGTGTGGCCTATCCCGACCGGGCGGCCAAGCGCGTGGTGCTCGAACCGCGCGGGCAGCGGGCCGGCTTCCTGTGGCCGCATCTGTCCGTGCATCGCGGCGAATTGCAGGTGGCCCTGCTGCGCGCGGTCTACCAGCGGCTCGGCCGCCCGGCGGTGCGCACCGGGTCCCGGCTGACCGGGTTCGACCAGGACGACGACGGGGTCACCGGCTACTTCGTCGACGGCGAAGGGCGGCCCTGGCGGGAGCGGGCCGACGTGCTGATCGGCGCGGACGGGATCAACTCGGCGACGCGCGCGACGCTGTTGCCGGACGAGGGCTCGCCGGTGGCCCAGCCGCGCATCCTGATGCGCGGCACCACCCGCTGCGCGCCGTTCGCCGACGGGCACACGATGATCATGACCGCGCACGGCGAGGCGCGCTTCATGGCGCACCCGATCAAGCCGATCGATCCGCGGGACGGGACCACGCTCACCAACTGGCTCGCCGAACTGCCCGATCGGCAGTCGGCCGGCGAACTCGGCGACACCGGGTGGAACGGACCCGCGGACCTGCGCCGGCTCACCCGGGTGTTCCGCGGCTGGAGCATCGCCGGCGCCGACGTCGGCGCGATGGTCAAGACGCCGACCGAGGCCTCCGGCTATCCGCTGGTGACCCGACCGCCGCTGGACCAGTGGTCGTTCGGCCGGGTCACGCTGCTCGGCGACGCGGCCCACCCGATGTACCCCTACGTGCTCGGCGGCGCGTCCGAGTCGATCGTCGACGCGCGCGTGCTGGCCCGCTCGCTGGCCTCGTACCAGGATCCGACCGAGGCCCTGGAGATGTACGAGCGGGCCCGGCTGCCGCTGAACAAGTGGCTGCAACTGATCGGCCACGGCCGGGTGCCGCGGGCCGCCGACGCGAGCGGGCCGCTGACCGCCACCGAGGAGATCGGCGGCATCATCGGCGCCTACGGCCACCTGCCCGGGCACGACGCGGCGGCCCTGAACGAGCGGCCCTCGTACAGCCTCGCGAGGGTCTGACCGCGCGTCGGACGCGCGTGGCGCGCACGGTGCTCGGGACGACGGCTCACGACGACGTGGCTCGGGACGTCCGGGCTCGGGGCCACCGTGCTCAGGGTCCCGCGTCGGTGACCAGGATGTGTACCACCACGTGCTTGTGTCCGGTCCGCTGCCGCACCGCTTCGGTGACCGCCGCGCGCACCTCGCGCGCCACGTCCAGTACCCGGCGGTCCGCCGCCGCGCGGAACTGCACGTCCACGTGCAGGACTCCGTCGAGCACGCGCGTGGTCACCCCCGGGACCCGGCCCGGGATCAGGCCGCCGGAGACCTGGGCGACCGCGTCGAGCAGTCCCGGTTGCAGGTCCACCACGCCCGGCACGGTCAGCGCCGCGCCGCCCGCGGTGGTCCGGGCCAGGACGGACATCTCGCGCGAGGTGCCCGTCGCGGGCTGCCTCATCGGCTCGCCTCCCGATTCCCGGCAGCCGGTTCCAGGCCGACCACGTCCACGTCCACCTTCGCCACTTCCAACCCCAGTCGTTCGCTCGCGGCCCGGCGCACCCGTTCGCGCAGTCGTTCGGCCAGCGCGTGGATCGGCTCGCCGTACGGCACGCCGACCGACAGCCGCACGGTGACCGGACCCGGCACCGCCGCGCCCGCCCGGTTCTCGTACGGCCGGATCCGGCAACTGCGGGCCTGTACGCCGGGCTCGGCGTCCACCGCCGCGCGCAGCGTACGCGCCGCGGCGGTCTCGGTGAGCGTCAACTGCTCGTCCGGCTCGCCCAGCGGCAGCAGCCGACCGGTGTGCAACTCGGCGCGGACCAGGCGCATCACCCGCGCGCCCAGGTCGTCCGGCACCGGGACCGGCAACTCGGCCCACTCGCGGGTGACCTGATCGAGCACCGAGTGGTCGCGCAGCACCGCCTGGCATTCCGGACACGAGCGCTCGTGCTCGTCCAGCCCGCCCTCGGCGGCGTGTTCGAGCACCCCTTCGGGCTCGCGCCCGCACGGCAGCAGCTCCCGATCCGGGTCGGGGTCGGGGTCGGCCGAGGTGGTCGCCCCCACCGGGGCGTGCCGGGTCGTCGCGAGCAGTTCCGCCGCGGACGGCAGCCGCAGCGCGTCGGGCGCGTCGCCCGCCTCGTTCGTCACGTCCACGGCCGCATCGCCTCCGCCAGGGTCTGTCGTGCTCGGAAGATCCTGCCCCGGACCGCGTTCGCCCCGATCCCCACGGCCGCCGCGATCTCGTCGTAGCTCTGCCCGTGCAACTCGCGCAGAACCCAGCAGGCCCGCTGCTCCTCGGTGAGCGTGGTCATCGCCTCCTGAAGCGCCTTGAGCGCCGCCGACCCCTCCGCCCGCCGCTCCGGATTGTCCGCCATCTGCTCTATCGCCCGATCGGGTACCTGGTCCAGGCCGACGGTGGGCCGTCTGGTCCGGGCGATGTTCAACGCGCGGTTGGTGACGATGCGATACATCCAGGTCAGGAACGACGACTCGGCGCGGAACCCGGGCAGTCGGCGCCACGCGCTGATGAACGCCTCCTGAACCGCGTCCTCCGCGTCCGTGGGCCGTCCCAGGATGCGCAGCGCGAGCGTGTACAGGGATCGACCGTGCCGACGCATCAGTACCTCGAATGCCTCGGCGTCGCCCTCTTGAGCCCGCACCACCAGGGTGCCCTCGTCGAGCTCGGCCTCGTCGGCCATCGGCTTCCCTCCTCGTCCCAACCCGGCGACCGTACTGCGCCCGGGGTCGCAACACGAGAACCGCCACCCCCACGGCGAGGCGCGGGCGTGGGTCCACGCCGGGAACCGTCCGGCCCGATAACGTCGGATTCGGCGAAACATTCGCCGATCGACGCGTGACGTTCGCCCGGTGTGTGTGTCGTACAGGTGTGGTGGACCCGGCAAGGGGCACCGATGTCAGGCGGGACCGAGTGGGGTTCCGGTCGCATGGTTCGGGCAGTCGAGGAAGGAAGTGCGCCGATGGCGGACACAACGACCCAGGGCAAGACCGGCACGCAGGCGCTCGAGAAGGACGAGGAGCGCTCGCCGGCGGGCGGGGCTCGTTCGACCGAGGTCGTCAAGCTGGCCACGGACAAGGGCCGCACGTCCATCGCGGACGGTGTGGTCGCCAAGATCGCGGGCATCGCCGCCCGCGAGATCCCCGGCGTGTACGCGCTCGGTGGGGGCGCGGCCCGGGCGTTCGGCGCGGTGCGTCAGCGCATTCCGGGGGGCAAGCCCAACGTGGCGCAGGGTGTCAGCGTCGAGGTGGGCGAGCGGCAGTGTGCCGTGGATCTCAACATCGTGGTGGATTACGGCGTGCCCATCGCCGAATTGGCGCAGGCCGTCCGAGAGAATGTGATCGACTCCGTCGAGCGGATGACCGCGCTCGAGGTGGTCGAGGTCAACATCGCGGTGGACGACATCCACATCGAGTACGACGGAGACGACTCCAAGGAGCGCCAGCTTCAGTGACGGTCGGGCCCGGCGACGACGCGCGGCGACGACTGCTGCGCGAATACCGGGAATTCATCCGTGCGAGTCATCCCGATCGTGGGGGTGACCCGGAGGAATTCGTCGCCGGGCTGGAGCGGTTCAGAGCGCTGATCGACGCGGCCGGGCCATCGGCGCCGGTTCGTTCGGGGGCCGCGGCGGAGACCACGGTCTACCGCCGCGGCCGACTGCCGGGTCGGCTCTGGCGCCAGTTGACGGAGCGGCATCGACGGCGCAACAACCCGCGCGTCGAGTAGCGGGCGGGGCGAGGACCGGTGGAATCCGCGAAGGATCCGCACGGTCTCTCGATACCCGACCCGACAGGGTCGACAACAACCGATGGTCGGTTCAGTGAGGAGTCGTTCGCCAATGACTACACCCATGGTCGGCCTGTTGGTCGGCATGGCCCTCGGCCTGGCCGCCGCGCTCGGCGGGTTCGGGGCCTTTCTCCTGGTCGCCGCGCTAGGGGTGGTCGGCTTCCTGGTCGGTCGTTTCCTGGACGGCGACCTGGACCTCGGCGAGCTGTTCAGCTCGCGCAACCGGCGGCGCTGATGCGCGCGGTACCGGCGGAGGGCCTGGCGCCGGCCGCGCACCGCGGAGTACTGCAGATCGGTGGGCGCGTGGTGGAGAAGATCGCCGCCCGCGCGGCACGCGAGGCCACCGTCGAGGCCGCGCCGGAGACCGTGCTGCGCGTGCCGCGCGCGGGCGCCACCATGCACCACGACCACGCGACGGTGACTCTCGACGTGGACGTGCCCTACCCCGGGCCCGTGGTCGAGATCGCCCGGACGATTCGCCGGCGGGTGCGCGCCGACGTGGAGTACCTGACCGGGATGCCGGTGGTGCGGGTGGACGTCACGGTCGGCCGGTTGACCCGTGGGGGGCACGGCAAGAGGAGAGTCGAGTGAGCCTGGAGGCTTCGCCAAAGGCGCCTTCCGGTGCCTCGCCGGCCGAGACGTCGGCGGGTGCGATCGACGACTGGGGCGACGGTGCGAAGGTGCGCCGGGCCTGGTCGACGCGCGGCTTCCCGGCCGGGCTGGTCGCGCTGCTCGTCGGCGGCGTCGCGGGCACCGCGCTGTACATCGGCGTCACGGCCCGGATCGACCGGGCCCCGCGCTGGTCGCGCGAACTCCTGGAGCGCGCCCAGACGCACGTGTGGCGCGACAACGCGACCATCGCCGCCGGGCTGATCGCCGCGGTGCTGGGCCTGTGGCTGATCGTGCTCGCGGTCACCCCCGGGCGACGCAGCCTGCTGCGACTGCGCTCGCCGGGCGACGCGATGACCGTGTACATGACCCGGCGCACCGCCGCCTCGTTCCTGCGGCACACCGCGCTGGCGTCCTCGGGCGTACTGGACGCGCGGGTGCGGATGGGCCGGCGCAAGGCAGTGCTGCGGGTGGACTACCACTTCCGCGACCCGGACGACCTGCACGACGAGTTGATGGAACGACTGGAGCAACGCGCGAACGCGCTCACGTTGGCCCGGGTGCCACGGGTGGATCTGCGCCTTCAGCCCGTGAGCGGGAGGTGAGGCGAGCATGCGTACGGTCTGCAACCGGATCCTGTTGTTCCTCGTCGGTCTGGGCCTGATCGGCGGCGGGCTCGCCGTCGCCGCCCGGGGGCGGGGTTGGTATCCCGACCTGCTGCACACCGCGGACAAGCCGTTCGTCACCACGAGTCAGGCCGAGCGGCTCACCGACCACGGCTGGTGGTGGTGGGTCGCCTTCGGTGCGCCGGGGCTGATCCTGGTGCTCGCGCTGTGGTGGCTGCTCGCGCAGTTCGGCCGGCGGGCGGTGCGTTCGCTGCGGGTGCAGGACACCACGGACGGGGCCGGCGACGGTCCGTCCGGTCTGGGCACCGGCTTCGGCATGGTCGGCGACGAGGCGGACACGCTGACGGTGACCGGTCACGCGCTCGCCGACGCGATCGAGGACGACCTGTCGTACGTGGACGGCGTCGAGCACGTCTCGGCGCATCTGATCCGCCGCCGGCACGGTCCGACGCTGCGGGTCATGGTCCGGGCCGAACCCGGCGCCGAGCCGCGCGCGTTGCTGAGCGCGGTGCGCGATCGGGTGTTGCCCAACGCGCGCGAGGCGGTGGGCCTGGACACGCTGCCCACGATGATGACCCTGCGGACCAGCCGGGGATTGCCCAAGCGACACCTGGACTGAGCGGCGCGGGATGGACGGCGGTGGGGCCCGGGACGTGTCCCGGGCCCCACCCGTGTCTCGGGCCCGGGTGATGTCCCGGACGCCACTCCTGTCGGGCCCCGGGTGTCACCGGGGTCGGGCTCCGGCTGCACTCGCGTCGGGGTTCGGGCCACATCGGTGTCGAGCCCCGAGCCGCACGGGTGTCACAACGAGCGGGCCAGGCCGCCGTCGACCGGGATCATCACGCCGCTCAGGTAGGACGCGGCCGGGGACAGTGTGAAGGCGGCCACCCGGCCGAACTCCTCCGGGGTGCCGTAGCGGGCCAGCGGGATGCTTCCGGTGTGCGCGGCCCTGGTCGCCTCCGCGTCGCCGCTGAGATCGTCCAGTTCGCGCACCCGGTCGGTGTCGATCCGGCCGGGGAGCAGTCCGAACACCCGGATGCCGCGCGGGCCCAGCTCGTCGGCCAGGGTCTTGGCCACCATCGCCAGGCCCGGCCGCAGACCGTTGGAGACGCCGAGGCCGGGGATCGGTTGACGCACCGACGAGGACAGCACGAAGCCGATCGATCCGCCGCCGGTGCCCAGCGCCGAGGCGGTCGCCCGGGCCAGCCGGACCGCGCCCAGGAACACCGACTCGAACGCGTCCCGCCACTGGTCGTCCTCGATCGCGGTGATCTCGCCCGGAGGTGGTCCGCCGACGCTCACCAACGCGCCGTCCAGCCGCTCGAAGCGGGCCAGCGCCGCCGCGACCAGCCGCTCGGCGGTGCCGCTGTCGCCGTTGTCGGCGGCGATCCCCAACGCCTGTTCGGGCCCGCCGAGCGCGGCGACGGCCTCCGTCGCGCGTTTTTCGTCCCGCCCGGTGACCACCACCCGGGCGCCGTCGTCCACCAGCGCGCGGGCGGTGGCGAAGCCGAGGCCGCGGGTGCCGCCGGTGACCAGATACACGCGATCGCGCAGTCCAAGATCCATGCCACCATCCTGCCTCGTGCCGGCCCCGACGCGCGGTAATTGACAGGTCGTCAGCTCGGCCGGTCGCTACCCTCGGTGGCATGACCGAGCAGATCGACGTGGTGCGGGAGTGGATCCGGGCGGCCGAGGACGGGGTCACCGTGCTCACCGGGGCAGGCATCTCCACCGACTCCGGGATCCCCGACTACCGGGGCCCGCAGGGCGTGTGGACCAAGGACCCGGACGCGGAGAAGCTGGTCACCTACGGCTACTACATGGGCGACGAGGACATCCGCCGCCGCTCGTGGTTGCTGCGCCGGGACAACCCCGCGCGGCTGGCCGGGCCGAACGCGGGACACGCCGCGCTGGTCGCGCTGGAGCGGGCCGGTCGGCTCAACGCGTTGATCACCCAGAACGTGGACGGGCTGCACCTGCGGGCGGGAACCGGCGCGGAGAAGATCATCGAGTTGCACGGCACGATGTTCTACGTGTTGTGCACCGACTGCGACGCGCGCACCACGCTCGACGCGGCGCTGGAGCGGGTGGCGATGGGTGAGGACGACCCGCGCTGCCTACGCTGCGGCGGGATCCAGAAGACCGCGACGATCATGTTCGGGCAGGGGCTCGACCACGGCGTGCTGGAGCGGGCCGCGATCGCCGCGCAGATCGGCGACGTGTTCCTGGCCATCGGCACCTCGCTCCAGGTCGAGCCCGCCGCGTCGTTGTGCCGGGTGGCGCAGGAGGCGGGGGCCAAGCTGGTGATCGTCAACGCCGGGGAGACGCCCTACGACCGGGTCGCCGACGCGGTGATCCGCGAGCCGATCGGCGAGGTGCTGCCGGAGTTGGTCGCGGGGTTGTGAGCGTTGTCCCGGCCGGGACACCTCAGACCTTGGCCGCTTCCTCGGGCGCGGGCGCCGAGTCGGCCTCGTCCAGCGCGGCCAACTCGGCCTCCAACTCCTTGGCCTCGCTGCGAACCAGCTTGACGAGCATCGCCAGCAGCGCGAACGCGAAGATCCACCACTGCACCGCGTAGGCCAGGTGCGGGCCCAGGTCCTCGTCGTCCGGCTCGGGGATCAGCGCCGGTGCCTTGGCGGGCATCGGGGTCTGTTCGGTGAGTTCGACATAGCCGCCGAGGATCGGATGCGGCAACTTCGCGGCCAGTTCGAACGAGGAGATCCGCATCACCTGGCCCTGGGGCACCTCGAGGTCGCGGATGCCGGAGTCCTTGCGGGTCTCGTCCGGGCGCAGCCGACCGGTCACCGTGACCTGCCCGGCCGGCGCCGGCGGCACCTCGGGGCGCTCGGCGGCGGTGGGCGGGTTCTTCACCCAGCCCCGGTCCACCAGCAGCGCGCGGCCGTCGGCGGTGATCAGCGGGGTGACCACGTAGAAGCCGGGCACGTTGTTCTGCGACCGGTTGCGCGCGAGCATCTCGTGCTCGGTGTCGTAGGTGCCGGTCACCGTGACCCGACGCCACTGGAGGTCGCCGGGCAGCTTCCGGCCCACCGCGAGGATCTCCTGCGCGGGCACCGGCTCGCGCTTGCTGTTGGCGCTGATCAGGTCGTTGTGCGCGACCTTGTTCTCGTGCCGGTGGAACTGCCAGAAACCGAGCTCGACCATGATCGGGACCAGCACGAGGACGAGCAGCGCCATCGCGATCCAGCGCGGGGTCAGCAGGAAGCGGTACACCCGAGCACGGTACCCCTCGCCGCGCCCGGTGTGTCCCGCCGGGTGCGCGGTGTCGGCGTTCGCGGTGCCCCGGCGCGCCCGCGCCCCGGACCCGAACCGGTGGGCGAACGGTCTGTGGGTGGGCGCTTGTCCAGGTCGGCAGCCGGCCGGCCGGTCCCGCCGATAGGCTTCCGGCACGCCGTCTCCCGGCCCATCGCCCGCGACTCCCGGCAGACCGGGTGCGGACGCGGCATCGGCTCGCCCCGCGGGGGAGTCGTCCGGCCTCGGGAGTCCCACAGCCTCGGGAGTCACACAGCATGCAAGGTCCGTCGCGCGATCCGGTGCCCGGTAGACGCGGTACCGCCGGTCACTGGTTCGGGCTTGTCGGCCTCGCCGCGGTCGCGTTCCTCTCGATCGGACTGCTGTCGTGGATTCCCCCGCTCGTGGCGGGAGTTCGCACCCGCAAGCACTGGGACTGGGTGGTCCTGGCGGTCACCTCGGTGAGCGTGGTCCTCGCCTTCGTGTTCCTGGTGATGGGCAGCGAGTCGAGCGACGAGCAGGCCGCGCGCGAGGCGCTGGGCGCGCCCGAACCCCAGACGATCCTGGACGACGTGGGCACCGTCATGCTGCTGGTGCTGATGGTCGCGGTGCCGGTCTGGTGGTGTGTCGGATCCGCCCGCTGGGCCCGGGCGATGCGCGCGTACGGGCCGGCCGGGTACACGCCGTGGCCGCAGGCGCCCGTCGGACCGCATCCCATGGCCTACCCCCCGGCCCCGCCGCAGGCCCCGCCGGGCTACCTGGTGCCCGGCCCGCCGGTCGGGCCCGGGACCCCGCGCGGACCGGTCGCCCCGCCGCCCGTCGCCGGGCCGGTACCGGTCGACGATCCCGCCGCGCGTGCCCGGGCCCGACTGCAAGGGCTCAGCGAGCGGCTGCGCGAGCAGGACGGCGGCAACCCCGGAGGGCCCCGATGAGCGCTCCCGGACGGGTGATCGCGGGCCGCTACGAACTGTCCGCGGCGATCGGCCGCGGCGGCATGGGCCAGGTCTGGAAGGCGTACGACCAGACCCTCCAACGCCGGGTCGCGGTCAAGTTGCTGCGCACCGACCTGGTCGAGGGGGGCGGCGGCCGCGGCGCGATGGAACGGCGCTTCCTGCGCGAGTGCCGGGTCACCGCGGGCATCGATCACCCGGGCCTGGTCACCGTGTTCGACGGTGGCACCGACGAGGGCGACCTGTATCTGGTGATGCAACTCCTGGACGGTTGCGACCTGGCCGACCTGATCGCGGAGAACCGGCCGGTGCCGTGGGAGTGGGCGGTCGCGGTGGCCGCGCAGATCTGCTCGGTGCTGGCCGCCGTGCACGCGGTGCCGGTGGTGCACCGCGACCTCAAGCCGCGCAATGTGATGGTCCGGCGCGACGGCACGGTCAAGGTGCTCGACCTGGGCGTGGCCGCGGTGCTCGACCCGGAGTCGACCAAGCTCACCACGACCGGCGCGATGCCCGGCTCGCCCGCGTACATGGCGCCCGAGCAGATGAACGGCATCGTCGAGCCGCGCACCGACCTGTACGCGCTCGGTTGCCTGCTGTACGAGATGCTGGCCGGGCGGGCGCCGTTCGCCGGGCCGACGATGGCCTCGGTGATGCTCGGGCACCTCAGCGCGACGCCCGAGCCGTTGGGCGCGCACCGCCCGGACATCCCCGCCGGGCTGGAACGGCTCGTGCTGGACCTGCTGGGCAAGCAGCCCGACCAGCGGCCCGCGAACGCGCAGGAGGTCTACCGGCGGCTCGTTCCGCTGCTGCCCGCGAGTCGCGGCGACGCGCTCGCGCCGACCGCGCCGATGGACCCGACCCGCCCGCTGCGTTTCCCGGCCGCGCCGCAGCCGTTGCCGGGGGTGCCCGGCCCGGTGCGGGCGTCGGTGCCGGCCCCGCCCACGCCGCCGTGGGCGATGAGCGCGGGCCCCTCGGCACACGTGCCGCGCGCCGATCCGGACTGGGCGGCGGTGCCCTCCGCCGCGCCGCCCACGTTGGACGTGCGCAGTGCGCTCGACGAGGCCAACCGGCTGCTCGGCGAGGGTGCGCTGACCCAGGCCGTGGACGTGCTCGGTGCCGCCCTGCCGGTGGCCATCGCCCGGCACGGCGAACGCGACCCGCTCGTCCTGGGGTTGCGACAGGCGCTCGCCGACACATTGCTGGCGGACCGTCAGTTCCGGCGCGCGCTCCCCGAGTTGCAATACATCGCGGGCGTGTTCGCGGCGTCCGGCGGGCCGACCGACGCGGAGGCGATGGAATACGGCCGGCAGGTCGCCGCGTGCCTGGAGGAACTGGGCGAACTGCCCGCCGCGCTCGGCGAGTACCGGCGATTGCTCGACCTGCACCGGCGGATCCCGGAGGCCGACGTCTACCAGGGTTTCGACCTGCGCGAGCGGATCGGGCTGCTGCTCGCCGCGCTCGGCGACCCGTACCGGTCCGAGAGCGTGCTGGTGCCGCTGCTGGCCGAGCAGGAGCACCGGCTGGGCCCGCAACATCCCCGGGTGTCCACGCTGCGCCAACACCTGGGCCGCATCCACGGCGCGACCGGCTACCGGCGTCGGTGACGCGGGGGTGTAACGCGCTTGGCGGGTCGCGGCGTTATTCGCACGACACCGAGGCGCGGAGGCACCATGAGCGGGAACGGGGGCGCGAGCTTCGACGAGTTCGCGCGGGCCCGCAGCGGCCAACTGCTGCGCACGGCCTGTCTGCTCACCGGCGACTGGCACACGGCGGAGGATCTGGTCCAGGAGACGCTGGGCAAGCTGTACCGGCGTTGGCGGCGGATCCGCGAGATGGAGTCGCCGATCGCGTACGCGCACACCACCCTGGTGCGCACCTTCTTGTCCGTGCGTCGGCTCAGGCGTTCCTCGGAACGCCCCAGCGACGCGCTGCCGGAGCCGCCGCCGGCCCCCGGTGAGGACATCGAGCTGCGCCTGACCCTGCTTCAGGGCCTGGCCCGACTCTCGCCCGCCGATCGCGCGGTGCTGGTGCTGCGCTACTGGGAGGACCGGTCGGTCGAGGAGACCGCGGACGTCCTGCGGATCAAGCCCGGGGCGGTCCGGGTGCGGTCCAAGCGGGCGTTGGATCGGCTGCGCGCGATGCTCGGCGCGGAACTGGTCGACCTGGGCATGGCATGTTGACCGGCGATCGGGGCCGGTCGCCGCGATCGCCCGGGGGCCGGGCGGCGCCGTTGCCCGGATCGCCTCGCATCGACGGAAGGGAGCTGATCAGCGTGGACGCCGACGACAGGTTCGAGCGGGATCTGCCGGGCGCGATGCGTTCGGCCGTCGCCGAGTTCCGCGGACCCAGCCCCGATCTGATCGAGCGCGGTATCCGGCTCGGCAGGCGGCAGCGCCGGGCGCGGCTGGCGGTGGGCGCGGCGGTGGCCGCCGTACTGGTGCTGGGCGGAAGCGGCGGGCTGGGCTTGCCCGACGGGGTGCTCGCCGGGTCGAGCGCCGATTCGGGCCCTGCCGCGAGGCGGCTCGAAGCGATGGCGAGACTTCCCGTCGGCAGGGAGTTGGTCCCGTACGTGCGCGCGGCGCTGCCGGACGGTGGTCGTACCGACCGCTTCGAGCCGAGCCGCGAGGGCCCGGTGCCGGGCCAAACCCGGATCGCCGGCACCTACACCGGACACAACGGCTCCACGGGGCTCGAGGTGGAACTCTCCCGTCCGCTGTTCGGTTCGGTCGAGGATCTGTGGCGTGGCCCGCATTGCCCGTCATCGGATGGCGGTTCGCGACTCCGGTGTGTCCGCACGGTGGAGCCGGACGGGGGCGTGCTCATGGTTTCCGGGTTTTGGCCGCCGGGGGCCGAACGGCAGTCCTACGCCGTCGTGTACACGCGGCCGGACGGCGTCCAGGTCCGGGCCGGCGAGCTCGTGGACACGCCGAGGGGAACGCGCCAGGTCCTGGGGCCCGAGGAGTTGACCGCCATCGCGCACAGCCAGGCGTGGACCGTGGTGGGGGTCGACCCGTCCGACGTGCCCCCCGCGGCGTTCGAGCCGGTGTCGGCCGTGCTGCCCAAGGGGATCCGGGTACGGAGCGCGGTGAAGACGACCGTGGGCAACTTCGTCCTCGGCGGCCTCCATGAGGCGATGTCGGACCTGACCGTGCGGCTGCGCTCGACCCGGGACCCGGCTGTGACGCCTTGCCCGGTCGGTACGAAGGAGGACTTCTGTGTGAACGTGACGCTGGCGGACGGAACGCCCGGAGTGACCCATCAGGTGGTCGCGAACGACGGCCGGGTCCAGTCGCGTTCGCTCCTGGTCATCCGCCCGGGCGGCCTGGCGGTCTCCCTGGAGGTGCGCGACGGCCGGAGCGCCGAGTCGGCCCCACTGCCCGAACCGCTGCTCTCCATCGAGCAGTTGAAGACGATGGCGGCGTCCCCGCGCTGGACCGGATGATCCGGATGATCCGGGTGTGACGACCGCGGCGGGTGCCGAGGTGGGCGAAGGCGCACATTTTCTGCCACTTGTGGCGGCTGTGCTCTTCCGCCGGAGGCCGCCATAGGCGACCGTGGAGACATCGACGCGCTAAGGGGTGACGTGGCGATGGAACTGCCCGAGGTGTCCCTGCCCTGGTTTGTGTTGGGTGTCGCAGGCGCGGTGTTGTCCCTGACCCTGCCGTGGTTCCAGACCCGGACGTATCGCCGGGCGCGCGCGCTCGACTTCGACGAGTCGCGCTACGCCACCGCGCCCGACACCGTCTTCCGGGTGCCGATCACACCGCTGAAGGTGTACGCGGAGCCGGTCGCGGCGCGCGCGGTCGGCCTGCCGCTGGGCGCCGCGGGTGCGGTGTTGTTCCTGGTGTTCGGGTTGTGGCCGTCGATGGTGACCTGGTCGGTGTGCGGCGGGGTGACCATCGTGCTCACTCCGGTGCGGCGTGCGCTGGGCCTGCGGGTGACCCACCGGATCGCGCGCGACGTGGCGTTTCGCAACGGGCCGCTGCGCGATCGGGACGGCACGGTGATCGCCGAGCAGTCCTGGTCGCAGGTGGTGCGCACCTGGTACCGGCACGAGTACCGGGACCGGCCGCCCGGTGAGGACGACCTCTCGGTCGCGGTGCTGGGCAAGTTCTGGTGGTTGGCGGGTCATCTGCTGTGCTGGCCGGTGACGTTGCCGGGGACCCAGATCGTGCAGACCGCGATGTGCCGGAACCCGGCCTGGGCGCTGGGTCATGTGGGCGACGACGCGGGTGCGCCGTGGCTGGCCGATCTGGGTGAGGCGCGTACTCCCGGCCGACCCGAGACGCACGGGAAGGCGCGACAGACCGCCCCGGACGGGTGACGCCCGCACGGGTGACCACACCTCGACCCGATCGTTGGGCCGGGTGTGACGCGAAATGTCTCCATGGTCCGGATCGCGGCGGCGTCCTTCGCCGGCACGTCGATCGAGTTCTACGATTTCTTCGTCTACGGCACGGCCGCGGCCCTGGTGCTGGGCCCGCTGTTCTTTCCCGGGTTCTCGCCGATCGCGGGCACTCTCGCGGCGTTCGCCACCTACGCGGTCGGTTTCGTCTCGCGGCCGCTGGGCTCGGTGCTCTTCGGCCGGTTGGGCGACCGGCGCGGGCGTCGGCCGGTCCTGGTCGTCTCGCTGCTGCTGACCGGCGTCGCCACCGTGTTGGTGGGACTGTTACCCACCTACGACCGGATCGGCCTGGCCGCGCCGATCCTGCTGGTGCTGCTGCGTTTTTGTCAGGGGCTCGGGGTCGGCGGCGAATGGGGCGGCGCGGTGCTGCTGGCGGCCGAACACGCGCCGCCGGGCCGTCGCGCGTTGTGGGGCAGCTTTCCGCAGGCCGGGCCGGCGATCGGGTTCCTGCTCGCCAACGGCATCATGCTGACCCTGTCCGGGGTGCTGACCGACGCCCAGTTCCACTCCTGGGGTTGGCGGGTGCCGTTCCTGTTCGCGGGCGTGCTCGCGGGCGTCGGACTGATGTTGCGCGCCTCGATCGAGGAGACCCCCGCGTTTCGCGAACTGGCCGTCGCGAACGAACTCTCGGCGAGCCCGTTCCGCGAGGTGGTGCGTGACCAGTGGCGGCTGATCCTGCTCATCGCCGGGGCGCTGACCTGCGGCTACGTGGGCTTCTACCTGACCACCACCTGGTCGCTGCACTACGCCACCAGCAGGCTGGGGGTCGGGCGCACCACGATGCTCGCGTGCATCATGATCGCGGTGGTCGGCAAGGCCGTGGCCACCCCGTTGTTCGCGCTGCTCGGCGACCGGTACGGGCGCAAGCCGCTGTGTGTGGCGGGCTGCGCGGCGATGGGCCTGTGGGCGTTCCCGATGCTGGGGCTGCTGGCCACCGGCGAGCCGGTGTGGATGACGCTCGCGTGCCTGGGCACCCTGGTCGCCTTCATCGCGATGTTCTCGGTGGTCGGGGCCTATCTGTCCGAGTTGTTCGAGCCGCGCGTGCGGTGCACCGGTGCGTCCACCGCGTACAACCTGGGCGGCGTGCTCGGCGGTGCGCTGACCCCGATCGTGGCCACCGAACTGGCCCGAGGCGACGGCACCCCGTGGAGCGTCGCGGCCTATCTCGCGGCCGCCGCGGCGCTGAGCGTGGCGTGCTTCTCCGCGCTGCCGGAGACCCGCGCGGTGCGGGCGTGGGAGGGACAACCGGCCACCGCGTGATCTTCCCTCGACAACCGTTCTGGGCCAGGCTGCGGCCATGGACTCAGGTGTTCCCGAACAGGCCCGGGCGCGGCGCGCGCACAACGTCCGGATCGCCGAGCGGCTGTTGGCGGCGGTGGGCGCGGGCGACCGCGGCGCGCAGGTGGCCTGCTACCACCCCGACGTCGTCCTGGAGTTCCCGTACGCCGCGCCGCCGGTGCGGATCGAGGGCAAGGACGCGGTGGACGCCTATCTGGCGATCGCGCTCGGCGTCTTCGAGCTGCGGCTGACGGTGACCCGGGTCCACGACTGCGTGGACCCGGACACCGTGATCGTCGAGTTCATCGGCGAGGGGCGGGCCAGGCCCACCGACCGCGCCTACGCCAACACCTACATCGCGGTGCTGGCCTTCCGGGACGGTCTGGTGGTCGGCCAGCGCGAGTTCTACAACCCGGTGCCGGCCGCTCAGGCCTTGACCGCGACGCCCGCCAACTGAGGCAGCTTCACGGCGGGCTCGCCGAGCGCGCCGCCCGGGCCCCACACGTCCACCGGGACCAGCCGCGCGGGCAGCAGCTCCAGGCCGCCGAAGACGGCCAGGATCTCGTCGTGCGAACGGGCGTGCATCTTTTGCACGTTGGAGGAGTACTCGCTGAGTGCGCGGTCCATCCCGGCGGGGCGCTCCTCGCTGCGGTGCGCGTGCGAGAGCGCGAGGTGGCTGCCGGGCACGGTCGCGTCCATGTACTGGCGCACCACGCCGATGGGGTCCGCCTCGTCCGGGAGGAAGTGCAGCACCGACACGATCAGTACGCCGACCGGCTGGGAGAAGTCGATCAGCTTGCGCACCTCGGGGGAGTCGATCACCTTGGACGGATCGGTCAGGTCGGCGCCCACCACGGTCGCGTTCGGGTTGTCGGCGAGCAGGGCCTGGCTGTGCGCGACCGCGACCGGATCGTTGTCCACGTACACCACGCGCGCGTCCGGGTCGGCCTTGTGCGCGATCTCGTGCACGTTGCCCACCGTCGGGATGCCCGAGCCCAGGTCCAGGAACTGCCGGATGCCCAGGTCCAGCAGGTGGTGTACGGCGCGGGTGAGGAACACCCGGTTCCCGCGCAGCACGTCGCGCAGCTCGGGCATCGCCTGGGTGACCAGTTCGGCCGCCTCGCGGTCGACCGCGAAGTTGTGCGCGCCGCCGAGCGCGTAGTCGTAGACGCGGGCCACGCTGGCGCGGGTGATGTCGATGTGCTCTGGAGCCCAGTCCGGTCGAGTCATGGATCGGACTCTAAAGCGTGTCGCCACGATTCACCGGAGAAATCGCCGGCCCGACGGTTGGCAGCCCTGTGCGAGGCGTCACACCCGCGCGCCCGCCGCGACGGCCTCGGCGTCGACGGGACCGGAACGGCGGGTTCCGGCCCCTCGACGCCGAGGTCCGCACGCGGTGGTCGCGGCCGCGGTTGCCCGCGGCCACGGTTTCGACGCGGCCACGGCTCGACGCGGCTACGGCTTGATGCCGACCGCGCCCACGAACGCCGGGCACTTGTCCGCGCCGACCGGGATGTCCTCGGGCGCCAGCGGCGCCCACACCTGGTCGACCCGGGGGCCCACCTTCGCCGCGATCGGGGCCAGCGCGTCCAGGTCGAAGCCGTACAGCTTCGCCGCGTTGCCGCCGACCATGGCGGCGACCTCGACCGGGTCGATGCCGTTGTAGGTCAACTGCAGCGCCTCGCGGCTGAACGGATGGCTGGCCTCCTTGTGCGGATAGTCGCTGCCCCACATGATCCGGTCCACGCCCACCTGATAGCGCAGCTTGGCCTCGGCCGGGCGCTGGAAGCTGGCCCCGACGTGGCACTGCCGGGCCCAGTACTCGCTCGGCTTGAGCTCCATCCGGCCGACCAGCGCGCTGCCCCACTCGTACTCCTGGGAGCCGACCGCGGTGCTCATCCGGTGCCAGTAGTAGTCCAGCCGCCGGGTCTCCTCCGGGATCCAGGCGGTGCCCTGCTCGGTGAACACGAACTGGAGCTCCGGGTGGCGATCCATCGCGCCGGAGACCACCAGGTGGGTGAACGCGCGGTGCGCCCACCAGGACACCTCGGTCAGGAACACCACCTTGTCCACGTCGGTGTCCCCGGCCGGCGGCGCGGCCGAGCCGGTGTGGTGATTGACCGGCATGCCCAACTCCTCGCACACCCGCCACAGCGGCTCGTAGTGCGCGTAGTCGAACATCGGCACCAGACCGGAACCGGGCGGGGTGCCGGGCAGCAACACGCCGCCGGTGAGCCCGGCATCCTTGGCCCAGCGGATCTCCTCCACCGCCGCCGGGATGTCGTGCAGCATGATCTGCACGATGCCCGCCCGGCGCCCGGGCGTGGCCGCGCAGAAGTCGACCATCCAGCGGTTGTGCGCCTTGAGCCCCTCCCACCGCAGCGCCAGGTCGCCCGCGTTCGCGGCCGGCGGCTGGTCGGTCAGCGAGGGCTTGGGGAAGAACGGCGGCACGGTGTTGGGGAAGATGACCTCGGCCACCACCCCGTCCGCCTCCAGGTCGCGCAGGCGTCGGTCGGAGTCCCAGTTGCGCGGGCCGAGGTCCCCCTTGAGGTCCGGATACGGGATCTCGTAGTTCGCCACCCAGGCATCGAACTCGGCGTGCAGGCGGGTCGGTAGGTAGTCGCGATAGCCGTGGATCTCGCCGCCGCCGTGGCAGTCGGCCGAGATCACGGTGTACCGCTCGGGGTGGTCGCCGGACGGGGGGCCGCTCGGGACGGGGAGCGGGGTGGTGCTGTCAGTCATGGGGGATCAGACCTCCAGGGCTTCCGCGTTGGGGTTGATCGCGGCGCCCGTGTCGTGTCCGGTGAGCCAGTGCCGGCCGATCTCGGCGGCCGCTGCCCACTTGGTCGTCAGGTCCTTCGCCGAACCGTCCTCGTGCACCTGACCGAGCGTGGCGGGGGTGACCCCGACCCGCTCGGCGTGCGGCGCGAGGGCGGCCAGGTCGAAGCCGTACACGTCGGCCACCGCCTCGCCGAGCATCACGCGCGTCTCGGCGATCGGGACGTCGGAGAACGTCTTGCGCAGGATGTTGAGGGTCTCCGGCCAGGTGCCCTCGGGGTGCGGGAAATCGTTACCCCAGCAGATGTTGCCGACACCGATCTCGTAGCGCATGCCGATCTCGCGCCGTTTGGTGTTGGACGCGCCGATGAAGCAGTTGCGGTCGAAGTACTCGCTCGGGAGCAGCTTGATCTCCTCGAACCCGGCCAACTTGGCCGCGCCGCGCGAGCCCAGCAGCAGCCGGTCGGTGAACCACAGCAGGTTGCCCACCCACCAGCAGCCCGCCTCGGTCACCCCGAACTTCAGCCGCGGGAACCGCTCGAACACGCCGGACCACAGCAGGAACCACAACGGCCGGGACGGCCACCAGGTGACCTCGGTGACGTAGATGCCCAGGTGGTTACCGTACGATTCGCGGTCGGCCGGCCCCGAGTGGGTGACCACCGGGAGTTCCAGGTCCTGGCACAGCGCCCACACCGGGTCGTATTTGCGATCGTGGTACGGCGTCTGGTTCATCCACATCGCGGGGATCATCACCGCGCCCAGCCCGTCCGCCTTGATCCGGCGGATCTCCGCGAGCACGTCCTCGATCGCCGCGGTGATCGGGATCAGCGCGACCCCGCGCCGCCGTTCCGGACTGGTCTTGCACAACTCGGCCAGCCAGCGGTTGTGCGCCTGCGCGCCGGCCAGGCCCAGCTCCGGATCCATGTCCCCGGACAGGCCCAGGCCCGCGCCGAAGGGCACACACGTGCGCGACTCGACGGCGTCCGCGTCCGGAAAGATCACCTCGCCGACCACGCCGTCCTTGTCCAACTCCAGGTCGCGCCGGTCCACCTCCCAACCGCTGCGCAGCACCTCCTCGTTGGTCTCGAACCAGTTCGCCGCGAAGTCCTCGTTGCGCACACCCAGGTCGGTGATCGCCTTGAGCTGCGCCTCGCGTTCGGACATGAACTGATCGAAGGCGGCGTGATGCCGGGTGGCCAGGTAGTCGCGATACAACTCGGTCGGCAGCCCGGCGTGGGTGTCCGAGGAGATGATCGTGTAGGGGGTGGTGAGTTCGTTCCGCTCGGGGTGTTCGCTGCTCTGGGTCATGGTCACTCACTTGTCCAGGACAAAGGTCTCGAGGTACGAGGGGTTGCTGCGGGCGAGCATGCTCTGCGACCGCGCGGTGATCTGTCCGTCGCTGTGCTCACTGGCGGGCAGGATCCAGAACCGGTTGTCCCGGATGCCGTCGAGCACGTCGGCCGCGACCGACTCGACCGGGGTGAACTCGATCTCCTGCCCCGCGTCGCGCATCGCCTTCTCCCACGCGTCGAGCGTGTTGTAGGGCGTCTTGCGCGGCACCGACTTGGCGAACCGCTCGGGCCGGTTGCGGTAGGACTCCCACAGGCCGGTGCGCAACATCTTGGGCCCGGGGAACAGCACGGACGCGCCGAGTTGCGCGTGCACCTGGCCGAGCTGGGCGTACAGCGCCTCGGTCATGGTCACCACCGCGGCCTTGGTGGTCGCGTACACCGACGCGTTCGGCAGCGGCGCGATGCCGCCGTCGCCGGAGGAGGTGTTCACGATGTGGCCGGGGGTGTTCTGCGCGAGCATCCTCGGTACGAACGCCTGGATGCCGTTGAAGACGCCGAACACGTTGACGGCGAAGCACCAGTCCCAGTCCTTGGGGTCGTGCTCCCACATCTTGCCCTCGGAGCCCGAGCCGATCCCGGCGTTGTTGCACAGCACGTGCACGGCGCCGAAGTGCTCGAACGCGGCGTCGGCCAGTTCGAACACCGATTCGCGCACCGACACGTCCACGACGTGCCCGAGCGCCTCGCCGCCCGCGTCGGTGATCCGCGCGACCGCCTTGTCCAGCGCGCCCTGTTCGATGTCGCCGAGCACGACCTTCATGCCCTCCGCGCCGAACCGCTCGGCCATCGCGAGCCCGATGCCGCTCGCGGCACCGGTGACGACGGCGACTCTGCCGTCGAATTCCTGCAGCATGTCTGTCGATCCCTTGCTGTCGTCGCTGCCTTGCCTGCCGGGGTGCTACTTCGCGGGCGGCGGATCGTCGGTGATCTGCTGCACGTCGTCGTAGCGCTGGTGGATGTACGGCAGCACCAGGTCGGCCTTGACGTGCTCGGCGACGAAGCCCTGCTGGTCGGAGGTGCGCTCGCTGAGCGTGATCGAGATCAGCTTGCGCACCGGCAGGTCGGCGACCGGGTCGAAGTCCGAGTCGCGCAGGATCACCTCGCCGTCCAGGCGGTGCGCGCTGCGGGTGCGCTCGTTGCGGGTGACGTGCACCAGCATCGGGTCGGCGTCGAAGCCGTCGCCGTCCACGGCGGGCAGGAACTTGTAGTAGAAGCTCAGCGTCTGTCGGGGCTCGGGGGTGGCCAGCTCCTCGACCACGGTGCCGCGCACCTCGACGTAGGTGACGCCCATCCGGTTCACGGTGGCCACGACCTCGTCGCCGTCCCGCTCGACCTTGACGTCGGCCAGCTTCTTCGGCTCGCCGAACACCTCGCGACCGCCGATCACCGCCCGCTCGGTGGTCATCGGCATGGTCAGCGTGTAGTCGCCCTCGATGTCGCCGTGCTTGCAGCGCACCGCGACCGCGCCCGCGCCGAGCGGGTGACCGTTGATGTCGCAGGCGGAGATGTTCACCCGCACCAGCGGCCGGTCCACGGGGACCAGCGGCGGCGGCAGGATCGCCGCGATCACCTCGGGGTCGGTCTCCCAGATCGCCATCACGCCGGTGGACCAGATCTCCGGGAGGCTGGACCGCTCCCGCGAGGATTTCTTCAACGTTTCCGCCGGCCGGGCGCCGTACCGAATGCGTGCCACGTACCTCACCTCTTCCGCTCGTGCGAGGGCTGCGCGCGGGCCGGTTGCCCGATCCCGTGCGCGGTGGTGCCGGGTGTTCTGTAACACTGTTACACCGGTAGGTCGGCGAGGTAAAGACCTGTGGCGGGGTTGCTTGCCCGTGTATCGGGCGACCCCGCCCGGGCGCGAGAATGGGACGTGATGGACAAGATCACGCGAGACACCGTGCTCGACACCGCCATGCGTCTCGTCATGGAATCCGGTATCGAGAACCTCAGCATGCGCAAACTGGCCGCCGAACTGGGCGTCGCCGTCACCTCGATCTACTGGCACGTGGGCAACCGCGACGTGCTGGTGGACCAACTGGTGGATCGGGTGATCGCGGACATGGGCGCGATCTCGGTGGACGGGAGCACGCCGGTCGAGCGGGTGGTGTCGATCGCGCGATCGTGTCGGCGATTGATCCTGGAGCGCCCGCACCTGGTCGGCCTGGTCCGCGAGCGCGGCCTGGAGTCGCTGATGATGCTGCCCGCCCGCAAGGCGCTGGTACACGAGATGACGGCGGCCGGCCTGCGCGGCGCACGGGCGGGCGAGGCGGTGCAGGCGGTGCAGTACCAGATCGCCGGCTTCGTGATGCTGGAGCGTGCCCTGGAGAACAGCGCGGCCGAACCGCCGGCCGTGGACCGGTGGCGCGGCGAGTTGGCGCTGAAGGATCCGGAACTGGCGGCGAGTCTGAGCAACGTCACCGACGGTGACCGGCTGTTCGTGCTGTCGGTGCGAGCGCTGGTGGAGTCGCTGCTCGGGTGAGGGACGTCAGGGCACGCGCGCTGGTGCGGTCGCCGCTCGGGTGCGGGCGATCAAGGCACGCGCGGTGATGAAAACGCCGCTTCGGTGAGGTGGTCAGGGCACCCGCGGTGGGGCGCCGGCCAGGACGCGGCGCCATGCCGCGGGGGACAGCGTGCCCCCGGCCTCCTGTGCGTCGATCCGGGCCAGGACGCGGGCCGGCATGGTGAGCACGGTCGTGGTCAGCCACAACGATCCGGCGATCCGACGCGGCTCGCGACGCAGGCTCAGGGTCTCCTCGACGGCGTCCCGGTACGGAATTGCCCGCACCACGATCCGCAGCAGTTCGCGGCCGGCCCGGCGGCGCCCGGCCCGGGCGGCGGTCAGCAGCCCGCCGTGCGCCTGCCGGGTGCGTACGTCCGGCCGGCCCCACGGCATCGAGGCCGGCGCCTCGCCCCGGGAGACCGCGATCAGCGCCGCGACCAGATCGGTGCCCGCGGCGCCCGCGTTGCCCGGTTCGGCGAGGTAGGGGCGCACATCCAGCCAGGCCGGGCCGCCGTGCGCGGTGCGCACCGCGTCCAGCGACAGGCCGCCGTGCCAGCCGAGGTGGCCGCCGAGCATCGCGACCTGCTCGCGCACCTCCGGCACCACCACGCTGCGCCTGACCGCGCTGCCGTGCAGGTGTTCGTACGCGTGCACCGCGACCAGTCGGCCGTGCTCGAACACCGCCTGGGCGGACAGGACCGGGCCCTGGGCCGGCTCCTGCACCAGCACGCCGGCGCCGTCCACGAACGCACCGCCCTGCTCCAACGAGTCGGCCAGCCGCAGCAGTTGCTCGCGCCGCTCGACCCGGTGCGAACCCGCGAGGGTCTTCACGTACAACGGCGGATCGGCGACCTGGCGCAACTCCTCGGCGGAGCGCACCACCACCGTCCCGGCCGGCTGCGGCATCCCGATCTCGGTGAGGGTGCTCGCCGCCGAGGCCCGGTCCGCCACTCGGCGCAGCGCCGCGAACGGCGGTACGGCCAGGGCCACACCGTGTGTGGTGATCCGCTCCGGCTCGCGCGCGAGCACCGCGACATGCTCGTTCGTGGCCAGCAGCACGTCGTGCGGCTCGGCCCGCAACACCGCCTCGGTCCGGGCCAGCCACGCCCACGGATCGGCGCCGAACGCGGGCACCTCGTGCACCGCCGTGACCGAGCGAGGGCGTGCGTGAACCGGCCGACCGGGCGGTGCGAGCACCGCCACGTCCTGCCCCGACCGCCCGATCGCCATCGCGATCTGACGTGACGTCACCCCGAAGCCGTCCCCTAGCAGCACGCGCACGGGGTCATCCTGGCACGAACGTGCGTGCGTGCTCACCTCACGGCCGGTGCGGGTTCGCATCCTCGGCTCGGGCGGCCTCGGACCCGGGCGGGAGCGAGACCGGAGCGTCCCGTCCGGGTGCGGCGTGGGGCCGGGTCGCGGGGGTGCGGAGTCGGGCCGGGCGGATCGTGGAGCCGGGGCGGGGCGACCGTGGATCCGGCAAGGGTGGGGCGCGGAATCAGAGCCGGCGCGGTGCGGTGTGGTGCGGAGCAGCGCGGTGCGGTGTCGGGCGCGGGCGGATCGTGGAGCCGGGGTCGGGTGAGCGTGGATCCGGCAAGGGTGGCGCGCGGAGTCGGAGTCGGCACGGAGCGATGCGGTGCGGTGCGGTGTCGGTTTAGGGTGGGGCGCATGTACCGCTCGGGCCCCGCCACCGCGTCGACGTCGCTGTGCGCGACGCTGCTCGCGCTGGTCGGCTTCGGGCTGTTCGTGGACGGGGCGTTGCCCGGTCTGGTCGCCGTCGCGGTGACCGCGGTGCTCGCGCTGGCCTGCTGTACCGCCGCCGCGTGCGCGCCGTCCGCCGAGCGCGCGCACGTTCGCGGCGCGGTGTTGCGCAGGCAAGCCGATCGGCTGGCCTTCCTGCCCTCGCGGGATCCCGACGGGCCGGGCCGATCGCGGCCCAGAGCACCGGGAGCGGGCCCGGCGGCCCGCTGCTGACCCCGACGACCTTGTTCCACAGGTTCGGCACGGCCGCCTGACGCAGCCCTGATTCCCGCGTCACGGAAGGCCCTTCCCATGTTCGGCATCCCCGTTCTCGGCGTCGCGCACGACGTCCTGCTCACTCTCGCCGACGCCCTCGCGCCGCTGCTCGGCACCGGCTCGGTGGCCGGCGCCGTGGTCGTGTTCACCGCGTGCGTGCGACTCGCCCTGCTGCCCCTGGGCTACGCCCAGGCCCGCGCCGAGGTGGCCCGCGCCCGGCTCGCCCCGCAGGTCCGCCGGCTCCGCGACCGGCACGCGCGTGACCCGCAGCGCCTGGCCCGCGAACTCAGCGCGCTGCACCGGGAGTCCGGCACCTCGATGTTCGCCGGCATGCTCCCGGCCCTGGCCGGTCTGCCATTCCTGTTCCTGACGTACCGTCTGTTCAGCGGCGACCCGGCGCTGTTGGGCCACACCCTGGCCGGCGCACCGCTCGGCCTGCATCCGGTGACCGGGCTCGGCGGGCCGCACACGCTTGTGCTGGTGGGCCTGTTGGTGCTGCTCGCGGGCGTGGCCTACGCGCAATACCGCGCCGCCCGCGCGGTCCCGGACGCGCCCGCGCTGATCCGCTGGATGCCCTTCGGCACCGTGCTCACCGCGGCCCTGGTACCGCTCGCGGCCGGCCTGTACCTGCTCACGAGCACCGCGTGGACCACCGTCGAACGCCCACTGCTGCGCCGGGTCGCCACCCGGCGCGCGGATCGCGTCGTACCCGGGCACTAGCGTTTCGCGCAGTGACGACGTGAATCTGATCCGCGATCGGAAAAGAGCACCCCATGGCTACGAACAAGTTCGGCGCGACCTGTGCCACGTGCACGACCTATGTCAAGGCAGGCGACGGCCTGTTGGTCCGCAAGGACGGCAAATGGGTGACGTACTGCGCGACCTGCGGTGAGCCCAAGCCGGCCGCGCCACCGAGAGGCAACCACGACGGCTGGCATCGCGGTCCGATGGCGGCGTTCGACGTGGAGACCTCCGGCGTCGACCCGCACACGGACTTCGTGGTCACCGCCGCCCTGGTCGACGCGACCGGCACCCGACGGTCCTGGCTGCTCGACCCGGGCGAGCGGGAGATTCCCGCCGAGGCGACCGCGATCCACGGGATCGACACCGAGCGGGCCCGGGCCCAGGGGCGCGCGCCCGCGCTCTGCCTGGCCGAGATCGGTGCGGCGATGACCGCGTACCTGGAGGCCGGCACGCCGATCGCGATCTACAACGCGCCGTTCGACCTGACCATCCTGCAAACCGAGCTGCGTCGACACAACCTGCCGCAACTCCCGTACACCGCACCGATCATCGACCCGCTGGTGATCGACAAGCAGTTGGACCGATACCGCAAGGGCAAGCGCACGCTGGCCGCGACCAGCGCGTTCTACGAGGTGGTGCTGACCGACGCGCACACCGCCGACGGCGACGCGCTCGCGTGCCTGCTGCTCGCCCGGGATCTGGGCGCGCGCTTCCCGGAGTTGGCCGCCGACTCGTTGCGCACGCTGCACGAGAAGCAGGTCCGCTGGTACGCCGAGCAGGCGGCCTCGCTGCAGCAGTACTTCGACCGCCGCAACCCGGACGGCGGCGAGGTGGTCGACCCGAACTGGCCGGTGATTCCGCATGGTTCGGACGGTGCGGGGTCGCCCGGCGGGCCGGATGCCGGCCCCGGCGGGTCGAGTGCGTGGCACCCGGACGCCGATCGGGAGCGGTCGGGGTCGAGCGCGTGGCGGCCGGGGGAGGGCGCGTAGGCGATTTCGGTGGGGGTTTCGGTGGGCCCGGCCGGCGGTCGCCGCTTCGCCGGCCCGGCCGTCGGCCGTCCGTCGCTTCGGTGGGCCAAGCATGTCGTCCGCCGCGTCAACGGCTCGTGGCGAGGGTGCCCAGGCGGCCGTCGATCAGCTCCATCGTGTGGTCCGCGTGCGGGAGATGGCTGTGGTCGTGGGTGACCAGGACGGTGGCCGTGCCGCTCGCACGGGTCAGTTCGGCGAGCAGCGCGACGATCGCGGCGCCGCGATCGTGATCGAGCGCTCCGGTGGGCTCGTCCACCAGAAGCACGCTCGGCTCGTTCATCAAGGCCCTTGCGATGTTGACGCGTTGCCGCTGGCCGCCGGACAGGCGTTGCGGGCGATGCCCCGCGCGGTCCGCGAGGCCGACCCGGTCGAGCAGTTCCAGCGCCCGCGCGCGGGCCCGACGGGGGCTGCGCCCGGCCAGATGCGCCATCACCTGGAGCTGCTCGACGCAGGTCAACGACGCGAGCAGGTTGGGCTGTTGGAACACGATGCCGATGGTGGTCCGGCGCAGTCTGGCACGTTCGGCGGCGGACAGCGCCGCGACGTCCCGGCCGGCGATCGAGACCCGACCGCGGTCCGGCGCGGTCAGTGTCGCGGCGACGGCGAGCAGACTGGACTTGCCGGACCCGGACGGGCCGACCACGGCGGTCAGCGTGCCGGACGGCACGAGCAGGCCGACCCGGTCCAGGGCCGTGAGTCGGGTGTCGCCGTCGGGATAGGTGAGGGTGACGTCGGCGAGTTCGAGACCGGGCGACGGGTGCGACGGGTGCGACGGGTGCATCGGGTGCCTTTCGGGGTCGCCGGGGGTGGCGCGCGGCGCGGACCGGCCGCCGCCGGCTCGGGTCGGGCCGACGGTCATCGGGTGCCGCTCAGCGCGGTGTGCGGGTCGATCGAGGTCACCCGGCGCACGGCCAGCCCGGCGCCGACCATGCCGAGCAGGATCAGCACCGCCGCCGGGAACGCCGTGGTCGACGGGTCCACCACGAACGGCACCCCCGCCGGCGTCACCGCGCCGAACAGCGCGGCGATTCCGGTGCCCACGGCGGTCCCCACCAGCAACACCAGGAACGCCTGGCCGAGCGCGTCCCCGAGGAGATAACCGGTGGGCGCGCCGAGCGCCTTGAGCACCGCGATGTCGCCGGCCCGCTGAATCGTCCACACCGTGAAGAACGCGCCCACCACCAGCGCCGAGATCGCGAACAGGAAGCCGCGCATCAGGCGCAGCGACCCGTTCTCGGCGGTGTACGACCCGATCGCGCTCCGAGCGGCGCCGATCGTGGTGCTGCGGGTGCCGATCGTCCGGTCGCCCGCACCGGTGTGCGCGCCGGCCAGGTCGAGCGCGATCACCGTCGCGTATGGTCCGCCGCGCGCCGGCGCCGGGCGCAACGGTTGCCAGTCGGCCAGCGTGGTCCAGGCGACCGGGGTGTGACTGTACGAGGACCCCGACACCACCGCCGCCACGGTCAGCGACGTACCGGACCCGACGCTCAGCCGGGCGCCGACCGCGACCCGCAGGTCCTCGGCCAGCGCCCGGGACAACACCACGGTGCCCGGGGCAAGCGCCCGGGGCGCGAGCGGCCCGCCGGGCTCGACCCCGAACGCGGCGGCGGCGACCGTGCGCTCGCCGGCGCCGAGCCGGGTGGTCGCGATGCCCAGCGGCGCGGCCGAGCGCACCCCCGGTTGCTCGGCCCAGCGCCGCCACTGGCTCTCGTCCACGGCCGAGTCCGCGAACGAGACCCCCTGCCCGGACGCGGGCGCGGCGAACGCGAGCCGATCGGCGGGCAGCGCGTCGATCGCCGAGGTGTTGGCCCGCCCGAGCCCGACGGTCAGACCGGACACCAGGCCGACCAGCGCGGTGAGCAGCGCCACGGTGACGATCATCAGGGCGAACCGCCCTCGGGCGAACACGAGGTCCCGCACTGCGACGAACACGGCTGGTCGAGGCCTCCTGGCTGGAAGATGTGCGGCACGCGTGACCCGCGGCGCCGCGTCCCCGGGCCGGTGAGAGCGGCCGGTCCGGCGTCCGAGGACAACCCGACTCTGCTCCTCGACCACCAGCGGCATCATCGATCGACCTGGCCGTTCCCGACTCAACCTTTCGATCGATGCCGCCCGAATCCACCCGCTCTACCCTTGAACCGACATGTGCCCCACCCCCGCCCCCACACCGCCCGGCCCGGCTCGGGTCCCCCGCGCGCTCCGTGCCTGCATGCACGGGCTCGTGGCGCTGCTCCTGGCCCTCGCCGCGCTGCGCGCGCTGATCGGTACCGACATACCGGCCACGCGGGCCGCGCTGATCGTGGCCGCGGTGGCGGTCACCGTCGGGGTGTACGTGGTCGGCAACCTGCTGCCCTCGGTGGAGTCCTCGGTGCGGGCCTCGGCGCTGTGGCTGGGGTGTCTGACCCTGGCCTGGGGCGGGTTGTACGCGCTCACGGCGGAGGGGATCTGGTTCGCGTTCCCGTTGTTCTTCCTGGTCCCGCATCTGTTGCCGGTGCGTGTCGCGCTGCCGGTGGTGGCCGGGCTCACGGTGGTCGCGATCGCGGGCTACGCGGCGCATCGCGGCGCGGTGACGACCGGCATGCTGCTCGGTCCGGTGCTGGGCGCGGCGGTGGCGGTGGCGACCGTACTGGGCTACCAGGCGCTGCACCGGGAGAGCGAGGAGCGACGCCGGCTGGTGGAGGACGTGGTCGCGGCACGCGCGTCGCTGGCCGCGGCCGAGCGGCACGCGGGGGTGCTCGCCGAGCGCGAGCGGTTGGCCCGGGAGATCCACGACACCCTCGCGCAGGGCTTCAGCAGCATCCAACTGCTCTTGCGCGCGGCGGAGCGGGCGCTGCCGAGCGATGCCCTCGACGCGGAGCGGCACGTACGGCTGGCCAGGGTCACCGCGACCGACAGCCTGGCCCAGGCGCGCCGGTTCGTCCGGGCGCTGGCGCCGCCGGAGCTGGACGGGTCCTCGCTGCCGGCGGCGTTGGAGCGGTTGTGCGCGCGGACCGCCGCCGAGGGGCAGTTGGACGTGCGCTTCCACAACACCGGTGACGCGGTCGGGTTGCCGACCGCCGTCGAGGTGGCGCTGTTGCGGATCGCCCAGTCGGCGCTGGGCAACACGGTGCGGCACGCGTCGGCGTCCCGGGCCGAGGTGACGCTCAGCCACATGGACGCTTCGGTGACGCTGGACGTGGTCGACGACGGGCGCGGTTTCGATCCGGCCGCGCGAGTCGGGCGGGGCGGCGCGGACTCGGCCGCCGCCGGCGGGTCCGCCGGGACCGGGTTCGGGCTGGCCGCGATGCGGACGCGGGCCGCCGAACTCGGTGGTGTGCTGACGGTGGAGTCCGGGCCGGCGCAGGGTGCGGCGATCGCGGTGACGTTCCCGGTGCCGGCACCGGGTGGGTCGGCGCGATGATCCGGTTGTTGCTGGCCGACGACCATCCGATCGTGCGCGCCGGGCTGCGCGCGGTGCTGGCGGCGGAGCCGGACTTCGCGGTGGTGGGCGAGGCGGACACCGCCGAACGCGCGGTCGAACTGGCCCGCGTGCTCGCGCCGGACGTGGTGCTGATGGATCTGCGGTTCGCCCCGGGCGGGATGCACGGAAACGCGGCCACGGCGGCGATCACGGCGCTGCCCGACGCGCCGCACGTGCTGGTGCTCACCACGTACGACACCGACGCGGACATCCTGGCGGCGGTCGAGTCGGGTGCGCTGGGCTATCTGCTCAAGGACGCCCCGCCCGAGGAACTGGCCGCCGCGGTGCGTACCGCCGCGGCGGGCGAATCCGCGCTCGCGCCGCGGATCGCGGGCCGGCTGTTGAGTCGGCTGCGCGATCCGCTCCCGACGCTGACCGGTCGCGAGATCGAGGTGCTTGCGCTGGTCGCGGACGGCCTGTCCAACCTCGCGATCAGCAAGGCGCTGTTCCTGAGCCAGGCCACCGTCAAATCACACCTGGTGCACATCTACGCAAAGCTCGACGTCGACTCCCGCACCGCGGCGGTGGCGGCGGCGATACAACGCGGGGTGCTCGGTCGGCGCTGAGCGTGAGGCGGTGCGGTGCGCGCGGGTGGGCTTGGTGTGGGGTGGGCCGGGGTGCGGGGGGTTGGTGCTCGGCGTCGGCTCGCGCGTAGCGGGGGTTGCGGCGGTATGACGTGGGGTCGGGCCGGCGCTGAGCGCGGTCGGATGGTGCGCGGGTGGGAACGGGTGTGTGGGGTGGCGGGGCGCTGGGGGTTCGCGGCGGGCGGTGCGGTGCTCGGCGTCGACTCGCGCGCGGCGGTGGCGCGCCGTGGGGTGTCGGGGCGGCGGTGAGTGGCCGTGGGTGGAACCGGAGGCGTGGAGCGGCGGGTTCGGGGCGGGGTGGGGCGGTTTTCGGTGGGGCGGTCGTAGGGTCTCGGCATGACCGTGTTGCACGTGAAGGGTCGCGTTCTGGTCGGCCCGGACGAAGTTCGTGACGAGATGTGGGTGGTGGGCGGGCGGATCACGTTCGACCGGCCGACGTCGCTTGCCGTCGACGCGACCCTGGAGGGCTGGGTACTGCCCGGCCTGGTCGACGCGCACTGCCACGTCGGGATCGACGAGCACGGCGCCGTCGACGCCGCCACCTCCGAACGCCAGGCGCGCACCGACCGGGACGCGGGCGCGCTGCTGCTGCGCGACGCCGGTTCGGCCGCCGACACGCGCTGGATCGACGGCCGCGAGGACCTGCCCCGACTGATCCGCGCGGGCCGCCACCTGGCCCGGCCCAAGCGCTACATCCGCAACTACGCGCACGAGATCGAGCCCGGCGACCTGACCGCGTTCGTCATCCAGGAGGCTCGGCGCGGCGACGGCTGGGTCAAGCTGGTCGGCGACTGGATCGACCGGGACACCGGCGACCTGGCCCCGCTGTGGCCACTGGACGCGCTCAAGGAGGCGATCGCCGCCGCGCACGCCGAGGGCGCCCGGGTCACCGCGCACTGCTTCGCCGAGAACTCGCTCCCGGACCTGGTCGAGGCGGGCATCGACTGCGTCGAGCACGCCACCGGCCTGACCGAGGAACTGATCCCGATGTTCGCCGAGCGCGGCGTGGCGATCGTGCCGACGCTGGTCAACATCGGCACCTTCCCGGGCATCGCGGATCAGGCGGCCGGCAAGTTCCCGACCTACGCCGCGCACATGCGGGCGCTGCACGCGAACCGCTATGCCACGGTCCGGGCGGCACACGACGCGGGCATCCCGATCTTCGTCGGCACCGACGCGGGCGGCTCGCTACCGCACGGCCTGGTCGCCGACGAGGTGGCCGAGCTGGTCGAGGCCGGCATCCCCGCCGTCGACGCGCTCTCGGCCGCGTGCTGGTCCGCACGCAAGTGGCTGGGCCGGGACGCGATCACCGAGGGCGCCTCCGCCGACGTGGTCGTCTACGCGGCCGACCCGCGCGCCGACATCGCCACCCTGGCCGACCCCCGAGCGGTGGTGCTGCGCGGCGCGCTGATGCCCCGCTGACCGGCCGGTCGCCGCCGAGTCGGGTCGAGGTCTCCAGGGATCGGCGTCCGAAGCACCGGAAGACGCCCGGCGTCGGCCGCCTCGGCGACATCCGAGAAGGAGAGGTTCACCCCCCGAGGGCGGGCCGGTCGGGGCGAGGTCCGCGAACGCCGCGCGTCGGGCGTCGAAGTCGTTACTCCAGGATGTACGACCCGGCGCCCAAGACCACGCCACGTTCGCTGTGGCGACGGCGTCGAGGCGGCGTACGCGTTCCATCGGGAGCACGGCCGCCCCCGCCGCGAGCGGTACGGCCCGACGCTCACCCGCGAACGCCGGTGGGCGTGGCTCGACCGCCCGGCGTGGCCTGTTCCGGTCGCTGCCGGAGCGGGTCGCGGGCCACCGCCCCGGGGCTCTTCGGCGCGATGACGGCGGTTCGGTCGTTCGCGGCAACCGTGCCGCCGGTGGTGGGCAGTGGTACGACGGTGGCCGCATTCCGGGTCTTCACCGCCGTACGACCCGGACAGGGCTTAGCTGCGGTGGGCCGTGTCCGGGTGGGTGCGGTATTCGGTGGGGTCGCCGCGGAAGGTGACGGTGCCTCGGCTGAGGGCGTAGACGACCTCGGCGCGTTCCAGCGCCTCGCCGGTGTGTTGTTCGACCAGGATCACCGTGCGGTCGGCGGTGGCCAGGGTGGTCACGACCTCGTAGAGGCGGGCGGCGATCCGGGGGGCCAGGCCCTGGCTGAGTTCGTCCAGGAGGAGCAGTCGGGCCGGCGTGAGCAGGGCTCGGCTCACCGCGAGCATCTGCTGTTCGCCGCCGGAGAGCGTGCCGGCCCGCTGGGACATGCGCTCGGCGAGGATCGGGAACGCGGTCAGCGCGGGCTCGACGTCGGCGCCGTCGGCGAACAGCCTCAGGTTGTCGGCCACGGCCAGGCCCGCGAACACGCCGCCGCGTTCGGGGATCAGGGTCAGGCCCTCGCGGGCGCGTCGGTCGGCGGGCCACGCGGTGATGTCCGTACCGTTCCACACCACCCGACCGGCGCTCGGGCGGACCAGGCCGGCCAGCGTGTTCAGCAGCGTGCTGCGGCCGGAGCCGTTGCGGCCGACCAGGGCCGTCACGGCGCCCGAGGGGAAGTCCAGGTCGACGCCGTGCAGCGCCTCGATCGGGCCGTACCGGACGCGAAGTCCGGTGACCGACAGGGCGATCGCCATCAGAGGTACACCTCCCGGGCGTGTTCGTCGCGGCGGATCTCGGCCGGCGTGCCCGAGGCCACGATCCGACCCGCCGCCATCACATGCACGGTGTCGGCCACACCGAAGACCAGGTCCATGTCGTGTTCGACCAGCAGGATCGCCAGGCCGTCGGCGGCCAGCGCGCGAAGTTCGTGGCGCAGCCGGTCGGTCTGCGCGTCGTCCAGCCCGCTGGCCGGCTCGTCCAGGAGCAGCACCGAGGGCGAGGACGCGAGCGCGCGGGCCAGTTCGACCATGCGCAGGATCCCGACCGGGAGTTCGCCCGCCGGGGTGTGCGCGTGCTCGGTCAGCGCGAGCCGGCGCAGCGCGCTCTCGACGGCGCTCCCGGTACGCCCCCGGGCCGGGTCGGGCAGGCCGAACAGGCGGGTCAGGGCGGAGGCGCCGGACCGGTTCTCCGCCGCCACCCGCAGGTTGTCCAGCACCGTCAGGCTCGGGAACACCGACACCACCTGGAAGGTACGGGCCACCCCGAGCCGGGCCCGGCGATGCGCCGGCAGCCGGGTGACGTCGCGCCCGCCCACATACACCCGCCCGGCATCGACCCGGCCGCCGGCGAGGCAGTCGAACAGGGTGCTCTTGCCGGCCCCGTTGGGCCCGATCACCGCCGTCACCACACCCGCCGGCACCCGCAGATCCACCCCGTCCACAGCCCGCAGCCCACCGAATCGGCGCACCACCCCCTCGGCCCGCAACGCGTCCATCGGCTCCCCGCCCTCCGCGTCCGCGGTCGTCGGCGACTCCCGGCGCGCGTTCACGGGCGCACCCGCGCGCGCAGGGTCCGGCCCAGTGGGGTGAGGCGGACCGGGGAAGGTGTCACGGGAGCGGGTGGGCGGCCCGCCACCAGGCGCAGGAGGGTGGCCGAGACGCCGCCGGGCATCCGGGACAGCAGCACGGCCAGCGCGCCGATCACGATCGTGGACATACCCGCCGTGGTGGCCGCGTCCAGGGCGACCACCAGGCCCGCGGCCAGAACCGCGCCCGCCGCGCTGTCCACGCCGAAGACCACCACCGCGGCGAACCAGACCAGGCCCAGGACCGGGTCGAAGGCCGCCGCGTCGAAGGCCCGGCCGCCCATGCCGAGCAGCGCGCCGCCGAGTGCCGCGACGCCGGCGCCGACGGCGAAGACGAAGACCTTCGCGGAGGAGACGTCCACCCCGGACGCCGCCGCGCCGTCCTCGTGGTCGCGGACGGCGACCAGCATCCGCCCGAGCCGGCTCACATGCAGCCGGCGGATCACCAGCAGGACCAGCCCGAGACAGGCCAATTCCAGTGCGTAGAAAGCACGTTCGCCCTCGAACGGCCACGGGTGGTCGAGCGCGGTGCCGGTGGTGAAGCGCGGCTGCGCGAAGACGAACCGGCTGACCACCGCGGCCACCGCGAACGTGGTCAGCGCGAGCGTCAACCCGCGCCGTCGAATCGCCGGCCACCCGGTCACCAGGCCGACCGGCACCACCAGCAGCGCGGCCAGGAACAGCGCGACCAGGCCCGGGACCTCCCGGCCCATCAGTTGTCCGGCGAAGAGCGCGCCCAGACCCGCGAAGCCGGCCTGGCCGAGCGAGATCTGGCCCGCGTACCCGGTGAGCATCACCAGGGACACGAATACGATCGCCATCGCCGGCACCTGCTGGGCGATCCGCAGATGTTCCGCGCCCAGCGCGAGCGGCGCCGCCGCGACCGCGACGAACGGCACCCACCAGCCTGCCGGCGCGCTCTCCCCGTGCCCGGTCCCTATCCGGGTAGCGGCCGCCCGCACGGTGTCCGGGCCGCCCACCTCGACCATCCGGGGCAGCACCAGGAGCGCGACCAGCATGACCACCACGAACAGGTTCGCCTGGAGCGCCTGGACCAGACCCCACGAGTCCAGTTCCAGCCGGGACAGTTCGCTCTGCCCCACCCCGATCGCCAACGCCGCCAGGATCGCCACCGGCAGACTGGCCAGCCGGGCCACCACCGCGACGCCGATCGTCTCCAGCACGAGCAGGGTCAGTCCGTACGGATCCAGCCGCAGGTGCGGCGCCAACAGCACGCCGGTCAAGCCCGCCAGCATCGAACCGAAGGCCCAGCCGGCCGCGGCCACCCGGTCGGCCGGCACGCCCGCCAATTCGGCCAGCGAGCGTCGATCCACCACCGCGCGCAGCCGGACCCCGAACCGGGTGTACCGGGTGACGCCGGCGACCAGCGCGGCGACGGCGATCACCACGCCCAGTTCGACCAGCGTGCCGGTGGGCACGGAGGTGTCACCGGGCAGCGCGACCGAGCCGCTCGGCACGATCGACGGCGGGTCCAGGCGGGCCTGGGTGCCCCAGGTCAGCGTCGCGACGCCGACCAGGAGGACGAACACGCCCAGCGAGGCGACCAGCATCCGGGCCGGACCGGCTCCCTCGCGGTGCAGCCCGCGAAAAACGAAACGCTCCAGCACCAGGCCGAGCGCGGGCGCCACCACGCCCACGTCGAGCAGCACCGCGGCCCACAGCGGCCAGCCCCACACCCGGACCTGCTGCCAGACCAGGTAGGCCACGATCATCGCGAGCGCGCCGAAGGACAGGTTGAACACGCCGGTCGCCCGGTACGAGGTGATCATGCCGACCGCCGCGAGCGCGGCGATCGCGCCCACGCCCAGTCCGGCCAGCGCCAGTTCCAGTGTGAGCACGACGCTCAGCCGCCGGTCGGGGGCACGTGCGGCCCGTCCGGACCCGCGTCACCGACGGCCGGGGCACCGCCCGCACCCGCGCCCCGGCCGGCCTCGGAGCCGGCGGACCCGCCCGACCCGGGCCCCGGGTCGCACAACCGGCACGGCCGCAGGTCCTTGTCCCGCGCCGTCGTCTCGTCCACGCGACGCACGCCGTCCTTGCCCCGTACCAGCGAACATCCGGGCCGGTGGTAGCGCGCCCCGCCGGGCACCGCGACCCACCGCCCCTCGACGGGTGCCTCCGCCGCCGTATCGGCCGGCACCGGTTCGACCAGAAGGCTGTACAACTGCCCCACCATCAACCGCAGTTCCGCGTCGACGTCGCCGGACTCGCCCGCCGTGCCGCGCCGGGTGCCCACCACGAGCACCGCGCCGGCGACGATCAGGGCCGCGCCCGGGATGGTGGCCGAAGCCAGATAGGGCAATTGGCGCGCTTCATACCGTTCGCCCGAAACGCCGTACCACCCCAGTGCGCACAACAGCGCGCCGCACAGTCCGACCAGCCAACCGCCGTGCGTGCGCGACAACCGACGCAAACCGGCCAGGGTCGTCGCGGCGTCGGTCGTACGCTGTCGTTCGATAGGGGAGTTCGCCTTTCCCGTGGAACCTGCCGAGTCCGTCGAACCTGCCATAGGGTCCACCCGTCGAGTCCGCCCGATCGCGCATCCGTGCCTCAGCGTAGTTCTCCGGGATCTGGTCATACGGGCCGGAACACGATTGGATACCGAGTCGCACGTGGCAACATGACTTGCCGGTAACCCAGGTACTACCTGGCTACATCAACAGCAACAGGACGCCGGGCGACCGGCGGAACGGGTGGTGAACGCACGTGAGCGTGGACATGATCAACGAGCGGGCGAAGACGGGCACCGGCGTCGGTCGTCGCAAGGGGGCGCGCCGCGCATGGCTGGCCCTGCCGGTGGCGGCGGTGCTGGTGCTGTCCGGATGTGGCGGCGACGACGACAAGGACGACGAGTCGAAGTCGACGCCGTCGGCCTCCGCGCCGGCCGCCCAGCAGACGACGCCGGCCGCGACCACCCCGAGCACGGGCGCGTCCGCGCCCGGCGGCGCCACCAGCGCTCCGCCGGCCGCCGGTGGCACCACGCTGACCGGCGAGGAGAAGAAGGTCGCCGACAACTGGGACAAGTTGTTCGACAACACCGCGCCGCTCGCCGACCGCAAGGCGGTCCTGGAGAACGCGGACAAGATGGGCACGCTCGTGGAGACGCTCGCGAACGACCCGATGGCCAAGTCGGTCACGTCCAAGACCACCGCGGTGAAGATCAGCGGTGACAAGGCGGCCGTGACGTTCGACATCCTGCTCGCCGGCACCCCGGCGCTGCCCGGCCAGAACGGCCAGGCGGTCAAGCAGGACGGCACCTGGAAGGTCAGCCTGAGCACCGTCTGCACGCTGGTCGGCGCGCTCAAGCCGGGCACCGTCGTCGAGGGTTGCCCGAAGGCCTGATCCACACCCCGAACGGGCGGACGTCCGCCGCACCCGGGCCACCGAGGAGCACCCATGCATCGTCGTTTCCACCGACGGGGCGTACCGTGCGCCTCGGTGGCCCTGTTGCTGGCCGGGTTGTTGTGCGTACTGACCGGGTGCGGCTCCCGGTTGCCCGAGCGCGACTTCCAGGACCGTACGCCCGCCCCGGCGGGCACCGGCGCGCCCGCGGCGAACGCCAACACCGCGTCCGACGTGGGCGTGACCCCCACCGAGATCACCGTCGGCATGATCGACACCGTCCAGGGCGTCCTGGGCAACGAGACCTTCTCCGGGCCGATGTACGGCGCGCAGGCCTGGTTCCGGGCGCTGAACGACCGCGGTGGCGTCAACGGGCGCAGGGTCAAGGTGGCCGCGTGCGACGACAACGGGTACGGCGTGGCCAACCAGCGCTGCGCCCGCAAACTCGTCGAGGACGACAAGGTGTTCGCCTTCGCGGGCAACAGCATCTACAGCTACACCGCCGCCGGGTACGTCAGCGACAAGGGCGTCCCGGACGTCGGCGGTCAGCCGATCGGGACCGCGTACGAGACCTACCCGCACCTGTACTCGATCTACGGCTCGCGGGCCCCGCGCGCGGGCAAGGTGGGCTGGAACGGCGAGTTGTACGCGAGCACCGAGGTGTACCGCTACTTCAAGGAGAAGCTCGGCGCGCGCACCGCCGCCGTGGTGTCGTACAACCAGGCCGACTCCGCGCGTTACGCGCAGACCGTCGCCGACGGCCTGCGCGCCGAGGGCTACACCGTGCTGGACAAGCAGGTCGACTTCGCGCTGCCGAACTTCGCCGCCGCCGTGGTGGACATGCGCAGCAAGGGCGTCGACATCGTCTTCGACGCCGTGGACACGCGCGGCAACGCGGAACTGTGCAAGGCGATGGACGGCGCCGGCCTGCGGGTCACCGCCAAGGTGACCAACGTGCAGAACTGGAACGCGCGCGTCGGCGAGGACTTCAAGGCGTCCCCGACCTGCCGCGACAGCATCTACGCGACGAGCAACAGCCGCGGCTACACGGACACCGCGCAGCCCGCGGTGGCCGAGTTCCGGGCCGCGATGAAGAAGTACTTCCCCGACCGCGAGGACAAGCTCTCCCAGTGGGAACTGGAGGGCTGGGCCTCGGCGATGTGGCTCACCGACGCGATCGCCTCGTGCGGCGCGAACGTCACCCGGGCCTGTGTGGAGGCCTTCGTCAACCGTCCCGAGGGCTACGACGCGCACGGGCTGCTGATCCCGGTCGACTTCAAGGCCGAACCGGTCGACCGCGTCGCCGCGCCCACCCGGACCTGCTTCGACGTGGCCCGCTGGCAGGACGCCGCGCCGGGCGGCTGGGTCGGCCAGGTGCCGGACATGACCAAGAACTGCTTCGACGTGCCGTCGCTGCCGTACAAGCCGTGACCGGTCGGCCGTAGGCCGCGCCGGCACGGGTGGATACCCGGGGACGCATTTGGTGCCATGCCATGCCGTGCCCTGCCGGGCGCCGCGACGGGGCAAACGTCGCGGGGCGCGGCACTAGCGCCAGTCGGCGCGGTACCAGGGCTGCGGTGGGGCCGGCGAAGCCCATAGCGCCGGCGGCGGAATCGCGGGTGCCGGGCGGGCCGCCCGCGGCACCGGGTACGGCAGCGGCACCATGCCGAACGGGCGGCGGTGGTTGGGATCGGGGTTGGGGGCGATCAGGGCCGAACCTCGCACAGGAGAGCCTCTCCGCTACGACGGCCCCGAGATCCCACGCCCCGACGCCGCGCCCGCCGAGACTCGTCGGCGGACACGGCGTACAACGAGCGGGTCGAGGCCGGGTGTCGCGAGGTCACTCCCATGGCCCCGCGTACCCGGCCCCGATCGAGCCTCTTCGGCTACGAGTCCAGTGCGCTCGGGAGGCGCTTCGGGCAGCCGGAGGTGTAGGAGGCGTTGTACTCGAAGTGCCACGCCTCGTTGTCGTACATCCGGCACCAGCCGTACTTGCTGCCCTTGGCCTGGAGCCAGGCCTGGGCGTTGGCCGGGTAGATGTCCACCGCGACGCCCTGGACGTGCATCGACTTCTCCGGCGGCAGCACCCAGCGCAGCGCCTCCTGGCGCGAGCCGACCTCGGCGATCTTGTCGTCGAGCAGCCGCTGCTGATGCGCCCAGCCGCGCTTGCCGGAGTTGAGGTTCAGTTTGATGCCCTCGGCCGCCATCGCGGCGTCGATCCTCTTCCACGCGGCGTAGGCGGCCGGCTTGAGCGCGCTCGGATCCTTGGGCGCGTCCACGTCGTTGGCCGGCGCCTTCGCGGTCGAGGACGCCGACGAGGACGAACTCGGCGGCTTGCTCGACGACGGCGGCCGGGACGAGGACGGGGCGCCGGTGGGCGGCGCGGTCGTGGCCGCCGCCGGTGGCGTGGACGCAGCGGTGGTGGCGCCGGGCGTCAGATCCGCGCCCACCGAACCAGCCCGGTCCTTCTTGTCGTTGTCGTCTCCACTCCCGAGGAACAGCACTGCTCCGGCCCCGGCTCCGGCGAGCACCAGCGCGCCCGCGAGAGACCAGACGACCAGCTTGCGTCGGCCGCGCCGCGGCGGCTCGGGCTCGTCCGTGCGCGTGGGCCTCGCCGGCGCGGCCGCGGCCTCCGGCGTGGACGTGGGCACGGACTGCTGATCACGCTGGTACCAGTCGGCCGGGACCGGCGTGGTCGCCGCGTCGAACGCGCCGGGTGGGCCCGGTGGGCCCGATGCGCCGGAAGTGCCGGATGTGCCTGCCGGGCCCATGGTGTGCTGTTGCCACGAGGTGTCCAGGAAGTGCGCTCCGTCGGGTGTACCCCCTTCGTCGGGCTGTGCACCGCTGCCCGCTGCGTGTCTCACCGGTGAAGCCTCCTCGTAGTGAGCCTGGATCCTCTCGTGGATCACGTCCGGTATTCGACTCACGGTTGTCGATGCCGGTGTGGGATACGCCACTGCAACCGATCGACCGCCCCACTCGTACCCCGGGGACCCCGGCGGTCGGAGTGACCCGCGTAACCTGGGAAACTTGCCGGAACCAGGAAAAGGGGGTCGAAGGTGAGCACGCACCACCGCACCGGCGGACTCGTTGACGGTTTCGGCCGCGTGGCGACCGACCTGCGGGTGTCGCTGACCGACCGCTGCAATCTGCGCTGCACGTACTGCATGCCCGAGGAGGGCCTGGACTGGCTGGCCAAGCCCGAACTGTTGACCGGTGCGGAGATCTCCCGCCTGGTCCGGATCGCGGTGACCGTGCTCGGTGTGCGCGAGGTGCGGTTCACCGGAGGCGAGCCGCTGCTGCGCCGCGAACTGGTCGAGATCGTGCGGGACGCCGCGGCCCTGGAGCCGCGCCCCACCCTCTCCGTCACCACGAACGGGATCGGTCTGGCCCGATTGGCGGGCACGCTGAAGGAGGTCGGGCTGGATCGGGTCAACGTCTCGCTGGACACCCTCGACCCGGTCCGGTTCAAGGCGATGACCCGGCGCGACCGGCACGCCGACGTGCTCGCGGGACTCGCCGCGGCGGTCGACGCCGGCCTGGGGCCGGTCAAGGTGAACACCGTGCTGATGCGCGGGGTGAACGACGACGAGGCCGCCGCGCTGCTGGCGTGGTGCCTCGAACGCGGCTACGAACTGCGTTTCATCGAGCAGATGCCGCTGGACGCGCAGCACGGCTGGAAGCGCGCCGAGATGATCACCGCGGGCGAGATCCTGACCTCGCTGCGCGGCGCGTTCCGTCTTGACCCCGAGGACGCGCGGGGCAGCAATCCGGCCGAGCGCTGGCTCGTGGACGGCGGCCCGGGCACGGTCGGCGTGATCGGTTCGGTCACCCGCCCGTTCTGCGGCGCGTGCGACCGGACCCGGCTGACCGCCGACGGGCAGATCCGGAACTGCCTGTTCGCCCGCGAGGAGTCCGACCTGCGGGCCGCCCTGCGCGGCGGCGCGGACGACGCGGAGATCGCGGACCGCTGGCGGGCCGCGATGTGGGGCAAGAAGGCCGGTGCGGGCATCGACGACCCGGAGTTCCTCCAGCCGGACCGACCGATGTCGGCCATCGGCGGCTGATCCGCTCTCGGCGACCGGCCCCTCGTCGGCGACCGAGCGTCGTCCGCTGCCGACCCTCGTCGGCGACCGAGCGTCGTTGTCCGCGACCGACCCGGCCTTTGTGCGGGGGAGCCGCGGGCTCGATCAACCTTCCTCGTGGGCAAGGGAGTTCGCCACGGCGCAGGCACGCGCGGCGCGGATTGCCCGGCAGGTCGGTCAGGAACCCTCGGTGGCCGGACCGGCGGCGGCCTGCGGGTCGTGCCAGTCCGCGAACGCCACGGTGTCCTTGAGGAATCCGCGAATCGCCAGGAACTGCGACAGGTGCTCACGGTGCTCGTCGCACGCGAGCCACGTCTTGCGCCGTTCCGGGGTGTGCAGCTTGGGGTTGTTCCAGGCCAGGACCCACCGGGCGTCGGCACGACAGCCCTTCGCCGAACAGATCGGCCGGACGGGATCGGCGGGGGTGGGGAACATGCCCACCAGTGTCTCAGACGAGGTCGGCACACCGGTCGCGATGCGTCGGACGGGAAGCTGACTTGGCGTCAGACACCAACCGGAGCGCTGCTCTCAGTAAGCAACGGGCTGGTGCGGTAACCGCGCGAGTGTCGACTTGCCTGACAGTCAAACGACCCGGACACGGGCGATGCCGGGCAGCCACGGGGGGAGCCGCCCGGCATCGCGTCGGTCGCTCCGACGGGGGATACGGAGCACGTTTCGAAGTATGGCACGTCCTGCATGCGGTTGAAGCACCAACCCGCGTAGCGCTTACCGCTAATTTTTGACGCTGTGAGAGGGGGCACCCGCCGGGTCGCCCGCATGGCCCCGGTCGGCACCCCCGGTGTCACCGTGCGTATCCGAATTCGTGTGCGAGGAACGGTCGGTGGGCTCCGCGCCGGTGGTCGGAGCAGGTCCGGCGGGCATCGTCCACGAGTCTTCCGCGTGGGTGTGCACGGTCTGTCGTTCGGCGCTGGTGAGCACCGCGCCGGGCGGCGGCTCCAGCGCCTTGGGCGGGAGCGGCGGCACGAACTGCGCCTGCACGGGTGTGTTCGAGGTGGGCTCGCGCCCGGCGTTGGCCAACACCACCGCGATGTAGGGCAGGAACAGCGCGCCCGCGACCAATATCCACCGCCACGGCGACGGCGTGAACACCGCCGCGACGAAGCACACGGTACGGATCGACATCGAGATGACGTACCGGCGTTGGCGCCCGGCCACGTCCTCGGTCAGTCCCTTGCGCGCACCACTGATCCGGTACACCGAGCCCTTGGCGTTCTTCACGACCTCACCGTCTCCGACCACGTGTCCACACACTCGTCCGGCCCTTCACGGTACGCCCGCGAGCCGGCCACACCGAGACCGGGGCCGGGACCTTTGCCACAAACCGACCCGAGTGGCGGACGCCGGAACCGGCTCAGCCGAGCGGCTCCAGAAACTCCGGCGGCACCGCCGCGACCAGCCACACGCCGTTGTCCGAGCGGCGGAACACATGCCCGGCGGCGACCATGCGCTCGGCCCGCACCACGAATAGCACCGGCCTCCCGCGCCGCGCGCCCACCCGGCGGGCCGTCTCGGTGTCGGCGGACAGGTGCACGTCGTGCCGGTCCATCGGCCGCAGGCCCTCGACCAGGATCGCGGCCACGCTCTTGGGACTCGTGCCGTGGTAGAGCACGGCGGGCGGCACGGCCTCGACCAGACCCAGGTCCACCACGACGGTGTGCCCCTGGCTGGCCCGAATCCGGGTGCCGTCCGCGGAGAAGGCGAAGCGCCGCTTGTCGTTCTCCGCGACGACCTGCTCCAACCCCGCCCGGGACAGTGCCACCCCGTGCGCGGCACACGCCGCCAGGAGCACGTCCACGTCGACCCAGCCGGCCTCGTCCAGGGTGATCCCGAGCCGCTCCGGCTGATGCCGCAGGTGTCGGGACAGATACTTCGAAATCTTGACGATGTTCATGATGAACCCCAACGAAAGCACGGAGTCCCGCACGGGGACAGCGGTTTTCCCCGTGGACGCCGAACGCCGGGTGGGCCCGATCGGGCCCACCCGGCGTCCCGCGGACCGCGGCCGCTACCGCGCCGGCCGGAGCTTCAGCCTGTCCGGCGCCCGAGGACGAGCGAGCCGCGGGCCGCCCGCTCCGACCCCGGGGTCATTGCGCCTGGCTCGGCGACGACATGTTGAAATCGCGGACCCGCAACGGCGGCATCGCCGCGCGGGTGAACCAGTCGCCCCACTCGCGCGGGTAGGTGCGCTCCGTACGCCCCACCTCGACCGCCCGCCCGAGCACGTCCACCGGCGACTCGTTGAAGCGGTAGTTGTTCACCGCGCCGACCACCTCGCCGCCCTCGACCAGGTACACCCCGTCCCGGGTCAGCCCGGTCAGCAGCAGCGTCTGCGGATCCACCTCGCGGATGTACCACAGGCAGGTCAGCAACAGCCCGCGCTCGGTCGAGGCGACCATGTCCGTGATGCTCGGGCCGTCGGCCGGTCCGTCCAGGATCAGGTTGTCGATCTCCGGCGCGACCGGCAGCCCGGTCAGCTCGGCGGTGTGCCGATTCGTCAGCAGCGACGTGAGCACGCCGTCGGTGACCCAGTTCGTCCGCTCCAGCGCGAGCCCGTTGTCGAACACCGACGACGCGTCGCCGGAGGCGTGCGCGATGGTGAACGGCGCGCTCTCCAGGCCCGGGTAGGTCGGGTCGCTGTACAGCGTCAGCGGCAGCTCGCTGAGCCGATCGCCGATCCGGGTGCCGCCGCCCGGCTTGCTGAAGACCGTACGGCCCTCGTGCGCGTCCCGGGCGCCGCCCTGCCAGTACATGTAGACCATCAGGTCCGCGACCGCCGTGGGCGGCAGCAGCGTCTCGTAGCGGCCCGCCGGGAGGTCGAGCGTGCGGGTCGCCCAGGACAGTCGCGTGCCCAGGTCCGCGTCCATCGCGGCGAGGTCCACGTCGCGGAAGTCGCGGGTGGGCACGCCCGCCCACGCCGACCGGCTCAGGTCGGCCGACTTCGCGTTCAACTCGACGTGCCCGGTGGGCTGGTCGTGCCGCAGTCGCAGTCCGGCCGAGGTGCCCACGTAGGTCGAGGTCAACTGATGCGACGCGAACCCGTACAGCAGCCGGTCGCTCTCCCGGGCCCGCCCGAACGCGGCGCCCAACTCGGGCGCGAAGTCCGCGAACACCCCGATCGAGGTCTGCGCGGGCGCCTGGTCGAAGCCGCCGTCCGGGCCGCCGCCGGCCCCGAGCAGCGGTCGCGCGTCCTCGGCCGGTCCGGCGTCGCGCGCCGCCGCCTCCGCGGCCCGGACCAGGCCCTCCAGCCGATCCATCGTCACGCCGCCGCGCGAGACGATCCCGGACGCGGTGCCCTCGGTCCCCGCGACGGTGGCCACCACGGTGATCCGCCGGCCGCGCGTCTCGCCGTTGGTGGTCAGCGCGTTGCCCGCCCAGCGCAGGTTGGCCGCCGAGGTCTCCTCGGCGATCACCACGCAGCCGTCCGCCTTGGACAGCGCCAGCGCGCGCTCGACCGTCTCGTTCGGCCGCGTCACCACGGTCTGCCCGCTGCTCATCGACCCGCCTCCTGAACCGTGTTGAGGACCTTCACGCCGCGGAACAGCGCCGAGGGGCAACCGTGGCTGACCGCCGCGACCTGCCCCGGCTGCGCCTTGCCGCAGTTGAAGGCGCCGCCCAGGACGTAGGTGCCGGGACCGCCGACGGCCTCCATCGAGCCCCAGAAGTCGGTCGTGGTCGCCTGGTAGGCGAAGTCCTTGACCTGGCCGACGATCCGGCCGTCCTCGATCAGGTAGGCGCGCTGGCCGGTGAACTGGAAGTTGTACCGCTGCATGTCGATCGACCACGACTTGTCGCCGACGATGTACAGGCCCCGGTGCACCCGGCCGATCAGTTCGGCGGTGGACAGGTTGTCCTCGCCCGGCTGGAGCGAGACGTTGGCCATCCGCTGCACCGGGACATGGCCGGGGGAATCCGCGAACGCGCACCCGTTGGACCGGCCCAGGCCCTGCATCAGCGCCATCCGCCGATCGAGCTGATAGCCGGTGAGCACGCCGTTGGTGACCAGGTCCCAGCTCTGCGTCGCGACGCCCTCGTCGTCGAAGCCGATGGTGGCCAGGCCGTGCGGCACGGTGCGGTCGCCGGTGACGTGCATGACCGGCGAGCCGTACTCGAGCTTGCCGAGCTGGTCGAACGTGGCGAACGAGGTGCCCGCGTAGGCGGCCTCGTAGCCCAGCGCGCGGTCCAGCTCGGTGGCGTGCCCGATCGACTCGTGGATGGTCAGCCACAGGTTGCTCGGGTCGATCACCAGGTCGTACTCGCCGGCCTCGACGCTCGGCGCCTTGAGCCGCTCGGCGAGCAGGCCCGGCAGCGACGCCAGCTCCTCGTCCCAGTCCCAGCCCTCGCCCTTGACGTACTCCCAGCCGCGGCCGACCGGCGGCGCGACGGTGCGCATCGTCTCGTACGCGCCGGAGTCGCGGTCCACCGCGATCACGGTGAGCTGGGGGTGTATCCGGATCCGCTGCTGCGTGGTGGTGGTGCCGGCCGAGTCGGCGTAGAACTTGTTCTCCTGCACCACCATGCACGTGGCGTCCACGTGGTCCACGCCGTCGGCGGCGAGCAGCTCCCGACTCCACCGCGCGAGCAGTCCGATGCGCTCGGCCTCGGGTACGTCGAACGGGTTGATCTTGTACTTCGAGATCCAGGTCTTGTCCGCGTGCACCGGCTCGTCGGCCAGCGCGACGCGCTCTCCCGCCCCGGCCGCCTCGCTCACCGAGCGGGACACCCGGGCCACCGCGACGGCCTGTTCGGCGACGTACGTCACCGCTTCCGGGGTCAGGTCGACACCCGCGGCGAAGCCCCACGCCCCGTCGTGCACGACCCGGACCGCGAAGCCCACGTCGGTGGTGTCCGCGGCCGAGTCGGTTTTCCCGTCGCGCAACCGGAAGGACGCGTCTCGTACCCGCTCGAAGCGGAAGTCCGCGTGTTCGGCGCCCAGTTCCCCGGCTCGGGACAGGGCCGCGGCGGCCAGCTCCCGAAGGGGATAGGCGAGGAACGTCGGATCGATCTCGTTGGGCACCCATTCCTCCATACGTTCGGCCTGTCGGCTCGCGTCGTTCAGTCAACCAGACACGACGTCGCCGGCATTCCGGTCTGCCGGTCGGACCGGTCCGCTGGTCGGACGGGTCTTGCGCCCGGACAACCGGAACGAAACCTGCCGCGCGCAGGCCGGCCGGATTCGGTCGGTGGAGCCGATGATTCCGCTTCCCGCCGGCTCTTGTCGGGTTCCCACAACTATCGGTCCGCGGACGCTGTCCCGGACCGGATTCCCCTTACCCCGGGGTAGCCCGATAGCGTCATCGTGACGCAAGCCGACGGCCTGCGCGCGCGCATCCACAGGACGTCCGAGGACAAAGGAGTGATCCGTTGAGCCGGTCCGTACTGGTCACGGGAGGAAACCGGGGCATCGGCCTGGCCATCGCCCGGGCCTTCGCCGCCGACGGCGACAAGGTCGCGATCACGTATCGCTCCGGCGAGCCCCCGGAGGGCCTGCTCGGAGTGCGGTGCGACATCACCGACGGCGAGCAGGTCGAGCAGGCGTTCAAGGAGATCGAGGCCACGCACGGCCCGGTCGAGGTGCTGATCGCCAACGCGGGCATCACCCGCGACACGCTGTTGCTGCGGATGAGCGAAGAGGACTTCACCAGCGTCGTCGACACCAACCTGACCGGCACGTTCCGGGTGGTCAAGCGGGCGAGCAAGGGCATGCTGCGGGCCCGCAAGGGTCGCATCGTGCTGATCTCGTCCGTGGTCGGGCTGCTCGGCTCGGCGGGCCAGGCCAACTACGCGGCCTCCAAGGCCGGTCTGGTCGGCTTCGCCCGCTCGATCGCGCGCGAGCTGGGGTCGCGCAACATCACCACGAACGTGGTGGCGCCCGGCTTCGTCGACACCGCGATGACCGAGGTGCTCGGCGAGGAGCGCAAGGCGCAGATCCTCAAGGAGATCCCGCTCGCGCGGTACGCGGACGTGGACGAGGTCGCCGGCGTGGTCAAGTTCCTGACCTCGGACGCCGCGTCGTACATCACCGGAGCCGTCATCCCTGTGGACGGCGGACTTGGAATGGGGCACTGAACTCATGGGCGACCTGCTTGCGGGCAAGCGCATTCTCGTCACCGGCGTCATCACCGACGCCTCGATCGGCTTCCACGTCGCCAAGCGGGCCCAGGAGGAGGGCGCCGAGGTCGTACTGACCGGATTCGGCCGGCTCTCGCTGGTCAACCGGATCGCGAACCGGCTGCCCAAGCCGGCCCCGGTGATCGAGCTCGACGTGCAGAACCCCGAACACCTCGCGGCGCTCGCGGACAACGTGCGCGCGCACGTGCCCTCGCTCGACGGCGTCGTGCACTCGATCGCGTTCGGACCCAAGGACGCGCTCGGGGGCAACTTCCTCAACACCGAGTGGGCCGACGTGGCCACGGCCGTGCAGGTCTCGGCGTACTCGCTGAAGTCGCTGACGATGGCCTGTCTGCCGCTGATCGAGGCGAACAAGGGCGCCGGCGGCTCGGTCGTCGGCCTCGACTTCGACGCGCAGGTGGCGTGGCCGGGCTACGACTGGATGGGTGTCGCCAAGGGCGCGCTCGAGTCGACCTCGCGCTACCTGGCCAAGTACCTGGGTGAGAAGAACATCCGGGTCAACCTGATCTCCTCGGGCCCGGTCAAGACGATGGCCGCGAACAGCATCCCCGGCTTCGAGAAGTTCGAGGGTGTCTGGAACGAGAAGGCGCCGCTGGGTTGGGACCTGCGCGACGCGGACCCGGCCGCCCGGGGCGTGTGCGCGCTGCTGTCCGACTGGTTCCCCAAGACCACCGGCGAGATCATCCACGTCGACGGCGGCCTGCACGCCATCGGCGCGTAGCCGGATCACCGCGCGGCCGCGCCGCCGGGCATCATCCTCGGCGGCGCAACCGATCCACTCCGCAGCCCGATCGCCCGACCCGACAGGGTCGCGGCGGTCGGGCTGTGTCGTAGGGGCCGCGGGATCGGGACGGGTGCGTCGCCGCCCGTGGGACCGCGGCCCTGTTCGGGAGCGGCACGGGTGGGCGGACGGAAAACCGATCAGCCGGTGGCGGCGGCGATCGTCGCGGCGATGCCGATCAGCACGGTGATCAGCAGCATGATGCCCAGGATGCCGCCGAGCTGTTTGGCGGAGGATTTGTTCGGGTCCGGCGGCGCCAGCACCGTCTGGCGGATCTCGTCGTCCGCGCCGGACGCGGCGGCCTCGGCGGCCTTGCGGGCGAGGATCTCGTTGCGCGCGTTCGACCGCGCGACTTCCTCCGCGTGGGTGCGCTCCTCGCGGGCCTTGCGAGCGGCCATGGCCCGCTCGTACCGCTCCTTGGAGGATTCGCCAGATGTAGCAGCCATGGGACCGAGTTTCGCAGACCCGCCCCGTCGGACCGACCGGCGGGGCGCGGCCGTGCCCCGGCGGGTGAACGCCCGTCGGCGCGGAGCCGGCCGGGTGGTGGGGAACTCCCCACCTCGCCCCGGGCGTTGTGCACACGTGTCGACCCTCGTCCGATGTGTCCTTCCCCCGACTGGCGTTGCCCGCGTTTGCGCAGGTCAGCGGATTGATCGCGGAAGCTTCCCCTTACACGCATCCCGATTTGCCCCGACTGGTCACCACGAGGCTCGTTCTCAGGGGTAGGGCCAGCCCTACTACGCAGGGGTGCCTGCCCCCCGATCAAGACACCTGTCCGCAGGATGTGACCCCCGGTTGCCCGCCAATACCTTTTTCCGTGTCGAGGAAACCCTCGGCCGACGGAGAACACAGGAGCGGGGACCAATGGCATCCAGGCGTAATCTCGCCGCCTCGATCGGTGGCTGGAGTGCACAGCATCGCAAGACGGCGGTATTCGGGTGGCTGCTGTTCGTGGTGCTCGCCGTCGTCATCGGCAACATGGCGGGGTCGCAGGAGATCACCAAGGTCGACCAGGGCGTGGGGGAGTCCGGGCGGGCCGCGCGGATCATCGACGAGGCGGGGATCAAGGAACCCGCCGGCGAGATGGTGCTGGTGCGCAGCGACACGCTGCCCGCCCTGGACCCGAGGTTCAGGGCCGCCGTCGACGACGTGATCAACCGCGTCAACGCCGTGCAGATCAAGGGCAACAAGGGTCCGGCGACGGAGCACATGCGCTCGCCGTACGAGGCCGAGGGGGGCCTGTCCGCGGACAAGCACTCGGCGCTCATCCAGTTCGACATGGCGGGTGAGGAGGACAAGGCCGTCGACAACATCCAGCCCGTGCTGGACGCGGTGGCCGAGGCCCGCAAGGCGCACCCCGACGTGGCGATCGAACAGTTCGGTGACGCCAGCGGCGACAAGTGGTTCGAGGACACCATCGCCAAGGACTTCACCCGGGCCGAATGGACCGCCGTTCCGCTCGCGCTCGGCATCCTGCTCGTCGCGTTCGGCGCCGTCGTCGCCGCCCTCCTGCCGGTGGCCCTCGCGTTGACCGCGTTCATCGCGGCCGGCGGCCTGCTCGCGCTGAGCAGCCACCTGATGCCCGTCGGCGACAACGCGCAGTCGGTGATGTTGCTGATCGGTTTGGCCGTCGGCGTCGACTACTGCATGTTCTACCTGCGCCGTGAGCGTGAGGAGCGGGCCAAGGGACGCGACCCGGAGACCGCGCTGCGGATCGCCGCCGCCACCTCCGGCCGGTCCGTGCTGATCTCCGGCATCACCGTCATGGTCGCGATGGCCGGCCTGCTCCTGTCCGGCATCAGCGAGTTCAAGTCGATGGCCTCCGCGACCATCCTGGTCGTGCTCACCGCGGTGCTCGGTTCGCTCACCGTGCTGCCCGCGATCCTGTCGATGCTGGGTGACCGGGTCGACCTGGGCAAGATCCCCGGGCTGGCCAAGATGCGCCGTCCCACCGAGGGCAGCAAGATCTGGGGCAAGATCCTGGGCGTCGTGCTCAACCGCCCCAGGGCCACCACGGTGCTCGCCGGCGGTCTGCTCGTCGCGCTGACCGTCCCGATGTTCGCCATGAAGACCTCCGAGCTGCCGATCGACAAGGAACTGCCGACCTCGCTGTCGATCGTGCAGACCTACCAGCACATCGAGAAGGCGTTCCCCGGTGGTCCGGCGCCCGCCCAGATCGTGGTCAAGGCGCAGAACCCGGACGACCCCAAGCTCGCCGCCGCGTTCGACAACCTGCGCCGCGAGGCGGTCGCCAGCGGTCGCATGCACGAGCCGATCGAGGTCGAACGCCAGGGCACCACCAACGTCTTCAAGGTCTCGGTCCCGCTCGCCGGCAGTGGCAACGACTCGACCAGCGACAAGGCCCTGTCCACGCTGCGCGACAAGATCATCCCGAACACGCTGGGCAAGCTGGACGGCGTGGACGCCCCGGTGACCGGTAACACCGCCGGCTCCAAGGACTTCAACGACAAGCTCGCCGACGCGCGGCTGCCGATCTTCGCCTTCGTGCTCGGCTTCGCCTTCCTGCTCATGCTGGTCTCGTTCCGCTCGATCGCCATCGCCGTCACCGCGATCGTGCTCAACCTGCTGTCGGTGGGTGCCGCCTACGGTGTGATGACGCTGGTCTTCCAGCACGGCTACGGCGACTTCCTGGTCGGCACGGACGCACCCGGCGCGGTCGTCTCCTGGATCCCGATGTTCCTGTTCGTGATCCTGTTCGGCCTGTCGATGGACTACCACGTGTTCGTGGTCTCGCGCATCCGTGAGGCCTACGACAAGGGCATGGACACCAAGTCGGCCGTGTCGCACGGCATCCGCACCACCGCGGGCGTGGTGACCAGTGCGGCGACGATCATGGTCGCGGTGTTCGCGGTCTTCGGCACCCTGTCGATGCAGTCGATGAAGCAGTTCGGTGTCGGTCTGGCGGTCGCGGTCCTGCTGGACGCGACGATCATCCGCGGTCTGCTGCTCCCGGCCGTGATGAGCCTGCTCGGCGACCACAACTGGTACCTGCCCCGCTGGCTGAACTGGCTGCCGCAGATGGACCACGGCGACGAGGCGGTCGAGGTGCCGGCCCCCGCCGGCCGGCCGGTTCCCGCGTACGCCGGGGCGAACGGCTACGCCTCGCCGGGCTACGAGCCGGCGCACCCGGGGACGACCGGATACGACGAGGGCGTGTCCCGGTCGCGCCGGATCCCGCAGCCGCCGGTCGGCTGACCCGAACCGGACCGCCGCCGGAGGGATCCTGGCGGTGACCACCCTGTAGATCCGAGCAAAGCGCGGGTCGGGACCGGATACTCGGTCCCGACCCGTCGTGCGTGTCGGCTCCACCGACGCGATCCGGCCGGCGCCGGCGGTCCCGTCGATGGTGTGCCCAGGTGCCGAATCAATCGTGTACCGAGGCGCCGACCCGCAGTGCACAAAGGCCGATGTCTGAGAGGCTGAACCCATGGCATCCCACCGACAGCGCAATCTTGTGGTGATGAGGCACGCGAAGGCCGAGTGGCCCGACGGGCCGGACCACGAGCGACCCCTCGCCGAACGCGGCCGCAAGGACGCCGCCGAGACCGGGCACCGGCTGCTCGACCAGGGCATCACCCCCGATCTGGTGGTGTGCTCGCCGGCCGTACGCACCCGGGAGACCTGGCGTCTCGTGGGCAAGGTCTACGACCACAAGCCGCACACGATCTACGACGAGCGGGTGTACGAGGCGAGCGCGCAGGCGCTGCTGTACCTCGTCCAGGAGACCCCCGACGAGGTCGACACGCTGCTGCTGATCGGGCACAACCCCGGCGTGGCCACGCTGGTCAACGCGTTGGCGGGCAGCGGCGAGGACGACACGCTGGTCCGGCTCCGGGAGAAGTACCCGACCTCGGCCGTGTCGGTGCTGAGCCTGCACACCCCGTGGGCCGATCTTCGGGAGCGCTCGGCGCACCTGACCAGGTTCACCACGCCGGAGTCCTGACCCGCCGCGAAAAAAGCGGTGCCTCGAGACACCGCCTCGAAGCACCGCCTCGAACGCCGGACGGCCGCACTCGGCCCGTCCGGCGTTCGACGTCGCGGGACGCGTGTCCCGGTTCGGCGCTACACGTCGGCGGCGTCGGCCGCCTCGATCTCGTCGCGGGTGACGCCGAGCAGGAACAGCACGGTGTCCAGGAACGGCACGTTGACCGCCGTGTCGGCGGCCTCGCGGACCACCGGCTTCGCGTTGAAGGCCACGCCCAGACCCGCGGCGTTGAGCATGTCCAGGTCGTTCGCGCCGTCGCCGATGGCCACCGTCGCGGTCAGCGGGACGCCCGCCTCGGCCGCGAAGCGGCGCAGCAGTCGGGCCTTGCCCGCCCGGTCCACGATTTCGCCGACCACGCGCCCGGTGAGCCTGCCGTCCACCACCTCGAGGGTGTTGGCCGCGCTGTAGTCGAGCCCGAGCCGCTCCACCAGCGCGTCGGTGACCTGGGTGAACCCGCCCGAGACGATGCCCACCTGGTAGCCGAGCCGCTTGAGCGTGCGGACCAGGGTGCGCGCGCCGCGGGTGAGCACGACCTGCTCGCGGACCTTGTCTATGGCGTCCTCGTCCAGCCCGGCCAGCAGTGCCACCCGAGCGTGCAGCGACTCGGCGAAGTCCAACTCGCCGCGCATCGCGGCGGCGGTCACCTCGGCCACCTGGTCCAGGCAGCCGGCGTGTTCGGCCAGCAGTTCGATCACCTCGCCCTGGATCAGGGTCGAGTCGACGTCCATCACGATCAGCCGCTTGGCCCGGCGGCGCAGCCCGGCGGGCTGGACCGCGATGTCCACCCGGCGCTCGGCGGCCTCGGTGGCCAGTTCCAGGCGCAGCTTGTCCGTCTCGACGCCGGAGACCTGGAGCTCGATCGCGGTCACCGGGTACTTGGCGAGGCGGAAGATCCGGTCGATGTTGGCGCCGGTGGCCGCGATCCGGTGCGCTATCCCGGCGAAGGCGGTGGCCTCCAGCGGGTGGCCCAGGACGGTGACGTGCGAGCGGCCCTCGCCGCGCGGGCGGTTGTCGCCGACGCCGGAGAGGATCTCCGCCTCCAGCCGCTCGCCGTCCGCCCAGCGGTGCACGCCGGCCCGCAGCCGGCCCTCGTCGGCCGGCGTGGTGATCAGGACGCACAGCGTGAGCCGGCCCCGGGTGACGGTCTGCTCGACGTCGACGACCTCGACGGAGTGGCCGGCCAGGATCTCGAAGAGGCTCGACGTCACCCCCGGCCGGTCCTTGCCGAAGATCTTGACGAGAAGAGTGCGCGGCGCATTCATGATGCTTCACGGTACCGGCCGTTCGATGGCACACGCGTCGCCGGTCCACGGTACGAACACCGGCGCAGGGCCCGCGCCGGTCGGATCTACCCAGGCCAGGGGCCCGACCGGGTCGGACCCTGCGGATCGGGCGGCGGCGGCGGGCGGTACGCCGGGGCGGGTCTGTTCGAGTGCGGCGGGCCGGGCGGCGCGGGTGCGCCGGGGGCGGGCGGAGGTGTCGACGGGGGCCGGGAGGCGGGTCGGTCCTGCGGGTATGGCGCGCCCTGCGGGTACGGCCGAGGCGAGCCGGGCGGCGCGGCGTGGGTGGGTCGCGGCGGACCCGCGGCCGGCGGCGCGCCGGCGGGGTCGGTCCTGCGGTAGCGCACCCAGTCCGCGACCGCGCCGCCGATGAAGCCCGCGCACGCGCCCCACAGCAGCCCGAGCAGCACGGTCCACAGGTAGTCCGCGTGCAGCGACACCGACGCGCCCGGGGACATCACCCCGCCGAGGACGGTCACCGCGACCTTGAGCTGGAGCTCCATCAGGTAGGAGATCACCAGCAGGCCGCCGGCGAGGGCGACCGCGAAGCGCCACGCGTGCTGATGCGGACGCACCGAGGCCGGCGCGCGCATGGCCATCACGGTCGCGCCGAGCAGCAGGAGCAGCGCGGAGAACAGCGGTACGAACCACGCGCGCGAGTCCAGCTCCGCCAGCCGGTCGATTCGGATCGGCAGGCCCTCCCCGGCGGAGGCCTTGACCAGTTTGCCCAGCGGGCCGGGCAGACCGAAGGAGAAACCGCCGAACTCGGTGGGCGCGCTGCTGGTGGCCTTCCACGGGATGCCCAGGCCGAGCGAGGCGAGCAGCCAGACCGCGTTGGGCAGCGCGAACAACATGCCGCCGATCATCCGCTTGGGCGCGGGCGCGGCGGCGGCCACGAACGGGGTGCCCACGATCCCGGCGACCACTGCGGTGATCAGCACCGCGAGCAGACCGGCGACCGGGGCCCGCAGTACCGCGCGGTGCCGCAGCCACTTGAGCGGGAGCGGCCCGCGCGCGGACACCGCGACGGCGGCCACCAGGGTGATCAGCAACCACAGTGCGCCGAAGACCAGGGTGCCGCTCACGTCGGTCTCGAACCTGGCCGCCGCGCCCAGGTCGAAGATGCCCATCAGGTCCTGGGCGCCGCCGACCTGAGAGACGAACTGCTGGATCGGCAGCGAGTGTTCACCCGTCGACACCACCACGCCGAGTGCGGCCATGGTGAACACCAGGACCCGCACACCGTGCACGACCAGGTCCAGCGCGCCGATCACCAACCGGTGGCGGAGCGGGCGCAGGAACAACCAGCCCAGCACCAGCGCGCCGATCAGGCCGATGCCGAGCAGCATGATGTCGACCTTGCCGCTGCCCTGGGCGAGTGAGATGTCGCCGGTGAGTTGGCTGAGGATGTCGTTGCCAGGGGTGCCCTGTTCGGTCCCCTCGAGGTCGACGGTGCCGCCGACGGCCAGCGCGATCACCGCCGCGACCAGCGCGGGCATCGTGCCCGACCCCAGGTCGTCCGCGCCGAGCAGCCACAGCGCCACCCACGCGGCGACGGCCATCGCGACGAACGCCGCGAGCACCGCGCCGAGCGCGTGCAGCCAGGGCGCCACGCCGCCCCAGGGGGCGGGTCCGGCCGGTGGTCGGGCCGGAGGCGGATCGTGTTGCCGCGGTGCGTTGTGCTGCTGCTGGTTCCAGGACACGACCGCTCCTGTCACGTGCGACCCGGCTGCCGGTTGAGCGGGACAAACTCGACTATCGAGCGCCCCGACCCGCGCGTCAACGGATTCGGCCGGACTGCCACCCGTGCGGACGGCGGAAGTCGGCGCCCGACCGGCGGTTACGCACGGCCATGTTTCAGTGGCGGATGGTCACGATTGCGGCAGATCTTCGAATCGGCGATATGAATGCAAAGATCCGATCGATGGATGATCGGAGGAGATCACACCCGATTCGGAGAAGTTGATGTTGTAATCCCCCTTCGGAGTGGTTCGGTGCCCTTCCGGATGAGAAAGGCTGCCCGCGAGGCCCGCGCGTCCCTACACTCTCGAAGAGTGGGGGACAGCTATACGCCAGAAGGACCGGCAGTGCCGCACCTGACCGTCGGCACCAGCGCCGGAGCACCCGTGATCCTGGATCCCGGGCGGGAACACGTCGTCGGCCGCGACCCGTCCTGTGCGATCGTGCTCGACGACCGCCGGGTGTCGCGCCAACACGCGATCCTGCGGGTGGGGCCCGACGGCTGGGAGTTCGTCGACACCAACAGCGTCAACGGCTCGTGGGTGCGCGGCAATCGGGTGCACCGCGTGGTCGTCGGCCGAGGCTGCGAGGTGCTGCTCGGCGACCCGGACGACGGCGACCCGCTGCGCCTGGCCCCGGAGTCGAGTGTCACCGAGGTGGTGCCGCCGCGGCCGGCCCACCACGACCACGTACAGATCCCCGAGCCGCCGCGCCGGAGCGAACCGCCGCCGCGCCGCGCCGAACCCCCGCGCCGGGTCGAACCGCCGTATGTGCCCGAGCCGCCCCGGCAAGTCTCCGAGCCGGCACGCCCGTTGGGCCGCGCGCAGATCGGCGCCGGGCCGCACGCGGATCCGCGCCCGAGCGTGGACCGGGCGCCGAGCATGGTCATCCCGCTCCCGGTGCGCACCCTGCGGATCGGCCGCGCGCTGGACAACGACCTGGTGCTCACCGACCTGATGGTCTCCCGGCACCACGCCGAATTGCGCACCACGCCCGGCGGCCGGCGCGAGATCGTCGACCTCGGCAGCCACAACGGCACCTTCCTCAACGGTCAGCCGATCGAGCGCGCGCTGCTGGGCGAGGCGGACCTGGTCGGCATCGGGCACGCCACGTTCCGGCTGGACGGGCAGGAACTACGCGAGTTCATCGACACCGGCGAGGTCTCGCTGGAGGTGCAGAACCTCACCGTCACGGCGGGCAAGCGGGTCCTGCTCGACAACGTCTCCTTCCCGCTCGCCGAGCGCAACCTGCTTGCCATCGTCGGCGGTTCGGGCGCGGGCAAGTCCACCCTGCTCGGCGCGCTCACCGGCAGCCGGCGAGCCGCCAGCGGCAAGATCCTCTACGACGGCCGCGACCTGTACGCGAACAACGCCGAACTGCGCCAGCGGATCGGCCTGGTTCCGCAGGACGACATCCTGCACGCCCAACTCACCGCGCGCACCGCGCTGCGCTACGCCGCGCAACTGCGCTTCCCCGAGGACACCGAGGCGTCCGAGCGCGAGCGCCGGGTCGAGGAGGTGATCGGCGAGCTGAGCCTGGACAAGATGCCGCGCGGCGCCACGGCGCCGTACGCCGACACCAAGGTCAGCAGCCTCTCCGGCGGTCAGCGCAAGCGGGTGAGCGTCGCCGTCGAACTGCTCACCAAGCCCTCCGTGTTGTTCCTGGACGAGCCGACGTCCGGCCTGGACGAGGGCCTGGAGCGCTCGGTGATGGAGAAACTGCGCGAACTCGCCGACGACGGCCGTACGGTCATCGTGGTCACGCACAGCACCCGCAGCCTGAACGTCTGCGACCGCGTGCTGGTGCTCGCCCCGGGCGGTCGGATCGCCTTCTTCGGACCGCCGGACGAGGCGCTGCCGTTCTTCGGCAAGGGCGACTGGCCCGAGGTCTTCAAGATGTTCGACGACGAGCCGGACCGCGACTACGAGGGTCCGTTCCGGCGCTCCGAGTTGTACGGGCGGTACATAGAGGTCGGCCGCGATCGCGCGCACGCCGTGCAGGGCGATCGGCCCCAGGCCAAGCCGCCGAAGCCGCAGGGCTGGTTCTCCCAGCTGACCACGCTGTCCCGGCGCTACCTCGCGGTGATCTCCTCGGACCGCAAGTACCTGGCGCTGTTGGCGATAGCACCGCTGTTCCTGGGGATGTTGTGCCGGGTGATCCCCGGCAAGCTGGTCAGCCCGGAGGGATCGCCGCCGGGCTCGAACCAGGAGGCGACCACCAAGTTGCTCGTGCTGTTCGTGATCAGCGGTCTGATGGGCACCGCCACGGCGGTCAACGAGCTGATCAAGGAACGCGCGATCTACCGGCGCGAACGCAGCGCCGGGCTCTCGGTGTCCGCCTATCTCGGCTCCAAGATCATCGTGCTCGGACTGATCTCCGCGATCCAGGGCGTGGTGCTCACCGCGGTCGCGCTGGTCGGTCAGAAGTTGCCCGCCGAGGGTGTGGTGATCAGCCCGCCGATCATCGAGATCGGCATCGCGGTGGTGCTGTCCGCGATAGCGGCGATGGCGGTGGGCCTGGTGGTCTCCGCGTCGATCGGCAGCGCGGAGCTGGCGATGCCGCTGCTTGTGGTCATCGCGATCGTGCAAGTGGTGCTGTGCGGCGGCCTGTTCCCGCTCAACGGCAAGGCCGGCATCGAGCAGGTCTCCTGGCTGGCCCCGGCCCGCTGGGCCTTCGCCGCGGCCGGCAGCACGATAGATCTGGCCACCCAACTACCGCGCAAACCCGGCGAGTCCCCGGATCCGCTGTGGAAGCACGACCCGAAGGTCTGGTACCGCAACATCGGCATCCTGGCCGGCCAGATCGCGGTCTACGGCCTGATCGCCCTGCTGATGCTCCGCCGCCTCGACCCGAAGACCAAGCGCAAGCGCGGCAGCTGAAGCGTGCTCCACGCGCTGCGCGCGTCTCGTGTCCGCTCAGGCGCGGTCGGGCTCCAGGGCCGCGCCGTACGCCGCCACCATCGCCCGGCGGCAGGCCCGCTCCAGCGGCGCGAGCGCGCCGAGCCGCGCGGACATCTCGGCCGCGCTGACCGCCGCGCCGTCCTCGGCGCAGGCCACGCTCAGTACCGCGTGGATCCGGCGGGCCTGGTCGAGCACCCGGCCGGCCCGACCGGGATGCCCCGGCGCGACCCGGGTGTCCGAGTCCTTGCGGTACAGCCCGGCCAGGGCACGTTGCGCGGCCGGACCGCTGCCCGCCACGTCGAGCCGGGTCAGGTCCTCGACGGCGTCCCGCATCGCCTCGGCCAGCTCGCGCTCCGCCTCGGCCAGGAACGGCCCCTGAGCGGGCCGGTCGCTCACCTCGAGCATGCGCCACGCGACCCGCACCGTCGCGTCGCCGTCGGTGCCGTGCCGGGTCACCTCGGGCACCAGGCCGTACGCGACGTCCGGCGCGCCGACCGTGATGGCCGCCTCGCCGGCGTCCAGGGCGAGGTCGTTGAACGCGGGCGGGCCGGGCAGCGCCAGCGGATCGCCCGCCACCGGCAGGGCCAATCGCAGACCGGTCACGCCCAGCGCGCGCAGCCGACCCAGGGCCAGCGACAGGCCGACCGGCACACTCTCGCCGGGCACACCCGTCACCCGATGCGGTTCGTCCGTTCCGACGATCTCGGACACCGCGTCGTCCGGCGGAACGTGCCCGGCCAACAGGGCATTGCCCCATGCGACGAGAAGTCCGGAGCGAGGTTCGGCAAGCATGCGGACAAGCCTAAGGGGCGTCACAACGCTCCCGGACACGACCGGAGGCGGCTCGGTGTCATAGGTTTCTCCCGGACCGGGTGCAACAACGCGGACCACGGAGCGAGGCGGCGATCCCACACAAGGGGATGCCGCCCGGCGGCGTAGCGCACGATGGGGAGCTGGCAGGCGATGAGCGACGTTCTCGAACTGGTTGACGTATCGGTGGTGCGCGACGGTCGCCCTCTGGTGGACCAGGTCACCTGGTCGGTCGCGGAAGGCGAACGCTGGATCGTCGTCGGACCCAACGGCGCGGGCAAGACCACCCTGTTGCAATTGGCGTCCACCTATCTGTTCCCCACCACCGGCGCCGTCGCGGTACTGGGCGAGAAGCTCGGCACGGTCGACGTGTTCGAGCTGCGCCCGCGCGTGGGCATGGCCTCGGCCGCGCTCACCGACAAGCTGCCCCGGCGCGAGCGGGTGCTGGACATCGTGCTCACCGCGGCCTACGGGATGACCGCCAAGTGGCACGAGCGCTACGACGCCGAGGACGAGCAGCGCGCCCGCCGACTGCTCGACCAACTCGGCATGGCCGAATACGTCGACCGCCGCTTCGGCACCCTGTCCGAGGGCGAGCGCAAGCGGGTACAGATCGCCCGCGCGTTGATGACCGACCCCGAACTGCTGCTCCTGGACGAGCCGGCCGCCGGTCTGGACCTGGGCGGGCGCGAGGACCTGGTCCGCCGGCTCGGCACGCTGGCCGCCGACCCGTACGCGCCGTCGATGATCCTGGTGAGCCACCACGTCGAGGAGATTCCGCCCGGCTTCACGCACATCCTGATGATCAGTCAGGGACGGGTGCTCGCGGCCGGCCCGATCGCCGACACGCTCAACTCGCGCAACCTCTCGCACTGCTTCGGCCTGCCGCTGATCGTCGAGCAGCAGTACGGGCGTTGGTCCGCGCGCGGCCTGCCGATGCCGGAGGCGCCGGAAGCGCAGGGCTGACCCCGGGCGCGCGTTCGGCGCTGATCGTTTCGGCCGAGAACCGCCTGCTGCCCGACGCGTCCACGATCTACGATGAACACGTGGACGCATGGATGTGGTGGCTCATCGCGGTCGGGGCGTTCGGCATCTTCGGCGTGCTCACCTCCTTCGTGGAGATGGGCATGTTCGCGGTCGGCGCCGCCGCGGCCGCCGCGGCGGCCGGACTCGGCGGCAACTTCCTGATCCAGTCCGTCGTGTTCGCGGTCGTCTCGATCGCGCTGCTCGTGTTCGTGCGACCGATCGTGGTCCGGCACGACAACACGCCCGGAGCACGCACCGGCATCGAGGCGCTCAAGGGCACCAGCGCCGTGGTGCTGGAACGCGTGGACGAGCACGGTGGCCGGATCAAGCTCAACGGCGAGGTATGGTCCGCCCGCAGCCTGGACGCGACCGCCGTGTTCGAGCCCGGCAGCCGGGTGGACGTCGCGGACATCGTGGGCGCGACCGCCGTGGTGATGTGAGACCCGGATCGTTGCGCCAACCGTGTTGACGCCCCACGCCGGCCCGCGAACCCCTACGCTCGAACCAGCCTTGGAATTCGAAGGCAGCCACAGGCAAGCAGGACCTCGGGAGAGATCGTGAAGGCCACCGCCGTCATCGTCCTGGTCGTACTCGTACTGCTGGTGGTCGTCGCCCTGGTCAAGACGGTCAAGGTGATCCCCCAGGCGAGTGCCGCCATCGTGGAGCGATTCGGGCGCTACACCCGCACGCTGCACGCCGGACTCAACATCCTCGTACCGTTCATCGACCGCATCCGGCAGATGATCGACCTGCGTGAACAGGTCGTTCCCTTCCCGCCGCAACCGGTGATCACCGAGGACAACCTCGTCGTTCAGATCGACACCGTCATCTACTTCCAGGTCACCGACCCGCGCGCGGCCACCTACGAGATCGCCAACTACATCCAGGCGATCGAGCAACTCACCATCACCACGCTGCGCAACATCATCGGTGGCATGGACCTCGAACAGACGCTCACCTCGCGCGAGGAGATCAACGCGGGGCTGCGCGGCGTGCTCGACGAGGCGACCGGCCGCTGGGGCATCCGGGTCAACCGGGTCGAGCTCAAGGCGATCGAGCCGCCGCCCTCCATCCAGGACTCGATGGAGAAGCAGATGCGCGCCGAGCGGGACAAGCGCGCGGCGATCCTGACCGCCGAGGGCCACCAGCGCTCGCAGGTGCTCACCGCCGAAGGCGACAAGGAAGCCGCCGTGCTGCGCGCCGAGGGTGAGCGCCAGGCCGCGGTGATCCGGGCCGAGGGTGAGGCGCGCGCGATCGAGACCGTCTTCGAGGCGATCCACGCCGGCGAGGTGGACAACAAGCTCCTCGCCTACCAGTACCTCCAGATGTTGCCGAAGATCGCCGAGGGCAGCTCCAACAAGCTGTGGATCCTGCCCAGCGAGGTCACCCGTGCCCTGGAGGGCATCGGCGACGCGGTCGGCAACCTGTCCCAGAACGGCTCCGGCCCGGCCCACCGGGTACCGCAGGTGCCGGTCGAGGAGGAGCCGGCCTGGCCCGGTTCGGGTACCTCCACGGCGCCGGTCCGCAAGCCGCCGGCCGGCAACGGCGCCTCCACGCCGCCGCGCCCGCCCGCCGACCCGCCGACCATTCCGGCCCAGCCGCCGATCGAGCCGCAGCGCCGCGGCACCCCGCCGGCCGGCGACGTGGAACCCCCGCACATCGAGCGCGGTCACCGACCACAACGTTGAGGTCGAGTCGCGGGCTGCGATGATCACTGGCGTTACGGCCACGGGGGGAAGCTCGATGTCCTCCCGACGCCAGGATCATCGCGGCGAAGCGGGTGGACATGGGCTGGTTGGAAGCTTTGGCGATCTTCGCCGCGGGCATCGCGGCCGGCGGGATCAACACGGTGGTCGGATCCGGCACGCTGATCACCTTCCCGGTACTGCTCGCCTTCGGCTACTCGCCGGTCACCGCCAACGTGTCGAACACGATCGGCCTGGTACCCGGGTCGATCAGCGGCGCGATCGGCTACCGCCGCGAACTCGCGGGCCAGCGGCCCCGGCTGATCCGACTCGGGGCGGCCTCGCTGCTCGGCGGGCTGGCCGGCGCGATCCTGCTGCTGACCCTGCCCGACGACGCGTTCAAGGCGATCGTGCCCGCGCTGATCGTGCTGGCGTTGGTGCTGGTGGTGCTGCAACCGCGGCTGGCCAAGCGACTCGCAGCCCGGCGTGCCGACAGCGGAGCGGGCGAGGAGGGCCCCCGCCACGGCGGTGTGCTGCTGTGGGTGGCCGTGTTCGCGACCGGCGTCTACGGCGGATACTTCGGGGCCGCGCAGGGCGTGCTGCTGCTCGCGCTGTTCGGCGTGTTCATCGCGGAGAACCTGCAACGCATGAACGCGGTCAAGAACGTGCTCGCCGGCATCGTCAACGGCGTCGCCGCGATCGTGTTCATGCTCGTCGCCGACGTCGCGTGGTGGGTGGTCCTACTGATCGCGCTCGGCTCGGTGATCGGCGGGCAGGTCGGCGCCAAGGTCGGCCGCCGGCTCCCGCCGACCGTGCTGCGGGCGGTGATCGTCGTGGTGGGTCTGATCGCGGTCGTCCGACTGCTGCTCTGAGGTCGTTCCGCCGCTGCCGCGAGGGCCGCCTTGGATACCCTGATCCTCCCGAACGGCACTACCGGGGAGGCGGCCCGATGGCCCTGGAGATGCGCGAGCAGTGCGAACGATGCGACGTGGCGCTCGCCGCGACGAGCCCGGCTCGGATCTGCTCGTACGAGTGCACCTTCTGCGAACCGTGCAGTGCCACGATGGACGACACGTGCCCCAATTGCGGCGGCGAACTGGTGCCCCGGCCGCGCCGCGCGGAACCGGCGCTGGGCTAGCCCAACGCACGCGTGGTCCCACGTCGTTCCGGAACCCCGGAGCGTCGAAGCCCGGGAGCCTCGAAGCCCGGCGCCCGGTGGTCGCACCCCGTCGAGGTGACGTCACGCCCCCGTGAAACGATGCCGGGATGCCCGCGCACGCGACCTCCACCGCCGTCGGCCTCGCCGCAGGCGTCCTCCTCGACGCCGCCTTCGGCGACCCCCGGCGCGGTCACCCCGTGGCCGGCTTCGGCGCCGTGGCCGGCCGGCTGGAACGGGCCATGCACGCCGACGACCGCGCGCGCGGCGTCGCCTACACCGCGCTGTGCGTCGGTACCACCGCCACCCTCGGCCTGGGGCTGCGCCGCGCGATCGCCGGCCGGCCGCTCGCGACCATCGCGGTCACCGCCGGCTGCACGTGGGCCGTCCTCGGCGGCACCACCCTGCGTCGCGAGGCCCGAGTGATCGCCGCGCCGCTGGTGGCCGGCGACCTGCCCGCAGCCCGGGCCGCGCTGCCCCGCCTGGTCGGCCGCGACCCGGCTCGCCTGGACGACAAGGGCATCGCCCGAGCCGTGGTCGAATCGGTCGCCGAGAACACCTCCGACGCCGTCGTGGCCCCGCTGTTCTGGGGCGCCGTCGCGGGCATCCCGGGCCTGCTCGGCTACCGCGCGATCAACACCCTCGACGCGATGGTCGGCCACCACACCCCGCGGCACGAGAACTTCGGCTGGGCCTCGGCCCGCCTGGACGACGCCGCCAACTGGCTGCCCGCGCGCCTGACCGGCCTGCTCACCGTCGCCGTCGCCCCGGTCGTCGGCGGCGACCGGGCCCGCGCGTGGGCCGTGCTGCGCCGCGACGGCGGCAGTCACCCCAGCCCCAACGCGGGCCGCTGCGAGGCCTCCGCCGCCGGCGCGCTGGACGTCGCGCTGGGCGGTCGCAACGTCTACGCCGGCCGCACCGAGGACCGCCCGCGACTGGGCGACGGCCCGCCGCCGAGCCCCACCGACATCGATCGCGCCAACCGGCTCTCCGCGACCGTCGGCCTGGGCGCCGCAGCGATGGCCGTCGCCTTCGTCGCCGCCCGCGCCGCGTGGCGCACCCGCAGGACACCTCGATGACCCGCGCCGCGCCGATCGTCGACCCCGTCGCCGACATCGGCCGGGACGTCGCCCGCCGCACGGCACCGCGTACCCGAAAGGCAACCCGATGAACGGCGCCCTCCTGGTGGCCGGCACCACCTCCGACGCGGGCAAGAGCGTCGTGGTCGCCGGACTGTGCCGACGGCTCGCGCGCGAGGGCGTCAAGGTCGCGCCGTTCAAGGCGCAGAACATGTCGCTCAACTCGATGGTCACCGCCGACGGCGCGGAGATCGGGCGCGCGCAGGCGATGCAGGCCGCCGCGGCGCGGATCGAGCCGGAGGCGGTGATGAACCCGGTACTGCTCAAGCCCGGTGGGCTGATGAGCAGTCAGGTCGTGCTGCTCGGCAAGCCGATCGCCGAGGTCGGCGCGCTGAACTACCGCGACCTGAAGCCGCGTCTGTTCGAGGCCGTGCTCGAGTCGCTGGCCGATCTGCGCTCGCGCTACGACGTGGTGGTGTGCGAGGGCGCGGGCAGCCCCACCGAGATCAACCTGCGCGACCGGGACATCACCAACATGGGTCTGGCCCGGGCGGCGAACCTGCCGGTGCTCGTGGTCGGCGACATCGACCGGGGCGGCATCTTCGCGTCCTTCTTCGGCACCCTCGCGCTGCTCTCGCGCGAGGACCAGGCACTCGTCTGCGGCTTCGTGATCAACAAGTTCCGCGGCGACGCCCGGCTGCTCGACCCGGCGCTGACCCGGATGCGCGAACTCACCGGGCGTCCGGTCCTGGGCGTGCTGCCGTTCCTGGGCGGCCTGTGGCTGGACGTGGAGGACTCGCTCGCCCTGGACGCCGACCGCGGCACCCCGGAACCGCCGCTCGGCGAAGACGTCCTGCGGGTCGCGGTGGTCCGGCTGCCCCGGATCAGCAACTTCACCGACATCGACGCGCTCTCCGTCGAACCCGGCGTCGTGGTCCGATTCGTGAGCACACCGGGCGAGATCGCCGACGCCGACCTGGTGGTCCTGCCCGGCACCCGCGCCACCGTCGCCGACCTGGCCTGGCTGGGCGAGCGCGGCCTGGACACCGCGCTGGCCCGACGCGCCGCCGAGGGCCGGCCCGTGCTCGGGATCTGCGGCGGCTACCAGATGCTCGGGCACGAGATCCACGACGACGTGGAGAGCCGCGCGGGCACCGTGGCCGGGCTCGGCCTGCTCCCGGTCCGGATACGCTTCGCCACCGCCAAGACGCTGGCCCGTCCACGCGGCTTCGCCGACGGCGAGCCGGTGAGCGCGTACGAGATCCACCACGGCGTCGTCGACGTCGAGGCGGGCGAGCCCTTGTTCACCGCCGCCGACGGTGGTGCGCTGGACGGCTGTCGGGTCGGCGCGGTGACCGGCACGTTGTGGCACGGCGCGCTGGAGAACGACGGCTTCCGCCGCGCTTTCCTGGCCCGGACGGCCGAGCTGACGGGCCGTCGGTTCGTCGTGTCGCCGGACACCTCGTTCGAGGCGGCCCGGCAGAGCCGCCTGGACGCGCTGGGCGATCTGGTCGCCGACCACCTCGACAACGCCGCGGTGGACCGCCTCATCACCGCGGGCGCTCCCCCCGGCCTGCCATTCGTACCCCCCGGCGCCTAGGTCCTGTCCGGGCCCGACACCCGAGTCCTGGGGAGATACCCCGGACGGGTCGTCGCCCGATCACCGATGATGGACCTCGGGGGCGGGCGTACACGCACGCGAAAACGGGGTGGAAGGGCGGGGACTCACGATGCGGATCCTGCTGGCCGGTGACACGCACGGCAACACCGGGCACGTGCGGCGGCTGCTCGACGCCGCCGTGCAGCTCGACGTCGATCTGATCTTCCAGCTCGGCGACTTCGGCTACTGGGAGCACGAGGCGTCCGGCGTCCGCTACCTGGACGCGGTCAACCGTTCGGCCCGCTCGCGCGGCATCGACGTGTACTTCCTGGACGGGAACCACGACAAGACCTCGCTGCTGACGGAGTCCTACGGCGACGACCGCGACGAGCACGGTTTCCTGATCGTGCGCACCCGGGTGCGCTACGCGCCGCGCGGACACCGCTGGTCCTGGCACGGGAGGAACTTCCTCGCGTTCGGCGGCGCGCTCTCGCTGGATCGCGAACAGCGGCTCGCCGAGGAGCGTCGGCGGTACGAGAGGGCGCTGCGCAAGGAGGGCTTCCGGCGCGGTGCGGGCCGCCCGCCCGGCGAGGTGCCGGACTTCGCGGGCGCCCTGTGGTTCCCCGAGGAGGAGGCCACGGACGCCGACGTGGACGCGATCCTGGCCGACCCCTCGCCCGTCGACGTGCTGTTCACGCACGACAAACCGCTGCGCACCGCGCCCGAGTTCAACCGCAAGGGCGACCCGCGCTGCCTGCCCAACCAGCGCCGCGTCCAGCGCCTCGTGGACGCCTACCGCCCCGCGCTGGCCGCACACGGCCACCTGCACTTCCGCTACACCGAGGAACTCGCCCACCCGGACGGCTCGTCCACGCGCGTCGAGGGCCTGGCCGCGGACCCGATGGCCTCCTACGACGTGCCCGGCTACCTGGTCCCCGACTCGTGGCACGTCCTCGACCTGTCCGACCCGACGCCGACCCCCACCCCGGGCCCCGACACGGACACCGTGGAGGCCGGCACCGCCTCCTGACCGACCGCTCGTCACCACGTGCGATACCGGCTCGACGGGTCCGGGGGAGCCGGATAACCTCGGCTCGCACGCGTGAGCGAATCACCGCCGACCGCCAACGAACTGCCCGCCCCTGCGCCCGGCTCCGCGCCCACGCCCGGGGCCGCCAAGGCCGACGCGTTCGTCGTCGCCATGTACGCGGACCCGGCCTCGGCGGACGAGACGATCAAGGCGGCGACCGGACTCGACCGGGCTCGGTTCGAGGCCGACTGGGCAGACTACGTACGGGCCGAGTCGGCCGGCCGACCACCCGCGAGCACCGCACAAGACAGCGTGCGGACCCCGTGCCGACGGTGTCCGGGCACGTCGATAACCTCGGCGAACACATGATCGGATCGCCGATCCGGGGCCGGGGGCGGAATCATCGGGCCGGCGGTCCAGGGGAGGACTGGCATGTCCGACATGCCCAAAAACGCGAACGACGGCGGCACACACCCGCCGACCGACGCTTCGACCACCGGACCCACCGAGTCCGAAGCCGAACAGCGGCCCGAGCGCCCGGACATGGGCACGTCCGAACGCCCGTCCGCGAGCCCGTCCGCACCGGCGGAGCCCGGCGGTGCGGATCCCGCCGTGCCCGAGCCGCACCGGCCCGAGGCCGCGCCGGCGCCCGGCGGGTCCGAGACGGTCGCGCCGCCGCCCGCCGCCTCGACCGGGCACGTGATCTCCGCACCCCGGCCGGAGGCGATACCCGGCGGCGACGGTGTCGACGCCGGCGCCATATCCGCCGGGGCCCCATCCCCGAGCGCGCCGGCGGAGCCCGCCGCGCCGACCGCGCGCACCGAGCCCGCGCTGCCCGCCGCACCCCCCAGACCCGCCGCACCGCCGGCCGGCACCCCCTACGGCCCTCCACAGGGCCTCGCGGCACCCGAGTTCTCCACCCAGGTCGGCTTCTTCGGCCCCCTCCCGTACGTACCACCCGCCGACCAGCAGCGCCGCAACACCCGTCGGCGCCGGCTGGCCGCGGTCGGCGGCGTGGTCGCGATCCTGGCGCTGCTCGCGTCCCTCGCCGTCGGCGGCGTCTTCGACCCACCCTCCTCCCCGGCCACCGCGCCCATCGCCGAGCGGAACGACGCCGAAACCTCCGCGAAGCCCGAGGACAAGAAGCCGCCGGTCACCCGGATCGCGACGTCCGACGTGGCCTTCCTGACCGACAACCGCACCCAGGCCCTCAAGTCCGGCAACGCCGACGCGTTCGTCGCCGGGATCGACCCCGCCGCCACCGAACTCGTGGCCGCGCAGCGTCGGTTGTTCGGCAACCTGCGGCTCTTCCCGTTCACCAGCGTCGAGTTCCGGCCACCGAACGCGAGCATCGACCCGGGCACCGACGCCGGCCCGCTCACCCGTGACGTGAACGTGGTGTTCGCCCACCAGATCACCGGCGTGGACAGCGAGCCGATCGCCGAGCGCTACATCTGGACCCTCTCCCGCGCCGCGGTGGACGCACCGCTGCTGATCACCAAGATCACCGGCGGCTCGACCCGAGGCGGCGGCAACGCCTACCCCGCGCCCTGGGACGAGGACGAACTCGCGCTGATCGAACGCCCGCACGTGCTGGTCGCCGTACCGGCGAAGAACAAGAGCAAGGGCGCCGCCTGGGCCGATCGGGCCGAGAGCGCGCTGAAGAAGAACCTGGCGGTGTGGAAGGGCCCGGCCATCACGCCGCAGCGCTACGTCATCTACATCACGCCCGACCACGAGACCTTCACCCGCGCGCTGTCCGGCAACGACCTGCCCAACGTCACCGGGGTGTGCCGCACCATGCCGCCCGCCCGCCCCACCGGCAGCGACCAGCCGATGGCCGGCAGCCGGATCACCCTGGACGGCTCGGACGAGATGTTCGCCAAGGGCGACGGCGAGCAGCAGATGCACCTGCTCCGGCACGAGCTCGGGCACGCGATGGTCGCCGAGTTCGAGCGCGGCGGCGAAGGGCCGCCGCTGTGGGTCTCCGAGGGCTTCGCCGAATACCTGGCCTGGACCGACCTCTCGCTGGCCGAGTGGTTCCAGCCCGACGCCCGCGCGCAGGTCCGGGCGGGCAAGTTCTCCGGCAAGTTGCCCACCGACACCGAGGTCAACTCGGCCGACGCCAAGACCTCCACGGTCGGCTACCACTACAGCATGCTGGCCATCCGCTACATCGCGGAGAAGTACGGCGCGGCCAAGGCCGACGACTTCGTCGTCGCGGTGTACAAGGACTCCACCCCGGCCGCCTTGGAGGCCGCGCTCAAGGAGGCCACCGGCCAGGACCGGGACACCTTCGAGAGCAACTGGGCCAAGTACGTCAAGACCAAGGTGGGCAACTGACGTGCGCTCGGGCGACCCGTCCGGGCCGTGGCCGGACGCCGTCGAGCCGCGCCGGTCCCGACCGTGGGCGATCTGCGTCGCCCTGCTGGGCGCCCTGCTCTCGCTCTCCTTCGTCGTCGGCGCGGTGTCCGCCGGGGGTCGCCTCGTCGGACTCGACACGGCCCAACGGGTGCTCGACCACGACCGGCCCACACCGGGCCGCCTCCCGGACCGCACCGCCTCCCGCGTCCCGGGCGCACCCGGCGCCGCCGCGACCCCGACCCCGGACGGGATCGACTCGCGCGTGTCCGCCCGGATGCGGGCCCTGGCCGCGAACCGCTCGACAACCTTCGAACGCGGGGACGAGACGGGCTTCCTGGCCGGCGTGGACCAGCAGGACAAGGCCCTCGTCGACGGTCAGCGCCGACTCTTCGGCAACCTGCGCAAGATGCCGTTCGACACCGCCCGCTGGCGCGTCCTGGGCACCGAGGAGGTGGTCACCGCCGACGGCTCCGACCCGAAGCACGCCGGCACCGCCGCCGCGTGGCCGGTCACGGTGACCGCGCAGGTGCGCTTCGAGCACGCCATCACCGGCGTCGACCTGGGCCCGGTCCCGGAGATCTACCTCTGGAAGGCGCGCTGCGCCGGCCCCGAGGACCCGTGCACCCTCGTCGGCGCCGACGGCGCGGCCGACGCCGACACCACCTCCGGCTTCGCCGGGTATCCCGCCGCGTGGGACCTGTGGGACATCCGGGTCGAACGGCGCCCGCACGTCGTGCTGATCGGTTCCGGGTCGGACCCGGCCGCGCTGCGCCGCAACGCGGACCTGGCCGAACGGGCCGCCGTCTACACGCTCGGCGCGTGGAAGGGCGGCCCCGGCACCTCACCCGGCTTCGCGCTCGTGCTGACCTCGTCGCGGGCCGGCTTCGACAAGCTGTACAACAGCGGCGAGGTGCAGGACTGGGCGGCGGGCTACGCGCTGGGCCTGCCCGGGACCGACCGGCCCATCGGCGGCGTGCGGATGGTGGTGGACGAAGGGCAACTGGCGAGCGACCCGGCCTTCGCGCCGATCCTGCTCCGCCACGAGATGACACACGCCCTGGTCGCCCCGCTGTCCCGGCCGGCCCGAGCCGCGGACCTGCCCACCTGGCTCGCCGAAGGGTTCGCCGACTGGCAGGCGGAGGCCGACCGGCCGCTGGAGCCGGTGATCACCCAAAATATTCGCGCGCTGATCGACCGGGGCCGCTTCACCGGCGAGTTGCCCGCCGAGAGCGACTTCGAGACCACCGACGAGGATCGGGTCGAGACCGCCTACAACCTGGCCCACCTGATGCTGCGCTACCTGGCCCGGACCTACGGCGCGGAACGGGTGTGCACGTTCTACACGGACGTCGTCACCGGCCGGTACGACTCCGTCGACGAGGCCCTGACCGCCGCCTTCGACAACACCCCGGACCGGCTCCGCGCCGACTGGGCGGCCTGGGTCCGCAAGACGGTCTGACATCCGGATCGCCACCCGCGCCCGAAGCACCCGTGGGACGCCGCGAAACGCCGAAGGCCGCCGGGGTGAGGAACCCCGGCGGCCTGTACGCCTCGTCACCCACCCGAGCGGCCGATCAGGCGCCCATCGCGAGCACCGGCGCCCGTACCGGCTCGGCGAGCCACTGCGCGCCCTCGACGTCGGCCACGCCGAACGCGAGCACCAGCGCCCGGGTCGCCGACGGCTCGTACGGCTGGAACAACAACCGCATCCCGGCCTCGGCCGGCGTCCGGGCCGCCTTGCGCTGATTGTCGCTCCCGCACGCGGCGACGGTGTTCAGCCACGAGTCCGCGCCACCACGCGAACGCGGCAGCACGTGGTCCACCGTGGTCGCCCGCCCACCGCAGTAGGCGCAGCGCCGATTGTCCCGGAGCAACACGCCCCGGCGAGACCAAGCGGCCTGTTGTCGGAACGGTACCCGGACGAACTTGAGCAACCGGATCACCCGCGGCAGCGGCAACTCGAGAGTCGAGGCCCGCACCACCCGGCCTGGATCGACATGCTCGACGACCGCCTTCTCCTGCAACACCAACACGAGCGCGCGCTTGAACGACACCGTCGCCAGCGGCTGATACGTCGCGTTCAGCACCAACGTCTCCCGCATGCGACCTCCCCTCACCTGGTCGACGAGGGGAGAAGCGAGCACACCCGGACGCGCACCGAACCGGCCGGGCGCGACCACGCGCTCAGCGTTGGGGCGGTGCTGCGACGCTCATGCGCACCCTTCGACTCGACGAACCGTCAGTACGGACAACTCGACCACTGTGCCTTTTGATCGATCACCGGGACAACGCAATTACCGGACGGGAATCGGTGCCGGGCCGGCCGTTTGTGAACGGCGGGCCCGCGGCACGGCGATCACCGCGCGTACGTGTTGACCAGAACCGCGCGCGCGAGCGTGTGCGAGAACAGATTGAAGCCGACGAACGCGGGCGTCGCGCTCTCGTCCACGCCGAGCTTGTCCACGTCCAGCGCGTGCACCGTGAAGACGTACCGGTGCGGGTAGTGCCCCGGCGGCGGCGCCGCGCCCACGTAGCCCGGGCCGCCGGTGTCGTTGCGCACGTGGAACGCGCCCGGGGGCAGCGCCTTGCCGTCGGCCGCGCCCGCGCCGCTCGCCAACTCGGTGACGTCCGCCGGGACGTCCACCACGACCCAGTGCCAGAACCCGCTGTGCGTGGGCGCGTCCGGGTCGAAGCAGGTCACCGCGAAGCTCTTGGTGCCGGCCGGGAAGCCGGACCAGGACAGCTGCGGTGACACGTCCTCGCCGCCCGCGCCCATCACGCCACTGACCTGGGCGGTCGGCAGGGTCAGACCATCGTTCAGGTCCCCACTGGTGACCGTGAAGGACGGCTTCTCGGGCAGATAGTCGTAGGGCATCGAGGGCTTGATGGGCTCGGACACGCGAGACTCCGCTCGTGCTCACCGGCACCCGGCCGCCTGCCGGGCGCCTCGTCCGGACGAGCCTATTCTCACCGTCCGGCAAACCGGCGAAGATCACGTAGGTATCCTCGCGCCAACAGGGGGGAGGCATCCGGCGTGACCCAGCCGACGCACGAAACCGGCGATTGTGCCGACGACGCCTCATCGGGCATATCCGCCGAGCCCGCCGATCGGGCGGGCGGCGCCGACGGCGCGACACCCGGGCCCGCACCGGCCCGGCCGCGATCCGCCGTCCGCCGGCTCGCCGCGCCGCTGACCGCGCTGGTACTGGCGCTCGTCGCGCTGATCGTCTTCGGCGTCACCCTCAGCGACCCGGGCAGCGCCAAGCCGCGCGGCGCCGACGGCGCGATCGGCGGCCCCCGCCCGGGCACCGCGACACCGGTCGCCCCCGCACACGGTCCCACCATCGCGAGCTCCGACATCCAAGAACTGGTCGGCCGCCGCACCAAGGCCCTGATCGGCCGGGACGCGCAGGGCTTCACCGCCGACCTCGACCCGCACATCCCCGAACTGGTCAGCGGCCAGCAGCGCCTGTTCCACAACCTCGGCCGCGTCTCCTTCGACCACCTCGGCTACCGCGTCGAGACGGTGCAGACCATGCCCGGGGCCGGCGAGCGGATCACCGCCTACGTGGACGTGTCCTTCGACCACCGCATCTCCGCCGCCGACACCGCGACCGTCGGCGAGGGCTACCGCTGGACCGTGGTCCGCGCCGAACCCGGCGCCCCACTGGTCATCGAGGCCGTCGACGGCACCCCCTACGACGGAGCCGGCTACGCGTACGCCCGCGACTATCCCGCGCCCTGGGACCAGGCCGACCTGACCGTGGTCCGCCGCGACCACGTCGTGGTGCTCGCCGACCCGACCACCGCCGCCGGCGCCGAACAACTGGCCGACGACGCCGAGGAGGCCGCGCGCGCCGACATCGAGACATGGGCTGATGGCGGCCCACCCGGCACCGCCCCCGGCTTCGTCATCGTCCCGGTCGCCGACCGCGACACCTTCTACCGGCTGTACGGCGGGCGCACCGGCGAACACGGCGAGGAATCCGGCCTCACCTACGCGCTGCGCACGATCGACCCGGCCGGCAAGGGCCGCTTCGGCGGCTCGCGGATCGTGCTCGACACCACCTCGGGCTGGTTCACCTCGCCCAACCCCCGACGCCTGGGCGAACTGCTGCGCCACGAGATGGCCCACGCACTGGTCACCCCGCTGCGCACCGAGGTGCCCAACCAGGACCAACCCGTGTGGGTCGTCGAGGGCTTCGCCGACTGGCTCGCACTACGCGGCCGCACCCTGCTCGGCACCGACGAGCTGTACGAGGCCAGGACCTACGTCGCCACGAACCGGTTCACCGGCAAGCTGCCCACGGACAACGAGCTGTACCAGGCCGACACCGTCGCCAACGCCGCCGCCTACGAACTCGCCCACCTCGCGATCCGCCGGATCGAGGAACTCGGCGGCGGCCTGGCCGTGTACGGCTTCGTCACCGCCGTCTACGCCGACCCGGCGCCCGCCGCCGTGGACGCGGCGCTGGACAGGGCCACCGGTCTGTCCCGGGCGAAGTTCGAGGCGGACTGGGCGGCCCGGGTACGCGTGCTCCTGGACGCCTGACACCCGGGCCGCCGCCCGTCCCCGACTACGCGCGGACTAGAACCAGCCGCGGCGCTGACCGAGCTCCTGGAACCAGCCGTGCAGGTAGGCGTTCCAGTCGGTCTGCTGCGCCGTACCGTGATCGACGGTGAACCGCCGGATCGCGTCGCTCCCACCGGAGAGCGCGCCACCCTTCTTGTCGATCTCCAGGATCACCTCGGTCGCGTGCTCGGCCGACACGAAGGTCAGCTCGACCTCGTTGATACCGCGCGCGTACGCCTGCGGCGGGGCGAACTCGATCTCCTGGTAGAACGGCAGCCGCTGATCGACCCCGCGGATGTGCCCCTGCTCCAGGTCGGCGGCCTTGAAGTGGAAACCCAGATTCCCGAACGCGTCGAGGATCAGCGCCTGCGCCGGGAACGCGTCCACCGAGACCGGGTCCAGGTCGCCCTTGTCGATCGCCCGGTCGATGGCCAACTCGGTCCGCACCCCGACCGTGGTGCCGCGGAGCTGCACCCCGCGGAACGTGGTCAGCGGCGTCTCCCATGGCACCGGCAGCCGGAACTGCACGTCGTGCGTCGTGCCCTCGCGCAGCTCGAACTCGCCGCCGATCTGCTGCCGGCCGAACTCCACGTTCCGCCGCTGCTCGCCGTCCTGGGTCTCCACCTCGACGACCGCCTGGAACCCGACATACAGGCCCTCGATGCGCTGGTCGACCTTGCCGCCCTGGATCCGGACGTGTCCCTCGACCACACCGCCCGGCGTGGTGTGCGTACCGTGCAGCTCGGTCTCGACCGAGGCGCCGCCCGCGCCCATGCTCGCCATCAGCTTCTTGAAAACCATGTGTCCTCCCCGATGATCGTCTCGGCCGCCCATTCCATCACGTGCGCCCGGCCGTAAGCTGGCTCGTCATGCGTGCCCCCACCGCCGACCCGAACGATCCGCTGCCGCGCTCCTTCTTCGACCGCCCGGTCCTGGCCGTCGCCGCCGATCTGCTCGGCCGAATCGTCGTGCACGAGACCGAGGCCGGGCCGGTCGAACTACGGCTGACCGAGGTCGAGGCATACGACGGCGCCAACGACCCCGGCTCGCACGCCTACCGCGGCAAAACCGCCCGCAACGCCACGATGTTCGGCCCGCCCGGCCACCTGTACGTCTACTTCACCTACGGCATGTACTACTGCGCCAACCTGGTCTGCGGCCCACCCGAGCGCGCATCCGGGGTACTGCTGCGCGCCGGCGAGATCATCACCGGGACCGCCCTGGCCCGGGCCCGTCGACCCACCACCCGCAAGGACACCGACCTCGCCGCCGGCCCCGCCCGCCTGGCCATGGCGATGGCCCTGGACCGCACCCAGGACGGCACCGACGTCTGCGACCCCACCGGCCCGGTCCGCGTCCTGTACGGCACACCCCCCGCCCGCACCGCGATCCGCACCGGCCCACGTACCGGCGTCGGCGGCGGCGGAGCCACCCAGCCCTGGCGCTTCCACATCGCGGGCGACCCGACGGTCAGCCCGTACCGAGCCCACCAGCCACGCAAGCGCACCACCAAGCCGGCCGCCGAGCCCGACGCCGGCGCGGCCCGGCAAAGCGGTTAGCGCCGAGGGCGGACCGTCGGGCACCCTGTAACGGCTGCAACAGCCGCACTCGCGGCACACGCCGCACCCCCATGCCGCACATCGGCATCGATCGAGGAGACCAGGCACTGTGACGGACATCGTCGACGAGTTGCGGTGGCGGGGCCTGCTGGCCCAGACCACCGACGAGGACGCGCTCAAGAAGGCGTTCACGGACGGTCCCGTCACGGCGTATTGCGGGTTCGACCCGACCGCGGCCAGCCTGCACGTCGGCCACCTCACCCAGATCCTGACGCTGCGCCGACTCCAGCTCTTCGGCCACCGACCGATCGCCCTTGTCGGCGGCGCCACCGGCCTGATCGGCGACCCCAAGCCCTCGGCCGAGCGCGCGATGAACGAGGTCGCCACCGTCGAGGCCTGGACCGACCGGATCCGAGGCCAGCTCTCCGCGTTCCTCGACTTCGACGGCACCGACCCGAACACCGCCGTGATGGCGAACAACCACGACTGGATCGCGCAGCTCGGCATCGTCGAGTACCTGCGCGACATCGGCAAGCACTTCAGCGTCAACCAGATGCTCGCCCGCGAGACGGTGCGCTCCCGCCTCTCCGGCGAGGGCATGAGCTACACCGAGTTCAGCTACGTGCTGCTCCAGTCCTACGACTTCGTCGAGCTCTACAAGCGGTACGGCTGCACGCTCCAGATCGGCGGCAGCGACCAGTGGGGCAACATCACCGCCGGCCTCGACCTGATCCGTCGGATCACCGGCAACGACCCGCACGGCCAGGCGCACGCGCTGACCACCAACCTGCTCACCAAGGCCGACGGCAGCAAGTTCGGCAAGACCGAGGGCGGCACGGTCTGGCTCGACCCCGAGCTGACCACGCCGTACGCCTTTTACCAGTTCTGGCTGGGCTCGGACGACCGTGACGTCTCGCGCTACCTGCGCACCTTCAGCTTCCGCTCGCGCGAGGAGATCGAGACCCTCGAACGAGACAGCGAGGAACGCCCCGCCGCCCGGATCGGCCAGCGCGCCCTCGCGGAGGAACTGACCACGCTGGTCCACGGCGCCGACCAGTGCGTCGCGGTCGTCGAGGCGAGCAAGGCACTGTTCGGCCAGGGCGACCTGACCGCACTCGACGAGCCGACCCTGCGCTCCGCCGTCGCCGAACTCCCCAGCGCACAACTGCCCGAGGGCCCGACGGTGATCGACGCCCTGGTGGCCACCGGCCTCGCCCCGAGCAAGGGCGGTGCCCGGCGCACCATCAAGGAGGGCGGCGCCTACCTCAACAACGCCAAGGTGACCGACGAGGACGCGGTGATCACCGCGTCCGACCTGCTGCACGGCCGCTGGGCCCTCCTGCGCCGCGGCAAGCGCAACCTTGCCGCAGCGGAGATCACCGCCTGACACAAGGCAGTTGATGCACCGTCAGCCACCCCGAAGGTTCACTCGTCGAGCCGGTTCCCGACCCGTTTCACTGGGTATAGGGGACCGGCTTGACCCGTCCAAGACGGTGGTTTAAGCTCGTACGAGTCGCAACTTCGGGAGATCCGGACAGGCACGCCCTCAACACCGGCGTGATGGCCGATCCCATCGCGACTCACACCCCAAACGATCCATCCTGAAGCGGACGGCCTTTGGCTGCTCCGTCCCTGTGGTGTCTCCGTGGGTGTGACCCAGTGTAACCAATGATCGACACAGCCCTTGTGAAGCGCGCGGAATTTGATCATCCAAATTCCGGGGGTTTTATTTGTGCTGCCATTTATTACTGGGAATCGCATTCTCGGAATGTGATTCGGCTTTACCGGGGAAACCTGCTAGGGTTGAAGCATCGAGTGCCGGAGAGATCCGGAGCACGACGCGCGGCTCGTCGGCCGCCGACATCGCGAGAGTGATCAAGCGAGGTCGGGGTAGGCGGGAAAACGGGTCTGCTAAGCTCGGCGGGCCGGAAGCGGAAGAAACGAGAGTTTCGAAAGCGGAAAGCACGAAGCAGCGGATGAAAAGCGGGTCGGAAGATCTGCTAGAGTCCGGGAGGCGGAAAACGCGGAAACGCGGTGGAAGCCGAAAGCGAGGAAAGCGAAGCCGCCGAAACG
>NZ_JBITJP010000006.1:0-149691 GCF_044460165.1 Embleya sp. NPDC050154
GTGGGTGGGGGCGTGGAGTGGCGGGGCGGAGTCGTGGGGGCGGCTGCTTGTTGGGCGACTTCGTCGCCGGCTCGCGAGGCACCACCTTTTTTCTCTCCCCCGCTTCGCTCCTCCGAGAAAAAAGACGGCGCCTCGCTCGGGGCTTCGCGTCCCTCCGCTTCGCTCCGGGCCACGAAGCCCAAACCTGCGGCTCCGCCGCTCTCCGCGCTTCGCGCGTCGATCACTGGGGTGGGCGCGGGTCGGGGGCGCTGACGCGCCTGGGCGGAGTGGGTCGTGGGTGGGGGCGTGGAGTGGCGGGGCGGAGTCGTGGGGGCGGCGATGCTGCTTGTTGGGCGACTTCGTCGCCGGCTCGCGAGGCACCGCCTTTTCTCTCTCCCCCGCTTCGCTCCTCCGAGAAAAAAGACGGCGCCTCGCTCGGGGCTTCGCGTCCCTCCGCTTCGCTCCGGGCCACGAAGCCCAAACTCTGCGGCTCCGCCGCTCTCCGCGCTTCGCGCGTCGATCACTCGGGTGGGCGCGGGTCGGGGGCGCTGACGCGCCTGGGGGTGGTGGAGGTGGCGTCTGCGGGCTGGGTGGTGCTGCGGAAGCGGGAGCGGTAGGTGCTGGGGGTGACGCCCAGGCGGCGGAGGAAGGCTCGGCGCAGCGATTCGTCGCTGCCGAGGCCGCTGTGCGTGGCGGCGGCCGTGACGGTGGCGCCGGCGGCCAGGAGGGATTGGGCCGCCTCGATCCGGACGGCCTCGACGTAGACGGCCGGCGTCGAGCCGACCCGCTCGTGGAACAGGCGGGTGAGGTGGCGCGGGCTGAAGCCCCCGAGGCGGGCGAGCACGGGCAGCGAGTGGTCGGCCGCCGGGTCCGTGGCGATCGCGTCCAGGACCGGTCGCAGCGGGTCGTCGGCGGCGGCGCGGGCGCGAGAGGGTACCGAAAACTGCGACTGGCCGCCCGGCCGGCGCAGGAACACCACCAGGTCGCGGGCCACTTCGCGGGCCAGGTCGGCGCCCTCGTCGGACTCGACCAGTGCGAGCGCAAGGTCGATGCCGGCGGTCACCCCCGCGGACGTGTACACCGTGCCGTCCCGAACGAAGATCGCGTCCGGCTCGACGGTGACGCCCGGATGCCGCCGGGCCAGGGTCGCCGCGTGCCGCCAGTGCGTCACCGCCCGGCGCCCGTCCAGCAGCCCGGCCCGGGCGAGCAGGAACGCGCCGGTGCACACCGACGCGATCCGCTCGGAGGTCGCGGCGAGCGCGGTCACCGCGTCCAGGAGCGGCAACGGCGGCGCGTGTTGCGGAAAGTCGACCGATCCCGGCACGACCAGCGTGTGGGTGCCGTCGATCTCGGTCGCGGCCGCGTCGACCAGCAGCCGGGTGCCCGCGGACGTGGTCACCGGCGCACCGGTCGGCGAGCACAGCTTCAGCGTGTACGCGCCGCCCATCCGCGCGGCCGTCCCGAACACCTCCAGGGGCGCGGTGACGTCCATCAGCCGGACTCCGTCGTACGCGAGCACCGTCACGTTCCTAGGTCGCATGACTTCGAGGCTACCCGCCGGCCGTGTCCGAATCCGAGGGATCGGTGTCCGGATGGACATGGCGTCGGAGGGGCATCCGGGGCCAGGCTCGAACCACGAACACCAGCCGCTCCCACCTCGGAAAGGACCGCCCTCATGTCCGACCGCATCGCCGACGTCGACATCCCCGACAGCGCGCTCGCCAAGGAGGCCACCGAACTGGTCCGGGACATCGCCGGCCCGCTGTTGTACGACCATTCGCGCCGCGTGTACCTCTTCGGGGCGCTTCAGGGCCGCCGCCGGGGCCTGGACTTCGACCCCGAACTGCTCTACGTGGGCGCGATGTTCCACGACCTGGGGCTGACCGCCGGGTACCGGGCCTCGCAACAGCGCTTCGAGCTCGACGGCGCCGACGCGGCCCGCGACTTCCTGCTGCGGCATGGCCTGCCCGCCGACTCCGCGCGGATCGTGTGGACCGCCATCGCGCTGCACACCACACCGGGGATCCCCGCCCGGATGGAGCCCGAGGTCGCGCTGGTAACCGCCGGCGTCGAGCTGGACGTACTCGGCATCGGCCTCGACGACATCCCGGCCGAGGCGCGCGCCGCCGTGGTCGCCGCGCATCCGCGCCCGGACTTCCGGCGGCGGATCCTGCGGGCCTTCACCGAGGGCATCGAGCACCGCCCGCAGACCACGTTCGGCAACGTCAAGGCCGATGTGCTCGACCGGTTCGTGCCGGGCTTCGAGCGCACGAACTTCGTCGATGTGATCGAGGCGTCGGGGTGGTCCGCGTGAGGCCGCCGCTGCCCCCGTTCACCGAGGCCGACGCGCTCGCCAAGGTGCAGGCCGCCGAGGACGCCTGGAACACCCGCGATCCCGAACGCGTCGCGCTCGCGTACACGCCCGACTCGGTGTGGCGCAATCGCGACCGGTTCGTCACCGGGCGCGCGGCGATCGTCGCCTTCCTGACCGAGAAGTGGGCCCGCGAGCGGGACTACGCGCTGCGCAAGGAGTTGTGGTCGTACACGGCCGACCGGATCGCGGTCCGCTTCCAGTACGAGTGGCACGACGGCGCGGGTGGCTTCCGGCGCAGCTACGGCAACGAATTGTGGGAGTTCGACGAGAACGGCCTGATGCGGCGGCGCGAGGCGAGCATCAACGACGCGGTGATCGCCGAGGCCGACCGCCGCATCCACGGGCCGCGCCCGATCGAGGAGCACGGGGTCGCGTTCCCGCTCGCCTGAGCGCGGTCGAAAAGGGCCGGGGCGGGTACGGGGGTCGGGCCAGGGCGGGCCAGACCCGGGACGGCCGCGGACTCGGACCGGGGCTCGGTCTCGACCCGGGGCCGAAAACGCGGTCGGCACGAGGCCGCACCGGGTTCCGGTCCCGGGTCGCCTCGGGATCAGTCCGCGCGACCGCCGCACTCCCCCGCCCACGGGTGGGTCAGTTCCTGGCAGCGCCGCCAGAACCAGGCGCGGTCCGGCCGGCTCTCCCGGGTGGCCGAGCGGTAGTGGGTCGGTCGCGGGGTCCGGTCCTGCCAGAACAGGCCGGTGCTGCGGCCCGGTTCGTCGGCCGCGCACAGCCACACGGCGGTGTCCGCGCCCTGTTCGGGAGTGCGCAGCAGCGGCGCGGTGAGCCGGCGGAAGGTCGGCATCGAGGTGCGCAGGCCCGGGGTGTCCACCCAGCCCGGGTGGGTGGCGTGCACGACCGGGCCGCCGGCGCCCAGGTGCTCGGCCCACAACTCGGCCAGCACCACCTGCATGCGCTTGGTCCGCGCGTACGCGACGGCCGCCTTGTACGGGCCGCGCTGGTACTCGATGTCGTCCACCGGCAGCCGCTGGGTGTACATCCCGCCCGAACTCATCCACACCACCCGGGCGCAGGACGCGGGGTCGGCGGCCACGAGTCGGCTGAGCAGATGCGGCCCGAGCACGTGCACGGCCAGTGACGACTCGTGCCCCTCGGCGGTCTCGGTGCGCACCTCGGGCATCGTGCCGGCGTTGTGCACCAGGGCGTGCAGCGGGCCGTGCTCGGTGCGCAGTTCCTTGGCGAACCGGGCCACGTCCGGCAGGCTGCCCATGTCGCAGCGCCGCACGGTCACCTCGGCGCCCGGTACCAGCTCCAGCACCCGCAGGCGGGCCGCCTCGGCGCGCTCCTCGTTCCGGCCCACCAGGACCACTGTCGCGCCGAGCCTGGCCAGGCCGGTCACGGCCGCCTCGCCGATCCCCGACGACGCCCCGGTCACCACGACGGTCCGCCCCTTGAGCGCGGCCGGCTCGGGGTCGGCGGGAAACCCGGCCCGCCGGCGCACCCGGTACCCGAACCGGCTGTATCCGGGCACGACCGCCCGGTCCATCGCCCGCTCCCAGAACCGACTCTCCGTCATCGCACGCCCACCTCCGTCGTCGTGGCCACGGGAAGACAATGCCCGGAACGCGCCTTTCACACCTTTCCCCATCCATCGCACATCCGGCGCTCGATGACTCCGACCGGCCCACGGGCACAAAAAAGACCGCCTCCCGGACGAATCCGGGAGGCGGTCTTGTCTGTGGAGCTACGGAGAATTGAACTCCGGACCTCTTGCATGCCATGCAAGCGCTCTACCAACTGAGCTACAGCCCCGCTATTCAACTGGGCCGGCGGGCTCACCCGCTCGACCACGAGTACTTTACACGCTCCCCCGCGCCGCATCCAAACGCCTTTTCCCGGCGCCGTTCGCGCGGCACCCGGGACCCGCGGAGCGCCTCCGCGAGTCCCGACGCGCACTCAGAAGCTGCCGACGGGCCGGATCATCCCAGCCATCGCACCGCCGTCGACGACCAGCTCGGTACCGGTCAGGTAGGACGCCGCGTCCGAGGCCACGAAGGCGACCACCTCGGCGACCTCCTCCGGCGCGGCGATCCGGCGCAGCGGCACGGACGGGAATTTGCCCGGCCCCTGCTCCAGGCCGACCGCGGCGATCATCGGGGTGTCGATCGTTCCCGGGTGCACCGAGTTGACCCGGATCCCGTGCTCACCGACCTCCAGCGCGACCGTCTTGGACAGGCCGCGTACGGCCCACTTGGTCGCGCCGTAGGCCGCGTGTCCCGGCATGCCCTCCAGGCCGGCCTGCGAGGAGATGTTGACGATCGAGCCGCCGCCGCGTTCCTTCATCGCGGGCAGCACCGCCTGCATCCCGTGCCAGACGCCGAAGAAGTTGACCTGGAGGATGCGCTCGACCCGCTCGGGCGTCTCGTCCGCGAAGCCCTTGGTCCAGTAGATCGCGGCGTTGTTGACCAGGATGTCCAGCCCGCCGAACTCGGCGACGGCTACGGCGACCACCTCGGCCCAGTCCGCCGGAACCGACACGTCGTGCCGGACGAAGCGCGCGGCCTCGCCCAGCTCCGCGGCGAGCGTCGTGCCCTCCTCCGCCAACAGGTCGGTGAGCACGACCCGGGCGCCGTTCGCGACGAACAGCCGCGCCTCGGCCGCGCCTTGGCCGCGTGCGGCGCCGGTGATTATCGCGACCTTGCCGGTCAGATCCGCCATGACTGGTCACCTTTCCTCGATGGGTGTGAACGCTTCGCCCCGACGACCCGCACCCCGGTCAGCCGCCCATGACGTACTTGACCGTCGGTCCGGTGGTCCAGCCGCCGTCCACGGCCAGCTCCGCGCCGGTCACGTAGGAGGCGGCGTCGGAGAGCAGGAAGGCGACCGCGGAGCCGATCTCGCTCGGCTCGCCGACCCGGCCCATCGGGGTGTTCGGGTAGTTGCCCTCGCCCTGCAGAATGCCCACGGACGAGGTCATCGGTGTGTAGACCATGCCGGGGTGCACCGAGTTGACCCGGATTTTGGAGCTGCCCAGCTCGACCGCGGCGACCTTGCTCATCCCGCGCACGGCCCACTTGGACGCGCCGTAGGAGCCGGTCATCGCCAGGCCCATCAGTCCGGCCGCGGAGGAGATGTTGACGATCGAGCCGCCGCCACCCGCCTTCAGGTGCGGGATGACCGCCTGCATGCCCAGCCAGACGCCGGTCAGGTTGACCTTGATCACGAACTCGAAGTGTTCGAGCGTCTCGGTGTCGAACATCGCGCCGGTTGCCACGCCGGCGTTGTTGACCAGCCCGTCGACCCGGCCGAACTCGGCGATCGTGAAGTCCACGACGGCCTTCCACTGCTCTTCGCTGGTCACGTCGTGCTTGTGGAAGCGCGCGTTCGCGCCCAGCGCGGCGGCAGTGTCGGCGCCCTCGTCGAGCAGGTCGGAGACGACCACCCGCCCACCGCCTGCGACGATCTGCTCGGCCGCGGCGGCACCCAGGCCGCGGGCGCCACCGGTGACGATGACGACCTTGTCGGTCAGGTTGGGGCCCTGGAGTTCAGCCATGATGCGTTCCTTCGATCTGTGCCTGCCGACTTCTCGGCTCGCAATTTGCATAGTACAACTAAGCAAATCGGACGACAAACGAACGGTTGCCCATCGGCCGCCGCATGGCGCGGCCGTTACCCCCGGACCGGGGGCACGATGCCCGCCGTCGAGCCACCGTCGATGACGAACTCGGTCCCGGTGATCCACGAGGACTCGTCCGACGCGAGGAACACCACCAACGCGCCGATGTCCTCCGGCTCACCGACCCGACGCAGCGGCACGGTGGGGAAGTTGCCCGCGCCGCGGGTGAAGCGGTTGCCGACCATCGGGGTGTCCACAGCGCCCGGATGCACCGAGTTGACCCGGATCCCGTACTCGCCCAACTCCAGCGCGGCGGTCTTGGTCAGCCCGCGGATCGCCCACTTGGAGGACCCGTAGGCCGCGTGCCCCGGGATGCCCTGGAGCCCGGCGAGCGAGGAGATGTTCACGATCGAGCCGCCGCCGTTCGCGCGCATCAGCGGGGCCACCGCCTGGATGCCGTGGAACGTCCCGAACAGATTGACCTTGAGGATGCGATCCAGCCCTTCGGGCGTCTCCTCCAGGATCGGCTTGGTCCACATGATGCCCGCGTTGTTGACCAGGACGTGCACCCCGCCGAACTCGCGCACGGCAACCTCGACGACCGCCGCCCAGTCCCCCGCGTCCGACACGTCGTGCCGCACGAACCGCGCGGCGTCCCCGATCCCGGCGGCGACCGCGGTCCCCTCGTCCTCCAGCAGGTCGGTCAGCACCACCTTCGCCCCACGCTCGGCCAACAGCCGCGCCTCGGCCTCCCCCTGCCCCCGCGCCGCCCCGGTGACAATCGCCACCTTGCCCGTCAGATCACCCACACCGACCACCTCCACGACGTCCGCCTCAGCCCCGACCACGCCCACACCGACCGCCCAACGCCCCCAACCTCCACCCGAAACCACCCAGGCGCGTCAGCGCCCCCGACCCACCCCCACCCCAGCGATCGACGCGCGAAGCGCGGAGAGCGGCGGAGCCGCAGAACTTGGGCTTCGTGGCCCGGAGCGAAGCGGAGGGACACGAAGCCCCGAGCGAGGCACCGCTTTTTCTTGGAGGAGCGAAGCGGGGGAAAGAAAAAGCGGTGCCTCGCGAGCCGGCGACGAAGTCGCCCAACAAGCAGCATCGCCTCACCCACGACTCCGCCCCGCCACCCCACGCCCCCACCCACGACCCACGACCCACCCCACCCCCTCGCGAGCCGCCGACGAAGTCGCCCAACCAACACAGCCGGACCCGGTCCTCCGCACCGGATCCGGCCGCGCTTTCCTCGTCCAAGGCGACCACGGGGTGCGTATCACGCCCCGGACGAAGTCTCGATCCCCGTCAGGCCCCGTACTTGGCCCGGAAGTGCGGGATGACCTTCTCGCCCCAGATCCGGATCGTCTCCATGCAGTCCTCTTGCGGGATCGTGCCCATCTGGATCAGGCACATGATCTCGTCCGCACCCGCGTCGATCAGCTTCTGCACGTAGCCGATCGCGTCCTCCGCCGTCCCGTAGGCGTGGTTGATGTTGTACGTCGCGGTCGCGTTCACCGTGACCGGGATCTTCGCCTCGTGCAGCATCGCGACCTGCTGCTCGGCGGCCTCGTTGATGATCGCCACCTCGTCCCGGCCCTCGACCACGGCCTCGTCCGGGATGCCGGACTTGCCGCCGGAGAACCAGTGCGCGATCGACTGCGCGAAGAAGCGCTGACCGCGCGCGCCGACCTGACGGGCGCGGGCGCCGTCCTCGGAGACGATCGTCGGACACAGCGCGACCAGGTGGTCGTTGGTGACCGTGGACACGAACCGCTCGCCGGTGCGCTCCTTGATCGCGTCCCGGTAGATCTGGTTGAGGTTCGCCACCTCCTCGGGACCGGCGAAGCCGAGCACCAGCGCGCCGACGCCGTACTCCGCCGCCTCGACCAGGCTCGGCTGCTTGCTGCAGGCCAGGAACAGCGGCGGGTGCGGGGTCTGCACCGGGCGCGGCAGGATCGGGTGCGAGCCCTCGATGTCGAGCACGTCGCCGTGCCATTCGAGCTCGTCCCGCTGCCACGCGGCGCCGATGATCCGCAGCGCCTCCTCGACCTGGGCCTTGGTCTGCTCGATGTCCACGCCGCACAGCGTGGACTCCTGGAGCGTGCCGCCCCGGGCCGCGCCCACGTCGAGCCGCCCGCCGGAGAGCGTGTCGAGCATGCCGATCCGCTCGGCGACCCGGGCCGGGTGGTTGAAGTTGAACGGCATGCAGACCGCGCCGTGCGCGATCCGGATCCGGCTGGTCCGCGCGGCGACCCAGGTCAGGAAGATCTCCGGCGCGCTCATGTGTGAGTACCACTTGGTCGAGTGGTGCTCGACGGCCCAGATCCGGTCGAAGCCCATCTGCTCGGCGTATACGGCCTGATCCACGGAGTTGAGGATGACCTCGCGCTCGTGTTCCGCCGTGGGGTTGGCCATCTGGGCTTCGAAGATCATCGAGAACTGCATGCCGTACTCCTGGTGCGCGTGGCGTGGAATACTTCAATTAGATATATGACGACCAGTCAGGTCAATAGCCGGCTGACGTAGAATCAGAAAAAGTTGACGCGTACCGAACGCGCACCGATGGAGGCCACGATGACGGGGGATCCGCTCCCGAAGCTGCCCGCTACCGCGTGGGCCGTGCTCGGCCTCTTGTCGTTCCCGGGCGAGCGCTCCGGCTACGACCTCAAGAAGTGGGCCGACGCTTCCCTGCGCTTCTTCTACTGGAGCCCGGCGCTGAGCCAGATCTACAGCGAGCTCAAGCGCCTGGAGCAGCTCGGCTTCGCCGTCTCGCGCATCGCCTCCCAGGACGAACTGCGCAACAAGCGGCTCTACCGGATCACCGATTCCGGTCAGGAGGCGCTGGCCACCTGGGCCCGGGACACCCCGGCCGGGCCGCCGGTGCTCAAGCACGGCGTCGCGCTCCGGGTCTGGCTCGGCCACCTCAGCGAGCCCGAGGAGCTGCGCAAGACCCTGGTGGAGCACCGCGACTACGCGGCGACCACGCTGGACGAGGTGCGCGCGAGCGAGGATTCGGCACAGGACCGCTGGCCGTTCCCGGCCCTGGTGCTCAAGTGGAGCGAGCGCTACTGGCAGGCCGAGCGTGATCTCGCCGACGGCATGCTCGCCGATCTGGAGGAGCTGTACCGCAAACAGGCGGGCGAGGAGTGAGCGCCCGCCTCACCGGCGGGCGCACATGAAAAAACGATCCAGGAGTCGAGGGGCGGCGCCCGTCGGGGCGCCGCCGACTCCGAGATCGTCCTGGTCGTGCGTGGCTCAGTCGTCGTCGCCGATGACCGGCTCGGGCAGGGTGCCGGCGTTGTGCTCCAACAACCGCCATCCGCGTACGCCCGGGCCCAGCACCGACCAGCAGCAGTTGGACAGCGCGCCCAGCGCGCCCCAGGTCTCCCGGGGCAGGCCCAGCAGCGCGCCGAGTCCGCAACGGATCGCGCCGCCGTGCGAGACCACCACCAGCGTGCCGTCCTCCGGCAGCTTCTCCACCGCGAGGTCGATCGCCTGAGCCATCCGGTCGGCGACCTCGCTCTCCAGTTCGCCGCCGCCGCGTCGCACCGGCTCACCGCGCCGCCAGGCGGCGAACTGCTCCGGGAAGGTCTCCTCGATCTCCCGGTTGGTCAACCCCTGCCACTCCCCCGCGTACGTCTCGCGCAGCGCGGGATCCAGCGTCACCGGGACGTCGACGAGCCGGGCCAGTTCGGCGGCCGTGTCCACCGCGCGGATCAGGTCCGAGGCGATGATCGCGTCCGGACGCAGCGCGGCGAGCAGCCGGGCCGAGCGCCGGGCCTGGCCCAGGCCCGCCTCGGTCAGCGGGATGTCGGTCTGGCCCTGGAAGCGCCGCTCGACGTTCCACGTGGTCTGGCCGTGCCGCCACAGCAGGACACGGCGCCCCTTCCCGCTCAGAGCGCGCCCTCCGCCGCCTCGGCGGCCTTGGCCTGCTCGTTGCCGAGCCGCACCGCTTCCGGCAGTTCGATCCGCGGGCAGTCCTTCCACAGCTTCTCGAGCGAGTAGTAGGCCCGCTCCTCGGCGTGCTGGACGTGCACCACGATGTCGATGTAGTCGAGGAGGATCCAGCGCCCTTCGCGCTCGCCCTCGCGCCGGACCGGCTTGGCGCCGAGCCCGCGCAACGCTTCCTCGACCTCGTCCATGATCGCCTTGACCTGGCGGTCGTTGGACGCGGAGGCGAGCACGAACACGTCGGTGATCGTGACGACCTCGCTCACGTCGTAGGCGACGACGTCGGTGGCGAGCTTCTCTGCACATGCCACGGCAGCCGCGGTGGCGAGCTCCAGGGCGTGGGGGGTTGCGGTCACGATTCGCTTCCTGCGGACGACAAGGGGATTACCGTTCAGGGTCTCACACGCGGGGCCTCGGACGGCCACCCGTTATTTCGCGGATCCCACGGCGGTCACCCGCCCGGGCACGCCGCGGTCGTCCCCGAACCGGGAGTCGGGGACGACCGCGGCGACGGCTACGGCTTGTCCGGGTTGTAGTCCTGGCCGAGCGTGACCACCACGTCGGCGAGCATCTCGCCGGTGGCCTTCTTCACCGCCGTCGCCGGCAGGGCCAGGGTCAGCGCCACCTGTTCCGCGTCCGCCTTTCGGGCGTCGTCGGCGTACTGCACGGTCGACGTCGGCTGCGTGCGCTTGGCCGAGGCACCGCCCGGAACGTACGTGACGCCCGCGTTGAGCAGCCGCGCCTGCGCGTCCGGACCGGAGGCGGGCTTGCCGCTCGCGTCCTCCACCATGACCCGGGCCGGGCCCGCCTCGACCTTGCCCTGGCGCACCGTGCCGCCGAGCAGCTCGCGCACGATGGGCAGCGCCGCGGCGGTGTCCAGGATGCCGTCCGCGGACACCGGGAGGGCCCGGACCTGCATCTGCTTCGCCTGGGTGGCCTTGGCCAGGTTGGCGAGCAGGACGCTGAGCTTGTCGTCCGGCAACGAGGGGTCGGGCACGTTGGCCATGTTGGCCAGCAGCGACAGGACCGCGTCCGGCTGGGTCGGGAACGCGGTCAGCAGGCCCTGGAGGACCCGGCCGAACCGATCGCCGACCACCGCGGGCGCCTCGTTGGGCTGCTTGTAGCCGGCGAAGGCCAGCGCCGCGACGCCGTTCGCGGGATTGCGGCCCTGTCCGACCAGCACCTTGCCGTCCGGGCCCTTGACCTCGACATCGGCGTTGAGTTGGATGCCGCCGGCCAGGTCGACCAGGCCCTGCAGGACCGGCTCCGAGATCACCCACGAGCCGTCCAGCCTGACGCCGAGCAGGTCGGACAGCGCGTCCCGGGACGCGCCCGGGCCCTCGTCCGCCATCAGCTGACCGAGCGGGAAGGAGCTGTTGTCGGAGTTGACGATGGTGACCGAGGACACGCTGACCATGGAGGCGGTGTTCTTCGCCGGGTCGACCGTGAGCAGCACGTTGGCGGCGGCCTTGCCGTCCTTGGCGCGCAGTTGCACCAGCACGCCGCCGTTCTTGCCCGGGGCCGCGACCGACTTCTCGTCGCGCATCCAGGTGTCCCACGCGAAGTACCCGCCGACCCCGAGCAGGGCCACCGCGAGCACCACCGCGAGCGCGATCAGCCGCTGCCGGATCGCCCGACGCTTCTCGTCCCGGCGCTCGGAGCGGGTCTCGGCGAAGGACAGCCAGTCGATGACGTCCTCGGCCTGCTCGCTCTCGTCGTCGACGAACGCGAACTCGTCCGAGCCGTAACCGGGTCGGCCCGGTCGGCCTGGACCCGGCTTGCGCGTCCTGGGCGGCGGCACCCGGCCGTCGTCGGTGGAGGCCGCGGACCGGCCGGACCCGGACCCGCGTTCGGTCGAAGTCGAGGCCGAGGACGAGGGCGTGGGCGACGGCGAAGCCGTGGCCGCGCCGGTCGCCTCCGACCGCGAGCGGGCCGGCCGGGCCGGGCGCACCGGGATCGAGCCCGCCGCGATCCCGGTCGAGGCCGGGTCCGTTCCGGCCGACGGCAGCGGCGCGGCGGGACCGGGCGCGGGCTCGGGTCGGCTTCCGGGCACCACAGGCGGCGCGGGAGGTGCGGCGGGCTGCTCGTAGTACGCCGTGGGCTGCTGCTGTTCGTAGTAGCCCTGCTGCGGGTCGGCGAACCCGCCCCGACCGCCCTGCGGCGGATATGCCTCGGCCGGTCGACCCGTCGGGTCGTAGCCGTTGGGGTCGTACGCGTTGGGGTCGTACGCGTTGGGGTCGTAGCCGCCCTGGCCCGCGCCGCCGGTGCCGTAGCCGTTCGGGTCGTACGTCCCCGCGCCGGTGCCCGGGTCGTACGCGCTCGGCTCGTAGCCGGTCGACTCGTAGCCGCCCGGTGCGTAGGTCCCGGGCGGATACGCGTTCGGGTCGTAGGCGTTCGGGTCGTACGGGTACTGCTGTTGTGGAGCGAAGTACACCGGCTCCAGCCCCTGCGGACCCGACCCCGGCGCCGCCGGCGGCTGCGGGTCGTATCCCGTGAAGCCGCCGTCGGGCGCGTACGAGCCGTATCCCGGCTGTTGCCCTTGGACCTGTCCGCCGTCGCCTCGTTCGGTGCCGTACGGCTCCTGCGCCTGTCCGCCGTCCCCTTGCTCGGTGCCGTAAGGCTCCCACTCGCGCCGGTCGTCGTTGCTCACGAAGCTCCCCGGTACAGCCGCCGCTTGCTGATGTATTGGACGACCCCGTCCGGCACCAGGTACCAGACCGGATCACCCCCGGCCACCCTTGCACGGATGTCGGTCGACGAGATGGCCAGCGCGGGGACCTCGACCAGGCTCACGCCCCCGTCCGGGAAACCCGGGTCGGACAGAGTGTGCCCCGGACGGGTGCAACCCACGAAATGCGCGAGCTCGAACATCTCGTGCGCGTTGTGCCAGGAGAAGATCTGGGACAGCGCGTCGGCGCCGGTGATGAAGAATATCTCGGTCCCCTCGGGAGAGGACTCGCGCAGGTCGCGCAGGGTGTCGAGGGTGTACGTCTCGCCCTCGCGGTCGATGTCCACCCGGCTGACCGAGAAGGTCGGGTTGGACGCGGTGGCGATCACCGTCATCAGGTAGCGGTCCTCGGGCGAGGACACGTCCTGCGCGAACTTCTGCCACGGCCGACCGGTCGGCACGAACACCACCTCGTCGAGCCCGAACTGGCCCGCGACCTCGCTCGCGGCGACGAGGTGCCCGTGATGGATGGGATCGAAGGTGCCGCCCATGACACCGACACGTCTGTTCCGCTCGCTCATGGCGCGAGAATCTATCGGTCCCTACTCCTTGACCGCGCCCGAGGTGATGCCCGCGACGATGCGCCGCTGGAAGACCAGCACGAGAACGACGACCGGAATGCTCACCACGACCGACGCCGCGGCGATCGCGGCGGTGGGCTGCTGGAACTGCGACGCGCCGGTGAAGAAGGCCAGCGCGGCGGGCACCGTACGGGAGCTGTTGGTCGAGGTCAGCGACACGGAGAAGACGAAGTCGTTCCAGGCGAAGAAGAACACCAGGATCGCGGTGGTCACCACGGCGGGCACCGCCATCGGCGCGATCACGTAGCGAAACGCCTGCCACGCGGACGCGCCGTCGATCCGCGCGGCGTCCTCCAGGGCCCACGGAATCTGCTTGAAGAACGAGGTCAGCGTCCAGATCGAGAGCGGCATCGTGAAGGAGAGATACGGCAGGATCAGCCCGATCCAGGTGTCGAACAGGCCGATGCGGCGCCACATGTCGAACAGCGGCCCGACCACCGCGATGGTCGGGAACATCGCGATCGCCAGCGCGCCGAGCAGGATCAGCCGTTTGCCCGGGAACTCCATCCGCACGATCGCATACGCGGTGCCGGTCGCGCACGCGACCGCGATCACCGTGGCGATCAGCGAGATGCCGATCGAGTTGCGCAGCGCGTCGGTGAACAGGTCGTTCTTGAAGACGGTCCGGTAGTTCTCCCAACTCCAGGTGGTGGGCAGGAACTTCGCGTTGTTGATGTCGTCGCCGCCCTTGAACGACAGGGACACCATCCAGGCCAGCGGCAGCACGGTGATCGCGATCACCAGGACGGTGACCAGGACACGGGCGCCCTCGCGGGCCGGACTGGGCTGACTCACGCGGGGCTCCCGAGCTTGCTCACGTCGGTACGGAAGAGCTTGATGAACATGAACGCGATCAGCAGGACGCAGGCGAACAGCAGTACCGAGATCGCCGAGCCCAGGCCCAGCGCGGTGCGGCTGACCAATTGCCGATAAGCCAGGAAGGACACCGTCTCGGTGTCGTTGGCACCGCCGGTCATCACGAACACGGAGTCGAAGATCCGAAACGCGTCCATCGTGCGGAACAGCAGCGCGACCAGGATCGCCTGCTTCATGATCGGCAGGGTGACCCGGGTGAGCCGCTGCCACGGTCCCGCGCCGTCCACGCGCGCCGCCTCGTGCACGTCCGAGGAGACCTGGATGAGGCCGCCGAGCAGCAGCAGCGACATGAACGGCGTGGTCTTCCAGATCTCCGAGAGGGCGATCACGAACAGCGCGGTCCAGCGGTGGTCGAACCACGCGATGTCGGTGCCGAACCAGTTGTTGACGAACCCGGTCGAGGGGTCGAACGCGTAGCGCCAGGCGTAGGCGGAGACGACGGTGACGATGCCGTACGGGACGAGCACGATAGTGCGCAGCGTGCGGCGCAGGTGGAGCGCGCGCTGCATCAACTGGGCGAGCCCGAAGCCGATCACGAACTCGACCGAGACGGTCACCACGGTCAGCGCCAGCGTGGTCCACACGTCGGTCCACCACAGCGGGTCCTTGAGCACGACCCAGTAGTTCGACAGGCCCGCGAACGAGTTCGCCTCCGGGGTGGTCAGCCGCTTGTGGAAGAGCGAGAGCCAACCGGCGTCGAGCAGCGGCGCGATCGCGACCAGGATCATGATCAACACGGCGGGCGCGGAGAGCATCCACCCGGTGCGCCGCATGCGCTGGGCGTGATCTCGCTGTTTCCGGGGCTTCTTGTGCCGGGGCGCGGTGCCGGCCGTGGATACCGTGCTCACAGCAGCACCCGGTCGTGCAGGACCCCGGTGATCAGGTCGTCGGTTCTGCGCGGGGCGGTGTTCGGGTCGACGTCCGCGGGCGGGTGGTACATCCGCTGTACGGACGCGGACACGTCGTTGTAGTACGGGGTGCGCGGGCGCGGGCCGGCCTGGTCCAGCGACTCCCTGATCAGGTCGGCCATCGGCAACGCCTCGCGCACGCGCGGGTCGTCGTAGGCGGCGGCCTTGGCCGTGGTCTCCTTCGACTCCAGCATGTAGGTGATCTGGTTCTCCAGCGTGCCCGCGCAGCGCACCGCGCTCACCGCCGCCGCGCTGTGCTTGCCGTACTTGCTGACCCCCAGGGCGATTCCGCCGAACGGCGGCTTGGACGCCTTGCCGGCGTCGGTCTGCGGGTAGCGCGCCCAGCCGTAGTCGTCGAGCACCTCACGCGAGAGTTGGCCGTCGTCGACCGCCTCGGCCGCGGCGCCGCGCGCGTACGTCCAGTTGACCATGAAGCCGCCCGAGCCGGATTGGAACGTGGTCCTGGTGTCGTCCTCGATCGAGGTGGCCAGGTTGGCCGGAGCGGCGGGGGAGCGGCCCAGCCGGCGCATGACCTCGGCGGCGCGTTTGCCCGAACCGCCCTCCTGGAGCGCGGGTTTGAGGTCGACGCCCTTCTCCACGTCGCGCACGATCGCGCCGCCGGCGCCGGTGACCAGGCCGTTGACCCAGACCGTGATGCCCTCGTAGCGCTTGGCGGGCACCGAGACGGTCTTGCGCGTTTTCTCCGCGGCGGTGATCACCTCGTCCCAGCTCACCGGGCGGCTCAGGTCGAGCCCGGCCGCCGCGGCGACCGACTTGCGGTACCACAGGAGTTGGGTGTTCGCCCGGAACGGGGCGGCGACCAGGCGAGCGCGCCAGACCGAGGACTCCACCGCGCTGCTGAGCATGCCCTCGGTGAGCACGGCGGCCTCGGCCGGGTCGAACGGGCGCAGGAAGCCCGCCTCGGCGAACTCCGGTACGAAGACCGGGTCGAGCGCCATCACGTCGATCGAGGAGTCCTTGGCGGCCAGCCGCCGGACCAACTGCTCGCGCTGCCCGGACGCGTCGGTGGGCAACACCGAGACCTTGACCCGGTAGGCACCGCCCGACGCCTGGCTGCACCGGTCGGCGAGCTTTTGGTAGGCCCCGTTGTCCGGCGGCACGTACCAGTTGAGCACCGGTGGGCCCGAGCTGCCGCCTCCACACCCGACGACGGAGGCGACCAGCGCGAGCGCGACGGCCCAGAGTCCGCGACGACGCAGCATGTGGTTCACGGGCTCAGCAGATCAAGCAAACCGTTCTTATCGCTTTAATACCCCCCGAATGGTGGCGTGTCGGTACGCCATTCGGACCCACCCGTCCGCCACCGGGCGGGACTCGGGTTCGAAACCGGCCGCGCCGTCGGCGGTCACTCGCCGTCCGCTTCCGCGACCCGCTGCCGACGCCGACCCGGACGCCGCCCGCCCACCCCGTGCTCGGCGCGACCGGAGAAGCGGCCGGACGCGGGAAGGTTCCGCATCTCGGCGGCGGACGGAACGATCAGTTCCAGGTGCGGTAGGGACGAGTCTCCGCCGGGCACCGGCGCGTACTCGGCGGAGCCTCCGCCGGCCGCCACACCCTCACGCCAGCCGTCGCCGAAGCCGTCGGCGTACGCCTCCTCGAGGTAGGGCTCGAGGGCCTCCTTGAGGTCGGCGAGCACGCCGGCCAGGACCACAGGGGCGACTCGACCGTCGAGGGCTTCGCGCAACTCCTCGACGAGCAGGTCGTGATGGGGAGTCATAATGCCTCGCCGGGTCGGCTCTTACGGCCCGAGCGGGGACGGGTCGACGGCTCGCACCCCCGCGCTCCGATCCGCCGCGACAACCACTGATCCGCCATGGTGCTCCGCCCTCGCACGGATCCACGGGCGCCCACCGCGTTCCGCCCCCACTCGTCACCTATCCTCCGGCAGTCCTCCGTCCGGCCTGGGGCCGAACCTCGGCGTCGCGCAACATCATCTCCGTCATCGAGACGAACATCGCGCGGTTGTGTTCCGGTACCCCCAACAGTTCCGCCGCCTCGGCAGCGGACATGTTCCCGGCGGTCACTCTACGCGGACGCGCCGACGGGACCGTTGGTACCGGAAGGTCTTCCTCCGCCATCCGCCCGGAATGAATCAGCATGTCCCGCATGCCCACGCCCAATGCCGGGGCCAGGGCACGCATGGTCACGATGTCCGGCATGCTCTTTCGCTGCAACAGCCGCGTGATCGCGGCCCGATGAACGCCGGCTTCTGCGGCGAGTCTGGTCCTGCCTCCTCCTCGGGGGCTCTCGATGTCGTATCCGCGGGCGCGCATCAGATCCTCGATCCACTGCGCGAAGGACTCGATGTCCCTCTCATCCATGTCGGCTCTCCCCTCCGGACGCGCCGAGAATAACGCGCGCACACGCATCAACCAATGCGACGTGCGTCGGCGCAACATACCCACAACAGCACGGATTGCCGCAGATTGGCGCCAACTCCCGCCAAACGAGCGGAGTTTTTAAGGGAACAAGAGGCGACGAGCAGATCACACATCACTTTGTTGCGACCGCGCACGCAATCACCTAGCGTTTTGGCGCGTCACACCACGGCTCACGCGTTCTCCCCGAACACGCCGTCAGGAGCGCCATGCCCATCCGCAGGAAGCCTTCGCCGGCGGCCCTCGCGCCGCTCCCCGATCCGACCGAGGACAGTCGCGACTGGCGTCTGTCCGCAGCCTGTATCGGCCTGCCGGAACACGCCGTTCTGGGCACCGATCGCACCGCGGCGCTGCCTGCGCTCGCCGCGTGCGAACACTGTCCGATAATCGCCCCCTGCCTCGCCATCGTCGACCCCGAGCACACCTGGTTCGACGGTGTCAGCGGTGGCCGGCTGTGGCGCAACGGACGTGAGGTCACCGTCCGTTCCGGCATCGACACCCCCGAGGAGCAGTCGTGAACGTCGCCTTGGCCCTGGACCACGCCACCGCGCTGACGCCGGCCGACCCCAACCGCGCGGCCCGCCGGGACACCCGTCGGGCACATCGGTTCCTGACCGTGCTGCGGGATCGTTTCCCGAGCCTGGCACACGAGTTGCCGGCGGGCGGAAGAACGGCCGGAACCGGCACGGCCGCACCTCCGGGCGCCGCCGCGCTGGAGCGGCAGGCCGCTCGCGTACTCGCGGATCGGGCCGGCGCCTACTGGAACGAGCGACGCGGGCTGTCCGGTACCGCGCCGATGGCGGCCCCGGTGAACCTCTACGTCTCGGACACCATCCGCGACATCACCGACGGCGTACTCGAACTGGAGGACGCCGTACGGGCGAAACTCGGCCTGCCTCGCGCCCGGGGCGCCGCGGTGCCGACCCGGCTGGAGCGACTGCTGACGTGCCTCGACCGGATCGCCGAGCACCCGGTGCTGGCCCGACACGTGGCCGACGAGGCCCGTCGCATGGCGCGCCGCTGCCTCGGCGCACTGGGCGAGGCCGAGTCGCTGGTGCGGGTCCCCGGTCGTTGCCCGCACTGCGCTTCGGTGTCGTTGCGGGTCGCCCCGTTCGTGGGAGTGGTGTTGTGCGTGAATCCCGGCTGCCACTGCGGCCTGCCCGAATGCGCGTGCGCCGCCGACGACGCCTATCGGCATCAGTGGACCGAGGAGCAATGGGCCGGCCGCGACGGCGCCCTTCCCGACGACGAGCCCGTGCGGGCCGCGTTCGACGGGCCGCACAACCGGCCGGCCGCGCGATGACCGACCTGGTGCGCCGTCCAACGCTGCCCGCCTCGGCGCTGCTGACCACCGCGATGGCGGCGATCGAGGCCGGCGTGGTGCCGGCGACCATCCGCAAGTGGGTGCAACTCGGCCACCTGGCGCCGGCCGGCAAGTCCAGTCGCACGCTGCTCTTCCACCTGGAGGACGTGTTCGCCGCCGAGCGCGCGGCCCGAGGCGGGCAGCGGGCGGGCGGGCCCTGACCGACGTCGACTCCTTCCCTTCCTCCCTCGTGCGCGACTCCCCGTACGGCCCCGTGGACGCTTTCGTCCACGGGGCCGTACGCGTGTGTCCGGAAGGTGGGTGTGCGCAACCGGCGGGCCGGAGTACGTGGATCGGGCGACCGGACGGACCGGCCTCCGGGGCCGATCCGGGAGCGTCCGAGGACGGCTCCGAGTGCGCTCGGGCCAGGGCCCGTAAGGCTGATCTAGCTTGTGTGGCAAGCGAGTTGCGGGATAGACGGGGGTCGATCACACTTGGTGCAGCGGCGGAGCCGTGCCCGATACGACGGGCCGGGCTTCCGCCGCTTTCGCGTGCGGGCCATCGCCCGCCGGGCCACCCCCTCCTCCCCTCCGGGGTGACCCATGTGCCCTGGCCCGCACGTTCCATCCCCGTTTCGATGGATTCCGCCGTTCCCACCGCGCAGGACCACACAGGAAGGAGTTCCCATGTGAGCGACCCACCGATCGTCTTCCCCGACATCGAACGGCTCCTCGTCGACTACCTGAAGAACCGCCCGGAACTGGCGGGCGCCACGGTCGACAACCGCCCGCCGCCGGGCTTCGACGGCACCCAGCAAGTCGTGCTGATCTCCCGGGTCGGCGGCGCCTGGATCGACGACCAGCGCCTGGACGCCCCACTGGTCGACATCGAGGTGTACGGACCGACCAAGACGGCCGCCCACGGAGTCGCGCTGGCGGCTCGTACCTGCCTGCACCAGGCCCGATCCGCCGCGCATGCCGGCGCGGTGGTCACCGACATGGTGGAGGAGGACGGGCCGCGCTGGTTGCCCGACTACAACCACCCGACGGGCAACCGCTACCTCAGCACCATCCGGCTGTCGATCCGGCCGAGCTGAGCCCCACCGCGACACCGCAGCACCGCAGCACCGCAGCACCGATCGCACACCACACCGCACTTCCGGCCCCTCACCGCGAGGGGCCTTCTTCGTATCCGGAGGCAACACACATGTCTGGTATGAACCCGAACGAGATCCGCGTCGCCGGCACCGGGCGTGTCCTGGTCGCCAAGCTCGGCAGCACGGTCCCCGCCGACACCACCGCCGGCTGGGGCGCGAGCTGGGTCGACCTGGGCTACACCTCGACCGACGGCATCAAGTTCACCAAGAAGGACAAGATCGACCCGGTGGACACCTGGCAGTCGGTCAGCGCGGCCCGCTTCGTCTACTCGGACCGCGACCTCACCTTGAAGTTCGCGCTCATGCAGCTCAACGAGGACACCCTGCCGTTCTTCTTCGGCGGCGACCACGTCACCGAGACCTCGGCCGGCTCGAAGGTCTACAAGTACGAGGTCGGCTCGACCCCCAAGGTCGACGAGCGCATGCTCGGCATCGAGTTCGCCGACGGCGACGCGATCAAGTACCGCTTCGTGATCCACCGAGGCCAGGTCACCGAGACCGACGAGCTCGCGCTGACCCGCACCGCCGCGATCAAGCTCGGCGTCACCTTCACGGCGCTCGCCAAGGACGACACGGCGCCGCTGGCCACCCTCCTGATGTCGGACCCGGCGTACGCCATCGCCGCGGTCTGACCCCCATGCGGGGCGCCGGGACCCTCTCCCCTCTCGGCGCCCCGCGCCCCCCCGTCACGCCTGTCACCACTCTCATAGCCAGGAGCACCCATGTCCGGATTCGACGTCAACGCCGCCCGCGCCCAGCGCCTGGAAGCCATCGGCCGCCAATGGCGGTTCGAGGTCGGCGACAGCGAGTACACGCTCCCGACCGAACTGCCGCGCAGGCAACTGAAGGCGCTCCAGGCGCTCGACGACAACGACATCGACGGCCTGCTCGCGCTCCTGCTCGGCGAGGAGCAATACGCGCGCTTCGCCGACGAGGACGTCACCATGCAGGACGTCGCGGCCATCCTGGGCGCCTACGGCAGCGAAACGGGGATGGGCCTGGGGGAAGGCTGAGCCTCGCCGCGTTCGTCGAAGAACACGCCGAGGCCCTCGAAGCCGACCTCCTGCGCCACTACGCCACCGACCTCCTCGACTGGCACCGAGGCACCCTCTCCTCCCGACGCCTGAGGGTCTTGATCCAGCACCTGCCCGCCCGCGACTCGGCCACCCACCGCGAACTCCACGGCGAAGCCGCCGACTGGTCCCTCACTGACCACCTTCTGGCCAACGCGGTCGACCACCTCGCGGTGTTGAACTGGATGTTCGGCACGGTCAACTCCGGCGAGGACCAGTCCCCCATGGACTTCCCCGAACCGACGATGCGCCCGGACTCCCTGCTTCCACCGACGGCGGCCGCCCCCGCGCCCTCCGATCGAGCCACGGAAGTGTCGCCGGCGGAACTGGCCACCTTCTTCAGCTGACCGGGACGGGTACTCGGTTCACGGGCCGTCCTGTCGATACCCCAGGAGCCGCCATGACCACCCCCATCGAGGATCTGACCCAAGAGGTCAGCGCCCTCAAGAAGAAATACGAGGATCTGACCGCCCCGGGATCGAACCTGATTCCCCGGAGCGAGTTCGGCAAACTCTTCGAAGACGAGAGCAAGAAACAGGAGGCCGCCAAGGGAGCGGAAGGAGGGCAGTCCGGCAATCTCCTCAAATACGACGAGGCCGGAAAGCTGCTCGCTCCGGAACGCGCCTTCGCGAAGTCTGAAGAGAATACTGCCAAGTGGGAAATCGACGGCATCTTCGGCCAGCTCAATCTCCTGGGCATCGGCCTCAATATCCTGAAGTTCGAGCTGCAGCCTTTGAAGGATCTCTCCGCACCGGCGAACCGATGGCTGCACAACAGGGGATGGGGTACGGATCCGGACGCCGTCGACAAGAAACTGGAAAAGCTCGACGACGACATCGAGAAGGTCGATCGTAAAGTCGAGGAGAACTACGACAAACTCCTCCGACAGAACACCGCGTTCAACCAGAAACACCGTGACGCGATGATCGCCGCGACAAAGGCGATGGACCACTCGGTGCTCACCCGCAGGCTCGCGGTCAGGGCCAGTGGAACCGCGCGCACCGTCGACCGTCGGATCGAGACCGCGCGAGCGGTCGCCCTGCCCACCACGCCCGACATCAACACGCTCCATACCGCCGTCACCAGGCTGGTCGCCGCCCTCAACACCTGAGCCAAGGAGCACATGCGATGAGTTCGAGAATCACCGGGGAGCCGCCATGCTGAAAACGGTCACGGCGGTCACGCGTGGACTACAGAAGATGGGAGCGGATGCCCGTACGGCCGGCACGGCTCTCGGAGGCATGCGCGGGAATGCCACTGCGGCCCAGGGGGGAATATCGCAGGTCGGCAAGAGCGTCGCGCAAGCCGAACGCGAACTCGGCAGGATACAGAAGACCGCCAACAGCACCAGAACCGCCATGGGGAACATCCAGAACGGCGGCAAGTCGGCGAGCAGCGGCCTGACCGCCGTACGGAATCCCGCGAACCAGAGCGTCACCGCGTTCGGAAAAATGAAAAGCGCAGGTGACCGCCTGGGCACGAGCATCAAGAATCTGCGGGCCGCCGGTACCCAGGGCGCCGCCGGTGTCACGCAGGCCAGGAACCAGGCGAACCAAACGAACCCGGTATTCACCAAGGCGAAAGCCACCACCGACCGCTTGGGCACGTCGATCCAAAATCTGCGTACGGCCGGCACCCAGGCGGGCAGCGGAATATCGCAGGCCAAGAATCAGGCCGGTCAGGCCGACACGGCCTTCGGCAAGGCCAAGAAGGGTTCCGACGGCTTCAAGGGGGAGCTGAACAACCTCGAGAAGCAGTCGAACGAGACCAAGAAGGCCCTCGGCAAAGTCGGTTCGGAGGCCGACGGAGTCGAGAAGTCCGTCGGGAAGGCAGGCAAGGGTGCCGGGGCGGGCAAGCAGCTCTTCTCCGAACTCAGTGGCGGTCTGGGCATGGCCGAGGGTGCGCAGAAGGGGCTCAACGGCGCGATGAAGGCCAGCGCGTTCGGCCTGATCATCGCGCTGGTCGTGCCGCTTATCGAGCACTTCGGCGGCCTCGGCGCCGTCGCGGATCGTTGCAAGACGGCCGTGGTCAAGGCGTGGGAGGGCATTCGCGACGGCATCCGGCCCGTCATCGAGGGCCTGATGAGCATCCTGCGCGGCCCGGTCAACGCCTGGCTCAGTGGCATCAACTGGGTGATCCGCGGCGTCAACAAGATCCACTTCTCGATCCCCAACTGGGTCCCGGGCATCGGCGGCAAGGAGTTCGGCATCAACCTGCCCGAGCTCCCGATGATGGCCAAGGGCGGCATCGTACGCCCGAGGTCCGGCGGCACCGCCGCGATCCTGGGCGAAGCCGGTGAGGCCGAGGCGGTGATCCCGCTCAGCAAGCTGGACAAGTACCTCGGCACGGGTGCGAATGCCGGCGGCGGCTTCCACATCGAGAACTACTTCGAGTCGAACAGTGGCAGCGCGCGTCAAACCGCCGAGCAGTTGATGTTCCTGGCCAAGGCACGCGGATGACCGGGACGGGTGCCGCTCCCGGATCGCCGCTCGCCGCCGACGGGCAGGTTCGGTGGGGCGATCTGCTGATCGGCCCCGGGACGCCGTTCCACCTCGCGGCGGAGGGGCTCACCGGCTGGTTCGACCTGCCCGAGTTGGACAGTTCCGACGCGCCCCGACCGTGGCAGCACGGCTCCTGGACGGGAGCACGCTGGGCGCAGCCGCGCGTCATCGGCGCGAGTGTGTGGCTGCTCGGCGAGGATCGGGACGACACCGCCCGTGCGCTCGACCTGTTCGCGCGGGCCACCGCCCCAAGCCGGGACGAGCAGTGGCTCGCCGTCCGGATCCACGGCCGAACCCACATCGCCAAGGCCCGGTTGCACCAGCGCGCGCTTCCCGCCGATCGCCAACTGGTCGTCGGCAACGTCGCGAAGGCCGCCGTCCAGTGGATCTGCGCGGATCCGCACCGCTACGAACTCGCCGAACAATCGGCCGGCACCCCGTTGCCCCGACGCGGCACCGGCATGACCTACCCGCTGAGCTATCCGCTCGTCTACGGCGGCACCACCGTCACCGGATCCGTCCTGGCGGTGAACTCCGGCAACACCCCGGCCTGGTCCGCGATCACGATCACCGGGCCGGTCCGACAACCGCGGCTGGTCAATCGCACCACCGGGCTGACGCTGGAGTACGACCTGATCCTCGGTCCGGGCGAGCGCTTGGCCGTCGACACGAGCGAGGGCAGCGTCGTACTCGCCGACGACCGCTCGTCGCGGCTGCACACCGCCACCTCGCGCAGCACCCCCGAGCAGTCCTGGGTGCTCGCCCCCGGAGACAACCTGATCGACTTCCGCGCCGCCGACGCCGAGCCCGCCGCGCGCCTCGACCTCGCCTGGCGCTCCGCCTTTCTCTAGATCCGCGGGGACCGAAACCGGGGCCGGACCGGCCCATCCACCCGCCGTGCGCGATCCGGCAGTGCCCTTCCGCTCGCGGCCCGTCCTCCAGGAGGACACATGGCAGTACGTGTACGCGCAGGACGACTCACCAGCGGCATGACGGCGGAGGACCACCGGCTGGCCGCAGGCGTCTTCATGTCCCCCGAACCACAGTTCCCGATCTCGGCCCGAGGCGGCTGCGTGCCAGGCGGTCTGGACCTGAGCCGCGGTACGCCGATGAGCGCGCGCGTCTCGCCGGGACAGGCCTGGATCCGCGGCGAACACGCCGCCGCCCAGGGCGGATACGCGGTCACCGTCGACGCCGCGACCGAACTGACCTTCGGCAACGGCGACCCGCTGTTGCCCCGCGTGGACCTCGTGGTGCTGCGGGTGTTCGACCACACGTACGACGCGTCCGGTCGAACCGAGGCCGTGCTGGACGTGCTCGCCGGCACGCCCGCCGCGACCCCCGTGCCACCGGCCGTGCCCAAGACCTGCGAGGTGCTCCACCAGGTGGCGATCCCGGCCGGCGTGTCCGCGGGCACCGGCGGCATCGCCTGGGAGACCGCCGTCACCTCCAAGCGGCGCTACACCGTGGGCCTGGGCGGCATCCTGCCCGCCGCAAGCACGGGGAACGGTGCGTACGTGGGGCAGTACCGCGACAACGCGGGCGTGCTGGAGCGTTGGAGCGACAACGGCTGGGTCGCGTACCAGGCCCCGGAGCCGCCGTTCATCCGGCTGGCGGCGGCCGACAAGCCGGTCTTCCCGGCCTCCGCCGAGGTCGTGCTGCCGTGGCAACAGATCGTGGCGGGCAACACCGCGGGCGCGGGCATGTGGTCGCCCGCGCAATCGACCCGGATCCTGCTCCCGTCCCCCGGTGTCTACGCCGTCGCCGGCCAGTGGAACTGGCCCGGCGCGATGGGGGCCAACGAGGGCCGGATCTGGTCCGTGCAGAGCCCCGCGGGTCCCGGCGTCACCGCCAATACGATCCGCGGCAGCTCGGGCAACTCGACGAGCGTCGCGTCCGGCACCGTGGTGGCCAAGACCGCCGGGACCTTCCTGGAGTTTCGCGCCCATGGCGGAGCCGGGGGCTACGCCCTGAACTCCGGCGAGGTCTCGGTGTGGAAGATCGGCAACGCGGTGGGGTCGGCATGAGTACCACCGCCGCCACCGAGATCCACCCCGGCTCGCTGATCACCGGCGACGGCCAGGTGCAGTTCGCCGGCCTGCTGTTCGGCCCCGGTACCCCGTTCCGGATCGCGAGCGAAGGTCTGGGCGGCTGGGAGGAGTTGCCCGCGATCGACACGGGCGACGCCGCCCGTCCGGCCGGCCACGGCTCGTGGCCGGGCGCGCTGTGGGCCGGGCCGCGCACGATCACCGCGCAGGTGTGGGTGATGCCCGACCCCGGCGCCGACGCGGACGAGATCCGCGAGCACGTACGTGCCCTGCGACGGGCCACCGCCGTCGACCACCGGGAGCGGTGGCTGGCCGTCCGGCTGCACGGCGAGACGCTCGCGTGCAGGGCCCGGGTCCTGCAGCGGGTCGTCCCGACGGATCGGCGGTTCGTCGGCCAGGGCGTCGCGAAGGCCACCATCCAGTGGCAGGCCACCGACCCCCGGCGCTACGAGCCCGAGGAGCAACTGCTGGGCACCGAACTGCCCAGTCGCGAGAACGGCCTGACCTGGCCGCTCGCCTGGCCGCTCGCCTGGGGTCGGGCCGGCTCCACGGGGGATCTGACGGTCACCCATCACGGCAGTGCGCCGATCGCCCCGCTGATCACCTTCCACGGGCCGTGCGATCGGCCGAGCCTGCGCCTTCCCGCCACCGGCGTCGCGCTGTCCTACGACATCGACCTCGCGCAGGGGGACGAACTGACCGTCGACACCTCCGACGGATCGGTGCTCCTGAACGGGACGGCCTCGCGCAAGGAAACGGCCGAGTCGGGCAGCGCGCCCGAGGAGTTGTTCACCCTCGACCCCGGGGACACGCTGCTCTCCTTCCGCGCCGCGTCCGGCGGCCCGGGAGCCCGAGCCGAAGTGCGCTGGCGCACCGCGCACTGGTGAGCCGGGCCCGGCCGTCCCGCACCGGAACCTTGCCCGAATCCCGCGCCAAAGCTGCGAAACCGCTCGAAATCGCGTTAATTAGCCCGAATCAAGCCCGACTCCCACTCGAACCACGCTCGAACCCGGAGACCGTCATGACAGTACGCAGTGCCTGGTTGCTCGAAAGCGGGCAGACGCGCGAGGACACGCGCCTCGCCCCGCTCGGCGCCATGACCCCCGCCGACGCGCTGACCAGCCGATCGGGCGTCCTGCCCGGCGGCACCCCGTTCGCAGCGAGCGGCGCCTCGGCGATGCAGCTTCGGATCACCCCCGGCCGCGCGATCGTGCAGGGCACCGCTCTGCAGGGCGCCTACCCCGTCGCCCTGAGTGAGGCCGAGACCCTGACCTTCGCCGACGGCGACCCGCAGTTCGGCCGGATCGACCTGGTCGTACTGCGGGTCAAGGACAAGGTGTACGACGCCTCGGCGGTCAGCGGCGCGGCGCTCGAGATCATCAAGGGCACGCCGACGGCCACCCCGGCGGCGCCCGCCGTACCGGCCACGGCGCTGCCGCTGTGGCGCGTGCGCGTCCCGACCAAGGCGTCCGCCGGCACCGGCGGGATCACCTGGGCGAGCGCCCTGGACGACCTGCGCACCTACACCGTGGCCGTCGGCGGCATCCTGCCCGCGAGCGACCTCGCGGACGGCGGGCACGTCGGCCAGGTCCGGGTGTTCGCCGGCCGCCTCCAGCAATGGACCGGAACCGCCTGGCAGGAGTTCGACCTGCCCGGCACGATCGCCCCGAGCACGTGGGGGGCCTGGAGCGAGGTCACCCCGGCCTGGCGGTCGACCGAGGGCACACCCTCGATCGGCAACGGCAAGCTGAAACTGCGCTATGCCCGGATCGGCCGCACCGTCTTCGGCAACCTGCGACTGGCCATCGGTAGTGGGACGAACCCGGGCACCGGGGCCGCCGGTTGGTTCTGGAAGCTCCCGATCCCGCCCTACCCCGCGCCGGAGACCGCCGACTTCGCCGCCGGATCGGCCAGCGCCTTCCGCAGTGGGGTCGCGGCGTACACGGGCGTCGCGCAGATCGCGCAGGCGACCGGAGAGGTGTACGTCCAGAAGGACAATCATGGTTTCATCTGGGGCAATCTCGGCGACGTGCCCTTCCCGAACGGCCCCAGGGCCGGCGACTTCCTGAGCGTCTCGTTCCGCTACGAGGCCGCTTCGTGAGCCCGACCTACCGCGCCCTGTTCTGCGATCTGCGTTCCGACCAGGTCATCGACGCCCTGCCGCTGACCGGCCTGACCTTCGACGACTACATCGGCAAGCCCGGATCGCTCTCCGGCACGATCCCGGTCCCCAACGAGGAATTGGCCCGGCGGGCACTGAAGGTGGTGCCCGCCCGGACCGCGCTGTGGCTCGAACGCGACGGCGACATCTGGTGGGGCGGCATCGTGTGGACCGCGACCCGCACCGGCCCCGCGCGCGGCGGCCCGGCCGGGCTGGAGATCCAGGCGGCCACGTGGGACAGCTATCTCGATCACCGGATCGTCTTCGAGACGCAGACCTTCACCGACCGGGACCAGTTCGACGTCGTGCGCGACGTCGTCACGTGGGCCCAGACCCAGCCGGGCGGCCACCTCGACATCGTGCTCGACTGGTCGAAGCCCAGCGGGGTCCGTCGCGATCTCAGGATCGATCACCACGACCTGCCCCGAGTGGGCGAGTTGCTGACCCGCTTCGCCGAGATGGACGACGGGTTCGAGTGGCGAATGGCCAGTTACCGCGATCCGACCACGGGACGTCGGATCAAGGAACTGCAACTGGGCCATCCCCGCATCGTCGGCGGCTCCGCCGACATCGTGCTGGACTTCCCGGGCTCGGTGTTGTCCTACAGCTACCCCGAGGACGGCACCGGACGGGCCACCCACTGGCAGTCCCGGGGCGCCTCCCTCAACGAGAACCAGGCCGAGGTCTCCTACCCGCAGATGTCCGAACTGCACACCGTGCCCGACGGCATCGGCGCGGGCTGGCCCCGGCTGGACAGTTCGTCGGACCACTCGACCGTGGAGAACTCCGTCACGCTCGAGGCACACGCGATCGCCGACCTGAACCGGGCCTGGACCCAGCACACGATCCCCGAGGTGACCGTGCGGCTCGACGGCCGGATCACCCCGGCCCTGCTCGGCGCGCGCGTACGCCTGCGCGTGCGCGACGTCTGGTATCCGGGCGGATTCGACCGCCGCTACCGCGTCGTCGGCATGTCCGTGACCCCGCCCGACCGCGGTCAGGCCGAGACCGCTCGGCTGTTCCTGGAAGAAGAGGTCGGCTGATGGCGGCTATTCCGCAGGATCTTCTGGACCGACTGCGCACGCTGGAGAACCAGGTGCGCGAACTGGCCGGCCGGGCCAACATCCGGCCGGCGATGAACAAGGTGTTCAACGGGGACTTCACCATCGGCGAGGGCGGCCGGCTGATGGTCGGCAGCCAGGGCCCGGACCCCATCCTGTGGTCCGGCTGGATCGTGCCGCGGCATCCGGACGGCAGCCCGCAGCGTGGCACCTTCCTGGCCCGCGAGAAGGGCGGCGTCGCCCTGGCCCTGTTCACCGGCGGCGACTCCCCGCAGGATCTCGTGCTGTTCGACACGCGCGGTTACCACGTGGTCAAGACGACGGAGGCGGGCCTGGGCCGGCCCTATCTGCCGGTGCCGATGAAGGCGTCGTTTCCCGGCGGTTGGGATCGTTGGCCGTTCGTGTCCGGGACCGCGCAGAAGACGCTGGTGACCGGCCTGTTCTACAAACAGCAACCGCAGATCTCGGTGGCCGCGCAGGCGTCGACCGACACCGACGGCACGTTCGGTGAAATCCGGGTCCTGCTCGACGGCGTGGCACAGGGGTCGGCCCAACCGGTGAAGTTCTACGCCGACGAGTACCGGTTCGGCCCCTTCGACCTGCCCGGCGGACACATGTCGGAGGTACGCGTCGAACTCGTCGGTCGCATGACCGGCGGCACCGGCGCCCTCCGCGCGGACGTCATCGGCGCCTGGACCCACGAGAAGCTGACCTAGGAGTACATCGTGTCCGAACTCCCGCCGGCCGCACCCCGATCGACGACCCCCCTGTTGCCCGTGCCGCCGACACCGGATCCCGAGCGTGAACCGCCGACGCACGCGCCGTACGACCCGAGGCCGAGCTCCGCGCGATCCGCCGAAGCCGACCGCAACGCCTTCGCCGGGTCGGCTTCCACCTCCGGCGGCACCGGCCTCGCCGCGCGTGCGCAGGCGGCCGGCACGTCCTGACCCGATCGACGTTCCCACCCCGACCCGCGGCCCCGTGTCCGCGGGTTTTTCGTTGCCCCGAGGAGGGCACCCATGCAACTCGTCCCCCGCGTCCAATGGGGCGCCCGCTCCTATCGAACCCCCAATGGGGCGACCCCCTACCGCGCCGCCCGACTGGGCGTCAAGGTGCACTACCTGGGCACCGCGTACACGTTCGGCGAGCACGAGAGCTGCGCCGGCTACGTGCGGCGCTTGCAGGAGTCGCACATGGACGGCAACGGCTGGTCCGACATCGGCTACAGCTTCGTCGTCTGCGAGCACGGCCGCGTGTTCGAAGGGCGCGGCCTGGAACGACGCAACTCCGCGAACGGGACCACGTCCCTGAACGAACGGCACTACGCCGTGTGCGCGCTGGTCGGATCCTCCGGATCGACCACGCCCACCGACGCGCAACTGCACGGGCTGCGCGACGCGATCGAGCACTGCCGGGCACACGGCCCGGCAGGCGACGAGATCAAGGGCCACCGCGACGGCTACGCGACCGACTGCCCCGGCGGCCCGCTCTCCGCGTGGGTGGGTAGGGGCGCGCCTCGGCCGGGCGGGGACATCCCGCCGCCGCCCACCGCCGGGGTGCCGTCCTTCCCCGGGCGATCCGCGTTCCGGCTGGACGTCGCGAACCCGGCGGTGACCGAACTCGACCGCCGGCTGATCGCGAAGGGTTTCACCCGCCACCACGACGGCGACGGCTACCAGCCCGGCCCCGTCTTCACCGAGTACACCCGGCACAACGTCGCCGACTTCCAGCGGGCCCAGGGCTGGACCGGATCGGACGCCGACGGATACCCCGGGCCGGAATCCTGGCGCCGGCTGTGGAGCTGAGAGGGCATGCCATGAAGGAATCGACCACCCGAACCCTGCGCACGCTCGTCCAGGGCGCGGTGGCGCTCGCCGCGGCGGCCCCGATGTTGCTGACCGCCGCCGGGGTCCCCGAACACACGGCCGGCGTCGCGATCTTCCTCGCGGTGGCCGGCGCGATCACCCGGATCATGGCGCTCCCGGTGATCGACACGCTGCTGCCGGGCTGGTTGCGCTCGCGCAATCCCGGCCCGGACGCGGACCCCGACCCGGATCCCTCGTCCGGTCCGATCGGCATCCGGACCGCCGGGCCGACACCGGGGACCGGCTCCCGGGAGGCTTCGTGACGGTACATCAACCGAGTGACGGCACCACGACCGTCGCGCTCGAACTCGTGGAACTGCGGCGCAGCGTGGACGTCGGGTTCGCGACCACTCGCGGCGATCTGGCACTGCTGCTGCAACGCGCCGATCAGACGGACAAGGTCGTCGCGGAGCACGACGACCGCATCGCCGCCCTGGAACGGGCCCGGTGGCCGCTGCCGTCACTGGCCGCGATGAGCGGGCTGGCCGGTCTGGGCATCGCGCTGTGGCAGGCGTCCGGCAAGTCCTGAGCGGGTGGGCCACCACGCGCCGCGGGTCGCCCGTCTCCGGTATCGGAGGCGGGCGGCCCGGGCTTTCGGGCGTTGGGGTGGTGGGCTGGTGCGGGGCCGGGGGCTCGGCGTGTCGTGGAGGGGCGCTCAGTCGAGGACCGGGGTCAGCGTCCAGTCGCCGTCGGCCTCGAGTTCGATCAGGCAGGGACCCTTGGGCAGGATCGACTCGCCCTCGTAGTCGCCGATCGCGTTGGCCAGGGTACCGAGATAGGACTCGTCGCCGCCGTGGTCGGCGAAGGTGCCGACGATGAAGTTTCCGGTACCCCGATGCGTCATCGCGAGCACCGTGCGCGGGCCAGCCCAGCGCACCGTCTCCGGGCCGGTGCCGGTCAGCCTCTCGGTCAGCGGCCGGGCCGCCTCCGGGCCGAACAGCCGCACGGTCCACGCGCCGTCGGCCTCGATCTTCAGGCGCGAGGTGCGGCTGCTGCGTTCGTCCACCAACGCCCGGCCGCGGTAGGCGCCGATCGCGTTGGCCAGCAGTTTGTCCGTCTCCAGGTCGGCGTCCAGCGTCCACACCACGAAGTTGTCGGTGCCGCGTCCCTCGAGTTCGACCAGGAAGGGGCCGGCCTCGACCGGGCGGGTGATCGACAGGACCTTGTCGCCGCGTCCCTCGTAGACGCCGGCGGGTGGGGTCACGCCGGTGGCGGGCGCCGGCAACGGCTCGGCGGGGGCCGGTTCGTGCTCCGCCGGGGAGGGCGCGGCCGGTTCGTCGGCCGATTCGGTCACCGCTTCGGCTGCCACTTCGGCCACCGGCTCGGCAGCGATGGACGCGACCGGCTCCGGTTCCGCTGCCGCCGCCGTGGCGTCGCCGGGCGGCGCGTCGTCGGGGCGCACGTCCTCGGACGGAGCGGCGGCGGGCTTCGCGTCCTCGGGCTTCGCGTCCTCGGGCTTCGCGTCCTCGGGCTTCGCGTCCTCGGGCTTCGCGTCCTCGGGCTTCGTGTCCTCGGGCTTCGTGTCCTCGGGCTTCGTGTCCTCGGGCGTCGCGCCGCCGGCGGGCGGGTGTACCGCCGCGTCCGTCACCGGCTCCACCGACTCCACCGCGTCCTCGTGCGCCATCACCGCGGCCACGATCAGCGTCTGTTCGGGATCCGCGCCCAGATCGCGCACGAGTTGGTCCACGCCCGCCTCGTAGCCCTGGCCCACCGCGCCGAATCGCCAGCCGTCCCGCCGGTAGACCTCGGCCAGGATCAGCGCACGTTCGCGGGTCAGCTCCGCGACCGGCAGCACGAAGCGTCCGATCTCGCCGTCCGCGCCGAGCAGCCGAAGCAGCGAACCGTCGCCGAACCCCGGCGCCTGCGCACCGACCGCGAACACCAGGCGGTCCACCGCGTCGTCCACGGCGGACAGGTCCACATGGAACTCGGCCGTCCCGGTGCCCCCGGCCACCAGCGCGACCGCACTGATCAGCGACGCCGGCCGGGCCGTACAGACCACGTCCAGGTCCGCCGTGCCCAGGCTGAAGCAGTACGCGGCCAGACCCTCGCCCGACACGTCGAACTCCACCCTGATGGCCGAATCGTCCAGCCTCGTCTTTTCGCCCATCGCGAATGTGCGCATCGGGTCCTCCCCCAGCCGCCCCTGACCTGGCGTCACCTTAACGCGCACGGCAAAGCGCCGGGACGGCAACGGCCGGCCCGGCGATCACGGGAGGTATCGGTGATCCGGATCCCGGGATCCGGATTCGACGACAGGTGCTCAGCGGTCCTTGTTGAACCGCGTCACCACGAACAGCAGGACCAGGAGCACGGCCAGCGCACCGATGCCGGCACCCACCGGGTTCAGGTTTTCGTGCTTGCCGCCTTCGTTGGCCAGCGTGGTGAGGACGGTCGTCGCGTGCGAGGTCATCCGTGGTCAGCCCTTGCGTAGTTTTTGCCGACGTGTGCGCACGACATCGTACGGGCGCCGAGAGCGGGTCGCGCGGCCAGGTTCCGGGGACGACCCTCAGCCCGGGGCTGCGGACGCGCCTAGTCTGGGGGCAGATTGGTCGAGGCTAGGGGGCTGGGTATGCCGGACGACAAGACGATCGAGACCTTCGAGGGGCGCAGGCGATTCCCCGGAATCTCCTCCCGGGCGTACGAACATCCCGCCGACCGCACCGCCCTGGTGGCGATGCGCCGGCTGAGCGGGTTCGACACGGTCCTCAAGCAGATGTCGGGCATGGTGTCCGAACGGGCCATCCGGCTCGCCTTCCTCGCGGGCTCGGTGCGCGCGGGCGAGCAGCAGTTCCGCCGGTTGCACGAGATGGTCCGCGAGTCCGCGTACATCCTGGACCTGCCCGCCGTGCCCGAGTTGTACATCACCCAGGACCCGCAGCCGAACGCGATGGCGATCGGCATGGACAAGCCGTTCATCGTGGTCACCTCGGGCCTGGTCGAGTTGCTCGACGACGACGAGATGCGCACCGTGATCGGGCACGAGACCGGGCACATCCTGTCCGGGCACGCGGTGTACCGCACGATGTTGCTGATCCTGACCCGGTTCGCCTCCGCGCTGTCCGGGATCCCGCTCGGCTCGCTGGGCGTGCACGCGATCATCACCGCGTTGCAGGAGTGGTTCCGAAAGTCCGAACTGTCCTGCGACCGTGCGGGTCTGCTGGTCGGGCAGGACCCCGAGGTGTCGATGCGCGCGCTGATGAAGGTGGCCGGCGGCTCGCAGTTGCACGAGATGAGCACGGACGCGTTCCTGGAGCAGGCCGCCGAGTACGAGGGCGCCGGCGACCTGCGCGACAGCGTGCTCAAGTTGATGAACCTGCTGGGCCGTTCGCACCCGTTCCCGGTGGTCCGGGTGGCCGCGCTGCGCAAGTGGGCGGACGGCGAGGAGTACGCGCGAATCCTCGCGGGCGAGTACCCGCGTCGTGCGGACGACCCGAACGCGTCGGTGCGCGAGGAGGCCAAGGCCTCGGCGAACGCCTACCGCGAGTCGGTACGCACCACCACCGACCCGTTGTTCGGCCTGCTCCGCGACCTCGCCGACGGCGCGGCGGACGCGGGCGGCAAGCTGCGCGACAAGTTCACCGGCCGCCGCGAAGAACCGGGCGCGGCCTCGACGAACAACAGTGGTGGCGGCGGCGCCTGACCACCCGTCAGGGCAGCCCGAGCAGCCGGGCACATGTGCCGGCGGAGGCCGAGCGGAACGGATCCACCTGCTCGGCCGCCGGCGGCGCGTCGGTCGGCGCCGGACCGGTGAACGAGGGCCGGAACCACAGCGAACCGTCCACGTCGCAACCCTGCGGGCCGGCCACGGTCAGGATCCGCCGCACCTGGAGCAGGCCGTCGCGCAACATCGACGCGTTCAGATGGAAGTCCCACACCCGGTGCAGCACGAAGCGGGTCCACCCCGGGCCGCCGACCTGCGCCACCGCGTAGACGAACACCACGTCGGCGGTGACCACCAGATCCGCGCGCGCGTGTTCGGCGGCGGCGAGCGTGCCCTTGACCCGTATCGGCGCGTCCAGAACCTTGACCGCGGTCGGATCGAATCGGGTGATCCACCCGGTGGGCGCGAACGTGTCGTCGTCGCGCGGGGCGATCAGCGCCGCGCCGAGCTGATCGCGCTGCTCGGCGCGCAGCAGCGGCAGCGCGGCCCACGGCCGACCGCCCGCGAGCACGGTCGGGTCGAGCTGGGTGCCCACCACGAACTCGCGGACCAGGTTCAGGGCCTGGCCCACCCGCGCGGCCGAGAAGTGCGCCGTCGCGCGGGGCTCACCGACCACGATCCCGGCCGCGCCCTGTGCCCAACTCGCTGCCGGGCCGGCCGACATCGGGTCGGCGGGCAGCGGACCCGGCGCGTAACCCACCGGCGGCAGCAGCGCGACCCGATGCAGCACCGCCGGACCGATCTCCAACCGCGGCCCGGGCACGGCGGCCCGCCGGGCGCCCAGAAAGCTCGCGCCGCCGATCACCGACAACACGAGTAACGCACCCAGAGCGCCGCGCAGCGTGCGCACCCGCACGCCGAACACCCGGCGCTGCCGGTGCGGTCGCTTGCCCCCGTGGATCCGCTCGCGTGCCGACGGCTCGTGCAGTCCCGCCGCGCGCACGAAGGTCGCGTCGAAGACGACGGCGCTGAACTCGTCCTCGCCGTCGGGCCCACCCCGGTTCGGGCCTTCGGGGGGCACTCCCCGTCCGGACATACTCCCAGCTTAGGTCGCCCGCGAGCGGGTGCATACGTACCCGGACAAGGGGTTGCGACCGGGGCTCAGCCGGGTCCCGAACGGGCCGCGGCGGGCACCGAGGGAACCGGTGCGGACCCGTCCGCGGCGCCGGAGTCACCGGGCGGAACGGTGATCCGCACCTGCGACGTGTCCTGTCCGGGCAGCGGCGCGAACACCGGGTTGTTGTCCGTCGTCGCGCTCCGGCCCGAGTCCACCGACGGCTGCCGGGGAGCGGTGGGGCCCTGTGAGGATCCGCTGCGGTAGACGGCGGTCACCGCCATCGCCACCACGCCGACGCCCATCAGCAGGGCCAGCACCCAGGCCACGCCGCGCCGCCAGCGTGCGCCCCGCGCCCGGGCCCACGGCTCGCCCGCGAACCAGGTCGGCACGTGCGGCAACATCGGGCCGGGGTCGGAGGAGGAAACGGTGCGGGCCCGCCACGGGTCCTCGCCGTCGGGTGGATACGTCCCGTCGTCGAACCAGTCGGAACGCTCGGCCTGTTCGGCCTTCTTGTCGGTCCGCTCGGGCGCGGCCGGTGTGGGTGTCGGCGCAGGATCGACCGCCGCACCACGCTCGTTCGCCGAGGGCTCGTGTACGCGGGCGGCGCGCACGAACGACTCGTCGAAGACGACGGAGGAGAGCTCGTCCTCCGAGAACTCGGGAAAATCTGGGCCGTCCGGGAACTCTGGCCCTGGTGATTCGGGCACTCCTAGACAGTATTACCGCAGGCACCCCGATGGATACCGAATCATCGGACCGGTCGGCGGCCCGAGGACGATCGAAGTCGCCCCGGGCTGCCGATCCCGGATCGGAAGCGCGTCAGACCGTCGCCGCGGCGAGCACTCGGAAGCGCACACGACCGTCGCCGCCGAGCATTCGGAGTGCCTGTGGCCGTCGCCGGCGAGCACTCAGGAGCGCACGTGGCCGTCGCCGGTGACCACGTACTTCGTGCTGGTCAGCTCGGGCAGGCCCATCGGGCCGCGCGCGTGCAGCTTCTGCGTGGAGATGCCGATCTCCGCGCCGAAGCCGAACTGGCCGCCGTCGGTGAACCGGGTCGACGCGTTGACCATGACCGCGGTCGAGTCGACCAGGCTGACGAACTCGCGGGCCGCGGCCTGCGACGTGGTGACGATCGCCTCGGTGTGCCCGGAGCTGTGCCGGCGGATGTGCGCGACCGCGTCGTGCAGCGAGGGCACCACGGCGGCGGCGATGTCGTACGACAGGTATTCGGTGTCCCAGTCGGCGTCGACGGCGGGCACCACGTCGGCCGAGTACCCCTGCACCGCGGCGTCGCCGTGCACGGTGACGCCGGCGTCCTTGAGGGCGGCCAGCGCGAGCGGCACGAACGCGTCCGCCACGTCCCGGTGCACCAGCAGCGTCTCGGCCGAGTTGCACACGCTGACCCGGTGCGCCTTGGAGTTGACCAGGATGTTCACCGCCATCTCCAGGTCCGTCTGCGCGTCGACGTAGACGTGGCAGTTGCCCACGCCGGTCTCGATCACCGGCACGGTGGAGCCCTCGACCACGGTCCGGATCAGGCCGGCGCCGCCGCGCGGGATCAGCACGTCCACCAGACCGCGCGCGGTCATCAGCTCCTTCACCGAGTCGTGCGTCTCGCCCGGCACCAACTGGATCGCGTCGGCGGGCAGCCCGGCCGCGACGATCGCGTCCCGCATCACCGCGACGATCGCGGTGTTCGACCGGTAGGCGGACGAGGAGCCGCGCAGGAGCACCGCGTTGCCCGACTTCAGGCACAGCGCGGCGCCGTCCACGGTGACGTTGGGGCGGGCCTCGTAGATGATCCCGACCACGCCGAGCGGCACCCGCACCTGGCGCAGTTCGAGACCGTTGGGCAGGGTCGAGCCGCGCAGCACCTCGCCGACCGGATCCGGCAGGCCAACCACGTCGCGTACGTCGGAGGCGATCGCGGCGATCCGCTCGTCGGTCAGGGTCAACCGGTCGATCATCGCCTCACCGGTGCCGTTGGCTCGTGCCCGCTCGACGTCCTCGGTGTTGGCGACCACGATCTCGGCCGAGCGGGCCACGAGCGCGTCGGCGAGCGCGAGCAGCGCGTCGTCCTTGGCCCGGCGGGTCAGTGGCGCGAGGACGGCGGCGGCCTCCCGGGCGCGACGGGCGGTGTCGAGGACTGCGGAGGCTTCGCTGCTGGTCATACCGGCAAGCCTACCTAGGCGCATCGATGATCAACACGAGGATTTCAGCGGTCGAGACGCTTCCGCCCGGCGGCCGTGCCGGACACAATGACGCCTTCACGTGCTGCACAGAGGCAAGGAGCCATCCGTGACCGCTGTACAGGCCCGCCGGCACGGCGTCGCCGACCTGCTCGCGCGCACCGCCGCCCGCCTCCCGCATCGGCTCGCGATCGTGGCGGGCGAGCTGCGCCAAACCTACGCCGAACTCGACGACACCGTCTCGAAGGCCGCCGGCGCGCTCGCCGCGCGCGGCATCGGCAAGGGCGACCGGGTGGTCCTGCTCGCCCGCAACTCGCACGGCTTCGCGGTCGCCTACTTCGCGCTGGCCCGGCTCGGCGCGATCTCGGTCCCGGTCAACTTCATGCTCACCGCGCCCGAGGTCGGCTACGTCCTGGAGCACGCGGGCGCGACCGCCGTCCTGGCCGGCCCCGAGCTGACCGACACCGCCGACGCGGCGTTGGCCGGCCGCGACGCGCTACGCGTGGTGTTCGGCCCGGCGGCCCCGGGCTGGGAACCGTTCGCGGCACTGCTCGCCGAGGGCGGCCCGGTGCCGGAGCTCGAACTGGACGACGACGATCCGGTGCAGATCATGTACACCTCCGGCACCGAGTCCCGCCCCAAGGGCGCGGTGATGACCAGCCGCAATCTGATCGCGCAGTACGCGACCGCGATCATCGACGGCGGGATGGCCGCCGACGACGTGGAGATCCACGCGCTGCCGCTCTACCACTGCGCGCAACTGCACTGCTTCCTGACCCCGGACGTCTACCTCGGCGCGACCTCGATCATCCTGCCCGCGCCGGATCCGGCCACGCTGCTCGCCACCGTCGAAGGCGAGCGGGTGACCAAGCTGTTCTGCCCGCCGACCGTGTGGATCGCGCTGCTGCGACACCCCGACTTCGACACGCGCGACCTGTCCAGTCTGCGCAAGGGCTACTACGGCGCGGCCGCGATGCCGGTCGAGGTGCTGGCGGAACTGCGGCGTCGGCTACCGGAGTTGCGGCTGTACAACTTCTACGGCCAGACCGAGATGTCGCCGGTCGCCACCATCCTGGGCCCGGACGAGCAGGAGCGGAAGGCCGGATCGGCCGGGCGCGCGGGGCTGAACGTGCAGACCATCGTGGTCGACGAGCAGGACCGGCCGGTGCCGCCCGGCGAGGTCGGCGAGATCGTGCACCGGGGCCCGCACACCATGCTGGGCTACTGGAACGACCCCGAGCGCACCGCCGAGGCATTCCGCGGCGGCTGGTTCCACAGCGGCGACCTCGGTGTACTCGACGACGAGGGCTACCTCACGGTCGTCGACCGCAAAAAGGACATGGTCAAGACCGGCGGCGAAAACGTGGCGGGCCGCGAAGTGGAAGAAACCATCCACACCCACCCCGCCGTAGCCGAAGCCGCGGTCTTCGGCGTCCCGCACCCCTACTGGATCGAAGCCGTAACCGCCGTAGTAGTCCCCCGCCCCGGCGAAGCAATCACCCAAGACCAGGTAATCAACCACTGCAAAGCCCACCTCGCAGGCTTCAAGGTCCCCAAATACGTAGTAATCGCCGATTCCCTCCCCAAAAACCCAAGCGGCAAAATCCTCAAACGCCAACTCCGCGAACAACACGCGACCCTGTCCACCACCACCCCCTGACCCTCCCAGCCCTCCAGCCCGGCCGGCGCTTGAGGCCACTCAGCCCGTGCGGCGCATGAGCACACCAGCCCGGCCGGCGTTTGAGGCCACTCAGCCCGGCCGGCGTTTGAGGCCAAATAGCCCGGCCGGCGCTTGAGGCCAAATAGCCCGGCCGGCGCTTGAGGCCACTCAGCCCGGCCGGCGCTCGAGGCCACTCAGCCCGTGCGGCGCTTGAGCACACCAGCCCGGCCGGCGTTTGAGACCACTCAGCCCGGCCGGCGTTTGAGGCCAAATAGCCCGGCCGGCGCTTGAGGCCAACCTCAGCCCGTGCGGCGCTTGAGCACACCAGCCCGGCCGGCGCTTGAGGCCAACCCAAACCGGCTCACCCATGCCAAGACCGCCAAAGCGCAGCATACGCACCGTCCGCCGCGATCAACTCCCGGTGACTCCCCAGCTCCGTGATCCGCCCGCCCTCCACCACCGCAACCCGGTCCGCGTCATGCGCCGTATACAACCGGTGCGCGATGGCAATCACCGTCCGCCCCGAGATCACCGCGCCCAACGACCGCTCCAGGTGCCGCGCCGCCCGAGGATCGATCAGCGAGGTCGCCTCATCCAGCACCAACGTGTGCGGATCGGCCAACACCAACCGGGCCAGCGCCAACTGTTGCGCCTGCGGCGCGGTCAACTCGTGCCCCTTCGGCCCGACTTCGGTGTCCACACCGGCCGGCAACCCCGCCACCCAGTCCGCGTCGACCGCACGCAACGCGGCCACCACCTCGTCGTCGGAGGCGGTCTCCCGGGCCAACAGCAGGTTGTCCCGCAACGTGCCCCGGAAGACGTGGTGCTCCTGCGTCACCAACGCGACCCGGCCGCGCAGTTCGTCCAGCGGCAGGCCCACCAGCGGCACCCCGCCCACCCGCACGTCGCCGGAGGTCGGCGCGTTGACCCCGGCCAACAACCGCCCCAGCGTGGATTTCCCGGCCCCGCTGGGCCCCACCACCGCGATCCGCTCGCCCGGCTCGATGGTCAGGTCGATCCCGTGCAGCACCTCACGGCCCGCCGAGTACGCGAACCGCACGTCGCGCGCGGTCAGCGTCTCGTCCACCGGCTTCGTTTCGGTGGGTTCGCGATCCGAGGGCACGTCCGCCACGCCCAGCAGCCGGGCCAGCGAGGCCGCCGAGATCTGCACCTCGTCCAGCCAGTTCAGCAACTCGTCCATCGGGCCGATGATCAGTTGCACGTACAACACCGCGGTCGCCACCTCGCCGAGCGAGGCCCACCCGTGCAGGTACGCCCAGCCGCCGAAGGCCGTGGTGGCCACCACCGGCAACACGTAGCCGAAGTCGACCGCCGGGAACCAGATCGTGCGCAACCACAGCGTGTACCGCTCGGCCGCGTACGCCTGCGCGACGTCCTCGTCACCACGCCGCCGGCGCCGGTCGGCCAGCCGCAGCGCCTCGACCGTGCGCGCGCCCTCGACCGTCTCCGCGAGCGAGTCGGTCACCTGCGCCCACGCCGCGTTCTCGCGCAGGTAGCCGGCCGGCGCGCGGCGCAGGTACCAGTACGTGACCGGGATCAGCAGCGGCACCGTGATCAGCAGCGGCAGCACCAGCAGCGGGTTGAGCAGCAACAACCCCACCAGGGTCAGCACGATCGTCACCACCGCGACCAGCACCGACGGCACCGCCCGCCGCGCGGACCGCGACATCGCGGCCACGTCCCGGTTGGCCCGCCCGAGCAGGTCACCGGAGCCGGCCCGCTCGACGGTGGACAGCGGCAGGTCCAGGATCCGGTCCACGAACTCCTCGCGGACCTGCGCGAGCAGCCCCTCGCCGAGCCGCGCCGCGGCCACCGCGGCCTGCCGCACGATCAGGGCCTGGAGCAACAGCGCGCCCGCTATGCCCAGGCCCAGCAGGTCGATCGTGCGGGTCGGGCTGTCCGCGCGGACCTTCTCGATCAACACCCCGAGCAGCCGGGGCGCGACCAGACCGGCCACCGCGGCGAGCGCGTAGAACAGCACGGTCAGGATCAGATCCCGACGCCGCTCGCGCAGCAGCCGCACCGCGTGCCGGCCCACCTCGGCGGCCGGCGCGATCGGCAGCAGTTCCCGCGCGCTCACGCGTCCTCCAACTCTTCGTCGTCGACCCGGGTGACCAGTGCGGCGTACCTCGGTTCGCCGGCCAGCAGTTCACGATGCGGACCGACCGCCATGACCTTCCCGTCCTCGATGTAGGCGACCTCGTCCAGCGTGTCCAGGACGAGCGGGCTGGTGGTCGCGACCACCGTGGTGCGACCGCGGCGATGGGCGGCGAGCCGGTCCGCGATCCGCGCCTCGGTGTGCGCGTCCACCGCGCTGGTCGGCTCGATCAACACCAGCGTCTGCGGATCCGCGACCAACGCCCGCACCAGCCGCAGGCGTTGCACCTGGCCGCCGGAGAACTCCCGGCCGCGCGCCGCGATCTCGGTGTCCAACCCCTCATCCAGCGCGTCGATCACATCCTCGGCGCAGGCCACCCGCACCGCCGCCGCCAGATCACCCGTTTCGCCGTCACCCGGCGTCAGTTCGCGGCGCAGCGGCCCGGAGAACAGGCCCGCGTCGTGGTGCGCGACCAGGATCCGCGCACGCACGTCGGCGAGCGCGAGGTCGGCCAGCGGCACGTTGCCGTAGAGCACGTCGGCGTCCTCGTAGCGGCCGAGCCGATCGGCGAGCGCGGGCGCGTCCTGCGGGTCCTCGCAGGCGATGCCCAGCAGCGTGCCGGGCCGGACCACCAGGCCCGAGCGCCGGTCCACCAGGTCGCCGGGCGGCGGCCACGCGGCGGGTTCGGCGGCGTCGTTCACGCCCGGTTCCAGGGCCAGCACGCGAGTGACCCGCCGGGCCGCGACGTGGCCGCGCACGATCCGGTCGGCGGCCTCGGTGAGGGTGGAGAGCGGCACGGTCAGGAACGCCGCGTAGCCGTAGAAGGACACCATCTGACCGACCGTCAGTCGCCCGTCCAGCGCGAACCGGGCGGCCAGCCAGGTGCCGAACGCGACGAAGAAGCCGGGTACCAGGAACTGCGCCGCCTCCAGCAGGGATTCGACCCGGGCGGTACGCACGCCGGCCACCCGCAACTGTTGCGACTCGCGCCGGTAGCGGGCGCCGAAGGTGCGCTCGCCGCCGATCCCGCGCAGCACCCGCAGGCCGGAGGCGATGTCCACGGCCCGATCGGCCAGGCCGGTCTGCAACTCGCGGTAGTCGTTCTGGCGTCGGTGCAGCGGACGCAGCAGCAGCGAGACCAGGCCCATCAGCAGCGGCACGCCGATCAGCACGAGCAGGCCCAGCGGCACCGACATGTTCAGCAGCACCACCGCGACCACGCCGAGCGTGACGACCGACGCGCAGCCGCGGGCGGTGATGTCCAGCATCGATCCGATCGCGTCCACGTCCGAGGTGCCCACGCCGACCACCTCGCCGGAGGCGATCCGGCGTTGGAGCGCGGCACCGAGCCGGGACGCGTGCCGGGTCACCAGTTGGATCGTGCGAAACGCGCCGTCCAGGAAGTTGGCGACCGCGTTGCGGTGGCGCATGATCCCGGTGAAGCCGATCAGGACCGCGATGCCCAACAGCGCGCCGGACCACCCGAGCAGTCCCCGCTCGTCGCGCTCCTCGATCGCGTCGATCGCACGGCCGACCGCGGCGGGCATCAGCGCCTGCGCGACCATCCACACCGACGCCCACAGGATGCCCATGGCGATCGTCCGGCGACAACGAGCGGCGAGCCAGATCAGGAATCGGCCCGCCGACCGGATATCGGGATCGCCGGGGTCGGCGACGGGAAACGTACGCATTGTCCCGCGACGCTAACGCGCGAGAGTTTTTCGGGCCACGCATTATTCGCCGACACCCACGCCGACACGCGGCCCGCAACGGCCCGCAATCGGCCCGCGACAAGACCCGGTCGCACCGCCGGGCGCAGGCCGAACGCGGCCGGTGTCGGCGCTAGAAGGGCTGCACCCGGCCCGGTTGCACCGGCAGCGGAGCCGGCGCGCCGGCCCGCGTCTGGTACGTCGGGCGGTCCACCACCTCCAGGCCGATCAGCTCCCAGGGCGGCAGCCCCGCGCTCTGTCGATGCTCGCCCCACAGCCGCATCGCGATCGCCGCCGCGTCGTGCAGGTTGGGCGCCTCCTCCCAGTACCGCACCTCCGCGTGGTCGGCCGCGTAGCGTCCGGCGAGCAGGAACGGGTGCTCGTGGGCGAGCCGTTCCAGCGCCCGCCGCACGTCCTCGGGATCACCCGGCTTGCCGGCGAGGGTGAGCGTGATGTGCCACATGCGGCCCGCGCCGTCGTCGGCCTCCGCCCTCGTGTTGGGCTGTCCCCAGGGGCGGTCCCCACGCTCCGGCACGGCCGGCCTCCCGTCGGCGAGCTGCTGATCTTCCGTGGTCGTCGCTCAGCGGCGCAGCAGCACCAGATCGTCGCGGTGGACGACCTCGCGCTCGTAGGCCGGACCCAACTCCCGGGCCAACTCTCGGGTCGATCGCCCGAACAGGCCCGGCAGTTCCTTCGCATCAAAGTTGACCAGTCCGCGGGCCACGATGTGACCGTTTTCGTCAACCAGGTCCACCGGATCGCCGGCGACGAAACCGCCCTGGACACCGGTGATCCCGGCGGGCAGCAGCGAGCTGCGCCGCTCGACGACGGCCCGCACCGCACCGGGGTCGAGGGTGAGGCGACCGCGCGCGGTGCTCGCGTGGGCCAGCCACAGCAGTCGGTCGGCGGTGCGAACTCCGGTGCGGTGGAAGAGCGTTCCGGTGTCCTTGCCGGCCAGCGCGTCGGATGCGAAACGGGCCGCGGTGAGCACCACGGGGATGCCCGCCGAGGTCGCGATACCCGCCGCCTCGACCTTGGTCACCATGCCGCCGGTGCCCACGCCGGCCTTGCCGGCCTTGCCGATCTCGATGCCCTCGAGATCCTCGGGGCCGTGCACGAACGGAACCCGCGAGGAGGTCGACTTGGCCGGGTCGCCGTCGTAGAGCCCGTCCACGTCGGAGAGCAGCACGAGCAGATCGGCGTGCACGACGTGGGCGACCAGCGCGGCGAGTCGGTCGTTGTCGCCGAACCGGATCTCCTCGGTGGCCACCGTGTCGTTCTCGTTGACCACCGGCACCGCGCCCATCGCCAGCAGCTTGTCCAGCGTGTTGTAGGCGTTGCGGTAGTGCGCGCGCCGGGTGACGTCGTCGACGGTCAGCAACACCTGGCCCACCCGCAGGCCGTAGCGCGCGAACGACGCGGTGTAGCGGGCCACCAGCAGTCCCTGTCCCACGCTCGCGGCGGCCTGCTGGGTGGCCAGGTCGCGTGGTCGGCGGGCCAGTCCGAGCGGGGCCAACCCGGCGGCGATCGCGCCGGAGGAGACCAGGACGACCTGGACCCCCTCGGCCCGCTTGGCCGCTATCACGTCCACGAGGGCGTCGACGCGATCCGCGTCCAGGCCCCCCTGGGCGGTCGTCAACGAAGACGAACCGACCTTGACCACGATGCGGCGCGCGGAGGTCACGTCCTCGCGCGCCGCGCCGGCCCCAGTGAGCACTTCAGGCCCTGCCTTCCCCGTTCGAAAGCATCCGGAATCACCCGGAATCTTCAGGAATCACCATCATCCGAGGAGCGCCCGCCGGTCACGAGTCCGAGAACGGGTCGAACTCCTCGTACTGCGTCTCGATCGCCTCGCGCTCGCGGCGCCGGTCCACCGCCGGGCGGTGGGTCTGCAGGCGGTGGTCCTCGCCGCGTCGGCCCAGCATCTCCGCGCCGGCCGCCACGGTGGGCTCCCAGTCGAAGACCACGCCGGTGACGTCGTCGCCGATGACGACCTCGGCACCGGGGACGGCCCCGGCCGACCACAGCGCCTCCTCGACGCCGAGTCGGGCGAGCCGGTCGGCGAGGTAGCCCACCGCCTCGTCGTTGCTGAAGTCGGTCTGGCGCACCCAGCGTTCGGGCTTGGCCCCGCGCACGATGAAGGCCTCGTCGCGCCGCGTGACGGTGAAGCCGCTGTCGTCGACCGCGGTCGGCCGCAGCACGATCCGGGTGGCCTCCGGCGCCGGCGCGGCGTCGCGCGCGCCCTGCACCTGCGCGGCCATCGCGAAGGACAACTCGCGCAGGCCCGCCCGGCTGACCGCGGAGACCGCGAACACCTGGAGCCCGCGCCCCTCCAGCTCGGCTTTGACCATGTCTGCGAGGTCGTTGCCGTCGGGCACGTCGATCTTGTTCAGCGCGACCATCCGCGGCCGGTCCTCCAAGCCGCCGTACGCCTTCAGCTCGGCCTCGATGGTGTCGAGGTCGCTGATCGGGTCGCGGCCGGGCTCCAGCGTCGCGCAGTCCAGCACGTGGACGAGCGCCTTGCAGCGCTCGACGTGCCGCAGGAACTCCAGGCCCAGTCCCTTGCCCTCGCTCGCGCCGGGGATCAGCCCGGGCACGTCGGCGACGGTGTAGACCACGTCGCCGGCGGTGACCACGCCCAGGTTCGGCACCAGGGTGGTGAACGGGTAGTCGGCGATCTTGGGGCGTGCGGCGCTGAGCGTGGCGATCAGCGAGGACTTGCCGGCGCTCGGGTAACCCACGAGCGCGACGTCCGCGACGGTCTTGAGTTCCAGGACGAAGTCGCCGGCCTCGCCGGGCTCGCCGAGCAGCGCGAAGCCGGGGGCCTTGCGGCGCGGAGAGGCCAGCGCCGCGTTGCCCAGGCCGCCGCGACCGCCCTGGGCGATCACGTAGCTGGCGCCGTTGCCGACCAGGTCCTCGACGAATTCCTCGTCGCCGTTGGGGAGCAGTCGCTTGACCACGGTGCCGTCCGGCACGGGCAGGATCACGTCGGCGCCGTTGGGACCGGTGCGGTTGGCGCCGGCGCCGGGCTTGCCGTTGGTGGCCTTGCGGTGCGGGTGGTGGTGGTACTCGAGCAGTGTGGTGGTGTTGGCGTCCACGACCAGCGTGACATCGCCGCCCCGCCCGCCGTTCCCACCGTCGGGGCCGCCGAGCGGCTTGAACTTCTCCCGGTGGACGGAGGCCACGCCGTGGCCCCCGTTACCCGCCGCGACATGCAGCACGACGCGGTCGACGAAGGTCGTCACGTGGATTCCTCCTCGGCTCCCCGAGCGGGGAGCGAAACACTGTGGACAAACAACCGAGGGCGGACCGCATGGGGTCCGCCCTCGGGTGTCAAAGCGAATGCCGCGGCGTGATTATTCCGCCGGGACGATGTTCACGACGCGACGACCGCGCGCGGTACCGAACTGCACGGCGCCGGCCGACAGCGCGAACAGCGTGTCGTCGCCACCGCGACCGACGTTGGTGCCGGGGTGGAAGTGCGTACCACGCTGGCGGACGATGATCTCGCCGGCGTTGACGACCTGGCCGCCGAAGCGCTTGACGCCGAGGCGCTGAGCGTTCGAGTCACGGCCGTTCCGGGTGGAAGATGCACCCTTCTTGTGTGCCATGTCGCTTCTCCCTACTTCCCGGAGTTGATGCCGGTGATCTTAAGCTGGGTGTGCTGCTGGCGGTGACCCATGCGCTTGCGGTAACCGGTCTTGTTCTTGTACTTCAGAATGTCGATCTTCTTGCCCTTGGTGTGATCGACGACCTCGGCCGTCACCTTCACACCCGCGAGGACCCACGGGTCACTCGTCACGGCTTCACCGTCTACGACGAGGATGGCCTGAAGCTCAACTGCCGTGCCCGCCGCACCGCGAATGCGGTCGACCTGGACGACGTCACCGACGGCAACCTTGTGCTGCCTGCCACCGGCGCGAACGATCGCGTACACCGTGGATCTCTCTCTCTGCAGGGTCCGAGCCCCTGAAGCCAGCCACACCGAACAGAAATCGGGGGCCTCCTCCGAAGCTTGCGATCCGGAGGGTGGTTGCTCAGGAGCCTGTGCCTAAGCACACCAAGGGCAAAGGTTACAGGATGCCCGGGGGCGAAGGCCAAACGGGTCCGTCCCGGGGTTGGACCCCGGGGCGGACCCGTCGTGACTCAGCTTCCGCTCGCCGCCGAAACCGGTTCGGCGCCGTCCACGGCACCCTCCGGCGGACCGGCGGGCCGGGTCGCCCGCCGCGACGTCTTGCGCGGCTTGGCGGCGGCCTTGGCGGGCTTGGCCGGCTCGACCTCGGCGGGGGCCTCGGCGGCCTGCGCCTTGGCCTTGGCCGCGGCCTTCGTGGCCCTGGTCGCCTTCGCGGCCGGCTCCGGCGTCGGCTCGGCGACCGGCTGTTCGGCCGGCGCCTCGCTCGCCGCGGCCTCGGCGGCGACCTTCTTGGCCGACTTCCGAGGCGTCTTCGCGGCGGCGGTCTTCTTCGCCGGCGCGGTCTTGGCCGCGGCCTTCTTGGCGACCGTCTTCTTGGCGGCGGTCTTGCGCACCCGCTTGGCCGGCGCGGGGGCCTCCTCGGCCTCCTCGACGGCCTCGGCCGCCTCCACCACGTCGACCTCGACCGGCTCGGCCTCGATCACCGGCGCCTCGGCCTCGACCTCGGTGGTCGGCTCGGCCTCGACCGGCGGGGCCGGCTCCGGCTCGACGACAACCTCGGCGGCTTCGGCGGTCTCCACGGCCTCGATCGCCTCGGCGACCTCGACCGGCTCGATCGAACCGAGTTCCGCGACCTCGGGCAGTTCGGTGTCCACCGCGACGTCGTCGAGTTCCGGGCCGTCCAGGTCGATCGACTCGTCGGTGTCGACGATCTCGGTGATCGGACCGCTGCCGTTCTTGTCGGCGTTGCCGCCCTTGTTGCGCTTGCGCCGCCCGGAACCGGCGGAGGCACCGTTGCCGTTGCCGCCGTGGCTGTGGCCGCTGTTGCCGTGCCCCTTGGTCTCCGGCGCGTCCATGTGCACGATCACGCCGCGCCCGTTGCACCGCTCGCAGTTCTCCGAGAAGGCCTCGAGCAGACCCTGGCCGACCCGCTTGCGGGTCATCTGGACCAGGCCGAGCGAGGTCACCTCGGCGACCTGGTGCTTGGTCCGGTCCCGGCCCAGGCACTCCATCAGGCGCCGCAGCACGAGGTCGCGGTTGCCCTCCAGGACCATGTCGATGAAGTCGACGACGATGATCCCGCCGAGGTCGCGCAACCGGAGCTGGCGGACGATCTCCTCGGCCGCCTCCAGGTTGTTGCGGGTGACGGTCTCCTCGAGGTTGCCGCCCTGACCGGTGAACTTCCCGGTGTTGACGTCGACCACGACCATCGCCTCGGTGCGGTCGATCACCAGCGAGCCGCCGCTGGGCAGCCAGACCTTGCGGTCCAGCGCCTTCATCAGCTGCTCGTCGATGCGGTACGTCGCGAAGACGTCCACCTCGCTGGTCCACCGCGACAACCGCGGGGCCAGGTCGGGGGCCACGTGGCCGACGTAGTCGTGGACGACGTCCCACGCCTCGTCGCCCGAGACGATCAGCTTGGAGAAGTCCTCGTTGAAGATGTCGCGGATGACCCGAACCGTCATGTCCGGCTCGCCGTACAGCAGCGAGGGCGAACTGGTCGTGATCATCTTGGACTTCTTCTTGATCTCTTCCCACTGCGCCTGCAGCCGCGTCACGTCGCGGGTCAGGTCCTCCTCGGTCGCGCCCTCGGCGGCGGTGCGCACGATGACGCCCGCGTTCTCCGGCACGATCTTCTTGAGGATGGTCTTCAGCCGCGCCCGCTCGGTGTCCGGGAGCTTGCGGCTGATCCCGGTCATGGTGCCCTCGGGCACGTAGACCAGGTACCGACCGGGCAGCGAGACCTGGCTGGTCAGCCGGGCGCCCTTGTGGCCGATCGGGTCCTTGGTGACCTGTACCAGGACCGACTGGCCGGGCTTGAGCACGGCCTCGATCCGGCGCGGGCCGCTGAAGCCCGCCGCCTCGAAGTTGACCTCGCCGGCGTACAGCACCGCGTTGCGGCCCTTGCCGATGTCGACGAAGGCGGCCTCCATCGACGGCAGCACGTTCTGGACCTTGCCCAGGTAGACGTTGCCGACGTACGAGGTGGCCTGCTCCTTGTTGACGTAGTGCTCGACGAGCACGTCGTCCTCGAGCACGCCGATCTGGGTGCGCTCGCCGTTCTGCCGGACGACCATCACCCGCTCGACCGCCTCGCGGCGGGCCAGGAACTCCGACTCGGTGATGATCGGCACCCGCCGACGGCCCTGCTCGCGCCCCTCGCGGCGGCGCTGCTTCTTGGCCTCCAGGCGGGTCGAGCCCTTGACGCCCTGCACCTCGTCGGTCGGGCTCTCGCTGAGCGCCTCACGCTTGCGCGGCTCGCGCACCTTGACCACGGTGCGCTCGGGGTCGTCCTGCGGCTCGGCCGCGACGTCGTCGGCCGCACCGTCACGACGGCGGCGCCGACGCCGACGCCGGCTGCTCGTGGTCGCCCCGGGGTCGCCCGGCTCGTCGGTGTCCTCGTCGTCGTCGGGACCGTCGCCGACGCCCTCGGCCTGCTGCTCGCCGTCCTCGTCGGAGCCGCCGTCCTCGGCACCGTCGTCACCGCGACCGCGGCGACGACGACCACCGCGCCGACGGCGACGGGTCGGGCGATCGCCCTCGGTGTCGTCCTCGTGCGCTTCGGAGCCCTCCGGCTCCTGCGCGGCCTCGGGCTGCTCGGTCGCGGTGACCGCGCGGCCCACGTGCCGCTCCTGCTCGTCCTGGTAGCGCGAGTCCTGCGGCTCGGCCTCGGCCGCCGTGTGCACCTCGTCCACCGGCAGCGCACGGCGTCGGCGACGCCGACCACGCGGCTCGTCCGACTCGGTGCGGGTCTCGGTCTCGGGCTCGGCGGCGGCGGGCGCCGGGGCCGGGGTCGGCTCGGCCGCGCGCTGGGGCTCGGCGAAGACGGCCGCCTGCGGGGCCTGGAACAGCGGCTGGAACACCGGCGGCGGCGCCTTGCGACCACTGCGGGTCCGCGGCTCGGGTGCGGCCTCGGGCTCCGGCTCGGGCGCGGCCTCGACAACCGGCTCGGCCTCGGCGACGGGGGTCTCCTCGATCGCCTCGGCGGCGGGCACCGCCCGCTTGCGGGTACGCCGGGTACGCCGCGGTGCCTCCTCGGCCGGCTCGGCCTCGGTCTCCGGCTGCCCGGACTCGGCCCGGGCCGGCTCGGGAGCGGGCTCGGGCACGACCTCGTCCGGGGTCGCCTCGGGAGCGACCGCCGCCCGCTTGCGGGTACGCCGGACTCGCCGGGGTGCCTCCTCGGGCTCCGGCTCGACCTCGGCCGGCGCGGCCTCGGCGGCCTCCGCCGGTGCGGCCGCGGCCTCGGCCGTGTCGGTCACCGGCGCGGTCACCCGCTTGCGGGTGCGCCGCGCACGTCGCGGGGCCTCCGGCTCGGGCTCGGGTTCGGGTTCGACCACCGCGGCCTCCTCGGCCTCCGGCTCCTCCTCGTCGGAGGGCTCGGCAACCTCGGGTGTCACGGCAGCCGGAACCGGCGCAGCCTCGGCAGAGGGCACGCTCGGCGGTCCTGCGGGTCGACTGGCGGCCCTGCGACGGCGGCGGGGTGCCGGCGTCGTGGCCGTGTCGTCCTTCGTGCTGTTGTCGTTGTCGGAAGTACCGGAGTTCACAACCCCGGGTGTACCTGATGTCTCAGGCGTGTCGTTGGGCTCGGTGTCGAGCATGCGGGTCTGTCTCCCGTCACGCTTCCGGGCGCTCCAACGCAGGGCGCCGCGCGGAAGCTTCTCTCTCACTCGCCGGTCCCGGCCTTGCGGCCGTGACCGGGCGATAAGTCTGTCGGAAATTCAAGCCTTGGGCCTCGTGTACCCGGTCGTCACCGATTCGAGGCTTCGACGACGGGTTCTGCACCGCCCTGCGGGCCGGTCCGGAGTACCTCGTCCCCCTGTGAGGTGTGCTCCACCGCCGATGCTGCTGCGCGGTCGGGCGCGAGCGGGTCGGTCACCGAATCGGTCGCGGCGTCGAGCGGCCCCTGCGCCAGGCGGGTGACCGCGGCGGCGGTGGGCGTAACAAGTTCGGCGACCATGCGAAGACCGGACAGAACGTCGTCGGGTCGAACGGCGGGTGTGGTGTGCCGGACAACCAGTCGCAGTATCGCACAAGGTGCGGCACTACCCGCATCGACACCCGGGTGACCTGCGTCGTTCCCGTCGGGGGTGGTGACGGTCAGCGCGATCACCGCCTCTCGGGCGTCGAATGTGCGCATTCCGTTCTTGCTCATCCGCTGGACCTCGACGGTCTCCGCGGCCAGGAACACGCCGACCGCCCGCTCGGCCTCCTCGTGGGTGACCCCGGCGAGAAGCAGCTCCCAGACCGACGCCTCGAGGCGTTCGGGCAGGTTGCCGCCGTGTGCCTCGACGATCTCGAGCACGTCGAGACCGCTCGGCAGCGATGCGTCGAGCAGGTCTCGCAGTCGCGCCGGGTCACAGTGCGTGGCCACGCCGATCTCGAGGTACTCGGCCTCGCTGGCGACGCCGGTGGGCGCCGCTCCCGCGTAGGACACCTTGGGGTGGGGGGTGAAACCGGCGGAGTAGGCCATCGGCACTTCCGCCCGACGCAGGGCCCGCTCGAACGCGCGCTGGAAATCCCGGTGGCTGGTGAACCGGAGGCGGCCGCGCTTGGTGTACCGGAGGCGCAGTCGCTGGACCGTCGGCGCGGGCGGCGGTCCCTCGGGCGTACGTCGTGCCAGTTTCGCTCAGTCCTTGGCTCAAGTGGGTGGGCAGAAGTCGATCCAAGCGTACGGCCATCGGACGGGTCGGGTCAGCGGCCCCCGATTCCCATGGCCCGCAGCACCTCCCCGGTGGCCCGGCCGATCGGCCGCAGGATGGTGCGGCCGACCCAGCGCAGCGGTGCCACGACGACGAATCGCCACACGGCGCGGATGGCCCTGCCGATCGGCGTGAGCACGTTGCGCCACGCCCAGGACACCGGCAGTACCACCAGGTGGTGCCAGACCACGGCGATGCCGCGACCGATCGGGACCAGTACGGCCCGCCACAACCACGACAGCGGCCGGACGATCAGGAAGTTCAGGACGGCGGTGGACACTTCCCACGCGAACCGCAGCGCCTGCAGCGTCACGCGTCCGACCGGACGCAGCACGTACCGCCACAGCCACGTCGCGGGCTTGAGCAGCACGTACCTGAACAGGAAGACGAGTGGGCGGATCAGCAGGTGGGTCACCAGCCACGCGATCGCGTTGCCGATCGGAACCAGGATGTAGCGGCCGACGAAGCTGAGCACCGGGTACAGGAACCAGTCCCACAGCAGAATCTTCAGACCCTTGAGGATCGGCCGCAGGAACCAGGTCCAGAACAGGAACTTGATCCCCCTGCCGATCAGTCGCAACAACTCCCACAGCAGCCGCAGCGGGACCACGATGATCAGCGCGATGATCCGGGCCGGCCAGCGGACCACCGCGTACAGGCACCCCTCGCCCGGTTCGGGGCCGCCGGCGGTGCGCGTGCCTTCGGCGCGCTGCTGCCACGTCGGTTCGGGCCCGCTCGGCGGCCCCGGCCGGTGATTGCTCGTCGACGGCGTCCACGGCGCCGGTTCCGGTTGCTCCCCGTTTGCATTCACCCGGGAAGATTAGTGGCCCTGCCACCGACAAGGAGCCGGGACCACCATTGCTGCCTCGTGTGACCATGCGACTACCCGACGGCGCGCACCGACGGCCCGGCCCGACCGCGCGTCGACCCGCGCCGCCGCCTAGGTGCACTCGGCGCCGCCGACGAGGCAGGCGAACCCGACTGCGCCCGAAGGGCTGGGCAGCTTCCGTCGGTTGGTGCAGGGTGTAGGCCGGAAGGGTCCCGCACTCTTGCGACGACTTCGTAAAGGCGGTGCACAGTGGCAAAGATGAATGAAATCGGAACAATCGCCTATGAATTGAAGAAACTGTTCCGCAGCAAGCTCACCCAAGGGCCGGTCGGAGCGTCACCGGCGAAGGAGACCGATGGCGAGGCTCCGACCCCCGCACCCGACCCACTGCGATACATGCCCAAGGAGCAGAGGCGGCGCGCCGCCAGGGACAACCAGCAGCGGTTTCCCCCGAATTCCGTAGCGAGGCCGGGCGTGGGAAAGGACACCAAGAAGCGCGAGCCAAAGGATCTCGAGAAGCCCGGACCCCCAGCACGCGCGGTGTCGGATTCCGAAGCGACAAAAGCGTTCGGGGAGAGCCTCCGCGCGGACGTCGCCGCCTTCCGGGACAAGGAATTGCTCGGGAAGAAGCCCGCCCCCCGGGCCAAGGCGCCAGACGTCGACAAGTCGTTGGCGAAGAGCGCGGCAACGGGTTTCGTACCCGCCGCGGGTGGCGGAGCGTCCGGCCGTTCGTCCGCCGCCGTGGAGGTCAACCGCCACGAACCGTCACGCACCCTCGGCGTGAGCAGGGTCGGCGCCGGGGCGGAGCTGAAGCAGAACCTCGAAAAGTAACGCGGCATCCGGCACCGCCTCGCCCGCCGCGGCGCCCCGCACGGAAACGAAAAGCGGCCGGACTCGTCGTCCGACCGCCTGTTCGTTCCGAGCCCCGGAGGGCCCGCGCCTCATCCCGGTGCTAGCCCTGCGCGGCCGGTTGCTTGACCGACAGCGGCAGCAACTTCTGGCCCGTGGGGCCGATTTGGATCTCCGTGCCCATTTGCGGACATACGCCGCAGTCGAAGCAAGGGCTCCAGCGGCAGTCGTCGACCTCGGTTTCGTCGAGGGCGTCCTGCCAGTCCTCCCACAGCCAGTCCTTGTCCAGGCCGGAGTCGAGGTGGTCCCACGGGAGCACCTCGTTCCACTCGCGTTCGCGGGTGGTGTACCAGTTCAGGTCCACCGGCTCGTCGGCCAGCGCCTTGTCGGCGCAGCGCACCCAGCGGTCGTAGCTGAAGTGTTCGCTCCAGCCGTCGAATCGGCCGCCGTCCTCCCAGACCGCGCGGATGATCCGGCCCACCCGGCGGTCGCCGCGCGAGAGCAGGCCCTCGATCGCGCCCGGCTTGCCGTCGTGGTAGCGGAAGCCGATCGACTTGCCGTACTGCCGGTCCGCGCGGATCGCGTCGCGCAGCTTGTGCAGTCGCGCGTCGGTGGCTGCGGGGTCGAGCTGCGGGGCCCACTGGAACGGGGTGTGCGGCTTGGGCACGAACCCGCCGATCGACACCGTGCAGCGGATGTCCCGGCTCCCGGAGACCTCGCGGCCCTTCTGGATGACCTTCTTGGCCATGTCCGCGATCTGCAGCACGTCCTCGTCGGTCTCGGTGGGCAGGCCGACCATGAAGTAGAGCTTCACTTGGCGCCAGCCGTTGCCGTACGCGGTGGCGACCGTGCGGATGAGGTCCTCCTCGGACACCATCTTGTTGATCACCTTGCGCAGCCGCTCACTGCCGCCCTCGGGGGCGAAGGTCAGACCCGAGCGGCGACCGTTGCGGGTCAGCTCGTTGGCCAGGTCGATGTTGAACGCGTCCACCCGGGTGGACGGCAGCGACAGGCCGATCTTGTCGTCGGTGTAGCGGTCCGCGAGGCCCTTGGCCACCTCGGCGATCTCGGTGTGGTCGGCGGAGGACAACGACAGCAGGCCGACCTCCTCGAAGCCGGTCGCCTTCAGGCCCTTGTCGACCATCTCGCCGATGCCCTTGATGCTGCGCTCGCGCACCGGCCGGGTGATCATGCCGGCCTGGCAGAACCGGCAACCGCGGGTGCAGCCGCGGAAGATCTCCACCGACATGCGCTCGTGCACGGTCTCGGCGAGCGGGACCAGCGGCTGCTTGGGGTAGGGCCACTCGTCGAGGTCCATCACGGTGTGCTTGGACACCCGCCACGGCACGCCCGAGCGGTTCGGCGCGACCCGCTGGATCCGGCCGTCGTCGAGGTAGTCCACGTCGTAGAAGCGCGGCACGTAGACGTTGCCGGTGACCGCGAGGCGGAACAGCAGTTCGTCCCGACCGCCCGGGCGGCCCTCGGCCTTCCAGGCCCGGATGATGTCGGTGATCTGGAGTACGGCCTGCTCGCCGTCGCCGACCACGGCGCAGTCGATGAAGTCCGCGATCGGCTCGGGGTTGAACGCGGCGTGTCCGCCGGCGAGCACGATCGGGTGGTCCTCGGTGCGGTCCTTGGCCTCGATCGGGATCCCGGCCAGGTCGAGCGCGTTGAGCATGTTCGTGTAGCCCAGCTCGGTGGAGAAGCTCAGCCCGAACACGTCGAACGCGCCGACGGGCCGGTGGCCGTCCACGGTGAACTGCGGCACGTCGTGCTCGCGCATCAGCTTTTCCAGGTCGCCCCACACCGCGTAGGTACGCTCCGCGAGCACGTCGGCGACCTCGTTGAGAACCTCGTACAGGATCATCACGCCCTGGTTGGGCAGGCCGACCTCGTACGCGTCCGGGTACATCAGGGCCCAGCGGACCGTGCACGCGTCCCAGTCCTTGACGGTCGAGTTGAGCTCGCCACCGACGTACTGGATGGGCTTCTGCACCTGGGGCAGAAGCGGCTCCAGACGCGGGAACAGGGACTCGACGGGCATGGCGGTCCTTCCGATGGGGCTGGGAGGGGGATCGACCTCCCAGCCTAACGCGATCCGGGCGGACCCCCTACCGGGTTGCCCGGTGGGGGCCGCCCGCGACGGGTGGCCGGCGGCCTGTGCGAGGCCGACGGGCCGGCTCGGCTCAGGCCGACTTGAAGGCGCCGGCGTGCCGCATGTGCACCGACTGCAACAGCCCTATCCCCATCCAGATCGCGAACATCGACGATCCGCCGTAGGAGACGAACGGCAGCGGCAACCCGGCCACCGGCATGATGCCCAGGTTCATCCCGACGTTCTCGAACGCCTGGAAGGCGAACCAGGCGACCACGCCGGCCGCGACGATCGTGCCGTACAGGTCGTCGGCGTGCAGCGCGATCCGGATCCCGCGCCACAGCAGGATCCCGAACAGCGCGATGATCACGCTGCAGCCGATGAAGCCCAGTTCCTCGCCCGCCACCGAGAAGACGAAGTCGGTCTGCTGTTCGGGTACGTACTGGCCACTGGTCTGCTCGCCGTGGAACAGCCCCTTGCCGGTGAGCCCGCCCGAGCCGATCGCCAGCCGGGCCATCACGGTGTTGTAGCCGACGCCGCCCGGATCGAAGTCCGGATTGGCGAAGGCCCGGAACCGGTCGATCTGGTATTCGCTGAGCAGCCCGAGGCGCACGACCGCGCCCGCGCCGGCCGCGGCCATCATGATCAGCGCGATCATCCAGCGCGCCCGCGTACCGGACGCGAGCAGCACGCCGAGCACGATCATCGCCAGCACCATGACCGAACCGAGGTCGGGCATCAGCATGATCACCGCCATCGGCAGCGCCGCCACCGCCAGCGCCCAGAACACCGCCTTGTCGCCCGGTCTGGCCAGGTCCCCGGTGTCCACCCGTTCGGACAGGATCATCGCCATGCACAGGATGATCGCGATCTTGGCCAACTCGGCGGGCTGCACCGAGAAGCCCGCGCCCAGTTGGATCCAGGCCCGCTGACCGTTGATCGTGCTGCCCAGCGGGCTGAGCGCGGCCATCAAGCCGAGCACGGCGACGATCCCGACGAACGGGGCGAAGGCCCTTATCCGACGGTGACCGATTATCGCCACCACTGTTGCCAGGACCAGCCCGATCGCCAGATTGAGCAGGTGCCGCTTGAAGAAGAACTGCGGGTCGCCGCCGGTGAGTCCGCGCCGATTGCGGGTCGCGGACCACACCAGCAGGGAGCCCACCACGGACAGCGCGAGCGCCGGGCCCAGGAGTATCCAGTCCAGTCGACGCACCGGGGCGTCGCGCTGGATGATCTGTCGGGTGATCGACCGGCGCGGGGTGAACACCGGCGCGAGTCGGCCCAGGTCCGGTGTACCGAATCCGGCCACCCGCGAGGCGGGTCGCAGTTTCAGGCTCATGTCCCTCTCCCCGTCCGGTAGACCACGCGATCGGGCGGCAGTGCCCCGGGCGCGGACATCGCGGTAGTGGTGGGAGCGTTGTTCCCGCCCGGGTGCGGCGGGAGCAGGTGGGCGGCCGGCACGACGGTGCCGTCCTCCTTGACGTGCGGCAGCCCCGTGGGCGGGGCGGGCAGCAGCGCCTTGGCCGGGTCGATCGCGCCCTTCTCGTCGACGCCGAGCAGCGCTTCGTAGATCTTGCGGACGGACGGACCCGAGGTGCCGGAACCGGTGCCGCCCTGGCTGACCATCATCACCACGGCGTACTGCGGGCCGTCCTTGGGCCCGCCGTAGGTGGCGAACCAGGACGTGCTCTGCTTTCCGTACACCGAGCCGGTGCCGGTCTTGGCCGCTATCGGCATCTCCGCGTTCGGCCAGTTGGCGAAGACGCCGGCCGCGGTGCCGTTCATCTCGACGCCGATCAGCGCGTTCTGCAGGTACTTCACCGTCGCGTCGCTTATCGGCAGCTTGGCCGTCGCCTGTGGCTGGATCTCGCGCACGAGCTTGCCCTCCGGGCTGATCACGGCCTTGCCGATGGACGGCTTCCACAACGTGCCGCCGTTGGCGATGGCCGCGTACACCCGGGCCATCTGCAACGGGGTGACCGTGGTGTCGCCCTGGCCGATCGCGAAGTTGATCGCGTCACCGGCGCGGAACTGCCACCCGTCGACGCAGTTCTCCTTGGCGATCTTGTCCACGTACTCGTTGCCGGTGTCGCCCTGCTTGCACCACGCGTCCTTGTTCTGCTCCCAGTTGCGCTTCTTCCAGGCCCGGTCGGCGATCCGGCCGCCGGACTCGCCGGGCAGGTCGATCCCGGTGGGCGCGCCCAGGCCGTAGTTCTTGGCCATGGTGACCATCGGGTCCTTGGGGTTCTTGCCGAAGATCCCGCCGTCCTTGAGCCACATGTCGTAGCCGATGCCGTAGAAAACGGTGTTGCAGGAGACCTCCAGCGCACGCTGGAGCGAGATCGGGCCGTAGCCCCTGGACTCCAGGTTGTTGAAGGTCGTGCCGCCGACCGTGATGCTGGGCGAGCAGTCGTAGTTGGCCTTGGTGGAGTAGCCCGACTCGGCGGCGGCCGAGGTGGAGATCACCTTGAAGATCGAGCCCGGCGCGAACTGACCCTGTATGGCCCGGGCCACCAGCGGTACGCCGGCCTTCTCGTCGGTGAGCGCCTTGTAGTCCTCCGGCGAGATGCCGCCCACCCACACCGACGGGTCGTAGTTGGGCGCGCTGGCCATCGCGATCACCCGGCCGGTCTTGATGTCCATCACCACGGCCGCGCCCGCGTCGGCGACGAAGTTCTTGTGCGTGTTGCCCGCGTCGAAGGTCGCCCGGGCCCGCTTCATCGCCTCGTCCAACTGCTGCTCGGTGATCGCCTGGATCTTCGCGTCGATGCTGGTCACCAGGTGGTTGCCGGGCACCGGCGCGGTCTCCGAGACGGTGCCGGTGACCCGGCCGAGGTGGTCCACGGACAGCCCGGTGACCCCGGACTTTCCGCGCAGGTCCGCGTCGTAGGTGCGCTCCAGACCGCTGCGGCCGACCTCGTCGGCGCGCTGGAGGTCCTTCTTGCCCTCGGCCTTCTGCTTGCTCAACTCGTCGTCGGAGACCGGCGAGAGGTAGCCCACGACGTGTGCGCCGTTGGCCCCCTCGGGCGCCGGGTACTGCCGCACGGCGGTGGGCTCGGCGGTCACCCCGGGGAAGTCCTCGCGATGCTCCATGATGGTCAGCGCCTGCTCGGTGGTGGCGTTGTCGGTGACCGGGATCGGCTGGTACGGCGAGCCGTTCCAGCACGGCTTGGGCACGTTGCGCTCGCACAGCCGGGTGCGCGCCTTGACCTCGTCGGCGGGCAGTTGCAACACCTCGGCGAGCCGGGTCAGCACGGCGGCGCCGGAGTCGGGCATCCGCAGCAGTTCGGTGCGGCTGACCGAGACCACCAGCGCGGTGCGGTTGTTGACCAGCGGGAGGCCCTTGTCGTCGAGGATCTGCCCGCGCACGGCCGGGGTCACCACGTCTCGGACCTGGTTCTGCGACGCGGCCGCGGCGTAGTGGTCGCCCTCGCGGATCTGCAGGTACCACAGCCGGCCGAAGAGGGTGATCATCAGCGACAGGACCAGGATCTGCAGGATCACCATGCGGGCCCGCACGCTGTGCGCGCCGTCTCCCTTGGAGCGGCCGGAGTTGAGCAGGCTGGGCATGCGTTTACGCATCTTGGGCGTTCACCCCCTACCGGGACAGGCCCGAGAGCATCGGTTTGGGATCCACCTTGCGGGCCAGCGCCATCACCCACGGCACCACGAACGGCGCCAGGATCGCGTCGTAGACCACCGCGGTCAGCAGCAGCTTGGTCAGCCCCACCTGGCGCACCGCGCCGTCGCCGACCAGCGCGCCGACCGCCGCGTACAGCACGGTGGTGCCCGCCGCGGCGACCGCGACCACGGCGATCGGCGTGAGTACCGAGCGTCTGGGGCTGCGCGAGACGAACAGGCCGGCGACGTACCCGGCCAGGCACAACACGAAGGCGTACCGGCCCGCCGCGTGGTCGGCGGGCGGCGCGAGGTCGGCACACAGGCCGGCCGCGAAGCCGATCACGCAGCCGGCGGTGGGCCCGTACGTCAGCGCGAGCCCGACCACCACCAGGAGCAACAGGTCCGGCACCGCACCGGGCAGACCGAGCCGGGCGAGCACGCTCACCTGGACCACGAGCGCGACGACAATCAGCAGCGCGGCATAGAACACGCGGGAGATCCGCACCGTCTCAGTCCCTTCCGGTCGGTGGGGTCGCGCCGCCGGGCGGCGGCTTGCGGCGTGCGTCGGCGGCGTTGGCGATGTTGGTCCGGGTCCCGCCGGCGGGCGGCTTCGCGGCCGAGGCACCCTTGGGCGGCTCGGTGCTCGCGGGCGGCGCCGGCGGCACGGGCGGCGTACTCGGCGGCGCGGCCGCCTCCTGGATCGGCGGTGGCAGCACCGCGTCGCGCGGGTCGGTGCGCGGCGGTTCGATCACCACGCCCACCGTGTCCAGGCCGGAGAAGCGCACGTACGACCGCACCTCGACGCTGCGGGTGAGTTCGCCCGGGGTGTTGCGCACCTCGGCAACCTCGCCCACCGGCACGCCCGGCACGAACGGCTTGCCGCCCTGCGAGCCGAAGGTGACCAGCCGGTCGCCCTTCTTGACCCGGGCCTGCCCGTTGAGCAGCTTGAGGTTCATCGGCTTGTCGCCGCGTCCCGAGGTGATCCCTATCTCCATCGACCCGGCCAGGCGCGTGCCGACCGCGAATCCGGGGTCGGTGGCGAGCAGCACGGTCGAGGTCATCGGACCCACCTGGGTCACCCGGCCGACCAGACCGTCGCCGTTGATCACGGTCATGTCCGGTTTGATGCCGTCGCCCACGCCCGCGTCGAGGGTGACCGTCCAGGAAAAGCCCTGGGCGGGCCCGATGGCGACCACGCGCGCGGGCTTGATCTTGTACTGCCCGGCCGAGGAGACCTTGAGCAGTTTGTCCAATTCGGCCGCGCGATTGCGGTCGAACTCGATGTTGTCCACCTGTTGACGAAGCTTGGCGTTCTCGTCCTGCAGGCGCTTCTTCTCGCTCTCGTGGGATCCCGCGTCCTTGACCGCGTTCACGGCCCGGCCGACGGGGTCCACTGCGGCGGACACGCCGCGTTCGGCGGGGCCGAACACGGCCGAGGCCCAGTCGCGGACATTCGCGATGGGCGAGTTCCGGCCACCGCGGATGTCCACGGTGATGAGGGCGAAAGAGATCGCTAGCAGCAGCACGAGGACCAGCCGACCGTGCCGGGAGTCCCTCACGATGCGCGCCCGCCCCTTTCGTACGTTGCGGCGCTTGTGGGCAGTTGTGGGCAGTTGTGGTGTGTGGCCGCGCCGGACCGGATCCGGGGGCGGCGGACCGGCCGACCGCCCCCGCGTCCCGGGTCAGCGGCGTGGTTGGGCGTCCAGTACCTGCTGGAGCTTCTCGTACTCCTCGACGCACTTGCCCGCGCCCAGGGCCACCGAGTCCAGCGGGTTGTCGGCGATGTGGATCGGCATTCCGGTCTCGGTCCGCAGCCGCTCGTCGAGGCCGCGCAGCAGCGCGCCGCCTCCGGTGAGCACGATGCCGCGATCCATCACGTCGCCGGCCAGTTCGGGCGGACACTGGTCCAACGTGCTCTTGACCGCGTCCACGATGGTGTTGACCGGTTCCTCGATGGCCTTGCGGACCTCGGAGGTGGAGATCACGATCGTCTTGGGCAGGCCGCTGACCAGGTCGCGGCCGCGAATCTCGCTGTGCTCGTCCTCGCCGAGGTCGAAGGCCGAGCCGATCGACATCTTGATTTCCTCGGCACTGCGCTCGCCCAGGAGCAGCGAGTATTCCTTCTTCACGTAGGCGATGATCGCGTTGTCCAACTCGTCGCCGGCCACCCGGATCGACTGCGCCGTGACGATGCCACCGAGCGAGATGACGGCGACCTCGGTGGTGCCGCCGCCGATGTCGACGACCATGTTGCCGGTCGCCTCGTGCACCGGCAGACCTGCGCCGATCGCGGCGGCCATCGGTTCCTCGATGATGTGCACGCTGCGCGCGCCGGCCTGGCTGGACGCCTCGACCACCGCGCGGCGCTCGACGCCGGTGATGCCCGAGGGCACGCAAATCACCACGCGCGGACGGGCCAGGTACCGGCGGCGGTGCACCTTGAGGATGAAGTAGCGCAACATCCGCTCGGTGATCTCGAAGTCGGCGATCACGCCGTCCTTGAGCGGTCGGATCGCCACGATGTTGCCGGGCGTGCGCCCGATCATCTTCTTCGCCTCGGCGCCGACCGCCAGGATGCCCCCGGTAGTGGTGTTCTTGGCGACCACCGACGGCTCGTTCAATACGATGCCGCGGCCTCTGACGTACACCAGCGTGTTGGCCGTACCGAGGTCGACCGCCATGTCACGACCGATGAACGACAAGTTGTTCGCCATATAAAGAACCTAGGGCCTTCCCGAGCTCGTAGCCATGAGGACATGAGCCGGCCGAGGGACGTCGCACCGACGACACCGGATCGACCGACCAACATCGTAGGCACGGGTGTACCGGCGGCAGAACCGCGACGTACCGGGGCACGGCTGCACCCTCCATCCACCATGACGTGATCACGGGGTGAGGGGTTGCGTGCCACGCGCGGCAAGTGGAGGGATTTCCCTCTAACAGCGCACGGCCGGCGCCCGATCGGCGTCCCGGCGGGTCGTGTGGAGGTCCACACGGCGTGGTCGCGAAAAAAATCGATCTCCCGCGCGGCCCGCGCGCGTCGCGCGGCATTCGCCCTTCATCGCGACACGTGCGTCACGGCGGGAATCGACACGGCACGGGCCCGGCCCGGCGCGTGGGGTTGTCGAACACCCCGGGCGCCGCGACCGGACGCTCAGGCGTGCTCGGGGAAGAAGTTCTTGATCTCGCGCTCGGCGGACTCCGGCGAGTCGGAGCCGTGCACGATGTTCTCCCGGGTGATCGTGGCGAAGTCGCCGCGAATGGTGCCCGGCAGGGCCTTGATCGGGTCGGTGACGCCGGCGAGCACGCGGAAGGACTCGATCACCCGCTCGCCTTCGACGATCAGCGCCACGGACGGGGCCGAGGTCATGAACTCCACGAGCGGGGCGTAGAACGGCTTGCCCTCGTGCTCGGCGTAGTGCCGCTCGATCGTCTCGCGGTCCATCACCCGCAGATCGAGCGCGGCCAGGGTGAAGCCCTTGCGCTCGATACGGCCGATGACCTCACCGACGAGACCACGCCGGACTCCGTCCGGCTTGACCAGGACGAGCGTGCGCTCGGACACGTTGGCTCCTTGCTTCCTCGAAAGGGGGGGTACGGGCACAGACCTCGCGACCCGACGAACGGTCAACGCCCAGAGCCTATCCGGGGTAACGCATCAACCTTTCGGCCGTACGCCTTCAGTCACTCGGCGGTAGCCATCCGGGCCGCCTTGGCGGCGTCGATGATCCGCCCGACCCGGATGCAGCCGTACCAGATGGCCGCGAACACCACGCCGATCAGGAACATCATCGGGACCACGAAACCGGTCACGAACAGGCCCAGTTGCAGCGCCCAGCCGGCGGTGATCGCCCACGGTTCCTTGAGCTTGGCGCACAGCAGCACGCAGAAGAGCGCGGACGGCCCGGCGACCGCCCACAACACGCCGGTGGAGATGTCGGTGAGTCGCATCGCGACCAGCGCGGCGAGGCAGATCACCATGGCCTGGCCGATCAGGTGGGTCGAACACAGCGCGCGCATGCTCAGGCGTCCCTTCCGTTGCGATGGCCGGCTCCCCCGGTGTCGGCGCCCTTGAGCAGCACCCGGGCCTCGCCGACGGTGACCACGGAGCCGGTGACCAGCACGCCCGCGCCGCCGAGGTCGCCCTCCTCCTCGGCCAGCGTGACGGCGGCCTCGATCGCGTCCGGCAGGGCCGGCTGCACGTCGACCCGGTCCGCGCCGAACACCTCGACCGCGAGCGCGGCGAGTTCGTCGACCGGCATCGCGCGTGGTTGCGAGTTCCGCGTCACCACGACCTCGGCGAGCACCGGTTCGAGCGCCTCCAGCACACCTCGCACGTCCTTGTCGCCCATCACGCCGACCACGCCGACCAGATGCCGGAAGTCGAACGAGTCGGTCATCGCCTGCGCGACGGCCCGGGCGCCGGCGGGGTTGTGCGCGGCGTCGATCAGTACGGTGGGGCTGCGCCGGACGATCTCGAGTCGGCCCGGCGAGGTGACCGACGCGAACGCCTCGCGGACCAGGTCCGCGTTCAGCGCGCCACCGCTGGTGAGCCCGGGTCGATCGGCCACCCCGACGCCCATGAACGCCTCCACGGCGGCCAGCGCGACCGCCGCGTTGTGCGCCTGATGGCTGCCGTGCAGCGGCAGGAAGACGTCCTCGTACTCCCCCGCCAGGCCGCGCAGGGTGAGCAACTGGCCGCCGACCGCCAGGTCGCGCCGGACCACGCCGAACTCCATGCCCTCGCGGGCCACCGTCGCGTCCACCTCGACCGCGCGTCGGATCAGCGCCTCGGCCGCGTCCACCGGCTGTTGCGCCAGCACGACCAGGCTGTCCTTCTTGATGATCCCGGCCTTCTCCACCGCGATCTCGCCGGGCGTGCCACCGAGCCGGGCGACGTGGTCCAGCGCGATCGGGGTGACCACGGCGACCGTGCCGTCCACCACGTTGGTCGCGTCCCACGTGCCGCCCATGCCGACCTCGACCACCGCGACGTCCACCGGCGCGTCGGCGAACGCGGCGTAGGCCATCGCGGTGATCACCTCGAAGAAGGACAGTCGGTACGGCTGCGCGGCGTCCACGATGTCGATGTAGGGCCGGATGTCGTGGTAGGTCTCCACGAACCGCTCGGCGCTGATCGGCTCGCCGTCCAGGCTGATCCGCTCGGTCATCGACTCGACATGCGGGCTGGTGAAGCGGCCGGTGCGCAGTTGGAACGCGCGCAGCAGCGCCTCGATCATCCGGGCCGTGCTGGTCTTGCCGTTGGTGCCGGTGATGTGGATGACCGGGTACGCCCGCTGGGGTTCGCCGAGCACGTCCATCAGCGCGACCACGCGGTCGGTGGACGGGTCGAGCTTGGTCTCCGGCCAGCGCCCGATCAGCTCGGCCTCCACGGCGCGCTGCGCGGCCGCTGCCTCGGCGGGGTCTGTCACTGGTGTCACCGGTTCCGATCGAGTTCTTCGGGGGTTGGGGCCGAGCCGGGGTGGCGGCTCGCCGATCGTCCGCGCGGCCCGGGTGGGTGTGCCCGGGCCGCGCGACCGCTCGGATCAGGCGGTGGGCAGCCGGTCGAGCTGGCCCTTGATGCGTTCGATGTCGGCTTCGGCTCCGGTCAGCTTGTCCCGGACCTTGTCCACCACATCGGCGGCGGCCTTGGCCAGGAAGCCGGCGTTGCCGAGCTTCTTGGTGTTCACGTCTCGGACCTTCTCCGCCTCGGCCAGGTCCTTGGTCAGTCGCTTGCGCTCGGCGGCGAAGTCGATCGCGCCGGACAGGTCCAGCTCGATCACCGCGCCCGCGACCGGGAAGGACGTGGTCGCCGCGAAGCCCTCGCCGGCCGGTGTGCAGCGGGCGAGTTGCCGCAGCGCCGCCTCGTGCGCGGCGATCGCGGTGCCCGCGAGCGAGATGTTGGCCGGCACCCGCTGGCCGGGTTTGAGGCCCTGGTCCGAGCGGAACCGGCGAACCTCGGTGATCACCTGCTGGAGCGTGGTGATCTCGGCCTCGGCAGCCGGGTCGGCGAACCCGCTCGGGGTGGGCCACTCGGCGGGCACGAGCGACTCGCCGCCGGTGAGCGTGGTCCACAACTCCTCGGTCACGAACGGCACGATCGGGTGCAGCAGCCGCAGCGTCACGTCCAGGACGTGGCCCAGCACGCGCCGGGTGGCCTGCGCGGCGGCCTCGTCCTCACCGTTGAGCGGCAGCTTGGCCAGTTCGACGTACCAGTCGAAGACCTCGTCCCAGGCGAAATGGAAGAGCGTGTCCGAGAGCTTCGCGAACTGGTAGTCCTCGTAGTACGCGTCCACCTCGGCCACGACCGCGTCCAGCCGGGACAGGATCCAGCGATCGGCCGCCGCGAGCTGTTCGGCGGCCGGCATCGGACCCTCGACGGTCGCGCCGTTCATCAGCGCGAACCGGGTCGCGTTCCAGATCTTGTTGCAGAAGTTGCGCGAGCCCTGGACCCAGTCCTCGCCGATCGGCACGTCCGTGCCGGGGTTGGCGCCGCGGGCCAGGGTGAAGCGCAGCGCGTCGGTGCCGTACGCGTCCATCCAGTCGATCGGGTCGACCACGTTGCCGAACGACTTGGACATCTTCTTGCCGAACTGATCGCGGACCAGGCCGGTGAGCGCGATGGTGTGGAAGGGCGCCTGCCCGTCCATCGCGTACAGGCCGAACATCATCATCCGGGCGACCCAGAAGAAGATGATGTCGTGCCCGGTGAGCAGCACGTCGGTCGGATAGAACTTGGCCAGGTCGGCGGTCTGCTCGGGCCAGCCCAGCGTGGAGAACGGCCACAGCGCGGAGGAGAACCACGTGTCGAGCACGTCGGTGTCCTGCGTCCAGCCCTCGCCGGTCGGCGCCTCGTCGTTCGGACCCACGCAGACCGTCTCGCCGTTCGGGCCGTACCAGACCGGGATCCGGTGGCCCCACCACAACTGGCGCGAGATGCACCAGTCGTGCATGTTGTCGACCCAGCCGAAGTAGCGCCCGGCCAGCTCCTGCGGGTGGATGGTCACCCGGCCGTCGCGCACCGCGTCGCCGGCGGCCTTGGCCAGCGGCTCGACCCTGACCCACCACTGCATGGACAGGCGCGGCTCGACGGTGGTCTTGCAGCGCGAGCAGTGCCCGACCGCGTGCGTGTACGGGCGCTTCTCGGCGACGATCCGCCCCTGCTCGCGCAGCGCGGCCACGATCGCGAAGCGCGCCTCGTAGCGGTCCAGTCCCTCGAACGGGCCGTGCACGGTGACGATCGCCCGCTCGTTCATGATCGAGGGCATCGGCAGGTTGTGCCGGCGGCCGATCTCGAAGTCGTTCGGGTCGTGCGCCGGGGTCACCTTGACCGCGCCGGTGCCGAACTCGGGGTCCACGTGCTCGTCGGCCACGATCGGGATCCGCCGCCCGGTGAGCGGCAGTTCGATCTCGGTGCCGACCAGGTGCGCGTACCGCTCGTCGCCGGGGTGCACCGCGACGGCGGTGTCGCCGAGCATGGTCTCGGCGCGCGTGGTGGCCACCACGATCGCGGCGTCGCCGTCGCCGTAGCGGATCGAGACCAGCTCGCCCTCGTCGTCCTGGTGCTCGACCTCGATGTCGGAGATCGCGGTCAGGCAGCGCGGACACCAGTTGATGATGCGCTCGGCGCGATAGATCAACTCGTCGTCGTAGAGCCGCTTGAAGATGGTCTGCACGGCCTGGGACAGGCCCTCGTCCATGGTGAAGCGCTCCCGCGACCAGTCGACGCCGTCGCCGAGGCGACGCATCTGGCCGAGGATCTTCCCGCCGTACTCTTCCTTCCACTGCCAGACCCGGTCCACGAACTCCTCGCGGCCCAGGTCGTGCCGGGACTTGCCCTCCTTGGCCAGCTCGCGCTCGACCACGTTCTGGGTGGCGATGCCGGCGTGGTCCATGCCGGGCAGCCACAGCGCCTCGAAGCCCTGCATGCGCTTGCGGCGGGTGAGCGCATCCATCAGCGTGTGCTGGAACGCGTGGCCCAGGTGCAGCTGTCCGGTGACGTTCGGCGGCGGGATGACGATCGTGTACGGGGGCTTGTCACTCTTCGCGTCGGCCTCGAACCAACCCGCGGCTACCCAGCGCTCGTACAGCTTCCCCTCTACCTCGGCGGGGGTGTACTGGGAGGGAAGGGCCTGCGGCTGCTCGGCGGCAGCGGCTGCGGGAATGGTGTTCTCGGTCACCGCCCCAGTCTACGGAAGGCGCGCGGGCGCCTTCGACGCGGCGGCGGTGGGGCGGTGGCAGGGCGGTGGCGCGGCGGGCGGGCGACGGCCGGGCGGCGCTGACGCGGCCGTCGAGGCGGCGGGCGCGCAGGGGGCGTGGCGGCGGGCGCGCAGGGGGCGTGGCGGCGGGCGCGGAGGTCGGTTTCGCGCCGGAGGCGTCCCGCCCTTGTCACCGTGCTGTCACCGCGACCCCGCCGGGCGCCGGGCACCGCTAACTTGCGCCGTGGGCGGTATCCGGTTTCGACGATGGGGGCATCGGTCGGGGCGTCGGGAGCCGGCCCGATATCCGTGAATCCGTGAATCCGGGGGGATCTCGTGCGTACTCGCACCTCGACACTGCTCACCACCATCACCGCCGTCACCGTCTCGGTGCTCGGGGCATCCGTGCTGACGGGTTGTCAGGCCAAGGACGACAAGGCCGACCGGAGCGGCCCGGCGGTCGCCACACCGGACCGACCGGCCGACGCCGGGGCGACCTCGGCCGTGACGCGGCCGGCGGAGCTGCCGAGCGGCAAGGCCCAGCCGACCGCGCCCTCGACATCGGTCCCGTCCGGCCGGCCGTCGACGCCGGCCGGTGTGCGCAGGCTCCAGCCCGCCGCCCGGGCGGGCGGCCTGACCCGGCTGACCGACGGGCCCACCGACGTTCCGGTCGACCCGGGCGAGGTGCGCGACCGCGTCAACAACGTGGTGGTCGCGGCATACGGCGCGACCGGGGCCGGCCCGCGCGCGGTGCTGTTCGTGGGCGTGGACGGGATGACCGGGGTCGACGGCAAGCGGCTGGAGCACATGCTGCGCGGCATGGTCGAGTACGTGAACGGCAGCGGCGGCAGCGTCCCGGACGGGGTCACGATGAAGTCCTACGACGCCGGCCCGCTGGGCGGCACGCTGGAGTGCATGCCCGGTTCGGCCGCCGGGCCCGCGGCGATCTGCGGGTGGGCGGACCGGTACACGACGGCTGTGGCCTACTTCGAACAGTCGTCGGCGGATCAGGCCGCGGCGAAGTTCAAGGCGATGCGCGCGGATCTGGAGAAGTAGCGGCGGGGCGGTCCCGGATGCGCCGGCGGGGCCGCGGCGGAACGCGCGTTCGTGCGTCGCCTCGCGGCCCTACCGTCGTTGTACCGGGTACCGATGACGTACGGCCGAGCCACGAGGTGGTGGGGGCGATGAGCGACGGGTACGGCGGCATGCAGGAGTCCGGGACGAGTGGCGCGGGATACCCGAGCGGCCCACCGACCGACGCTCCGCCGCCGAGCGACCGCTCCCGGGACCGGGCCGCGCTGCTCGTGGGCGTCCTGGGCAGCGCGGCGGTGGTCGTGGCCGCGGTGGTGGTCGTGGTACTGCTGCTCGACTCGGGCGGCAGCGGCGGCGGTCCGAGTCGGCCGCGCGGCCTGCCGACCGCGCCTGCCGGCGTACGGATCGCCGGACCGCTCGTGATGCCGACCACGATCGAGGCCCGAGGCCCGGTCCCCCACCAGGAGTTGCCCGGCACGGTCGGCGAACTCGACGCGACGATCGGGCGGACCTTCACCGACGTCCGAACCGAGGTCTTCGGCGGCGGGCAGATCGGCGAGACGGTGCTGCTGACGCTGGCGACCAGGCGGGACACGGCGCCGGCGGCGTACGTCCGGGACTTCGTGCCGGCGGTGTCGCTGACCGAGGATCCGGCCGTACCCGGCCCGCCGGGGTTGCTCCGCTGCTGGAGCAACCCCACCACGGCGATGTGTCTGTGGGGCGACGAGCACGATCTCGTGCACGTCAGCGACGGAGCCGGTGTCGCACACGCTCGGCTGGTGATCGCGAACGTGTACGCGGGCACCGCCCGATAGCCGTCCTGGGCACCTCGGCTGCCGTCCCGGGGGCTTTCCGGCCGCCGTTCGGCTTCCGCTCGGTTGCCGGTGGGTGGAGGGTTCGGCTCAGGCGCTCTTGTCGCGCCGCTCCCGCTTGACCACGTCGCGCGGCACAAGCGTGGGATTGACGTGCTTGAGCACCACCTGGTCGGTGACCACGACGCGGGCCACGTCCTTGCGGGACGGGACCTCGTACATCACCGACTGGAGCACCTCTTCGAGGATCGCCCGCAGGCCGCGCGCACCGGTGCCGCGCATGATCGCCTGGTCGGCGATCGCCTCCAGCGCCTCCATCTCGAAGTCCAGCTCGACCCCGTCGAGTTCGAACAGCCGGCGATACTGCTTCACCAGCGCGTTCTTGGGCTCGGTCAGGATCTGGATGAGCGCCTCGCGGTCCAGGTTGTGCACCGAGGTGAGCACCGGCAGCCGGCCGATGAACTCCGGGATCATGCCGAACTTGAGCAGGTCCTCGGGCATCACGTCGGCGAACGAGTCGGCGCTCTCCACATCGCGCTTGGAGCGGATCTGCGCGCCGAAGCCGATGCCCTTGCGGCCGACCCGGCCTTCGATGATCTTCTCCAGGCCGGCGAACGCGCCACCCACGATGAACAGCACGTTCGTCGTGTCGATCTGGATGAACTCCTGGTGCGGGTGCTTGCGGCCGCCCTGCGGCGGCACACTCGCGGTGGTGCCCTCGATGATCTTCAGCAGCGCCTGCTGCACGCCCTCACCGGACACGTCGCGCGTGATCGACGGGTTCTCACTCTTGCGAGCGATCTTGTCGACCTCGTCGATGTAGATGATCCCGGTCTCGGCCTTCTTGACGTCGTAGTCGGCCGCCTGGATCAGCTTCAGCAGGATGTTCTCGACATCCTCGCCGACGTAGCCCGCCTCGGTGAGCGCGGTCGCGTCGGCGATGGCGAACGGCACGTTGAGCATCCGGGCCAGGGTCTGGGCCAGCAGCGTCTTGCCACAGCCGGTCGGCCCGAGCAGCAGGATGTTCGACTTGGCCAGTTCGACGCCGTCGTCCCGGGACGCCTTGGCGGACTCGCCCGCCTGGACCCGCTTGTAGTGGTTGTACACCGCTACCGAGAGCGCCTTCTTGGCGACTTCCTGCCCGACCACGTAGCCGTCGAGGAACTCGTAGATCTCCCGCGGCTTGGGGAGCTCCTCGAACTTCAACTCGGAGGACTCGGAGAGCTCCTCCTCGATGATCTCGTTGCACAGGTCGATGCACTCGTCACAGATGTAGACACCCGGACCGGCAATGAGCTTCTTCACCTGCTTCTGGCTCTTTCCGCAGAACGAGCACTTGAGCAGGTCGCCACCGTCACCGATGCGTGCCACGAGGTGCATCTCCTTCGCCTGGGCCCCGGATGTCCCGGACCTGGTGCCTGGTCTTTCGACGGTACCCCGCCGGAATCTCCGATCCCCCGGTTTTGACCATCAACCGGTCACCGTTGTCCGGTCGGCGGCAAGCCGCCGACCGGGCGGGGACACTAGCCGACGACCTTCCGAGGTGCGGTGATCTCGTCGATGAGGCCGTACGCAAGCGCCTCTTCGGCCGTCAGAATCTTGTCGCGCTCGATGTCGTCGCGAACCTGCTCGATCGGCCTCGTGCTGTGCTGCGCGAGCATCGTTTCCAGCATGGTGCGCATGCGCTGGATCTCACGAGCCTGGATCTCCAGGTCGCTGACTTGCGCGCGCCCTGTTTCACTGTACGGCTGGTGGATGAGGATGCGGGAGTTCGGCAGCGCCATTCGCTTGCCCGGAGTTCCCGCGGCGAGCAGAACGGCGGCGGCGGAGGCCGCCTGGCCCATGCACACCGTCTGGATGTCGGGGCGCACGAACTGCATCGTGTCGTAGATGGCGGTAAGCGCCGTGAAGGAACCGCCGGGCGAGTTGATGTAGATCGAGATGTCCCGATCGGGGTCCATCGACTCGAGCGTCAGCAGCTGCGCCATCACGTCGTTCGCGGAGGCGTCGTCGACCTGGACACCCAGGAAGATGATCCGCTCCTCGAACAGCTTGGTGTACGGGTCCTGCTCGCGGAAACCCTGCGACGTGCGCTCGATGAAACGCGGCAGGACGTAACGGCTCTCGGCGCTGCGCGAGGCCAACGGTGCCAGGCCCTCGGGCCGGTGGAACAGATTGTCATTCATGGAAATCTCAGCCCTCCGGGACTGCGGACTCGACTCAGTGGCTGGGCGACCGGAGGCCGACTCACGCTGTTTCCCAGCCGGGGTCGGCTGGTGTGGATCAGCTGTCGGTCAGCCGGGTTCAGCTGTGTACAGCCGCCGGTATCAGCTGGTGCTGCCGGTGTTGGGAACCTCGGCCGCACTGCGAACCACGTGGTCCACCAGGCCGTATTCCTTGGCCTCCTCGGCGGAGAACCAGCGGTCGCGGTCCGAGTCGTGCTCGATCTTCTCGGGGGTCTGCCCGGAATGGTGCGCGATCAGGCGAGTCATCTTGCGCTTGGTGCGCAGGAGCTGCTCGGCCTGGATCTTGATGTCCGACGCCGAGCCACCGAGACCGGCGGACGGCTGGTGCATCAGGATCTCGGAGTTGGCCAGCGCGATGCGCTTGCCGGGGGCTCCGGCGGTCAACAGGAACTGGCCCATGGAGGCGGCCAGGCCCATCGCGACGGTCGCGACATCGTTGCTGATCCACTGCATCGTGTCGTAGATCGCCATGCCGGCGGTGATGGAGCCACCGGGCGAGTTGACGTAGAGCCAGATGTCCTTTTCCGGGTCCTCTGCGTTCAGCAACAGGAGCTGGGCGGAGATCGCGTTGGCGATCTGGTCCTCGACCACCGAGCCGAGGAAGATGATCCGCTCGCGCAGCAACCGGTTGTAGACCTGGTCGTCGAGCCCCATCCCACCCGGCTGAGATGCACGCGAAGTGGGCACCGCGAGCCCCGGAGTCACGATCTGCGGATTCGTCACGTATCCACCTGCTCGTTTCCGACGGCAATCCCGAGCCGTCACGAAGTCGACCTTGGGAGGCACCTGCGTTCGTGGCGGGTGACCCCCTTCGTACAGCGACCCTAACGCGCGGATCGTCGCAGGCCATCCCAGACTCAGGACTGTTCGCCCAGAGCGCAGCAAGGCGGCATCCGGGCGGTATCGGGGTAGTCGCGCGCGGATCGAGCGAGGCCGGGACAACCTTCCGGTCCCGGCTCCGCCGCCCCGAGTCCCGCGTCGGCCCCGGCCCGACCGCGCCGACTGCCCGCCGCGACCCCTGGTGCGGACCGGTGCGGACCGGTGCGGACCGGTGCGGACCGGTGCGGACCGGTGCGGACCGGTGCGGTGCGGTCCCGGCCGGGACCGGGCCCCGGGCCCGTCCTCTCGAGCCCCGCGTCGCGCCCGGCCGACTCGGCCCGGCACGACTCACGCCCGCTGCGCGCCCCGCAGGCTCGCTGGGCCGCTCGGGCAGATCGGCCGGGACCGCGGGGAGCTTGGGTGGCGGAACCGGGATCGCGCGAGCTCGGGGTGGCGGAACCGAAGACGCGGGGAGCTTGGGGTGGCGGAACCGAAGACGCGCGGAGCTTGGGGTGGCGAAACGGAAACCGCGCGGAGCTTGGGGTGGCGAAACCGGAATCGGGGGCTCGGTGGGTACCGGGACGGGGTCTCCGGCGCCATGGGCCCGTGTCCTGCGCCGTGCGGGCGGCAACGGGTTGCCGGGCGAGAGGGCGAGAACGGCTGCCACGGCCCGCCGATCGCGCGAGCCGATATCGGACACCGACTCGACTCGCGCGGAGGCTCCTCGGGGCCGGCGCAGGCATCTTCGGGGCCGTCGGCGACCAGCCGACGCGCGCGGCCCGGTACGAATCGGCGCGACACGGATCGCGAGACCGGCGACGGATCGCGAGACCGGCCCCGCACGGTGGTTCGCCCGCGCGAACCATCCGCGCCACCGTCGCCACACCGCGCACCTGCCGCACCGCCGAGCGGACCCGATCTCCGAACACGGCCGGGCGGCCCGGCATCCACCCGACCGTGCGACCGGCTCCAGGCGTACTCCGAGCGTGGGAGCCCTCCCCCCGCCGCCCCTCCCGCACCCACCCGTGCGCCTCGCGCCCGAAAAGCACTTCGGGCCCGGTCTCCGCCGAAGCGGGGACCGGGCCCGAAGCGTCGGGTCCTACTCCCTACAGCTACTACGCCCTACACGCACTGCGTGCGCCGCGGGTCACCCCGACCGGCCATCGCGAGTCGCGCGCGCGTCGCGAGGGCGTCGCGCGAGTGTGGATCAGGCCTCGGCCTTCTCCTCCGCGGTCGCGTCCGACGCGGGAGCGGCCTCTTCGGTCTCCGCGTGGTCGTGGCCCTCGTGGTTGTCCGCGTCGTCCGCGTGCAGGTCGACACCGAGGCTGACCTCGTTGCCGGACGCGTCCTTGGCCTTGGCGCCCTTGGCGATGACCTCGAGGGCCTTGCCGCGAGCGACCTCGCCGACCAGGACCGGCACGTAGCCGGACTGCATGACCTGCTGCGCGAACTGGTCCGGGCTCATGCCGGACTGCTGCGCCCGCTGGATGAGGTGCTGGGTCAGCTCTTCCTGGTTGACGGAGAGCTGCTCCTTCTTCACCACCTCGTCGAGCACGAACTGGGCGCGCATGCCCTTGCGGACGCTGTCCTGGAGCTCGGTCTCGTACTCCTCGGCGGTCTGGCCCTGGATCTCCAGCCACTTGGCCAGGTCCATGCCCATCATGCCGAGCTGCTGCTCGAGCTGACCGCGACGCTGCTCGATCTCCTCGGTGACGATGCTCTCCGGCAGCGGCACCTCGATCTGCTCAAGCAGGGCTTCCAGAACCTTGTCCCGACCCTCGTTCTGCTGGTCGTGCAGCTTCTGGTGGTCGAGCTTCTCGCGCAGGTCCGCCTTCAGCTCGTCCAGCGTGTCGAACTCGCTGGCGAGCTGCGCGAAGTCGTCGTCGAGCTCGGGGAGCTCCTTGGCCTTGACGGTGGTCACCTGGACCGAGACCTCGGCGGTCTCGCCGGCCGCGCTGCCACCCTGGAGCTCGGTCTCGAAGGTCTTGGTCTCGCCGGCCGACGCGCCGATGACGGCGGCGTCGAGGCCGTCCAGCATCGTGTCGCCGCCGATCTGGTACGACATCGCCTTCGCGACGCCGTCCTCCAGCACCTCGCCGTTGACCTTGGCCTCGATGTCGATGACGACCGTGTCGCCCTCGGCCGCGGCCCGCTCGACGGTGTTCAGCGCACCGAAGCGGTCACGCAGCTCTTCGATCTTCTCGGCGACGTCCTCGTCGGTGACGGTGATGTCATCGACCTCGACCTCGATGCCGGAGTAGTCCGGCAGCTCGATCTCGGGACGGGTGTCGACCTCTGCGGTGAACTTCAGATCGGCACCGCCGGCCAGCTCGGTCACGTCGGTGACCTCGGTGACCTCGGGCTGGCCCAGGACGCGCAGCTCGTTCTCCTCGACGGCCTTGCCGTACGAGGAGGAGAGGATCTCATCGAACGCCTCGACGAAAACGGCCTCACGACCGAAGCGCTGGTCGATGATGCGAGCCGGGATCTTGCCCTTGCGGAAGCCCGGGACCGTCACCTGCTTGCCGATCTTCTTGTACGCCGCGTCGAGGCTGGGCTTCAGCTCCTCGGAGGGAACCTCGACGGTGAGCCGAACCCGGGTCGGGTTCAGCGTCTCGACGGCGCTCTTCACGGTAAGGGTCTCCTTGCTGCGGGCTGTTCTTCCGGGCCTGTGCATCTTGCCTGACGGCACACTGAAGGTTCAGAACCGGCGTACCGATCCATCCTGCAGCGAATCCATGATGTGGTGGTCGGGGCGGGGAGACTCGAACTCCCGATCTCCTGCTCCCAAAGCAGGCGCGCTAGCCACTACGCTACGCCCCGTGGCGCCCGATGAAGTCTAGAGGACGACACGCTAGAGTCTGCACTGGCCGCGCACCAATCCGCTAACCTAGGCGCCACGTGCACGCCACACCAGCTGCGGGTGTAGCTCAATGGTAGAGCCCTAGCCTTCCAAGCTAGTGGTGCGAGTTCGATCCTCGTCACCCGCTCAGAAGTACGAAGGCCCAGGTCAGGGGATGTTTTCCCTGGTCTGGGCCCTCGTCGTATCTCGGGACTTTCAGCCCTTGCGTGCCCCTCGCGTGCCCTTTGCTTCCCGGGTCGGCTTGCGGGCTTGCTTGGCGTCGCCGCCGCTGGACCGGGTGGATTTTTTGGCGCTCTTCGGACGGCTCCCGCCCCGAGCGGCCTTGATTCGGTCGTTCAAGGCGTCGGCGATCTCGTGATCACGCTCACTGGTGGCGTGCTGGTAGATCATCGCGGCCCGGGTCGAGGCGTGGCCCATGCGCGCCATCAGTTCCTTGAGGCTCGCGCCCGTGGACGACGCGAGGGTGTTGCCCGTGTGCCGAAGATCGTGAAAGTGAACGTCCTTCACCCCGGCGTCGGCTAGGCCCCGCTTCCACACTCGGGTGAAGTTGCTGCGGCGGACACGCCCACCCTGCGGCCCGACGAACACGTATCCGTCGGTCTGCTTCTCGGCGTAAACCTTCAGGTGTCGTTGCAGGTCAGGGATGATCAGCGCCGGAATCGCCACGGTCCGCTTCCCTGCGGCGGTCTTCGGATCCTTCGTGGTCAACGTGCCGTTGTTGAGTTCGGCGGAGGGTCGGCGGACCCGCACTGTGCCTGCGACGAGGTCCACGTCCTTGCGCAGCAGGCCGGCCAGCTCTCCGAGACGAAGCCCGAGGAAGGCCGCGACGAGCACCATCGCCCGGTAGCGCTCCTGGATGGCGTCCGCCACCTTGAACACTTCTTCGATGGTGAGGACCGGCCGTTCCGGCGATGATTCGGCACCGGCACCCTTGATGCGACACGGGTTCCGCCGGATCATCCCGTCGTCGGCCGCGGTGTTCAGGATGGCTCGCAGGAGGCGATACGACTTCGCGACCGTGACCGGGCCGACCCCGGCGGAGAGACGGTCGTGCCGCCACGTGCGTACGTGCGCTTCCTTGAGGTCGGCGAGATCTTTCTCACCAAAAGTCGGATTCAGGTGAAGCCGATTCAGACCTTCGTAAAGATCACGCGTCGTTCGTTCTATGTCACGCTCCTTGATCCACCTCTCCGCGAACACCGAGAAGGAGATCTTCCCGGCCTCCGGGTCGATCCAGGTCTCACGCCGAATCTCCGTCCGCTTTTCCGCGAGCCAATCGTCAGCGTCGACTTTGGTCGCGAAGGTGCGATCGGCGGGAAGCAGTTCACCCGTCTCCGGATGCGGAAACCGTGCCTGCCAGCGACCCGACGGGAGCTTGCGCACACGTCCCCACGTGCGCCGCTTGCCGGCCATCAGGCAGCCCGCCTGCGAGTGCTCCGGGGTGCGATCGTCCCGGACGAGATGTAGGCGTCGACGGCATCGGCCGGAATTCGAATGTGTCGCCCGAGCCGCACGAAGGTAATCCGCCGCTCGGCGATCAGACGTCGGACGAACCGTTCTCCCACACACATTTGCTCTGCCGTTTGAGGGACCGTCAGAAGCTTTCGCCCTCTCGTCTTCGAGGTCACGCGGCCCTCCCCCGGGCAGTTGCCGAATTGTCGAGCGGTCCGTCTGCGCGGGCTTTCGCCTCGTCCATGGCGGTGCGCCAGCGGATGCGTTCGGCAACCGCGCGAAGGAGGCGATGAGAGAGCGGTGCGACGTCCGGGTCGTCTCGGCCGACGGGTTGCCACATGAAGCGGTTGGGGTCGGGGGCGTCGGCGGGTTGGCCGATGAGGTCGAGGACCCAGGCGCGGCGCTCGGTCTTGTGGTCGGCCATGGTCTTGCCGGACCACTTGCGGGAGACGAGGACGCGCCGGCCGCCGTAGCCGAGGTGGGTGCGTCGGTGGGCCTTCGACTTGCAGCAGCCGGGACGCAGGCCCGCGCGGGCGTTCTTCGGCTGGACCCCGTAGAGGAGCCAGTTGGCGCAGGTGGGCGAGCAGGGCTCGTAGCGGAGGGCTTCCACGAGTCGGTCGACGTGTGCGTTCTGGGCGCCGCTCTGGGCTTCGTGGGACTCGTGCGCGGACTTGTTGAGGTACTTGGTCAGGTAGCCGATGCAGCGGCGTGCGTCGGGCGAGCCGACCAGGACGCCCTTCGCGTCGACTTGAGTCCCGAACCGGGCGACATGGATCGGCTCCGCATCGTCGGCCAGATCGTCCAACGCCTCGTCCCAGGTGGGGAGTTCGGCGCCGTTCGTCGGGTCGAGGTACGCGCCAGCCTCCGTGTCCCAGACTGGCGGTCGGTCGGTCAAGTAGGCCGGCTCGTCGCACGCTGGCCACCACACTTGGTGGTACGTGGCCGCCGCCACCTGACGGAGTTCGGCCCGCGAGACCGTGCCCCGGATCGCCAGGTGGATATGCGGAGCCAACCGCCGCTGATACTCCACCGCGGCGAAGTACTGCACGTCGAAGCCGACCAGGCGCCGCAGGTTCTGCACGAACCGATCGACCAGCTTGGAGAAGTGCAGCGCGTCCCGAGCAGCCGCCCGGTAGTCGTACGCCGACGCGTCCACGGGCGTCCCGTCGCGGCGTACACGCCCGTACGAGGGCAGCGTGAGCGTCACGAACAAGGACGGCCGAAACACCTTGCCGTCGGGCGCGGTGTACGCCTTCCCGACCGTCCGCGCATCGACCTCACGCCGGGGCAGATCCGGAGCATCCTGCCGCCGCCGCGTGGACCGCACCCGCCGCGTGACCGGGTCCGGGTCGATGTTCCCGCGTACGCCCGAGTCGGCCAACTCCACGTCCACGGCCGCCAGGTCCTCCCCGAGTTCGTCCCACTCCCCGCCGCGCGCCAGGTCGTGCTTCTTCGTCCAGTCCGCCCGCAGTTCAGCCAACAACCGCTGTTCGTCGGTCGGCTCGTCGGCTTCCTGGATCGGTTCCTCGGTCAGGTGCCACCCCTCACGGCACTGCGCCATCCGCAACCGCCGCTTCCGCTCAGCGCAGGTCGGACACACGCTCGCCAGCGTCGCCCCACACGGGACGTCGACCACGGTCGTCTCACCGGTCACGACATCCGTCCGCCGCAAGGCGATCGGCCGGACACAGACCCCGTGTTCTTGAGCGACAGCCCGCACTACCTCACGTGCCAGCGGCATCCGCGCGCGTTCCGCCCGGGTAGTCATCGATCACCTGCCGGAGGCAGCGGACCGTACTTTCGGTCGAGTTCAGCCATGAAGGCGTCGTCACTCCGCCTCGTCTGGCTGACCAGATCTGCACGCACGCGATAGAGCACCGCCGTGGCCGTGTCGATGCCCTGGATAGCGGCGTTTGCGGCCTCACGTCGTTCCGCCGAGGTGGGACCGTCCGTCTCGCCGGTCCAGATGGCCACTGCCCTCCCCGCAAGTGCCAGCAGGTTGTGCACCGCGGCCATGCGCTCGCTCATGCTCGGCTCAGCCATGGCACGACCCCTCATCGGTCGCTTCATCGCTCAGACGTGCACGCGACCACACGGTGATCGAGGCGCCCGCGATGCTGCCCACCGCCTGGTATTGCACGTACGACGCGCCCGACGTGGTCACCCGGGCCGACGTCGTCACGCCCTTGGCGATTTCTCCGGCCCACATCCCAACGGCTGCCGCAGCGAAAGCCGAGTCGGTGTCGTCGAACACGCGCGCCGTCAGGTTCCACTCGTCCGTCTCCGCGCTCCACACCGTGTGGACGGAGATCAGGTCGGGCAGCGCCGGGCGGGCTTCGATCAGCGCGGCCAGGCCTGCGAGCACATCCCCGAGGTCGGTCAGGATCGGGATGGACGTCATGCCGCCGCCTCCAAGCCGCCGCGTCGGCCGTAGTCGTGGACCATCGCGTCGATCGCGTCATCGGAGACGAACGCCGCTCGAACGCGGACGGGTTCCGGCTGTGTCTCGTGCTTGACGTAGCCGACACCCGCGCCGATCTCGGGTTGCGGCGAGATCAGGTCCGCCGCGGCGCCACGCTCCCGGGCACCGTTGCCGAGGACCATGTCCACCTGGTTCGGCTCGTCCAGCCGGAGGGCGATCCGGTCCGGGAACAGGTTGCGGATGTTCATGACCTCTTTGCGCGGATCCTGCAAGGCCCCGATGACGCAGAAGCCGACGGACCGCCCCTGTGAGGTGAGTGTGGCTATCGCCGCGTCCGCGCGCTTTCGTAGATCACGGTCCGGTTGATACGCCGTCAGGAACGCCAGTTCATCGACGATCAGCACGACGAACGGGCAGGCAGAGGAGGGTTCGTGCTTGCGAACCTTGCCCGCGAAGGTCTGGGCCCGCGTATTCATCTCGCCCGCGGCGTCTTCCAGGAGTTCGACCATGGCTGCCGGCTCACAGGCGTAGCGGTGGAAGAGCTGCCGGCCGTAGGACAACTCCATGCGCTTCGGGTCGCACGCCCAGAGCTGCACGATGCCCGAGCGGGCAGCCGGCAGGAGCGCGCGGATGACGCCCCAAAGCACCGACCCCTTGCCCGCACCGGTCACCCCGGCCACCAGGACGTGCGTTCCGTGGAGTCGCAGCCGCCACGGCGACCCGTCGTCGCACCGCCCGATCTCCGCCGACGTGAACTCCGGTGTCCACGGATCCTCGCGCTCCCCCGCCGGCCGCCCGAACCGGATGGACGCCAGCCCGGCAGCGCGTTTGGCCACGTCGCCCAGTCCGGGCAGCGGAGGAGTCTCGAAGGATTCGGCCAGCGGGTCCGTAAACCAGGCCCGCAGTACGACAACGCCCCGAGCAGGTGAGGACGCTTCGACCCGGAAGACCTTCCAGGAGTGCGCGATCCCTTCGACGTGGTCAGCGAGGTTCTTCGGGATCTGCCCCGGCAGGAGGGACACGACGACCTCGAAGCCCAGTTGGTGACGCCGGATGCGCAGGATCTTCGGATACCGGTACTCGAAGGTCTCGTCGATCCGGGACACCGGTTCCTGCTGCCATGCGCCGAGCGCCTTGGACAACGCGGGCCAGCCCCTTCGGACTCGCGCCGCGAAGGAGAACAGCCACCACCAAATGCCGGCCACCGCCGACGTCAGGTAGATGGAGACGACCAGATACGAGGCAGTCAGGCCGGCTTTCGCGCGCACCGCCTCATAGACGACGTACAGGGCCACGAGCAGTAAGGCACCCAGCCTCACCCAGGGCCGGTTGAAGACATGCATGATGGGAGACACCCCTTCGAAGATCACCAGGTCGTTCGGATGGGGGCGGCCCCGGTGCGTGAGACCCGCCAAAGTCAGTTCGCACCGGGGCCGCGTCGTACTCCGTGCACGACGAGCCGTCAGGCCGCCGTCTTGATCGCGCTCTTCAGCGGTCCACCCGGCGCACGCAGGCCGGACGCGCGGTATGAGAACGCCACGCGGCTGGTGGACTGGTTGACGTACGCCGTCACCGTCACGCCCTCGAACTCCACCGGCCGGAACGGCAGTCCGGGCAACGTGTCCGGAAGGACCGGCTCGGAGTCGGAAGCCACCTTGACCTTCACGGTCGCCTCGTTCGCGTCCGGGTCACCGTCGACCACGGAGACCGCCCAGACCGGCAGCCCGGTCGTCTTGTCGCGCGCCTGAACCTTCACACCGCCCTTGGACGCCTCGAAGTCGGCCATCGGAACCACCGACTTCGCGAACGCCCCGAACGGGAACACCGCCGCGAAGGACACCGGGATCGCACCCTTGATTGCCACGAACACACCCCTTGTCCAGTTGACTTATCAAGCACTATCGACGTTAGACATGACAGGTTGACTTGTCAAGTTGCTTTGCGGAGGAAACCCGCCGCCCACAGCGGGATCCTCAGTGAACCGAGTAGACGTCTTCCAGCTCGTGCCGGTCACCGGCCAACACCACGTCCGCGACGTACCAGGCCCTACCGGTCGAGTCGTGGCCGATCACCAGCAGACCGAGAACCGGCTCCCCTGCCGGCAGCTCAAGCAGTTCGGCTTCCTGGTCGCCGGCGAGCCGTGCGCAGATGCGCTCGGTGATGTGGTCGATCCGGACCTTGCCGCGGCTCTCGAGATGAGCCCTCAGCCCGCCGGGCAGTGCCTGATCCGAGGCGAGGTCCGTGCGCTCCGCGAGTTCCAGTGGGAAGTAGGACGAGACCAGTTCCGAGGGTCCGTCCTCATCGCGCACCAGCCACCGCCGAAGAAGGGCCTTGGCGCCGGAAGGCAGGCCCAGCGCGGAGGCGGCCCGCCGAGGAAGGTCGACCGTTGCGACCGCGATCAACTCGCCGGGGCCGGAGTCCTCATCGCGCTCCATGACCTCCAGGCCGCGGCGAGCAGGTGTCGCGCGAGACGACTCGGGCCGCCCTCGGACGAAGGTGCCCCGACCTTGCTGCGACTCGATCCAGCCGTCCTGCCGCAGGATCTGAAGCGCCCGCACCACGGTGGGCCGCGACATCCCGAATGCCTGCACGAGTTGGTGTTCGCTCGGCAGGAGCGATCCGGCCGGATAGGTGCCGTCTTCAATGCGCGACTGAAGCGTCTGCACCAGGCGCACGTACTTCGGTGGAGCCACCTCATACGCCATGCTGCACCCGGTTCTCACTTGACCTGTCAAACGGTTGACCCGTCTACATTCGCAGCAGATGTAGCCACTTTCAAGCTCATCCATGCAGCTCAGTCGATCAAGCAGGCCACGCGCTACTGGCGGAAGCAGCTGGTCAGGCCAAGCGAACGGTGAACCACACGATGGTCCCGCCGTCTCGGCCGCGCTCGCTTCCGCAGTGCTCGGAGAGCATGCCGACGAGGAAGAGACCTCGTCCGTCGCAGTCCTCCGGTTCGGGCGCGCACGAGAAGGGAATTCCACGCCCGGGGTCGTGCACTTCGATCCGCAACACGTCCCCGTCGAGCCAGCACAGCACGTTGATCAGCCACTCGTACGCGACCTTGACGTGCTCGACCGCGTTGGTGACCAGCTCCGAAAGCATCAACACGCAATCGGCGGAGTCGAATTCGGGGTAGAGCATGTCCAGCAGCGTCGACATCTGGGAACGGCCGACGGCGACAGCTTCCGCAACCGGACGAAGCACGATCCCACCCAAGAGCCGGGCTGTCGGGCTTGGTGCGATGGGACTGATGGGGATGGACATCGTCACGTGCGCTCCTTACCGCTGCCACCACAGTCGAGGCAGCGCCGCTTCTGAGTGACTCTCTTTCGGCCGTTCGAGACGCTCAGCGCCGCACTCGCCCGACCACCCACGTGCTTCCAGCCGCGCCCGCGGCAGCGTGGGCACTTCCGAGACGGCGAGTCCCCCGACTTCCCTGACGAGCCCATCCCGCCGCCCCCTCTCCTCAAGTGGCCTTAGCCACTTACTGGATAGTGGCATTGGCCACTTCGGAGCGCAAGCGGTACTGCACAGATCGTCTTCCGACGTGCTGTCAGCCCAGCGGGTACTCGCGCTCGAAGGCCCACCGACCCTGCGGATACACCGCCTCCGCGAACTCCAACGGACGATCGGCATCGTCATAGACCGTGTGCCGCACGACCATGACCGCCGCAGGTTCGCTCATCCCCAGCTCGGCAGCCTCGTCACCCTGCGCGAGTCGAGCGCAGACCCGGTCTTCGCCATACCGGCCGTGCCGGCCGCTCACGTCCTCGACGTAGGCGAGAGTGCCCTGTCGGATGCGCTCCGGGATCAGCAACAACGGTGCGATCTCAGCGAGCGCCGGGGAGAACCACGACGTGGAGACTTCGACCGGCCCACCCTCGTTGTTCGTCACCCGTCGACGGTGGATCGCCTGGGTCGTGCCACCCGGAAGCCCGAGACCGCGCACGACGTAGTCAGGAGCGTCGACCAGGCCCGTCGACTTGATCACCGCGTATTCGCCGGGCGCATAGATCTTACCCAACTGACGCGCACGTCCATAGCGTTCACGGGCCCGCCGGTGGATCTGGACTTCCTGAACGTACGTACCGGAGCCCTGCCGCTTCTCGACCAGGCCCTGTTGGCGAAGCGCGTCCAGCGCACGGGCCGCAGTCGGCCGAGAGACGCCCCATTGCGTCACCAAGGCTCGCTCGGAAGACACCTCGTCGCCGGGGCGAAGGTCGCCGCGCAGGATCTGATCCCGCAGGAAGTTGGCGATCTGAAGGTACTTCGGCAAGCTCTCCTCGATCTCGGGCACTGCTCCTCCTAAAGTGGCTATGACCACTGGCCACTATAGAGCTGGGCCGCCTGCCACCCGCATAGGGTGACCATGTGACGCGGCTCTTAGTGGCTGCTGGGGGAGGTGGCGACGCCGTAGCCGCCGCCATGATCCACGCAGCCGAACACGGCACCGACCAAGAAGCCCTGATCCTCACGTACTCGTGGGATCGGCTCCTCATCGACCCACGCCCAGGCCCACGCAGCGCGGCCGACTTCACCGGCCTGGAGACGTTGGCCCCCGGCGTCCTCACGTTCCGCCCGACGTCGGCTCTCGTCGACCCCGCCGGCTCGTCGACGCTGCCCCGCCTCTCGGGTGAGATCAGGCCCGCGATCGCGCTCTTGGACCCGTATCGCGGCGCCGACAGCTTGACCGAGCAGATCACCGCAGCCATCACTTACACCAGTGCGGACGCCATCGAGATCATCGACATCGGAGGCGACGTCATCGCCCGAGGCGACGAGCCCGGTCTACGCAGCCCGTTGGCGGACGCCCTCACCTTGGCCGCATGCGCGAACGCCAACGTGCCCACGGTCGTCACAGTCGCTGGCCCCGGACTCGACGGCGAACTCCCCGAAGCCGAAGTCCTGTCCCGACTCGGCGATCCGGCCTTCACCCTGATGCCTGAACAAACGACCGCATTTCTTCCGATCTTCACGTGGCACCCATCAGAAGCCACAGCCTTGCTCTCAGCAGCCGCCCGAGGCACCCGAGGCATCTGCGAGATCCGCGACGCTGGCTTGCCCGTCGCACTCACCGACGCCAGCCCAGGCGTCTACCGCCTCGACTTGGACGACGCGTTGGCCATCAACCTCCTGGCCCGCCGCCTCATCGCGACAACGTCCCTGAACCAAGCCGAGCAAATCACCCGCGACGTCTGCGGCTTCAGCGAACTCGACCACGAACGCAACAAATCCATTTGGATGAGTACGCAAACAGGAAATTTGAACACGCCAACGGATTTGACCGCAAGGGCTAACACGTTCCTCAGGGATGCGAACAGCCGAGGCCACCAGTTTGTCACTTTCCGCAGGCTCGCCGAAGCTCTAGAGATTAAAGACGGATTCCCGCCCACACTGCGAGCAACTATTTCAGCCTTGCTTCCCGAGCCTGCAACGATACTAGTGGTGTCGACGCAATTCCATTTCCCAAATTTGCACGAATGACTCTTTCAACCGTTCACGCACAACCGGAGCTGGCCTCTACGGCACACAGAAGCCGCTTATGGGCAGCGGATATTTCCGTCGATCAAATTCCCATTGCGCCAGTAGATTTTTGGCAAGGCGCTCCAAACTACCAGCGAGGCTGTTCTGTTGGCGAGACACTCATACAGCGAGCTTCCGATTCAACAGGCAGTCGACCTAGCATGGTTCAGGCTATTTAAGATGCAGTCCGCATCCGAAATCCCAGACATCATCGGCCTAGCAGACACCAATAGATGCTGGGTAGAATTCAGAAATGAGATTCTGCGCGACCTTCACCGCACTGACTACGCACCGCAAATGATTGACATAGTCGACTACCCTAAGGATGAAATTAATGTAAGGCCTCTCAGTCGACTTTCAGTGCGAGATCACCTCATATTCGATGCGCTATCTTTCTCTGCTGCTCCACTGATAGATCAATCTCTTAGTTCTTCCGTGTACAGCTATCGCTGGAGTTTTCGCCGGTCAACACTCAACCCTCCGATTGAGTCTTGGCGAAGAATGCGAAGACGCGGATATTCCGAGTTGGAGAATAAATCCACACGACTTGCTATTACAGATGCGACGTCATTCTACGAGCACGTGGATGTGGAAACACTCGCCGACGACCTGGAAGCTCTCGGCTTATCTTACTCGAAAGTCAAGCAGATCAGCATATTCCTTGACTGCTTTCGGTCAACCAATCAGGCATGGGGAATACCACAGGGACCTGATGGTTCAGGTGTCCTCGCAAATCTCTATCTTGCTCCGGTCGACGAGCAGTTAAGGCAACTTGGGTTGCGTTTCGTTCGCTATTCCGACGACATCAATATCTTCGGCCAGGACTGGGAGGTCCTTCGCAGCGCACTGCTGGCCGTAAATTCGATATTCCGCACTCGTCGCCTATCTCTCTCTGCACCCAAGACTCAGATTCTAGAGAATACCGAGGCATTATCCTACTACGATGACAGCGAGAAAAACGCGATCAATTACGGCATATATTCGAGAGATAGACGCCCTACCCCAGACCTTCACAGATACTTTGACACTGTCATCGGAAGTGAAAGGCCAAGCGCTCGCGATCTCAAATTCGCTTTGAATCGCTTGGCTATGACCAAAGATGATTACGGGATTCATTGGGTGCAAAGAAACCTAAAAAGCTTTGCACATTGCGCCAAGGAATGCTTTGGATACTTGAGCAATTTTCCGGCACATCAATCTACCACCTCTAAGGTCGTAGCCAATCTCTTGGCCGAGCACTCGCTTCGCGACTACCCACACCTTCAACAGCGACTTTTGCGGTATGTATTGAAAGAGAACGTCATCGATTTTCAAATCTTGGAAGCATCCTGGGAGATACTGAAGGATAGAAATTGCCAGACATTCCCAAGGGAATTTGCAGCTAGGTATATCGGACGATTCGGTGACTATGTAAACGGGCCCCTACTAAAGGCGGCTTACGAGACAGAGGAAGACACTCGAATCAAACGAGCCCTCATGATTGCCATGTACGAGTCGGGATACCAATCCAGTCGATTGATCTTGGCCGCAGGCAACACTTCCCCGAACTTGCGCCATGTATCACGATACCTTCTTTCAAGTCCATCCATACCACTTCCCGCGTAAGGAATTAACTTGGCACTGTCCGAGACTGAAGCAAAGCCATACACAGATGAGCTTTCTTCGATATATGACAGCAGTTCATATTCTGCCCAAGCTTATTTCGAGGCTGCTAAGTCGGCGGAATTCTGGGGCAGAATAATTGTGTTCGCTCCGGCGCTGGTCGCCGCGATATCAGGTTCCATCGTTGCGCTAGGTGGATCAAGTCTGTGGGGTATCTCCGGAGCTGTTTCTGGAGGCGTCGCAGCAACCGCTACATTCATGGGATCTGCTCAAAAAACTCCTATGTACCTCACTTCAGCACGGAGATATACCCAGCTAAGACATGGTGTCAGGTTGGCCAAGAGAACAGCACTGGACTTCGCGACCGTCAATGAACTTTCACTCGCAGTCCAAGATTTCAATCGCCAACAAAACGAGATCATTGATCAAGATCTTCCCATACCAAACAGACTGTATGCTCGGGCAAGCAGAAGAATTTCGACGGGAATCTTGACCGACAGCACCACAACACCAAGCCCACCCGTTTGACGTCGCGGGTTGCCGAGTTGGGCTCTACAGACATCGAGAGCGCCGCGCTATGCGCGCCGCATGTCGGCGCTCTGTGGGCCCGCACCGCGCTGCGGCGTAGCCGCCGGTCACGGTGCGGGCCCGCAGAGCGCCGACGCCTGTGGCAGATACGCTCTAGCTCCCGGCAGCGAGCTGAGACCACCGGCTCAGGATGTCCATGGAGTCGCGCAAGGCCAGGATTCCGTTCCGTGCTGGCACTAGCGACTTACGCAGGGGAACACTCACTGTCGAAATCATTTTCAAGTTTTCAATGGCTTCGTTCATTTCCCTAGAGATCTTTTTCATCTCTTCCGGCTGGGTCTGCAACGCAGCGAGCGCTTGACGTACAGTCCGCTGCGGCTGAGGAAGATTGATACTAGACATCTGATCCAATACCAACCTAATCATTGCGTCACAGCGGGCAACGTCCGTCAAGAGCCGTGCTGCCGTACCTTCAAACTCCAGCGAGGGAATTTTGAGAGCGTTGGCGGCAGCAAAGGCCAGCGTGCGCGGGTCCTTGTCCCCCCTATCGCTGAACTTCGAGAATTCTACCCCAGCAACATTGGACCATTCCTGGAACGCCGCCATCGTTTCAACCACCCCGGCCCCTACCTCCGGGATGACTTGCTCAAGTTTTTCTTGTAGGTCAAAGATACCTAGTTCGCCCTCGTCTTCATCGCTTTGATCACCGATTGTGACCGTTGCGCTGGCCGGTGATGCTGGGGCCGCCGGACTAATCTTCCCTGAAGATGGGTCCATCTGAGCGAGGTGCTTCTCAGCTGACTCCAATGCCAAAATCAGGCTTTCGGTCGCTTCATTAACCGCTTCACGCCATACTTGCGTGCCGGGGCCAGCCAGAAAAGCCTTCTCAAAGTTCTTATACTGGCGCTTAGCGATAATTTGAACCACCTCCCTACTGTCGTCCGAAGAGATTCTTTTGGCGCCAGCAATTACGATCGGGAGGATCAACTCTCTAACGCCTCGCATTCCTGTCAAATTATAAAATGTCATCAACTCTTCCCTGCACACCTCCCTGTTGAAGTACTTCATAGTAATGATCGGAATAAACGCGGTGGCGTTGAGCACCGCATTCGTAATTCCGTCGCGCCATTCTTCACCCCATTCCAAGTCCGCCCGATCAACATAGGCGTGAAGAATGCGGCCGGTCTGGGCCTCGTACTGGCCTTCGAGATCTTTCTTGAATTGCAAAACCGGCCCATCAAAAGTCTCGTCGTCCGCGTGGGCGTAACTGATGAAGCAACGCGCAGGTTCGTCCAAGGTGTTCTCATCCATGGAGGCACCATACCCCCATGTTCGACTCGTTCGAATTTACTCCTATCGTGATCGAGAATGTTCCGGAGCGCCATTTTTTGACGAGTTTCCAGCTCGCCCTAACCTCACTTCCTCAGGGAATGTGAACGATCAGCTCTGCCGCGGCTTCGTGGTTGATCTTGAGCCAAGGGGTTTGTCCAGCTCCCTCGCTGAAGAGTTCGCAGGTCAGCCTTCCAATCTAGATCTATGGCTAATACCAACTGGCCATACGCAAACTGAAGTTCGCAGCTGCGCTGCGAGCCGTCTCGGGACGGCCCACGACCTTCGACCGTGACCGGGGCGCGCTCGTGCCGTAGGACGCCCGGCAATAGTTGGCAACGAGAACCAAGTTGCGGTTGCCGAACACCCGGGTTGTTGGTCTGGTTGAGTAACCCGCGCGCAAACCACGCCGCACCACCAGGTCCTCGGCATGCCGTGGACCTGGTGCGTGGGTCGGGACTGGTTGTGCAGGACGCATGTAATGATCCTGGTATTGCGTGGGCCCGACGCAGTTCACGTACTGGTCAGAGCCCCGATTTCGGGAATGGGCTGACACCCGCTCCGGGACCGCGCTTCGAGCGATGGAGCGGGGCTCTGCCCCGGACCCCGGCCCTCTCTCGGAGGGGTGGCCAGCGGACGAGGCTGCGGTTCGTGGGTGGTCTCTGCGTCTGGGGGTTCCCTCCTCGATCGGGCACCGGAGGCGTACCCGGAACCCCGGAGGGGCGCAACGGCCGAGCGCGAGCGTCACGGTGTGAGCCGTTGCGCCCCTCCGGGAACCCGGGTCCGTGCAGGCATGCCCGATCGAGGAGGGAACCCCCAGACCGACCACCCACTTGTGGGACGAGGACAAGGCCGGCTCAGGTGCACCCTGGCGCGTGTCGTGCCCCTCGCGTGCCCTTCACGTGCCCGTAGGGGCGGGCAGCCACGGGTACTGGCGGTCAGAAGTTGGCGGAGAGTCATCGGGGTACCCACTCAGGCCGCGCATGGGTTGCCGAGCGTCACCACCCGGGAACTTCCAAGCTAGTGGTGCGAGTTCGATCCTCGTCACCCGCTCAGAAGTACGAAGGCCCAGGTCAGGGGATGTTTTCCCTGGTCTGGGCCTTCGTCGTATCTCGGGACTTTCGGTCCTTGCGTGGTTCTGGCGTGGTCTTGGCTTTCGACGTGGGCTCGCGGGTACGGGTCTCGTTCGGGGATTGGGGCGGACAGATTTTTCGTGGGCTTTGGTATGGCTCCCGCCTCGTTCGGGCTTGATCCGGGCGGGTGACGCGTCGGTGGCCTCGTGATCACGCTCACTGGATCGATGTGCCGCGATGGGGCCCGCCGGGGTGGATTCGTGGTGGAGAGACGGGTCTTTGGTCCCGGTACCGAGTGACCTTTGTCCTGTGGCTCCGGTTCGAGCGGACGGATCCGGCGACGGATCCGGCTCCGTGCACATGTTCGCCGGCTCTGGGGCGGCTCGAGAACGGCCGACGAGGGGGCTCGCGCGTCGGGCTTCGATGGCGGATTGATCGCGCGTTCGATGTCGGTGTTCGTCCGGGGCCGCCTCATTTTGGCCGGCGGCTTGGGTACCCGGGGCGAGAAGGGATTCCGCCGGCGATTGGGTCTCGGCCGCGTGCCGGTGGGGTTATGGCTGGTGGGTGGTGAGGAGGGGGGTTATGGCTTCGAGGTGGGTGCGGTCGGTTTCGGGGGGCTGGAGGCGGGTGGGTTCGCGGTAGCGGGGGTCGAGGAGGACGTGGGCGATGCCGAGGGTGGCGAGGGCGGCCAGGTCGGTCTCGATTTGCGGGAGGGTGCCCTCGCCGGGGAGGCGGTCGGCGTCGGGGATCGGGGTGGTGGTGACTCGGAGTGGGGTGCGCAGGGTGACCGTGGGGGTTGGGCGGGCGGCCTGTTCGGCGGCGATGCGGAGGGCGGGGAGGCCCTGCTTTTCGAGCCATTGCGGGGTGACGCCCAGGGGGTGCCAGGTGTCGCCGTGGCGGGCCGCGCGGCGGATGGCGGCGGGGCTGTTGCCGCCGATCCACAGCGGTGGGCGCGGGGATTGGAGCGGGCGCGGGGCGGTGTGTACGCCGGTGAAGGAGGTGTGGGTGCCCTCGAACGAGGCGATGTCCTCGGACCACAGCGTGTGCAGCGCCGCGAGGTATTCGTCGGTGATCCGGCCGCGCTCGGCGTACGGGATCTTCAGCGCGGCGAATTCCTCCTCGGCCCAGCCGATTCCGATGCCCAGGACCAGGCGGCCGGCGCTGTATCGGTCCAGGTTGGCGGTCACTCGGGCGGTCGGCAGCGGGTCGCGGTAGGGCAGGATCAGCACGGTGGTGCCCAGCCGGATTCGCTCGGTACGGCCGGCCGGCCAGGCGAGTGCGGTCAGTGGTTCGCAGAAGGGCGCCGGGTATTGGGCGGCGACGTCCGAGGGGACCGCGATGTGGTCGGACAGCATGGCCAGGTCCAGGCCGAGATCCTCGGCATGCCGGACCTAGGTCAACATCGCGTCGGGGCTCGCGGTGGGCCCGTAGTTGGGAATGTTCACGCCGAATCTCATGTACGCCTCCGGGTTGGCCTCGATCGGTCGGCTACGTCGGACTGTCGGCAACACTGGCTTCGACTCGACCGTAGGGCCTGGCACTCGACTCGGGGCCGGGTCGAAGGAAGCCGATGCGGTATCGGGAGTGGGAGGCTGAAGTGGCGTTCGGCCGACACCGTCGCGGGCGGGTGGCGGACGACAGCAGGCGTGTGGCGGACGGCAACCCACGTGCTCGCCGGGTGGGCGCCGCCGGCGGGTCGCGCGGGTTGTGGGCATCGCGTCCGCCGCCGAGTCCGGTGTGCCCATGGGTCCGGTAGGCGACGACGGGACTCTCCGGCGGCCGAACGCGCCGTACCCGGGCCCGGGTTCGGACGCGCACAGGGCATCGATCGCGGCTTGGCAGGGGCGAAGTTCGTGCCGCCCACGGGAAGCGTTGCGGGCCGACACGCACTCGGGGTGGACCCGGGGCCTGCTTCGGCAGATCTTGGCGGGTGCCGGGGCGTGACCCCCATTGGGCTCCGCAGCGATCGGTGCCGTACGTCGGCGAAGCCAACCCATGCGGTTCGACTGTGTTCCGGAACGGCGAGTGCGGCGAGCAGCCCGAGGGGTGGATGCGGTGCCGGGTCTCGCGGAGCTCGGAGGGAGATTGCGGCAGCGGCCTAGGGGAGGTTGATCGCGGTTATGCCGGTGAGGACCAGGATGGTGGCTGCTATTCGGTGGCGGCCGTAGGTCTCGTGGAAGATCAGGGTGCCGATGATCGCGCCGAAGACGACCGAGGTTTCGCGGAGGGCGGCGATCGTGGCCAGGGTGCCTCGGGTCTGGGCCCAGATGACGAGGGTGTAGGCGGCGAGCGACATCGCGCCGCCGAGCAGGCCCCAGGCACGTTGCGGATTCGGGGTGGTGGTGGGGTCTCGGCGTGCGCGGAGGCGCAGGACCAGGATGGTCGGGGCCGATTCGAGAACGAACAGCCAGGCCGCGTACGACATCGCCGAGCCCGAGGAGCGCGCGCCGACGCCGTCCAGGACGGTGTACAGCGCTATCGCGCAGCCGGTGGCCAGTGCGGCCAGGACCGCGGTCGCCTCGCTGCGGCGCGGGATGCCGCCGGCCAGGGCGAGGACCAGCATGCCCGCCGAGATCACCACGACACCGACGGTCTGCGTCACGGTCAGGTACTCGTGCAGCAGGGTCACCCCGATCAGCGCGGTGACCCATGGGGAGGTGCCACGCGCGATCGGGTACACCTGGCCGAAGTCGCCCAGCCGATACGTCTCCAGCAGGAGCAGGTTGTAGACCACGTGCAGGGCCGCCGAGCCGAGCAGCCACGGCCAGGCGCCGGCGGCCGGGACGCCGACGAACGGCAGGCAGGACAGGCCGATGGCCAGGCTTGCCACCTGGATCATCACCATCGTCCCGAGCCGGTCCTTGAGCCCGTGCGCGAGTGCGTTCCAGGCCGCGTGCAATCCGGCCGAGCCCAGCACCGCGACGGTGACGGCGGGCGTCACGTGCGCTCGCGCGACGGCCGGGCCGGCGTACGGAGGGCATCGGTCACAGCGATGCCCCCGGTCGGAGCGGCTTCGTCGGTCCGGAGTCGGACGGCGCTCCCGGGCGCCCGGGAGCAGGTCATTCGGGGCATCCAAGCACGGGACATCCAAGCACGGAGGGCGGAATAATGACTGTCCATATGACGCACGCCTCCTACGAAGACGCCTCCTCCGCCCGCACTCCCTCCGTCCCCTCCACCCGCCGTACCCCCGCCGCCCGCGCCGCCTCCGCCCTCGCCTCGTTGCGCGGCCTCGCGCTGGGTGACGCGCTCGGCGCCCAGTTCTTCGTCCCCGACAACCTCCCGCACCTGGCCGATCGCAGCCTGCCGAGCGGCAGTTGGCCGTGGACCGACGACACCGAGATGGCCTGCGTCCTGCATGCCGAGTTGACCCGGCGCGGCACCGTCGACCAAGACGAGTTGGCCAAGTCCTTCGCTCACCGGCACGACTTCGATCGGGGCTACGGGCCTTCCACGAACCGGATGTTGCGACTGGTTCGCCAAGGCGGTGATTGGCGCACGCTGGCCGCCGAGCCCTTCGACGGCCAGGGCTCGTGGGGCAACGGGGCGGCGATGCGCGTCGGGCCGCTGGGCGCGTGGTTCGCGGACGACCTCGACATGGTGGCGGAGCAGGCCGCGTTGTCCGCCGAGGTCACGCACACCCATCCCGAAGGTGTCGCCGGCGCGGTCGCGGTGGCGGTCGCGGCGGCGGGCGCGGTGACCCTGGACCGGCCGGGTGCGGGCGACTTCGTGAGCTTCGTCCGCGATCGCACACCCATCGGGCTGGTCCGCGAACGGCTGGGCGCGGCACTGGATCTGGTGGACCGTCAGGACTCCCGCGCGGTCGGCCGGATGCTCGGCAACGGTCGCGAGGTGAGCGCACCGGACACGGTCCCGTTCGCGGTGTGGTCCGCGTCCCGGCACCTCGACGACTACCCGGCGGCCTTCTGGTCCACCGCGAGCGCGGGCGGCGACGTGGACACCACATGCGCGATCGTCGGCGCGATCGTGGGTGTCCGGGCCGAGTTGCCCGCCGAGTGGACGAGGCATGTGGAAGCGCTGCCGACCTGGTGGCAGGACGCGGTGGCGAACTCCCCGCTCAATTAGTTGGCAAAGTTCGCCGAGGTGCACGATGATGAGCGCGCTCTCGTCGCGACGCGCCGATCGGCACCAACTTGCCTTCGAGGCAGGCTGGTTCGCAACGCGTCGCGGAGAGTCCCGACTCGTTCGTCGCCGGCTGAACCGTCTTGTGGGGAGACGTGGTCCGGGCTGCGAGTTCGGTGTGTCGGCTTCCTGAAGGCTCCTGAAGGCCCGTCACACTCTCTTCGCGGCCCGCCGCGTCGTGCTCTCGCGACGCTTCGTACCGGCGTGGTGCGTCGGAGCGGGCCGCATTCCTCGGAGGAACCCGTTCCATGCGCACATCCATGTCTCGGCTGGGCTCGATCGTGATCACCGGTGCACTGCTCGTTGCGGCGACCGCGTGCGGTTCCGACGACGACAAGAAGGACAGCGGGAAATCGGCCGCCGGCACGCCGAGTTCGGCCACGCCGTCCGCGTCGTCCGCGCCGATTCCGGGTACGCCGGCGGCCGGCACGACGCCGCCGGCTGCCCCGGCCGCGGGCGCGGGCGCGGTTTCCGCGTTGACCGGCCCGCAATTGGAGAAGGCCGTACTCACCGCCGCCGACCTCCCGCAAGGCGTCTACCTGACCCGGCCCGCGGCCGGGTCGGACGACCGCGCGACCGCGACGCCCGCCGACTGCCAACCGCTCGTGGACCTGTTCCTGCCGAGGCAGGGCGCCACGAAGCCGGCCGCCGTCGCTCAGGCCTTCGTGTCGATGGGCACCCCGATCCCCACCGGCGTGATCGGTAGCGAGTTGTTCTCCTTCTCGGGCACCGACGCGGAAGCCGTGATGGCCAAGGGGCGCGCGGCCCTGAAGAACTGTGGGTCGGTGTCGATGAAGGACCCCGAGGGTGAGACCTCGACGATCAAGCACACCGAAATCGCCCACCCGAAGCTGGGCGACGACACGTTGGCGATCACCAGTTCACCCGAGGACGGCGGCGCACGCGCGTCGATCGCGATCCGGGTCGGCTCCACGCTGATCGTGATCAGCTCCGCGGACCTTTCCGGCAACGCCGCCAAGGTGCCGGATCTCGCTCTGGTCACCAAGCAGGTCGAAAGGATCACGGCAGCGGCGAAGTCGTGATTCCCGATGGGTCGGCGGTGGATGGTTGGCAAATGCAAGCAGGTTCCAGCATGATGTTGCCGCTCTCGTTGCGCCCCCTTTCGACCGGGCGGCCGCGCCCGGCCCGACACCGGCCGACGCTTCGCCTCCGGGGCGGCGAACTCCGCCCGATCCGGCGCCGGATGCCCTGCTCGTGGGTGGGATGAGCGGGCGGCCGGTCGGCCGCTGTTCCGCTTCCTGATGGCCCATCGGATCCCGATCGGCCCGATCGCCGTCCTCGTCCGGCGTTCGGGCCCCACCGGACCGACCGAGCTTCTCCGAAGGAAACCTCGTATGCGCAGAATCGTGATTCGGGTGGGAACAGCGGTGATCGCCGGGGCTGTGCTCCTGGCGGCGACCGCGTGCGGTCGCGACGAGGAGGCGTTGGCGCGCGAGTACGCGAACACGGCCACGCCCGAGGCGAAGGCCGCGGCGACACCGGCACCGTCGGGGACCGCGCCTGCGGGCTCCGCGCCGCCGGCTGCCGGGCCGCCCGCCACGGACTCCTCCCCCGGGGAACCTCCGCCCGCACAACCCCCCACCGACGAGTCGGCCGCCCCGCCCGGGAACGGCAACGGAACCGGCTCCGACCAGACCGCCCAATCCCGCCTCGACGCCGCCCTGTTGACCGCGGCGGAGATGCCGCCCGGCGCCTACGAGGCCGTCTCGAACGATCGCACCGAAGTCCGGGAGACCGCGCGGGACACCGCGTGCCAGCCGCTGATCGACCTGCTGCGCCCGGCCCAGGCCGCCGGCGCGCCCACCGCGTCCGCGCAGGCATCGGTGGCCAAGGGCAACCCGACACCGACCGGCTTCATCGTCGTCGAGTTGTTCGCCTTCACCGACGCCGGCGCGCGGAACCTGTTCGCCCAGGGCCGCAACGCGCTGAAATCCTGCGCGTCGATCACCTCCACCGACGCCGAGGGCGAGACGAGCACCCACGCGTACGCCGAGATCGCGCACGCCACCCTCGGCGACGAGTCGTTGGCGGTCGGGATGACCCCCGAAGCGGGCGGCGCGCTGGGCCAGATCGTGGTCCGGATCGGCTCGACGGTCGTGGTGGTCAGCAACGCGGACCTGTCCGCGACCACACCCGCGCTTCCGGCCGACGACCTCGTGTCCCGCCAGATCGCCAAGCTCACGGCCGCCCCGCGCGTCTGACCCGGCCGGCATCCCGGCATCCGGTCGGCGCGGCCCAAGCGCCGACCGGCGCCCACTCGACGCCCACTCGACGCCCGCCGGCACCGTCGGCACCCGCCGGCACCCACCACCGCGTGCGACACGCTCTCGACGGGCGCGCCGGGCACGGTCAGCTCGAGTCGCGGGCCCGCAACGTCATCCGCCACATGTCCAGATCGCCCTGGATCGCCCCCTCGCCGACCGCGACGATGGCCGCCGCCACCGCGCTCATCGGCTTCAACTCCTCGAAGGCGACCGAGGTCAGCCGGGGCCGGACCATCTCGCACAGGCTCAGGTCGTCCGTCCCGACGATGGCGAGTTGCTCCGGGATCGCTACGCCCACGTCGGCCAACGCGCCCATGAGCAGCGCGGCGTATTCGTCGTTGTAGCCGTACACGCCGTCGGGACGCCCCTCGGCCCGCCACTCCCCCGCGATCCGCGCGGCCTCGGCCGGATCCTCGGCCATCTCCACGACCCGCACCGTGCCACCCGCCGCCTCGGCCGTGGCCCGGAAGCCCTCGAGCCGTTCCAGGCCCATCTCGGCCAGGCCCGGCTCGCGCGGCACCACCACGGCGAGGTCGCGCCGACCCCGTTCGATCAGATGCTCGGCGGCCCGGCTGCCCGCCGCCTCGTGATCGGCCTTCAGAGTGAGCGCGACCGGCGCGGGGCTGTGGCCCAGGGCCACCACGGCGATCCCGCGCGAGGTCAGGTATTCGACGCCGTCGGCCGACATCCGCTCCGGCAGGACCAGCACCACCGCCGGGTTCAGCGCGCCCCACGCCTTCGCCGCCTCGATGCCGTGCGCGGCGGGATTGCCGTGGATCACCAGGGTGTGCCCCAGGGCGTGCAACTCGCGGGCCAGGCCGTCCAGGAAGCGCTGGATCAGTTGTCCGAACGGCACCACGTAGGTCGGCACGAGCACCAGATCGGTCCGCCCGCGCCGCAACGATCGCGCGTCCGAACGCGGCTCGTACCCCAACCCGGCGGCGACCTCGCGGACCCGGCGCCGGGTCTCCTCGGGGATGCGGCTGTCCAGGACGTCGTTCATCGCGTACGACACGGTCGCGCGCGAAACGCCTGCGGCGCGGGCCACATCGGCCCCGGTCGGGGGGCGTCTCGTTGTGCTCATGGGGCGATTGTCGCCCAGGTCGGGGCCGCACCGGGCACGTGGCCCGCCGCGCCGGTCCTCGTGTCGACGTACCGTCCCCATTGGCTGATTATGTGTCAGGAAGGCCGGCCGCACCGCGACCGGGCCTTCCTGACATCACTCGGCGAGTCTCACCCGCCGAAAGCGGCGAGAAGACTCATCCGACGAGCCTCACCCGACAAAGGCGACGGGGAGACCCATCCGACGAGCCTCCCCGCCGCACGTGGCGAGGAGACCCATCCGACGACCGTGGTGAGGAGACTCACCCGATGAAGGTGATCCGGTCCGCCGCCGGCGGCGCCAACGGCGCGCTCGCCGACGAGTGGGCCGCGAAGTAGGCCAGCAGCGCGTCCAGATCGGACCCGCCGACCAGCTTGTTCGTACCGGTCTTGAAGGCGGCGAAGCCGTCGCCGCCGCCGGCCAGGAACTCGTTCGCGCGGACCTTGTAGGTCGCGGCCGGGTCGATCGGCACGCCGTTGAGCTTGACGCTGCCCGCCACGATCTTCGCCGCGCCGGTCTGCGACCGGTCGGTCGTGTAGGTCAGGCCCTTCGATATCTGCAACACCTTCGGACTGGCCGCGTTGCCACCCGTGTACTGCTGCGCGAGCAGGTCGAGCACGGCCTGACCCTTGAGGTCCAGGGTCTGCATCATGTTGGTGAACGGCTGCACCGTGAACGCCTCGCCGTAGGTGACGACGCCGTTCCCCTCGCTGCCGGCCGCCGCGTATTGCAGGTCGGACCGGATCCCGCCCGGGTTCATGAACGCGATCTGCGCACCGCCCTTGTCGGCCGGCGCGGTCGCCTCCAACTGCGCGTCGGCGATCACGTCACCGAGCGGCGACTCGGGCGTGGTCGCGCCGCGTCCGCGGATGTCGCCGGAGATGTAGCCGATCGAGCGGTTGGACACCGGGGCCGCGAGCTTCTGCCAGTCGGCCAGCAGGCTGGTCAGGTCCGGGGCCTTCGGGGTGTCCCGGCGGACGACCGTGTTCGTCGCCTTGACCGACGTGCGCACGATGTCGCGGGTGCGCTTGTCGTAGGTGGCGTCGATCTTCGTGTACACCTTGCCGAACGAGGACGCGCTGGTGACCATCCGCGGATTCCCGGCCGGGTCCGGGATGTTGCACGAGTACGCCTGGTGCGTGTGGCCGGTGACGACCATGTCGATCGCCGGGTCCAGGCCCTTGGCGATATCCACGACCGGACCGGACAAGCCCAGGTTGCCGCCCGCGTTGCAGTCGTAGTTGTACGCGTTGTTCGCCGGCAGGCCGCCCTCGTGCAGCAGCACCACGATCGACTCGATGCCGATCAGCCGTAACCACGGCACGATGTTGTTGGCGGTCTGGATCTCGTCCTTGAACTTCAGGCCCTTGACACCTTCGGCAGTGACGATGTCCGGCGTGCCCTCCAGGGTCATGCCGATGAAGCCGACCCGCGCGCCGCCCACGTTCTTGACGGTCACCGGGGCCAGGATCGGCAGGCCGGTGCGCTCGTCGAGCACGTTGGCCGCGAGGTACTGGAAGTCGGCGCCCTTGAACTCGCGGCCCGGGGTGTAGCAGCCCTCGGTGGGGTGGCAGCCGCCCCACTGCATGCGCTGGAGTTCCTTCCTGCCCTCGTCGAACTCGTGGTTGCCCACCGAGGTGACGTCCAGGCCGACCTTGTTCAGCGCCTCGATGGTCGGCTCGTCGTGGAACAGGCCGGACAGGAGCGGGCTCGCCCCGATCATGTCGCCGGCCGCGATGGTCAGCGAGTTGGGGTTCTTCGCCCGCTCCGCGCGCAGTTGGGTCGCGAGGTGTTCGATGCCGCCGGCCGGGATCGCGACGGGCTTGCCGTCGGGACCGATCTCGGTGACGTTGCCCGCGGAACCCTGCGGTTCCTCCAGGTTGCCGTGCAGGTCGTTGAGCGCGAGGAATTGCAGATCCGTCGTGCCGGAGGGCCGGCCCTGGCCGGCGCGTGCGTCGGCGGTCGCCGTGCCGCCCATGGCGAGCAGGCTCGCGGCGACCAGGCCGGTGAGGGCGAGGCGACCGCGGCGTCGTCTAATCCCGAGCATGGGATCCCTTCCGATGGCGCGCAGTGGTGACGCGCGTAGAAATGGGGACTGTAGGTGTCACGAAGGCAGAGATTAGGGGCAGTTCCCCCACCGGGGGGAGACCTCACGCGAAACCGTTTCGTGAAACCGTCGTGAACTCGGGCGACCGCCGTGCGCACAGGGCATGATCAACCACCGTTTCCCACCCCCGGGCACTGGGCAGCCGTACGGCGTGGCACCTAAAAGGGAGGGATGTCCGCGATGCGCGTGGAATTCGCGACCGAACCGGGTCATCCGGGCAAACCGAACGAGGACTTCGTCGTCGCGGGACCGACGACGCTGGTGCTGCTGGACGGTGTGACGTCGAGTTCGGACAACGGGTGCAAGCACGGTGTCCCTTGGTTCGTCGAGCGGTTGGGCACCGCCCTGTTCACGCACAGCGGTGGCCGGCCGGACCGGTCTCTGGCCGAGTGTCTGCACGACGCGATCGAGGACACCTCGGCACTGCACGTGGACGGCTGCGACCTGGCCCGGCCGGACGCACCCGCCGCGACGGCGGTGGTGGCGCGCGTGGTCGAGGACCGGTTGGAGTACCTGGTGTTGTCCGACTCGACGCTGTTGATCGAGCGGGACGAGGACCTGACCGTGATCACCGACGATCGCCTGGACGTGATCGGCGTGGCCGCCCGCCGGCGCCGGGACGCGCATACGACCGGCACACCCGAGTACCTGACGGCGCATCAGGAGTACGCGGACACCCTGCGGGCGGCGCGGAACGTGGCCGGCGGCTACTGGGTCGCGGCGGCCGATCCGGAGGCGGCGGGCGAGGCGTTGACGGGCGGACTGGACCTGGGCGAGGTACGCGCGCTCGCCGTGTTGAGCGACGGGGCCAGCCGGCTGGTCGACCGGTTCGGGCTGAGCGACTGGGATCGACTGATGACCACGCTGCGGCACTTCGGGCCGGCCGAGGTGTTGGCGCGGGTCCGGGCAGCGGAGGCCTCCGACGCGGACGGCACGCGCTGGCCGCGCGGGAAGCCCTGCGACGACGCGACGGCGGTGTGGGCTCTGGTGTAACCGGCCCCCGCGGATGCGCGCCGGACGCCGGACCGCGCCCCGATCCGGCCCCGAACGTCGAACGTCGGTCGGGTCGTCGACGACCCGACCGACGTTCGACGCGCCGCCGGACTATTTCGGCAGCACGCTCTCGATCGCGGCGATCAGGTTCGGATCGTGCGGGTCGGTCTGCGGCCGGAACCGACCCACGATCGCGCCGTCGGCGGAGAGCAGGAACTTCTCGAAGTTCCACTGCACGTCACCCGCGCCGCCCTCGGCGTCGGAGGCCGCCGCGAGCACGTCGTAGAGCGGATGCCGGTCCGGTCCGTTGACGTCGATCTTCTCGGTCAGCGGGAACGTGACGCCGTAGGTCGTGGAGCAGAACTCGAGGATCTCCTCGGCGCTGCCCGGCTCCTGACCCATGAACTGGTTGCAGGGCACGCCCACGACGGTGAAGCCGCGCGCGCCCAGTTCCTTCTGGAGTTCCTCCAGGCCGGTGTACTGCGGGGTCAGGCCGCACTTGGACGCGACGTTGACGACCAGTGCGACCTTGCCCTCGGTGACACCGCCCAGGGTCGTACGCTCCCCCTCCAGCGTGGCGATGGGGGTATCGAGGATGCCCATGATCGTTGTCCTTCCTGCGTGGTGCCGCTCGCAGCGACGCGATCCGATGACGTGGAGCGCTCCGAGACGGCGCGAGTAAGACCTGAAGACTCGACGCTATCGAGCACAGCGGTAGGCTGCCCGACCGCGTCAGGCCGAATCACCACGCCGTGTGGCGTACACATCCGCCAGTCCCGCGCGCCACCCCACCGCGCACGGACCGGTGATCGCCGCGCGCTTGCCGGTGTCCTGCACCTGACCGCGCAGCGTGCCCGGTTGCTCGCGCACCACCACCTCGGCCGGCAGGCCGCTCAGATCGGCCATGTGCGCCGCCCAGTCCTGCACGCTCACCGGCTCGTCGCCGCCCCAGTTGACCACCGTCGCGGGGGTGGACGCCGCGTCCAGCAGGGCCGCCGTCTGGCTGTTGATGTCGTCCTGGTGGATCGGGCTGTACATGCACGGATCCCAGCGGGTGACGATCGGTTGCCCGGCCAGCACCGCGTCCAGGTGCATCGTCGGCAGGCCGCCGCCCGGGCCGTAGGAGGCGTTCATCCGGGCGATCACCACCGGGAGGTCGAACGCGCGGGCGCAGTAGCGCGCCACCGCCTCCTCGGCGGTCTTGGAGACCGAGTAGGTGGGCGCGTGCGAGACGTTGGCGTCGCCGAGCGGGTCGGTCTCACGGAAGACGTGCATCGGGTCGGGATGCGGCTTGAGCACCGACGCGGTGGACATCACCAGCGCCGCCTTGGCCCGTCGACAGTGCTGGAGCAGCAGCCCGGTGCCCTCCGCGTTGACCCGCAACGCCTCGTCGTAGTCCAGCCCGGGACCCTGGAAGGTGGCCAGGTGCAGGACATGGGTGAAGTCCTCGGGCAGGTCGCCGAAGTCGCCCGAGCCCAGGTCGACGGCGCGCGTGGTCACGCCCAGCGCGTCCACCCGCTTGCGGTCCTCGGCGTTCGAGAAGCGGGCGATGCCCCATACCTCGTTGTCCCGGGCCAGGTACTCGGTCAGCGGGTAGGCGATCTGGCCCGCGGGGCCGGTGATCAGGATCTTCTCGCCGGACAGCATGCGGCTCCTCGGGGACTCGGGTACGCGATCCGTAACGGATCCGGCTGCGATCCGTACGCGAAGTACGACGTCGAGCTTCGACGGTACATCTGACGTACCGTCATATCCGAGACGGAGCAGGGAGACCAGAGCGGTCGCACGTGGCCCCGGACACCCTCGCACGTGGTCCCGAACACCCGCGCGCGGCTTGCCGGGCACCCTCGCGCCGGTCCCCGGACACCCCGATGGCGCCCACCGCACGGGGGTGGCGGGGGCGCCAGGGGTATCGAGGATGGGTCTGCGGGCCCCGACGGCGGGCCTCGAACGCGCCGCCGGGGCGCGAACTCAGACCTCGATCTCCTCCTCGATACGCTTGAGGCTGTGTCGGGCCAGCGCGAGGTTGGCGCGGTCCTTCATCAGCACGATGTAGAGGAACAGGCCCTTGCCGGCCCGGCCGCTCAGCGGCCGGATCACGTGGTACTGCTTGCCGAGCGTGATCAGGATGTCCTCGATCTGGTCGCCGAGGTGCAACATCTCCATCGTGCGCATCTTCGCGCGCATCACGTCGGTGTTTCCGGCGGCGGCCACGTTCAGGTCGAGTTCCTTGCTGCCGCCGAGAATTCCGAGCGCCATTCCGCTCGTGTAGTCGACGAGGGCCACACCCACGGCGCCCTCGATCGTCATTGCTTCCTTGAGGGCCGTTTCCATACTGGCCATGATTGCCTCCGGGGCGATCGGCGGTGCGGCTTTCCGGTGGACTCCGACAGGCTCGTCCTCGGGCACTGCTGCGACACCCGGGGTCGGCGGCCCGACCGGGATCACCGCGATCGGGTCGGCGTCGACTGCTGCGTTGGGATCGGCCTCGATTGCTTCGATGACATCCGCCTCGGTCACAGGGGTCCACTCGGTGTCGGACCCGGTCGGCAGGTCGCCTGATCTGCGCCGGGACGGCCTCGACCTTCGCGGGGGTTGTGCCATCTCCGCCCAACTCCTCGCGATCGGGCTCCTCGACGTCGAAGCCCGGGCGGGTGAACCCCGCCGGCCCGCGTCCGCCTTGGCCCGCACCGGCACCGGATCGCCGCGGCCGAACACGGGCGTCGCCGAGGGCGCCCGTGCGCCGATACTCACAACCTCCGTCGAATTCACGCCCCCGCCGCTCAAGTCACGCGCCCCTTCCCCCTGTGTGCGCCCGTTCTTTCCGCGCGCCCGTACTTTGCGCGTTGCCCGTATCTTGTGCGTCTGTCGCGGGTCCGGAAATTCGAGTTCGACTGCTTCGAACTCGACCTCCCGGACTCACTGAACGGCAGCGTAGAAGCAGCTCGAAGAGCCCTGCGGCCAATATTCGATTAATTTCCGGAAACCCGGTCCCAACGCGACCCGGGCGCTAAAATCCCCGGCCTCGCACGAACGGCCCGCCGTCGGGGGCTGTCCTGGGAAGTGACTCGCCGGTAGCGTCGGCCGCGTCCCACGCCCCGCATAGCAGTCCGAGTCGAGTTCGAGGAGACGCACATGTCCGGCACCGATGCTCCGCAGGCCCAGGACGTGCCGGGCCGGCAGCCGACCCCGCCGCTGCCGGTGTCCCCGGCCGACCTGAGCTTCGCCCTGCCGCCCACGTTCGAGACCGTCGAACAGGAGCGCCGGCACCGCAAGGAGCGGTTGACCGCGGCGTTGCGGCTGTTCGGTCGGTTCGGCTTCGAGGAGGGGGTGGCCGGCCACATCACCGCGCGTGATCCGGAGCTCACCGATCACTTCTGGGTCAACCCGTTCGGGATGTCGTTCAAGCACATCACCGTGGACGACCTGATTCTGGTCAACCACGAGGGACAGGTCGTCGAGGGCCGATTCCACGTCAACCAGGCCGCGTTCGCGATCCACTCGCAGATCCACGCGGCCCGTCCCGACGTGGTCGCGGCGGCACACAGCCACTCCGTGCACGGCCGGGCGATCTCCGCGCTCGGCATCCGACTCGAACCGATCACTCAGGACGTGTGCCCGTTCTACGAGGATCACGAGCTGTTCGACGACTACGCGGGCGTCGTACTCGACGCCGAGGAGGGCCGCCGCATCGCCAAGACGCTCGGCCCGCGGAAGGCGCTGATCCTGCGCAACCACGGCCTGCTCACGGTGGGGCAGTCGGTCGACGCGGCGGCGTGGTGGTTCATCACCATGGAGCGCTCCTGCCAGGTACAGCTGCTCGCCCAGGCGGCCGGCGAGCTCAAGCCGATCACGCCGGAAAACGCGCGGCTGACCCGGGAACAACTGGGCAACGACACGGTCGCCTGGATCAACTACAAACCGCTGTACGACGTGATCAGCCGCTCCGAGCCGGACCTGTTCGGCGTGGACGGCCCGATGACGATCTGATCACCCGAGAATCCGATCGCCGCCGTCGGCGCCGGATCCGGGCCATCCGGTCCCGGCCGCCGACCGGATCCGCCGACCGGGCGCAATCTCGCCGATATCCGGCCGCGTCGGGAGTCAAATCACCCGGTTGCGGAAAGTACAACAGCATGTACGAACGGAGCCTTCCGCGGCACTTCGCCCGCTCGGCGCGGCCCGCCCGCCCGCGCGCCCGGGTGTGGCTGCCCGAGGTCGCGAGCCCGGTCGGCCCCTCGGTGCTGTGGCGCCGGATCGGCCAGTTCGTGGTGGACGTGCTGGCGTCCGCGCTGTTGCCCGGCGCCGCGATGTTCCTGTTCGTCCTGCTGCCCACACATCCCGACGGTTCGATCCGCAGCGGCCCGCTGACCGCGACGATCACCGTCGGTGTGCTGATGGTCGCGCTGGCGATCCTGTTCTGGTACTGGGTACTGCGGCCCGCCGAGCACGACGGGCGCACGTGGGGCATGCAGATGTTCGGTATCCGGGTCGTGGACGTGTCCGGTGGGCGGGCGGGGCGGCGTCAGCTCGGGATCCGCTGGCTGCTGCTGTGCGTCGACGCGTTCGCGCTCGGCGCGGTCGGCCTGACCGCGGTGCTCACCAGCGAGCGGCGCCAGCGGGTCGGTGACCGGGTTGCGGGCACCGTGGTGGTCCGGGGCCGAGGACCCGGCCTGGACTGAGCACCGCGCGGCGTGCCTCGGCGCCGAGCCGCGCCACACCGCGCCACTCCGCATCGCACCGCAATCGCGCCCCGCCGCACCCGTCGACGATCACGCTCCGGAATGCGGCAATTGCTCGACCGCTCCGCCCGCATTGTGGTCTTGCGCACGGTTTGCAAAAGCCATCTTGTCGCCATGTCCATCCGACCACTAGTGTCGGCTCGCCGTGGTGCTCGGGAAGCCGGTTCGATGCCGGCGCGGCCCTCGCCACTGTGATCGGGAAGTTCTCCTCCACCCCCGCGGAAACGTTGATTCGTCGCCGCGGGAAGCCACTGGGACCGCTCGCGCGGCCCCGGGAAGGCGGAGATGTGAACGTACGACCCGTCAGCCAGGAGACCGGCCACGGCGATCGTCCGTCCACGAGGTGTTGGAGAGGGACCCTTCCTCATGCATATCGCAGAGGGCTATCTGCCCTGGGAACACGCTGCCGCCTGGGGCGTCGCGTCGGCCCCGTTCGTCGTCCACGGCGCCCGCGCGCTCACCCGCGAGGTACGCGACAAACCCGAGAACACGCTGCTGCTCGGCGCGTCCGGCGCGTTCTCGTTCGTGCTGTCCGCGCTCAAGATCCCTTCCGTCACCGGTAGTTGCTCCCATCCCACCGGTACCGGACTGGGCGCGATCCTGTTCCGGCCGCCGATCATGGCCGTACTGGGCACGATCACCCTGCTCTTCCAGGCGTTGCTGCTCGCGCACGGCGGGCTGACCACGCTCGGCGCGAACGTGTTCTCCATGGCGATCGTCGGCCCGTGGGCCGGCTACGGCGCGTATCGGCTGGCCCGTTCGCTCCTGGACGGACGCGGCGGCACCACTCCGCTGGATGTCGCGGTGTTCGTGGGCGCGTTCGTCGCGGACCTGAGCACCTACTGCGTCACCAGCGTGCAATTGGCCCTGGCCTTCCCCGACCCGGACAGCGGATTCGCGGGCGCGTTGGCCAAGTTCGGCGGCATCTTCTCCCTCACCCAGATCCCGCTGGCGATCAGCGAGGGTCTGCTGACCGTCCTGGTCGTGCGCTTGTTGCGGCAGTCCAGCCGCGGCGATCTGGTCCGGCTCGGTGTGGTCACGGACGCGCGGATCGCGCGCGAGGAGGAGAAGTCCAAGTGAAGCGCTCCACGAAGATCAACCTGCTGATCGTGTTGGCCGTGGTACTGCTCGCGGTCCTGCCCGTGGTGTTCGGCATGGGCGACCACAAGGACGAGCCGTTCGCGGGCGCCGACACCCAGGCGGAGACCGCGATCACCGAGAACGACCCGGACTACGAGCCGTGGTTCAGCCCGCTGTACGAACCGCCGTCCGGAGAGATCGAGTCCGGTCTGTTCGCGTTGCAGGCCGCCCTCGGCGCGGGCGTGGTCGGCTACATGTTCGGGGTCAAGCGCACCCGCCGCCGGCTCGCGCCGGATGCCTCGGACACGCCCGACGAACCGACCGCCGCTTCGGCGAATGCCGCCGGGGCGACACCAGCGGACCAGACGCCGGCATCGGTCCCGGGCCGCTGATTCCGTGCTGCCGATCGACGCGGCGGCGCACGCGAGTTCGTGGCGTCACCGCCATCCGGCCGACAAGGCCGTGCTCTCCTTCGGGCTGCTCGGGTGCGCGGTGGCACTGCCGCCGTGGCCCGGCGCGGTCCTGGTCGCGGCGACCGTCCTGGTCGTCGCGTTCGGCTTCGCGCGCGTGCCCGCCCGGCGGTTGTGGCGGGCCGCCCGCGCGCCGCTCGGATTCGCCGCCACCGGCGCGCTCGCCCTGCTCGTCACGATCGGCGCGGACGGCGTCGGCTGGGCCCCCAACGGGCCGCGCCACGCCGCCGAGTTGCTCGCCCGCTCCACCGCCGCGGGCCTGGCAATGCTGCTGTTCGCGTTCACCACACCGCTGTCGGACGTACTGCCGAGGCTGACCCGGGTGGGCGTGCCGGCCGCCGTGGTGGACGTCGCCGCGGTGATGTATCGAATGTTGTTCCTGCTCTACGACACGACCACGCGGATCAACCAGGCCCAGGCGGGCCGGCTGGGTCACCGCACCCGGCGAGCCCGTTGGCGCTCGGTGGCCGGGCTCGGCTCGGCGGTCTTCGTGCACGCGTTCGCCCGCGCCCAGCGCCTGGAGGCGGGTCTGGCCGGACGCGGCTACGACGGGCGCCTGCGGGTGCTGGTGGACGAGGTACGCATCTCGCGGGCGTTCGTCGCGGGCTCCCTGTTCGTCGTGGCGGCGGTCGTCGCCGCCACTCTTCTCCTGGTATCGGTGGTGCCGTGATTCCGTTGCGGGTACGAGAGATCGGCTACGCCTACGAGGACGGGCCGGCCGTGTTGAGCGGGCTGTCCCTGTCCGTTCCGACCGGGCGGGCGCTGGCGCTGCTCGGGCCCAACGGCAGCGGGAAGACCACGCTGCTGCGGCTGTTGACCGGCGGCCTGACACCGGACTCGGGGCGGGTCGAACTGCACGAGGTGCCGATTCGGCACGACCGCAAGGGGCTCACCGCGCTGCGGCGGGCCGTGCAACTGGTCGTCCAGGATCCCGACGACCAGCTCTTCTCGGCGTCGGTGGCCCAGGACGTCTCGTTCGGGCCGCTCAACCTGGATCTGGACCCGGCCGAGGTGCGCTCGCGGGTGGCCGAGGCACTGGCCGCGCTCGAAATCACCGAACTGGCCGAGCGGCCCGTGCACCTGCTGTCCTTCGGCCAGCGCAAGCGGGTCGCCATCGCCGGCGCGATCGCGATGCGGCCCGAGGTGCTGGTGCTGGACGAGCCGACCGCGGGCCTGGATCCGGCCGGGCAGGAAGCGCTGTTGCACACGCTCGCCCACTTGCGTGCGACCGGGACGACGGTGGTGATGGCCACCCACGACGTGGACCTCGCGCTGCGCTGGGCCGACGACGCGGCGGTCCTCGCACACGGGCGCCTGCACACCGGGCCGGCGCACGAATTGCTCGCGGACACCGAGTTGCTGGCCGCCGCGAGCCTGCGGCCGACCTGGGCGCACGCGGCCGCCGCCGTACTGGCCGCACACGGGCTGGCCCCGGCGGGCACCCTGCCGCGCACGCCAGCCGAACTGGCGGCCCTGGCGTGTCCGGCCCCGAGCACCGCGGAGCCCGCCCACTGAGCGAACCCCCGGCCGACCTCAGCGCCGGCGCAGCAGCACCACCGCGCGGTCGTCGCCCACGTTGCGCCCGGCCGCCGCCACGATCCGGCGCGCCGCGTCGTGGAAGTCGTCCCGGACCAGCCGCTCGGCCTCACCGAGGAAACGGTCGATGCCGGTGGCGATGTCCTCGCCGGGCATCTCCACCATGCCGTCGGTGAACAACAGGAGCGCGTCGCCGGTGCCCAGCCGGCCCTTGACGCCCTCGAAGGTCGCGTCCTCGATCACCCCCAGGAGCGGGCCGACCGCCTCGATCACGTGCCAGCGCCCGGAGCCCGCGTCCCAGTGCACGCCCGGAGGGTGTCCCGCCGAGATCAACTCGTACTCGCCCGACTCCAGGTCGAGCACGACGTGCACCGCCGTCGCGAAGCCCTCCGCCCACTCCTGGCGCAACAGGTAGTCGTTCGCCGCCGGCAGGAAACCGTGCGGGGGCAACGAGCCGAGCAGCCCGCCGAACGCGCCGGACAACATCAACGCGCGCGTGCCCGCGGCCAGCCCCTTGCCGGAGACGTCGACCAGCACCACCTCGAGCACCCGCCCGCCGCCCGCGCCGCGGGAGGCGACCAGGAAGTCGCCGGAGAACGACTGCCCACCGGCCGGTCGCAGCACCACCTCGGTATGCCACTGCGGCGGCAGCACCGGCATCTCGCCCTGGGCCCGCAACCGGTCCCGCAGGTCGAACAACATCGACTCGCCACGCGTCCACTGCACGCCCAGGCGGGTCCGCATCCGGGCCATCAGCAGCACGATGCCCGCGATCGCCCCGACCACCACGATGGTGCCCGCGGTGACCTCTTCCGGGTCGTGCACCTGGTGCTGCGCGACCAGTACGCCGGCGGTGGCCGCGTACAGCAGGAGCAGGCTGGGCATCCGCAGCACCAACCCGCCGACCAGGATCGGCAGCGCCGTCATCGTGGCCGGGAACCACGACGCGTTCACATCCGAGAGCAGGCCGCACGCGGTGACCGCGGCCAGCAGTCCGGCCAGGGCGAACCCGTCGGAGGGGAAGACCCGATGCCGCAGCCAGGTCGCGACGCGCCGGCCCGAGCGCACGAGTGTCGCGCGCCTCCCGGTCCGGCTTGCCCGGTTTCCTCTGCTTGTCGGCGCGGCCACCCCGCGACACTACCGAACGGTCACCAATCGGAGGTTACGCCGACGGCTGACAGGTGGGACACCAGAACAGATTCCGGCCGACCAACTCGGCGGTCTTGACCGGGGTTTCACACACCAAACACGGCATGTCGGTGCGCCGGTAGACGTACACCTCGCCACCGTGGTCGTCCTTGCGCGGCTCGCGCCCCATCGCCTCGGGGGTGTGCTCGGGGCGCACGGTGTCGATCCGGCCCGACAGCACGCCCTCGCGCATCAGCAGCACCAGGTCGGCCCACATCGCGTCCCAGGTCTCCCGCGCGAGCCGGTTGCCCGCCAGTCGGGGATCGACGCCGAACCGGAACAGCACCTCGGCGCGGTAGACGTTGCCCACGCCCGCGAGCACGTTCTGCTCCATCAGCAGCGCGCCGATCGGCTTCGCGCTGCGTTGGATCCGCTGCCACGCCGCCGCCGGGTCCGCGTCCGCCCGCAGCGGGTCGGGGCCCAGCCGGGCGTGCACCGCGTCCTTCTCGGCCCGGTCCAGCAGTCGGCAGGCGGTGGGGCCGCGCAGGTCGGCCCAGGCCGCGCCGCCCGGCACCTTCGCGGCCAGCCGCAGCCGGACCTGGCCGACCGGGTCGGGCAGCTTGTCGCCCTCGCCGAAGGAGAACTGTCCGTACAGGCCCAGATGCACGTGGATGTAGCGCTCGCCGGAGAACTCCAGGAACAGGTGCTTCCCGTGCGCGTCGGTGGCGACCAGGGGCTCCCCGTCGAGCAGCGCCGCGCTCTCCGCGAATCGGCCCTGCGGGCTGCTCAGCCGCAGCGGCAGTCCGCCGAAGCGCTCCTGGTGGGCGGTGGCGAGACGGTGGATGGTGTGGCCCTCGGGCACGCGGCCTCCAGTGCGGCGACGAATGCGAAGTGGTGGATTCGGTGGTGAAACCCGGTGGTGGATGCGCGGTGGTGTGACGCCTCCACGTTACCGATCCGCACCGACATGGCGGCGCCCCCGACCGGACGGACCGATCGGGGGCGCCGGCGGAGCGGCCTCGGGCTACGGCAGGGTCGGCAGTTCGCCGGTGTTCTCGTACTTGGTGAGCATGTTGATCCGGCGGGTGTGCCGCTCGGCCTCGCTGTACGGGGTGTTCACGAAGACCTCGAGGAACTTCGTCGCCTCGTCGAGCGAGTGCATGCGCGCGCCCATCGAGATCACGTTCGCGTTGTTGTGCTCGCGGGCCAGCGACGCGGTCTCCTGGCTCCACACCAGGGCGCAGCGCACCCCCTTGACCTTGTTCGCCGCGATCGCCTCGCCGTTGCCGGAGCCGCCGAGCACGACGCCGAGGCTGCCCGGGTCGGCGGCCACCCGCTCGCCGGCCCGCAGGCAGAACACGGGGTAGTCGTAGGAGTCGGCCTGTACGGCCGGGCCGCAGTCGACGGCCTCGTGGCCGTTGGCGTCGAGCCACGCGATGAGGTGCTGCTTGAGGTCGTAGCCGGCATGGTCGGAGCCGAGGTAAACGCGCATGGGCCGCAGTCTCTCAGGCTCGGTCCCGAACGTCCCATCAGGGCCGGTATCCACCGGGTGGCGTGTCCGGCGCACCGGTCGGCCGAGGCGGCGCGGTGGGCGGCGGGCCCGCGGGCCTGATGGTGGTGGGGGCACCGTAGGGCGACTGCGGCGGGAGGCCGAAGGCGAGGTTGCCGGGGGCGCCGGGCGGGCCGTACGCGCCGGCTTGGCCGTAGACGGTCATCGGGGGCGGCGGGTAACCTGCCGGGCTCGCCGCCCCGCGCGCCGCCACGTAGCCGGCCGCCGCGGCCAGGCCCACCAGCCAGCCGGTGAGCAGCCCGAAGTAGGCGCCGGCCTGGATCGTGGTCATCGCGTCCTGGAAGCCCGAGACGCCGCGCCTGCGCCCGGCCTCGTCGTGCACGATCGTGAAGACGGTCAGCGAGTGCAGCGCGCCGCCGAGCACCAGCGAGAACCAGCCGACCACGAACGCCACGAAGCCGCCGGCACGCTCGCTCAGGCCGCGCGCACCGAGCGCGAGCACCGCCGCGACCACCACGAACAGCACCGCGATGCCGACATAGCCGGCGGTGACGTCCTTGGTGGTGAAGCTGACCCGGAACTCGTCACCGAGTTCGCCCTTGTCCGCGATCCACAGCGGATGGCCGATGATCCGCAGCAGCACCATGTACCACTTGTCGCTGTCGCTGCTCTCGCCCCACGACTCCTTGAACACCCACTGGTTGCCCAGTCCGGCCACGATCAGGAACGCGACGACGGTTCCGCTGATGGCGATGCGCTTGGTTGCCCCCGGTCTCATGGGACGAGAGTAGGCGTCCGCGGGTGCCGCTCGCCAAAAAAATCGGACCCCGCCTCCCCTGACGGGGAAACGGGGCCCGACCGGTGACGGGGCGTCAGCCGCGCCGGCCGACCAGCTTCCACGCGGTGGGCAGCAGCGCCGTCGCGAGCAGGATCTTGACCGCGTCGCCGAAGAGGTAGTTCTGCATGCCGATCTCGTACGCCTTGGACATCGAGATGCCGAGGTCGTGCGCGAGGTAGGTGAGGCCGGCCGCGTAGATCACCGCGTTGCCCAGCACCATCGTGCCGACGGTGCGCAGCGGGCTGCGGTCGGTGCCGCGCTGGGCCAGGAAGCCGGCCGCGGCGGCGGCGAGCACCATGCCGAACACGTAGCCCAGGGTCGGGAAGCCGGTGCCGGAGGTGCCCTCCGCGAACCACGGCATGCCCGCCGCGCCCAGACCCAGATAGAGCACCATCGCGGCGAGCCCGCGCCAGGCGCCGAGCGCGCTGCCGGCGAGCAGCACGGCGAAGGTCTGCGCGGTCACCGGGACCGGCGAGCCGGGCACCGGGACGGAGATCTGGGCGGCGAGGCCGACGAACGCGGACGCGCCGACGACCAGCGCGGCGTCGCGCACGGCGGCGCCTTTGAAGACCCGGGCCGGGATCAGGTCGGCCAGGACGGGGCGGCGCGCGTCGAGAAGGGCAGTACTCACAGCTGACTCCACACTCTTGTGTTGCGGGACCCTGTGAACTTAACCAATCGGACATCGAACGATCACGGCGGTGCCCGACAACGTATCGATCCGAACATTGTCGAGCGCCACCGAAAGCACCGTGTCGAGCACCACCGACAGCGTTCGGCCGAGCGTCACAGTTGCAGCGACTTGACCTCCAGGTACTCCTCCAGGCCGAATCGACCCAGTTCGCGCCCGTTGCCGGACTGCTTGTAACCGCCGAACGGGGCAAGCGGGTTGAACGCCCCGCCGTTGATCTCCACCTGGCCGGTGCGCATCCTGCGGGCGAACGCGACCGCGGCCTCGCGGCTGGGCCCCCACACCGCGCCGGCGAGACCGTAGGGGGTGTCGTTGGCGATCCGCTCGGCCTCCTCCTCGGTGTCGTAGGCCAGGATCGACAACACCGGGCCGAAGATCTCCTCGCGCGCGATGGTCATCTCGCTGGTGACGTCGGAGAAGACCGTGGGCCGCACGTGGTAGCCGCTCTCGACGCCCTCGGGCAGTTCCGGGCCGCCGGCCACCAGGGTCGCGCCCTCCTCGATGCCCTTGGCGATGTAGCCGCGCACCCGCTCGAACTGGGTCGCGTTGACCAGCGGGCCGAGCTTTCCGGTCATCGCCGTCGCGGTCTCCGCGGCCAACTCGACCGCGCGCGGCAGGTCGTCGCGGTGCACCAGCATCCGGGTCGGCGCGCTGCACGTCTGCCCGCTGTTGAGGTACGCGCCGCCCACGCCCGCGCGCACCGCCTTCTCCAGGTCGGCGCCGGGCAGGATCACGTTGGCGGACTTGCCGCCGAGTTCGAGCGCGACCCGCTTGACCGTCGCCGAGGCGAGTTCGGACACGCGCGTGCCGGCCCTGGTCGAGCCGGTGAACGAGACCATGTCGACGTCCGGGTGGGCCGCGATGGCCTCGCCGACCACCGGTCCGGTGCCGGAGACCAGGTTGACCACGCCCGCCGGGAAGCCCGCGTCGTGCAGGATCTCGAAGAACAGGTGGGCGGCCTGCGGCGCGACCTCGCTGGCCTTGAGCACCACGGTGCAGCCCGCGACCAGCGCCGGGCCGAGCTTGTTGGTGATCTGGTGCAACGGGAAGTTCCACGGGGTGATCGCGCCGACCACTCCGACCGGTTCGCGCACCACCAGCGAGGAGCCGATGTTCTCCTCCCACGGGAACTCGTCGGCGAGCTTGACGTAGCTGCCCAGCACGACCAGCGGCAGACCCAGGTGCACCCGCTCGACCAGTGCGGCGGGCGCGCCCATGTCCGCGACGATCACCTCGGCCATCTCGGCCGAGCGCTCGGCGAGCAGGTCCCGCGCCTTCGCGAGCAGCGCGGCCCGCTCGGCCGGCGGCGTCGCCGCCCACCCGGGGAAGGCGCGCCTGGCCGCGGCCACGGCCAGGTCCACGTCGGCGGGCGTGCACTGCGGCACGGTCGCCACGATCCCCTCGGTGTTCGGGTCGACGACCTCGATGGTCTCGCTCGACGAGGGAGCCGTCCACGCGCCGTCGATGTAGATCGTGTCGTAAGCCTTGGTCATGCCGCCGGACTCCTCGCCGCTCGTCACTGGGACGCAGCCGAGCGTACGTCGACACGTGTGCAATACACAGAGCCGGCCCGAGAACCCGCGCCCGGGCGCATCGGCCGCTCGGCGGGCCCGCTCAGAACATGGACGGATCCGTGCGTCCGTGTGGGCCGTTCGACGTCCACACCAGGTCGCCACTGCGGCCGGTGACCGGGAACTCGCGGGCCAGGCCGACCTCGTGCAGGCGCGCGAGCGGAGTGAAGGACACCCCGTACTCGCCCTGACCCTTGTCGAAGCCCCAGTCCTTGTAGACCTCGACCCGATACACCAGGCGCACGTCGGGCAGCACCGGCGAGCCCGGGACCGAGGTGGTGCCGGGCAGCACCTCGATCCGGCCGGTGATCCGGTACTGGAGACCACGCATGGCCAGCCACCAGTCGGTGTCGTCACCGCGCCGGATCAGCACGCCGTGCCAGTGCGTGGTGGTCTCGAAGACGCTCTCCAGGCCCCCGCTGTCGTGCCAGCGGATCGCCGCGAGCGCCCACCACTCCTCGAAGTGGGTGAGCGCCGCGCGGCGGAACGGCTTGGCCCGCAGCGGCTGGGTCGGGTCGATCACGAACGGCGCGCCGCGCCCGACCAGGTAGTGCCGCAGCGAGGCTGCCCCCATCCGCAGTCCCACGCACCGCCACAGCGGCACGACCGCGCGCAGCCCGAAGGCGAGCGCGCGGTCGCGCAGCCGCGGCATGCGGGACCCGTAGGGGGCGTTGCCGTTGGGCGTGCACGGATCCGGCCGCCCGGTTCGGGAGGTGTGGATCACGCTGCTCTGGCGTTCCGGAGCCGTCATTTATCCAGATTAATTAGCTTTGCTTTGTTTTGTAGCGGTTTCCGGTCGACGCCGGCAGGTTTCATCCGGTCAGTCGAAGCCGGTCGAGTCGGTCAGTCGAAGATCGGCCCCTGGTCCCGGGTGCGCTTGATCTCGAAGAAGCCCGGCGTGCCCGCGACCAGCACCACACCGTCCCAGAGCTTGCCCGCGTCCTCGCCCTTGGGCGCCGGCGTCACCACCGGGCCGAAGAACGACACGCCGTTGACGCTGATCACCGGGGTGCCGACGTCCATGCCCACCCGGTCCATGCCGTCGTGGTGCGACTTGATCAGCGCCTCGTCGTACTCGGTCGAGTCGGCGGCGTCGGCGAGTTCGGTGGGCAGCCCGGCCTCGGTGAGCGCGGCCTCGATCACCTCGCGTGTGAACTCCTCACCACCCGGGTGTCGGCGGGTGCCCAGCGCGGTGTACAGCGGCAGCAGCACCTCGTTGCCGAAGCGCTGCTCGGCGGCGATGCACACGCGCACCGGCCCCCAGCCCCGCTCCAGCATCTCCTTGTACGCGTCCGGGATGTCGTCCCGGCCGCTGTTGAGCACGGACAGGCTCATCACGTGCCACTGCACGTCCACAGGGCGGATCTTCTCCACCTCGAGCATCCAGCGGGAGGTCATCCACGCCCACGGACACAGCGGGTCGAACCAAAAGTGCGCTATGTCGCGGGCGGATCCGTCGTCCTTGGTGGTCACAGCGGGGTTCCTCTCGATCCTGATACCTGGTGCGCGGTGCCTCGCGCCCGACCGCGCCGTGCGCGTGGCCGAACGCCGGACGGCGGGCCGGCCGTCGATGCTGTGCAACCCGCGAGGGCACCGTGCCATTCCTGCCGACCGGGACAATCCCGCGGCGCCGCGCGCCCACCCCGACCGACGGCGTCCCCGCCGCCGCGAATCCGGCCGGGAAACCGGGCCGACACCGTCGCCCCCGCCGTGAAAGGATCGGCCGGGACCGCAGCCAACCAGGGAGTGATCCAGTGCCCGGCAGGAACCTGACCCGCGAGGAGGCCCGCACGCGGGCCCGGATCCTGAGCGTCGAGGACTACGACGTCAGGCTCGACGTCAGCACCGACAGCACGGAGACGTTCCGCTCCGAGACGGTGCTCCGTTTCGGATGCCGAGAGGCGGGTGCGGCCACGTTCGTGGATCTGCTCGCCCCGCACGTACACGAGGTCGTGCTCAACGGCCGCGAGCTCGACCCCGCGCAGGTCTTCGACGGCACCCGGGTGCTGCTGGACGACCTGGTCGAGGGCGCCAACGAACTGCGTGTGCTCGCGTCGTGCGCCTACAGCCGCACCGGCGAGGGCCTGCACCGCTTCGTCGACCCGGTCGACGAGCGGGTCTACCTCTACACCCAGTACGAGCCGGCCGACTCGCGCCGGGTGTTCGCGAACTTCGAACAGCCGGACCTCAAGGCCGCGTTCCGCTTCTCGGTGACCGCGCCGGCCGACTGGCACGTGGTCTCGAACTCGACCACGCCGGACCCGGTGCCGGTCCGCGACGGGGTCGCCCGCTGGGACTTCGCGCCGACGCCGCGCATCTCCACCTACCTGACGGCGGTCGTGGCCGGTCCCTACCACGCGGTCTTCGACACCTACACCGGCCCCGACGGCCTCGTCGTCCCGCTCGGCGGGTTCTGCCGCGCGTCGCTGGCCGACGCCTTCGACCACGAGGAGATCTTCGAGGTCACCCGGCAGGGTCTGGACCTGTTCCACGACCGGTTCGACTTCCCGTACCCGTTCGGCAAGTACGACCAGCTCTTCGTGCCCGAGTACAACCTCGGCGCGATGGAGAACCCGGGCGCGGTCACCTTCACCGAGGACTTCGTCTTCCGCTCCAAGGTCACCGACTCGGCGTACGAGAACCGCGCCAACGTGATCCTGCACGAGATGGCCCACATGTGGTTCGGCGACCTGGTCACCCCGCGCTGGTGGGACGACCTGTGGCTGAAGGAGTCCTTCGCGGACTTCATGGGCTCCTACTCGCAGGGCGCGGCCACCCGCTGGACCGACGCGTGGACCAGCTTCGCCGCGCGACGCAAGGACTGGGCGTACCGCCAGGACCAGTTGCCCACCACCCACCCGATCGTGGCGGTGATCAACGACCTGGAGGACGCCAAGCTCAACTTCGACGGAATCACCTACGCCAAGGGCGCCTCGGTGCTCAAGCAACTGGTCGCCTACGTGGGCGAGGACGAGTTCTTCGCGGGTGCCCGGTCCTACTTCAAGCGGCACGCGTGGGGCAACACCACGCTCGCCGACTTCCTCTCCGCCCTGGAGGAGACCTCCGGTCGCGACCTCAAGTCCTGGTCGGCGGACTGGCTGGAGACCTCCGGCGTGAACACGCTGCGGCCCGCGATCGAGACCGACGCGGACGGCGTGATCACCTCGTTCGCGGTGCTCCAGGAGGCCGCCCCGGGGTTCCCCACACTGCGTCCGCACCGGATCGCGATCGGCCTGTACGACGGCGCCGAACGCGTCGCCCGGGTCGAGGTGGACGTGGTCGGCGCGCGCACCGAGGTGCCCGAGCTGGTCGGCCGCGCCCGCACCCCGCTGATCCTGCTCAACGACGACGACCTCACCTACGCGAAGGTGCGCTTCGACGCGCGGTCGTGGCAGGCCCTGCTCGACTCGCTCGGCGAGCTGGACTCCTCGCTCGCCCGCGCCCTGTGCTGGGGCGCGGCCTGGGACATGACCCGGGACGGCGAGCTGCCCGCGAGCGAGTATCTGGCGCTGGTGCTGCGGCACGCCGGCCGGGAGAGCGACGTGGGCGTGGTGCAAAAGCTTCAGGTGCAGGTCAAGACCGGCCTGGACCGCTACACCGACCCCGCGTTCCGGGCCGAGGGCCTGCGCCTGCTCGCGGCCGGTGCGCTGGCCGAGCTCAGGGCCGCACCGGTCGGCGGCGACCACCAACTGGCCTGGGCCCGTTGCCTGGCCTCGGCGTCCTCGACCACCGAGGAACTCTCCTTCCTGCGCGACCTGTTGACCGGTGACGCCGAGATCGCCGGGCTGGCGGTGGACACCGAGCTGCGCTGGGTGCTGTTGCGCGCGTTGTGCGCGGGCGGCGCCGCCGACGAGCCCGACATCACCGCCGAGGTCGAGCGCGACGGCACCGCTGCGGGCCGCCGGCACGCGATCGAGTGCCGGGCCGCGCGACCCACCGCGGCGGCCAAGGCCGAGGCGTGGCGGCTCGTGGTGGAGACCGACGAGCTGCCCAACGCGATGCTCAACGCGGTGATCGCGGGCTTCGCCACGCCCGGCCAGGAAGAGCTGACCGAGCCGTACACCGACCGCTACTTCGCCGCGCTCGCGCCGGTCTGGCGGGACCGTTCGATCGAGATCGCCCGCCGGATCGTGGTCGGCCTGTACCCGTCGGGTCGAGTCGACGCCGACACGCTGCGCCGGACCGACGACTGGCTGGCCGCGGCCGAGCCGGTGCCGGCGCTGCGCCGGCTGGTGCTGGAATGCCGCGACGACGTGGCGCGTGCGCTCAAGGCTCGAAAGCGCGACCAGCGGAACTGAAAAACCTTCGCGGACCCCGCCGTCATCCCGGGCGGGGTCCGATCCGTCGGCCGCCCCTTCCCGGCGGCGCCCATCCCACAAGGAGCGCAGCGTGCCCGGTACCAATCTGACGCGTGACGAAGCCCGCGAGCGGGCTCGGATACTGTCCGTCGACTCGTACGACATCACCCTCGACCTGACCGGCACCGGTGCGACGTTCCCGTCCACGACCGTGCTGAGGTTCGGGTGTACCGAGCCCGGCGCGACGACGTTCGTCGATCTGGTCGCCCCCGAGGTGCACGAGATCACCCTCAACGGCAAGGCGCTCGACGTCTCCTCGGTGTACGCGGACAGCCGGATCGCGCTGACCGACCTCGCCGAGAGCAACGAGCTGCGCGTCGTCGCGTCCTGCGCGTACATGAACACCGGCGAGGGCCTGCACCGCTTCGTCGACCCGGTCGACGACAAGACCTACCTCTACACCCAGTTCGAGGTGGCTGACGCGCGCCGGGTGTTCGCCAACTTCGAACAGCCGGATCTGAAGGCCACCTTCGCCTTCACGATCAGTGCCCCGAGCGACTGGCACGTGGTCTCCTGCTCACCCACCCCCGAGCCCTCGGCCGGCGCCGACGGCACCTCGGTGTGGGCGTTCGAGCCGACCCCGCGGATCTCCACGTACATCACCGCGCTGGTGGCGGGCCACTACCACGCGGTCCAGGACAGCTATACGGCCGAGGACGGCACCGTCGTCCCGCTCGGCGTGTACTGCCGAGCCTCGCTCGCGCCGTTCCTGGACGCGGACAACATCTTCGACGTCACCAAGCAGGGCTTCGACTACTTCCTGAAGCAGTTCGACTTCCCGTACCCGTTCGCGAAGTACGACCAGCTCTTCGTGCCCGAGTACAACGCGGGCGCGATGGAGAACGCGGGCTGCGTGACGATCCTGGAGGACTACGTCTTCCGCTCGAAGGTCACCGACACGTCCTACGAGACGCGTGCCGAGACCATCCTGCACGAGCTCGCGCACATGTGGTTCGGCGACCTGGTCACCATGCAGTGGTGGGACGACCTGTGGCTGAACGAGTCGTTCGCCACCTACGCGTCGGTGCGCTGCCAGGCCGAGGTGACCCGCTGGTCGCACGCGTGGGCCACGTTCGGCAACCGGATGAAGACCTGGGCCTACCGGCAGGACCAACTGCCGTCCACGCACCCGATCTTCGCGGACATCCGGGACCTGGAGGACGTCGAGGTCAACTTCGACGGGATCACCTACGCCAAGGGCGCCTCGGTGCTCAAGCAACTGGTCGCCTACGTGGGCAGCGAGAACTTCTTCGCGGGCGTGCGGACGTACTTCAAGAGGCACGCGTGGGGCAACAGCCGGCTGGCCGACCTGCTCGGCGCACTGGAGGAGACCTCGGGCCGGGACCTGAAGGCGTGGTCGCGCGAGTGGCTGGAGACCGCCGGCGTGAACACGCTGCGGCCCGCGATCGAGACCTCCTCGGACGGCCTGATCACCTCGTTCGCGGTGCTCCAGGAGGCTCCGCGGGAGTGGCCGACGCTGCGCTCGCACCGGATCGCGATCGGCTTCTACGACCGCACCGACGCGGGCCTGGTCCGCACCCACCGCCTGGAGCTGGACATCACCGGCGCCCGGACCGAGGTCGCGGACCTGGTCGGCCTGACCAGGCCGGCCGTCGTGCTGCTCAACGACGACGACCTGACCTACACCAAGATCCGGCTCGACGAGGAGTCGCTCGCGTTCGTCACCGACGCGATCGGCGAGTTCGTCGACCCGCTGCCGCGCGCGCTGTGCTGGGCGGCCGCGTGGGACATGACGCGCGACGCGGAGATGGCGACGCGCGACTACCTCAAGCTGGTGCTGGCCGGCGCGGGCGGCGAGAAGGACATCAACATCGTCCAGTCGCTCCAGCGCCAGGTCACCAGCGCGCTGGAGTTGTACGCCGACCCGGCGCACCGCGAGCGCTCGCTGGCCGAACTCGCGGTGGCGGCCGAGCGGTTCCTGCGCGCGGCCGAGCCGGGCAGCGACCACCAGCTCGCCTGGGCCCGCTGCCTGGCGTCGGTGGCCGCGCGGCAGGACCACCTGCAGCTCCTGCGCGGGCTGCTGGACGGCGGGGAGCGGGTCGAGGGCCTGGCCGTCGACGCGGACCTGCGCTGGGCGCTGCTGCTGCGGTTGTCCGCGACGGGCGTGGCGACCGACGCCGACGTGGACGCCGAGGTGGAGCGGGACTCGACCGCGGCCGGACAGCGGCACGCGGCGGCCTGCCGCGCGGCGCGACCGACCGCCGCGGCCAAGGACGAGGCGTGGGCTTCGGTGGTCGAATCCGACGCGCTGCCCAACGCGATCCAGGCGGCGGTGATCGGCGGCTTCGTCCAGCCGGCCCAGCGCGACCTGCTCGCGACCTACACCGACCGGTACTTCGCCGCGATCGCGGACGTGTGGAAGACCCGCACCAACGAGATCGCCCAGCAGATCGTGATCGGCCTGTACCCGACCCTCCAGGTCACCGCCGACACCCTGGACCGCACCGACGCGTGGCTCGCGGCGGCGGAACACCCGGCCGGGCTGCGGCGCCTGGTGGTGGAGAGCCGCGACGGGGTGGCCCGGGCGCTTCGGGCGCGGGCGCGCGACACACGTTAGCCGTGCGGCGCGGGTTGCCGGCCTGCGGCCCGGCCTTTGCCTCGACGTCGAGCGCCGGCCGGGCTACTTGGCCTCGAACGCCGGCCGGGCTGTTGATCAGCCCGGCCGGCGGTCGACGCCGGCGGGTGGCGGTCGAGGCCGGTGGTGGTCGGTTTGCACGGAAGGGTCAACCCGGTGCGCGGGTGTGGGTGTGCGCCCGGTAGCGTGGGTTTCGTGGTGAACAGGAATGCACTTCGCGCCGGGGCCGTGTCGGCCGTTGTCACGCTCATGTCGCTGATTTCGGCGCCGGCGTTCGCGAACGTCCGCGACGACGGCGACGACCCGGCTCCCAAGCTGGGTATCGGCGAGACCCTCGGGATCTTCGTCGGCATCCCGATCCTGTCCTTCCTGATCATCGCGGGTCTCGTGATGCTTCCGGACATCATCAAGAAGAAGCACTGACGTTCGACCGAAGCCGCCGACCGGGTCCGCACCCGGTCGGCAGCTTCGGCGCGTCCGCCCTCTACAGGCCGCGAAACGCCCGGGCCAGCGACACCGCGCGCGGGTTGACCGGCAGGTCCTCCAGGTAGACGTGCCGGCCCTCGCCGTCGGCCACCGGCAACAACCAGTTCGGGTACTGGTTCCAGGTGCCCGGCAGGTTCTGCGGTCGGCGATCGCCGACCCCGTCCGGCAGCCACACGCCCAGCAGTCGGCACGGCGTCGCGGCGAGCAGTCGGTGCAGGGCCTCGATCGTCTCCCGCTCGCCCGCGCCGGGCCGCAGGTAGCCGCGCCGGCGCAGCAGTTCGAGCCACTGCTCACGGTCGGCGAGGTCTTCGGCGCGTTCGGTCTCCGCATCCCGTACCAGCAGGCTCAGCCGCTCCCACAGATCGATGTGCTCGCCCGCGAGCCGGGCCGCGGTGGGGGGCAGGTCGTGCGTGGTCACCGTGGCCAGCGAGCCGGCCCGCCACTGCTCCGGTGGCAACGGCCGCCCCTTGTCGTCGCGTTCGAACCACAACACCGACGTGCCCAGGATGCCGCGCTCGGCCAGATAGGTGCGCACCCACGGCTCCACCGTGCCCAGGTCCTCGCCGATCACCACCGCTCCCGCGCGGTGCGCCTCCAGTGCCAGGATGCCGACCATCGCCTCGTGGTCGTAGCGCACGTAGGCGCCCTGGGCCGGGCTGTTGCCCTTGGGGACCCACCAGAACCGGAACAACCCGAGTACGTGGTCCACCCGCACCGCGCCGGCGTGCCGGAACACCGCGCGCAACAGTTCGCGATACGGCGCGTAGCCCACCTCGGCCAACCGCAGCGGGTGCCACGGCGGCTGGTTCCAGTCCTGGCCGATCTGGTTCATCGCGTCCGGCGGCGCACCGCCGGTGGCGCCCAGGGCGAGCACCCGGCCGCCGCGCTCGGAGCCCAGCACCCACGCGTCCGCGCCGTCGGGATGCACGCCGACCGCGAGGTCGTGCACGATGCCCACCGCCATGCCCGCGGCGGTCGCCGCGTCCTGCGCGGCCCGCGACTGGTCGGCCAGCACCCACTGGGTCCACCGGTGGAAGTCGATCGCGCCGGCGAGCCGTTCGCGCTCGGCGTCGACCTCGGCCGCGTCCGGGTCGTGCAGTTCCTCGGGCCAGGAGCGCCAGGACGGGCCGTACTCCTCCACCAGCGCGCACCACGTGGCGAAGTCGGTCAGCCACTGGCCCTCGCGCGCGACGAACGCGCGGTAGTCGGCGTCCCGTCCCAGGCTGCGCGGCACCTTGTGGACCAGCGCGAGCGCCTCCCGCTTGGCCACCCGTACCGCGTCCCGGTCCAGGTGCTCGGCGCCGTCGTGCCCGTCCCCCGCCGCGGCCCTGAGTTCCTCGGCGACCGCGCGCTCGACCGGGGTCAGGTAGGCGAACTCGGGGATGGCCTCGACCCGGACGTACATCGGGTCCGGGAAGCGTCGGCTCACCGGTAGATACGGCGATGCCTCCACCGGCGGCACCGGCGAGGCCGCGTGCAGCGGGTTGACCAGCACGAAGCCGGCGCCCTGGGTGCGCGCCGACCACACCGCCAGGTCGGCGAGATCGGCCAGATCGCCGATTCCCCACGACCGGCGCGAGGGCAGCGAGTAGAGCTGGACCATGTATCCCCACGAGCGCCGCTCGGGCGTGGGCAACACGGCCGGGGTGATCGCGACCGGGCACGAGGCGCGGACGTCCTCGCCGCCCGTGCTCGGCACGCCGCCCGAGCCGAGCGACTCCTCGGGTTCGGGCGAGCAGCGCGCGTGCAGGGTGTGCCAGCCCAGGGGCAGGTCGCCGGGAATCCGGTGCCCGCCGACCGGGTCACCGAGCGGTCCACGGTCCGGTCCGGGGCCGAGGTCACGCCGTATCCCGCCGTTTTCCAGTTCGAGCCACAGGTCGACCCGGTGTCCGGCCGGCACGTTGACGGTGAATCCGGCCGCGCGGCCCGAGCGCAGCACCAGGACCGGCGGCAACAGCCGGGTCCGACGCAGTTCCTCGTGCGCGGCGAGTGCGGCCCGGGCGCTCTCGGGTGTCGACGCGTCCACCCCGAGCGCACCGAGCACCGCTATCACCGTCGCCGGGTCGGCGTGCACGACCTCGCCGCGCCACCCCTGATACTCCGTGGCCACGCCGAACGCGGAGGCGAGCCGGACCAATTCGGGAGACAGTTGCGATACGCGTGGTTCCTCCATGCCCGCGAGCATCGCACCCGAACGGCTCCGGTGTCGGCGTGTCCGGCCGACACGCGACGTGGTGTGTCGGGTTCCGGACCGCGGCCCCGGGGGAACCCGTCGAAACAAAAACGGCGACGGGCTCCCCTGAGGAAATCCGCCGCCTTCTAGGCGCTCGCGACCTGGTCGAAATGGTCGAAGCCCGCTTCCTGTGCACCGTACGGCGCCAGGTATGGCTCCCAGCGCGGATCACGGAAGCCGGTTCCGAGGATCCGCCAGGCCAGGCCGGTGGGTTGGGATGGGGGGCGCGGCATTCGCCAGCCCAACTCGGCGATGTACCGGTCGCTCTTGACGTGATTGCAGCGACGACACGCCGAGACCACGTTGTCCCACGTGTGTTGCCCGCCCCGGCTGCGCGGGACGACGTGGTCGACGCTGGTGGCGGCGCTTCCGCAGTAGACACAACGCCCTCCGTCGCGAGCGAACAGCGCCCGGCGGGTGAGCGGTACTTGGCCCCGAAAGGGGATGCGGACGAAACGGGTCAGTCTGATCACACTGGGTACGGGAATCTCGGTGGTGGCGCTGTGCAGGATGGTGCCTGTCTCTTCCAGGCACATTGCCTTGTCGTTCAGCACGAGGATCAGTGCGCGGCGAACGGGCACCACGCACAGGGGCTCGTACGACGCGTTGAGGACCAGCGAATGCGGCACGTATGCCTCCCTGTGACGCCGACAGCGCGTGGCTCGCGCCGGGGACGATCGGCCTCCAGTGTCCATGCCGGGATACCCCCCGCGCTACCAGGAATCGACAAGGTCACAGAGCGTTCACCTGCACGAGTGGCCCCGCGTGGCCGAGTGGTGACCGTGCGCACCGATGGGCCCGGACGTCTAGGGTGCGCCCATGACGCGCTCTGTGCAGCCCGCGGAACACGCCCCCTTCGAGACCCCGCGCGCCCCCGCCGCCGCCCGTGCGGACACGGTCGACGTGCTGTTCGGCCGCCCCGTCCCGGATCCCTATCGCGCCCTGGAGGACCCGGACGCGCCGGCCACCCGCGCGTGGTCCGCCGCGCAGGACGAGTGGTTCCACGCCCATGTGGACCATCTGGCCGGACGCGACGCGCTGCGCGCTCGGCTGGCCGAGCTGCTCGCCACCGGCCTGACCGGGCTGCCCTGTTGGCGCGGCGACCGGCACTTCCTGATCCGCCGCGACCCCGGCCGCGAGCACGCGGTGTTGTTCGTGGTCGAACCGAACGGCGCCGAACGGGCGCTGGTGGATCCGATCGCGATCGACCCGACCGGCACCACCACACTCGACCAGTGGGTGCCCTCCGACGAGGGCGACCGGCTCGCCTACCTGCTCTCCACCGGCGGCGACGAGGAATCCCGCCTGTATGTGCTCGACGTGCGCACCGGCGCCCGGATCGAGGGCCCGATCGAACGGGTGCGCGACACCTCGATCGCCTGGCTCCCGGGCGGCGACGCGTTCTATCTGGTGCGCCGGTTGCCGGCGGAGGAGGTGCCCGCGGGCGAGGAGCAGTACCACCGCCGGGTGTACCTGCACCGGGTGGGCACCGACCCGGTCGCGGACGTCGAGGTGTTCGGCGCGGGTACCGAGCCGGCCACCTACTTCGGTGTCGGGGTCAGCCGGGACGGCCGCTGGCTCACCGTGTCCGCGTCGCTGGGCACCGCGCCCCGCAACGACCTGTGGCTGGCCGACCTGCGCGCGGGTTCGCCGGAGCGGCCGGTGCTGCGGCCGGTGACGGTGGGCCTGGACGCGCTCACCGGTGTGCGGGTGGGCCGGGACGGGCGGTTGTACGTGTTCACCGACCTGGCCGCGCCGCGCGGTCGGCTGTGTGTGGCCGACCCGGCGGCGCCCGGGCCCGAGGGCTGGCGCGATCTGGTCGCGGAGGACCCGGACGCGGTGTTGACCGGCTTCGCGATCCTGGACGGCACGCACGCGCCCACACCGACGCTGCTGGTCACCCGGACCCGGCACGCGGTGGGCGAGTTGACCGTGTGCGACCTGGCCACCGGCGCGGTGCTGGCCCGGCCGGCGACGCCCGGCGGCTCGCCCGGTTCGATCGGCGGTCTGGCCGAGCACCCCGAGGGCGGGCACGAGGCGTGGTTCGGCTGGTCCGACTACACCGCGCCGTCGGCGGTGCTGCGCTACGACGCGCGCACCGGCGCGATCGACACGTGGGCCACCGCACCGGGCACCGCGACGCTGCCGGACGTGCACGTGCGCCAGGAGTGCTACCGGTCGGCGGACGGCACCGAGGTACGGATGTTCGTGATCGCGCCGACCGCCGAGCCGGACCGGCCCCGACCCGCCGTGTTGTACGGCTACGGCGGCTTCGGCATCTCGCTCGGCCCGGCCTACTCGGCGGGCGCGCTCGCCTGGGTGGAGGCCGGTGGCGTGTACGCGATCGCGAATCTGCGCGGCGGCGCCGAAGAGGGCGAGGAGTGGCATCGTGCGGGCATGCGTGGGAACAAGCAACGCGTGTTCGACGATTTCCACGCCGCCGCGGAGCACCTGACCGCCCGGGGCTGGAGCGCGCCCGACCGGCTGGCCGCGTCCGGCGGCTCCAACGGCGGGCTGCTGGTGGGCGCCGCGCTGACCCAGCGGCCGCAGTTGTACGCCGCCGTGGCCTGCTCGATGCCGCTCCTGGACATGGTCCGCTACGAGCGGTTCGGGCTCGGCCGGTTGTGGTCCGACGAGTACGGCAGCGCCGAGGTGGCCGAGGAACTGGACTGGCTGCTCGGCTACTCGCCCTATCACCACGTGCGCGCGGGCGTGCGCTACCCGGCGGTGCTGTTCACCGTGTTCGACGGCGACAGTCGGGTCGACCCGCTGCACGCGCGCAAGATGTGCGCGGCCCTGCAGGACGCGAGCACGAGCGGGCGCCCGGTGTTGCTGCGCGCCGAGGCCGAGGTCGGCCACGCGGCCCGCTCGGTCTCGCGCACGGTCGAACTCACCGTGGACACCCTGTCCTTCCTGGCCGACCGGACCGGTCTTGATCTGAACGCGCGCGCGGACGAAGACGGCAGAGATGGGGGTTCGGTGAGATAACGGTGATCAACGACAGAAGGTACGAACAAGAGGTATCGCACGAGGGCCCTCGGCCTCGTGGCTACTGTGGGGAGCCGATCCCCCCTCGCGGGGGCAGTGTCTCCCGCTCGTCGTCCGAAAGGTCTCGTACGTGTCCGCGCCCGTCCCCGGAATCCTGCTGTCGTACGACGTCGCCGAGAGCGACGGCAAGGTGTCGTCCTGGTTCGACCGGCACGGCGAGTCCCTCGTGGTGACGCCGATCCGGATCCTGGTGATCATCCTGGTGGCGCTGATCCTGCGCGCGGTGACCAGGAAGTTGATCACCCAACTGGTCGGCCGGATGGCCAACAGCGGCACCGACAGCAGCGGGCGGCCGGTGACCGGCTTCCTGTTGAACGCCGAGCGGCGCCGCCAGCGCGCCGAGACGGTCGGCTCGGTGCTGCGCAGCACCGCGTCGTTCGTGATCCTGGGCATCGCCGGGCTGATGGTGCTCGGCGAGTTCAAGGTCAACCTCGCGCCGTTGCTGGCCAGCGCGGGCATCGCCGGCATCGCGCTGGGCTTCGGCGCGCGCAACCTGGTCACCGACTTCCTGTCCGGGATGTTCATGATCCTGGAGGACCAGTACGGCGTGGGCGACCTGGTCGACGCGGGCCCCGCGACCGGCACCGTGGTCGAGGTGGGCCTGCGGATCACCAAGCTGCGCGACGTGGACGGCACCGTCTGGTACATCCGCAACGGCGAGATCAAGCGGATCGGCAACAAGAGCCAGGGCTGGGGCACCGCCAAGGTGGACGTCCAGGTCGGCTATCACGAGGACGTGGACAAGGTGCGCGCGGTGATCGCCTCCACCGCCGAGGCGCTGGCGGAGATCGAGCCGTGGAACGAGCGCGTGTGGGGCTCCGCGAACGTGGTCGGAATGGAGTCGGTGACCGCCGACTCGGTGGTCCTCCAGGTCCAGATCAAGACCATGCCGGGCCAGGAGTTGCCGGTCGCGCGCGAGCTGCGCGGCCGCCTCAAGCGTGCGTTCGACGACGCGGGCATCCGGATCAGCGAGCCGATCGCGAGCGCGACGGGACCCGGCACGGAGGAGGGCCCGGCGCCCGCCCCGGCCGAGCCGGCACCGGTTCCGGTGAACCCGCCGCCGGCCCCGCCGACGCCGCAGGCACCGGGTGCGCCGGGAGGCTCCTGACCCCGGGCCGGACGGCGGGCGCGGGCGGGTGGTCGCCGGGGGCGGCGGGCGCGAACGCATGCTCGCCGGGCCGCACGGCGGGCGCGGACGGATCGCCGTCGGGCCGCACGGCGGACGCGGGTAGTCGCCGGGCCTGCCCACGAACGGGTTACCGCCGGCCCCGTCCTGCGGACCGAACGGGTTGCCCTCGGGCGCGTCCGCGCCGGGTCGCGCGTGCCATCCGCGAGACTGGGCCGGGTGGACTCTCCCCTGTGCCTGGTCACCGGCGCCACCGGCTACCTCGGTGGCCGGCTGGTGCCCGAACTGCTCGCGGCCGGCTACCGCGTCCGCTGTATGGCCCGAACCCCGGCCAAGCTGCGTGACCACCCTTGGGCGGACCGGGTCGAGATCGTCCGCGCCGACGTGCTCGATCGAGCCGCGGTGCGCCGCGCCCTCGACGGCGTGGACGTCGCGTACTACCTGATCCACGCGCTCGGCAGCGGGCCGCGCTTCGCCGACACGGACCGCGAGAGTGCGCGCACCTTCGCCGCCGCGGCCGAGGACGCGGGCGTGGGCCGGTTGGTCTACCTCGGCGGGCTGGGCCCGGCCGCCGGGTCCGCCGCCCGCGACTCCTCGCCGCACCTGCGCTCGCGCGCCGAGGTCGGCGAGATCCTGCTCGCGTCCTCGGTGCCCGCGGCGGTGCTGCGCGCGGCGGTGATCATCGGCTCGGGGTCGGCCTCGTTCGAGATGTTGCGCCATCTCACCGAGCGGCTGCCGGTGATGGTCACCCCACGCTGGGTCACCTCGCGGATCCAGCCGATCGCGGTCCGCGACGTCCTGCACTACCTGGTCGGATGTGCCGAGCTGCCGCCGGAGGTGGACCGCGCCTTCGACATCGGCGGGCCCGACGTGCTGACCTACGAGCGGATGATGCAGCACTACGCGGCGGTGGCGGGCCTGCCCCGGCGGCGCGTGTTGCCGGTACCGATGCTCACACCCTCGTTGTCGAGTCATTGGGTGGGCCTGATCACACCGGTGCCCGGCGCCCTGGCCCGACCGCTGGTGGAGTCGCTGCGCAGCGAGGTGATCTGCCACGAGCACGACATCGCACGCTGGATCCCGGACCCGCCGGGCGGCCCGACCGGTTTCGACCGTGCGCTCGAACTGGCCCTCAAGCGCATCCGCGACGCGGACGTGGCCACCCGCTGGTCCTCGGCGGGCCTGCCCGGTGCGCCGAGCGATCCGCTGCCCACCGACCCGGACTGGTCCGGCGGTTCGCTGTACGAGGACGTCCGCGAGGCGGAGCCGGCCGCCTCCCCGGCGGCCGTGTGGCGGGTGATCGAGGGCATCGGTGGCGACAACGGCTGGCACTCGTGGCCGCTGGCCTGGTCGGTGCGCGGTGCGCTGGACCGGATCGTGGGCGGGGTCGGGCTGCGCCGCGGGCGCCGGGATCCGCACCGCCTGCGGGTCGGCGACTCGCTGGACTTCTGGCGGGTCGAGGAGGTGGTGCCCGGCGAACTGCTCCGGCTGCGCGCGGAGATGCGGCTGCCGGGACTGGCCTGGCTGGAGTTCACCGTCGGTACCCGGGACGGCCGCACGCGCTATCGCCAGCGTGCGCTGTTCCACCCCCGGGGCCTGCTCGGGCACCTGTACTGGTGGGCGGTGTTCCCCTTCCACGGCATCGTCTTCGGAGGCATGCGCCGAGGCATCGCCCGGGCCGCGGAACGATCGGGCTGAGCCTGCCCGGCCCGCCGGGCCATCTGGGAGGATGGAACGGTGACCGAGATGCGAGAGCCGGAACCGAGTCTCTACGAAGCCGTGGGCGGCGAGGAGACGTTCGTCAAGCTCGTGCACCGCTTCTACCAGGGCGTGCGCGAGGATCCGCTGCTGCGCCCGATGTATCCGGAGGAGGACCTCGACGGTGCCGAGGACCGGCTGCGGATGTTCCTGGTGCAGTACTGGGGCGGTCCACGCACCTACAGCGACCAGCGCGGGCATCCGCGGTTGCGGATGCGGCACGCGCCGTTCGCGGTGACCGAGGAGGCCCGGGACGCGTGGCTGCGGCACATGCGGGCGGCGGTGGACGACATCGCGCTGCCGGCCGAGCAGGAGAACACCCTGTGGGACTACCTGGTCTACGCCGCACAGTCGATGGTGAACCGACTGGACTGACGGGCCGACGGCCGCATCCGCGATGCGACGGAGGCTGCCGCCGGCACGTGGTCGGTGGCACGACGCGATCTTCCACCGAATCCACGTGCGCGGCTTCGCGGACGGCGAACCCGGTGCGGCCGGCGCCGGTCGGCGCGTTGTCGCTCGCCTCCGGCCCGGTGGGTCCGGGCGACGGCGATCAGCTCGTGCCGCCGCCGGACACGGCCGTGTGGTGGTCGGACGGGGACTGATCGGGTTCGGACGCACGCACCGGGTGCCGGTACAGCACGCTGGGCCACCACATCACCCGGCCCACGTCCAGGGTGAGCGCGGTGACCAGGATCGAGCGGACCACGATGCTGTCCAGGAGCACGCCGAGCGCGACCGCGAAGCCGATCTCGGCGAACGTGACCACCGGCAGCGTGCCCAGGACGCCGAACGTGCTCGCCAGCACCAGGCCCGCCGAGGTGATCACACCGCCGGTGGCGCGCAGCCCGATCAACGCCCCCGGCCGCGCACCGTGCCGGGCGCTCTCCTCACGCACCCGGGTCATCAGGAAGATGTTGTAGTCGATCCCGAGCGCGACCAGGAAGACGAACACGAACAGCGGCAGCGACGTGTCGGCGCCGGCGAAGCCGAAGACGTACTCGAAGACCAGCGCACTGGCACCGAGCGCCGCGGCGAAGGACAACACGACGGTGGCCACCAGGATCACCGGCGCGGCCACCGCGCGCAGCAGCAGCGCCAGGATCACCAGGACGGCCAGGAGCACGAGCGGGATGATCCACTTGTCGTCGTGCCGCTGGGCCCGGGCGATGTCGATGTTCACCGCGGTGGTACCGCCGACCTTGGCCGCCGCGTCCGGTACGGCGTGTGCCACGTCGCGCAGCCGCTCGACCGTGCGTTGCGCGGCGGTGCTGTCCGCGCCGTCCTTGAGCGTGGCGTCGATCTCCACCAGCCCGTTCCGGGCCCGGACCTGGTGTGCGGGCAGCACGCCCGGGTCGGTGGACAGCGCCGCGACCACGGCGCCGGCCGCCGGTTCGCGAGCGATCACCACGACCGGGGCGCCGGAGCCCTGCGGGAAGTAGCGGGCCGCGACCGCGGCGCCCTTGATCGACTCCGGGCGCCCGATGAAGGTGTCCTTGTTGCTGAGCCCGTCGGCCTTGAGCGCGAACAGGCCGAGCGAGAGGGCGGCCAGCGCGAGGCTCGTGCCGATCCACACGATCCGCGGCCGGCGGGCGATCCCGTTGCCCATCCGGGCCCACATGCCGGTGGCGGCCGGGTCGGCGGTGCCGTACCCGGGCCGGACCGGCCAGAAGACCCATCGACCGCAGATCACCAGCAGGGCGGGCAACAGCGTGACCATCGCGACCAGGCCGACCAGGATGCCCAGCGCGCACACCGGGCCGAGCCCCGAGGTGGAGTTCATCCGCGCGGCCAGCAGGCACAACATGCCCACGCCGACGGTCGCGGCGCTGGCGAGCAGCGCGGGTCCGGCGCGCAGCAGCGCGTGCGCCATCGCCTCGTGCCGGTCCTGGTAGCGGCGCAACTCCTCGCGATAGCGCGCGACCAGGAGCAGCGCGTAGTCGGTGCCCGCCCCGAAGATCAACACGGTCAGGATGGCCGCGCTCCGGGCGTTGACCACGACCACGTCGTGCTTGGCGAACAGGTAGACGAAGGCCTGCGCGCCGAACAGCGCCGCCACCACGGTGAGCACCGGCAGCAACCACAGGGTGGGGCTGCGATAGGTGAGCAGGAGCAGCACGATCACCACGGCGAGCGCGCTGTACAGCAGTACGCCGTCGATGCCCTCGAACGCCTTGCCCTGGTCCGCGCCGATCCCGGCCGGGCCGGTCACGTAGGCGCGCAACCCCGGCGGTGACCCCTCGGTGATCGTGTCCACGTCGTCGACGACGTCGATGAACTCGCTCCAGCCGACCTTCGGGTCCATCTCGATCGGCGCCAGCACCTGGGCCGCCCGGCCGCCGGGCTCGAACGTCGGGTCCGCGATCGGCCCGACGACGCCCGGGGTGTGCCGGATCCGCTCGGTCTGCGCCAGGATCGCGGCGCGGTCCGGCTCGCTCAGCCCCGCGGCGCGCTCGTAGACGACGACCGCGGTGACCGTGTCGACGTCCTGGAGCCGACTCTGCAACTTGATCACCTTGGTCGACTCGGCCGCCCCCGGCAGCCACGCGGACGCCTCGTTGCGCTCGACGTCCGGCAGCTTGCCGGCGAGCGGGAACGCGCCGACCAGCAGCGCCACCCACACGATCAGCACAACCCACTTGGATCGCCGCCCACAGGGCCAAGTGGCCATCGCCTTGACGCGCTCCATGGTCCGGTCCCCTCGCCACGAACAACGCTCGTCACACAACGCCGGTATGTGTCTCCCGAGACAAAGATCGACACACCACGTCGCCGAACATGACGGAGCGTCAAGGAAACCTGACGAGGCATCAGGAGGCGTCGGTGCGACGTCGGTTCGGCCCGAACAGCGGTCTCGGCCGGCCACAGGCGTCGGCCGCTCGGGGCATGTCGGTCGACGCGCGGGCCGGGGCGGGTGCCTCGGGCGTGTCGAGGACCCCGGCCGGACCGGGGCGTCAGCGGGTGAAGAGGATGCCCGGGGCGCCTTCCCGGCGGACGGAGACCGAGCCGAAGCGGGCCTCCAGGCGCAACCAGGTGCCGCAGGCGAGGATCTCCACCCGTGCCTCGGGGTCGGGTGGGCCCAGGAAGCCGAACGACTGGGCGGCGTGCGCGGCGCGGAGCGGGAGTCGTCCGGTCATCGGTCGGGTCCAGATGTCGGCGGCGATTCGGTCGAGTTCGGCGCGCGGCAGGCCGGGCTCGGCGCGGGATCGGAACTCCGCGACACCGGCGGCCACTTCGCGGGCCAGGTCGAGCACGGCGAGCTCGGCGACCCGCTCCCAGCCGGTGCGCGGGGGGAGCAGGCCGGCCCACCCGGGACCGGTCACCGACGGCGGCAGGGTAACGCTCGCGTCGTCGGTGATCGCGTCCAGGAGTTGCCCCGCGGACACGGTAGCGTCCACGGTCGCGGGCCCGGCCAACTCGCTCGCGCGCAGCGTGATCACGCCCGACGCGGCCTCGCCGAACGGCGGGTGGCCGAACGTACCGAGCACCGAGCCCTCGGCTCGCACCCGCACCACCGCGCGGCGGTCGTAGCGCAACAGTCGGCTCAGATAGCCGCCCAGGTCCGCGGCGGCGGCGGGATCGGCGAAGCGCAACACGGTCATGGGCGGACCGGCCGCCCCTCGGGCTCGTCCCGCGGCTCGACGAAGCGCTCCAGATAGGCCCGCTCCTCCGCATTCAATCGCCGGGGGCGCTGCTCGTCGAGCGAATAGGGCACCAGCACCGACAGCGCCGTCGCGTACACCTGCTCGTCGTCCTTGACCTCGTAGGCGAGCGTGAACCGGGCGGCGCCGATGTGGGTCACCCACGTCTCCACCCGCACCGGCTCGGCACGCCACACCAGCGGTCGTTTGTAGTCGATCTCGTGCCGGGCGATCACCACACCCTCGGAGAGCGTCTTGGCCCCCTCGCGTTGTCCGAGGGTGAACATCATGTCCACGCGCGCCTCCTCCAGGTAGCGGAGGTACTGCACATTGTTGATGTGCCGGTAGGCGTCCATGTCGGACCACCGAAGCGTCGCCTGGTAGATGTGCCTGGCCACGTGCCCAGTCCTCTTCTCTGTTCCCGTGTCGATGCGTCCCGAGTGCCCAAGCGTGCCGGCCGGAGGACGCCGGTGGCCTGCCGTATGCGGGCATACGACAGGCCACCGGTTACGCCGTGCCGACCGGGTGGGTCAGTTGCGCTTGAGCTTCTTGTACGTCGCGCGGTGCGGCCGGGCCGCCTCGGCGCCCAGGCGCTCGATCTTGTTCTTCTCGTACGACTCGAAGTTGCCCTCGAACCAGAACCACTTCGAGTCACCCTCGTAGGCGAGGATGTGCGTGGTCACCCGGTCCAGGAACCAGCGGTCGTGCGAGACGACCACGGCGCAGCCCGGGAACTCCAGGAGCGCGTTCTCCAGGCTGGACAGGGTCTCGACGTCGAGGTCGTTGGTCGGTTCGTCGAGCAGCAGCAGGTTGCCGCCCTGCTTGAGCGTCAACGCCAGGTTGAGGCGGTTGCGCTCACCGCCGGAGAGCACCCCGGTGGGCTTCTGCTGGTCCGGGCCCTTGAACCCGAACGCGCTGACGTAGGCCCGGGACGGCACCTCGACGTTGCCGACCTTGATGTAGTCCAGGCCGTCGGAGACGACCTCCCACAGGTTCTTCTTCGGGTCCAGGCCACCGCGCGACTGGTCGACGTAGGAGACCTTGACGGTCTCGCCGACCTTGATGTTGCCCGCGTCCGGCGTCTCGGCGTCGATCAGCATCTTGAACAGCGTGGTCTTGCCCGCGCCGTTCGGACCGATGATGCCCACGATGCCGTTGCGCGGCAGCGTGAAGGACAGGTCGTCGATCAGCAGCTTCTCGTCGAAGCCCTTGCTGAGGTGGTCCACCTCGACCACGACGTTGCCCAGGCGCGGACCCGGCGGGATCTGGATCTCCTCGAAGTCCAGCTTCCGCATCTTGTCCGCCTCGGCGGCCATCTCCTCGTAGCGGGCCAGGCGCGCCTTGCTCTTGACCTGGCGGCCCTTCGCGTTGGAGCGGACCCACTCGAGCTCGTCCTTGAGCCGCTTCTGCCGCTTGGCGTCCTTCTGCCCTTCGACCTTGAGGCGGGTGGCCTTGGTGTCCAGGTAGGTGGAGTAGTTGCCCTCGTAGGGGTGCAGCCGACCGCGGTCGACCTCACAGATCCACTGGGCGACGTTGTTCAGGAAGTACCGGTCGTGGGTGACCGCGACGACGGTGCCGGCGTACTTCTCCAGGTGCTGTTCCAGCCACTGGACGCTCTCCGCGTCGAGGTGGTTGGTCGGCTCGTCCAGGAGGAGCAGGTCGGGCGCTTCGAGGAGCAGCTTGCACAGCGCCACGCGGCGCTTCTCGCCACCGGAGAGGTTCACGATCGGCCAGTCGCCAGGCGGGCAGCCCAGTGCGTCCATGGCCTGTTCGAGCTGCGAGTCGAGCTCCCAGGCGTTCGCGTGGTCGAGCTGGTCCTGCAGCTCGCCCATCTCGGCCATCAGCTCGTCGGTGTAGTTGGTCGCCATCTCCTCGGCGATGGCGTTGAACCGGTCCAGCTTGCCCTTGATCTCCTTGACGCCGTCCTCGACGTTCTCCAGAACGGTCTTGGACTCGTCCAGCGGAGGCTCTTGCAGCAGGATGCCGACGGTGTAGCCGGGGGACAGAAACGCGTCGCCGTTGGACGGCTGTTCCAGCCCGGCCATGATCTTCAGAACGGTCGACTTACCCGCGCCGTTCGGGCCGACGACGCCGATCTTGGCTCCCGGCAGGAAGCTGAGCGTCACGTCGTCGAGGATCACCTTGTCGCCGTGCGCTTTACGCGCCTTGCGCATGGTGTAGATGTACTCAGCCATGCGTCCAAGCCTATGGTCTGCCGGGCAGTGCCCGTGCATGGGTGCCCGCAGGGCGCGCGATCGTCGGCGCCGGGTCGCGGGATTTCGGCGCCGGGCCGCGCGATCGTCGGCCGCGGGGCTCCTCGGCCGGGCAGGCGGGCCACTCGTCCTCGAACGCCGGACCGGCCCGCGACGGTGGTGCCGGGGGACGACGTCGGGCCCCGACGCGCCGGCTGCGCGTCGGGGCCCGACGGTTATCGGTGTGCTTCGATCAGCGGCGCCCGAATCAGGCGGCGGCGCCGTCCGAGCCGTTGTTGCGGCGGCGCATGTAGAACACCAGTCCGCCACCCGCGAGCAGGAGCGCACCGGCGCCGCCCAGGATCGCGGGGGTGTTGCTGCTGTCGCTACCGGTGGCGGCCAGGTCCGGACCCTTCGGGTTCACCGGAGCCGGCGTCCCGCCGGTGCTGCCGCCCGAGGTACCACCGGTGACACCTTCGGTGGCGCCGGCGGTCTTGCAGTCGAGCGTGCCGGTGAACTCCTTGGCGGTCTTGCCGTCGGGGCCCACGATGGTGATCTTGTAGGCCTGGTCTTCGGCGACCTTGACGACCTGGTCGACCGACTTGCCGGCCTCGACGGTGGTTTCCTTGCCGTCGAGCTTGAACTTGTACGACTCGTCACCGGTGTTCTTGACGGTGACCTTCACGCCGCCGTCGACACAGTCCTTGGTGGCGTTGATCTCCGGGAGCGGGCCCTTGCCGGGGTTGCCCCACTTGGCGATCGCCTTGTCGGAGGTCTGCACCTTCTGCTTGTCCGCGACGATCAGGAGCTGGCTGGTCGACCCGTCCTTGTTGACGCCCTGGAAGACCCGACCCGCCTGCACGGTCGACTCACCGGAGACCTGGAAGGTCTGGCTGCCCGCCTTGGTGGCCTTGGAGGCGTTCACGTAGAGCTTGTCGCCGTTGCCGACCTTGTCGACCGGCTTGCCGTCGGCGTCCACCAGGGTCGCCTTGGCGTCGGCGTCGCCCTCGAGCAGCTTGGCGTTGATCGACTTGCCCTCGGCGTTGGTCTTGACCTCGAACGGGCCGATGCCGGGCTTGTCGTTGATCTTGCCGGCCTTCTCGCCCGGGGTCACCGAGAGCGAGACGGGAGGCTCGGTGACGTCGCCCTTGTTGGCGTCGCCGACCAGGTACTTGTAGAGCTTGACGATGTCGCCGTCGTTCTTCTTGCTCTCGTCCAGCTTCTGGCCGTCGGTGAAGTGCCAGATGGCGACCTGCGTGGCGGCGGCGGCCTCGCCCTCGGTCAGCTCAGGAGCGCCGACCTTCGCGCGAACGGCCCCCAGGTCCACCGTCGGGAACGAGTTCAGGAGCACCCACTTGACCTTGGCCTTGTCGGCCTTGGTGCCGAAGGAAGTCTCCTTCCAGCCCGACTCGTCGTACTTCGCCTCGTCACGAACGAGCGTGTGGAAGTCGATGCAGTAGGTGCGCAGGATTTTGCCGTCGACCTCGAGCTTCAGGATCGAGGCGCGCTGCGACTTGTCCTTGCCCTGCAGGAAGATGTCCGCACCGACATCGCCGCCCTTGTAGACGCCCTTGGCGCCTTCCGCACTGGCCGCACCCGCGAAACCGATCACGCCGGCCGCCGCCAAGCCGCCGGCAATGATCATGGCCGACAAGCGGGTGGCCGTCCGTCCCGGTGTACGGAACATGTGGTGGTCCCCTCGAAAATGTATGCCGACTCGCGCGGCGCATGGTTCCCCCGAGCGGGGCGCGAGTAAAGAACCGTTGAATGGTATGAGCAGTCGGGCCACCTCTCGCGACCCGGGGTACTCATTTGTTTCACGTTCTTTACCTCGGGAGAAGATCCACGTCGAGGATGTCAATTCGCATATCGGGAAGTCGACAAGTCTTCGACGGATATAGCCGCCTATGGGGTGCGTCAAGCCGCTTAGACGCTGATCAGGGCCATCTCATCCGCTATTGATTTGTCAGTGTTCACAACCGACCGAATCGGTCTTTTTCGTGACCAACGCCTCGTCTCGGGCGCTATTCGCCCCCATGATCCGGCTTTTTCCACCCTCCCACCCCATCGGTTGAGGGACATGCGACGGTTGGTCTGATTTGACGCGGATCGCACCCGCTCCGAGTCGTCACAATTCTGTTCCAGATTCGTTCCCGAAACCGCCTTGAATTATCTCCGCCATCAACAATGAATGGCTTTCCCGAACACGCGATCACACGCCGCGGCAATTCACGCGGCCTCCTCCGCGCCGACGGATCCGGGATCGGACCCGATCGCGAGGGTGCCCTGCTCCGCCGCCGAACCCGCCGCGACGCCGTCCGCCACCACCGACAGACGCGCGGGCCGACCCACCCGCCGAAACTCCGCGACCCCGCGGGCGAGGTCGTGTCCCACCGAGGACGCGTCGATCTCGGTGACCGTCCACCATCGCCCCTCGCGCTCCCACTCGCGCACCCGCAGCCGACCCGTGACCACCAGCGGGTCGCCCTTGTCGATCGAACTCGTCACGTTCTCCGCCAGGCCCCGAAAGCACACGATGGTGTAGAACGACGCGTCCCCCGACACCCACGTCCCCGTCTCCCGATCGAAGCGCCGGGGCGACACCGCCATCCGGAAGCGGGCCAGGGGCACGCCCGCCTGGGTCATCTGGACCCGGACATCGCTGGCGGCATTGCCGATCACCGTCACGTACGTGTCCACGCTTGCCTCCTGTGTAGCCGCGGGTCACGGCGTGCCCCGCGACATCGCCGTCCGCCCTCGACGATCCGGCACCGGGCGGTCGACCGGCGGCGGGCCGGGACGGGCTGTGGACAACTCGGCCCCTGTGCACGACACCACGTCACCCACGTGAGGGACGCCCCGGCCGCCCGTCGCCCACGTGGGTGACACCGCCCCCGCCACGCCTCCCGCCCCGCCCCGCCCCTCCCCTCACCCCCGCCGCATCGGCTCCCGAGCCGCCACGAAATACCCGTGCGCCTCCCGATACCGCGCCAACTCCCCCTCCGCCGGCCCGACCAACAACCGATCCGCCACCTCCCCGACGCGCGACCGCAACGCCGCCGCCACCTCCGCCGTCCGCCGGTCCGCCGCCGTCCGCGCCACCCGGCGCGCGCACCACACTCCCGCCACCACCAGCACGAGCCCCGCCACCACCACCCACCACGAGGCCGGCATCCCGAACCCACGCGCCGCCGGCCCCCCGGCCCGGGCCGAGCCCGCACCGACCACCCCGGCCGCCACCGCGAGCACCCCGACCCACTGCGCGCCCACCGCGACCCGCACACCGAGCGCCGGCGGAGCGGCCTCCGGCCCGGCCCCCGTCAGCACCGCGGGCAACTCGTCCGGCAACCTCCGCAACCCCTCGGCCGACACTCGGTGCACGCCACCCACCCACTGCGCGGGCAACCCCCGCGTCCACCTCGCCCCCGCCCGCCGGATCACCCGCTCGGCCCGATGCATCTGTACCGGCGCGGGCCGCGTCGCCGGCCGCCGCACCCGACGACCCGACAGCGGCCCGCGCGGCACCCGCTGCCCCTCCCCGGCGGCCGCCGCGAGAACCGCCACCCCGGCCGCGTCGCACAACCCGTCCACGAGCGCGTCGCGGTCCTCGGCGGTGAACCCGTCCACGTCCGGCGCCACACCCGCGAAATACGGCTCGAGGCGTTCGGTCAACGCGTCCAGATCCGCGGCCAGCCGGGTCACCGACGCCTCGCCGGGTCCGGCCGCGGCCACCACCACCCGGCGCAGTTCGGCGATCCCGATCCCGGTCTCCGGCGACGTCGCCAGCACCCGCACCTCGGCGAGCCCGTCGGCCGCCAACAGCGCCCGCACGTCGGTCAGGCAGGCCGCGAGGTCCCCGGCCGGCAGCCGGTCCGCGTGGTTGAGCACCACCGTCATGCCGGGCCCGTGATGCCGCAACGGCCGCAGGTAGCGCTCGTGCACGATCGCGTCGGCGTACTTCTGCGGATCGAGCACCCACACGATGTGATCCGCGACCGCCACGACCGCGTCCACCTCGGCCCGGTGCGCGAGGTCGATCGAGTCGTGATCGGGCAGGTCGAGCAGCACCAGGCCGGCCGGCATCCCGCCGCCTCGGCGCGCGTCCAACGAACCGTGCCGGGCCACCCGGTGCGCCGGTTCGATGCCGAGCAGGTCCAGCAACGGCGCCGCGCCCTCGGGATCCCACGCGCACGCCAGCGTGGTCCGGGTGGTCGGCCGTTCAGCGCCGGTGTCCGCCAGCCGCAACCCGGTGAGCACGTTGAACAACGACGACTTGCCGGCGCCGGTGGCGCCGGCGAGCGCGACCACGGTGTGCCACGTGGCCGTGCCCAACCTGGTCTCGGCATGCCCGAGCAGGTCCTCGATCAAGGCGAGATCGGTGCCGGGCAGCCGATCCCGGGCCAGCGCCGCGGTGCGATCGAGCGCGGCCAGCCGAGCCATCAGCCGCCCCGCCTCCTCGGTCCCACTCGCGTGCCGGGCCCGACGCACGGCGAACCGATCGACATCCTGCCCACCGGCGGTCACCCGGGCCTCCGCTCGGAACCGGGCCGCACCCCGACCCGCCTCTCGCGGCGGCGCACCCGAGCCGGCCCGCCGCACCGCGTACAACCCGGCTTCCACACGAGACCGGTACGCGGCCCCTGCTCGCGCTCGGGCCGCGCCCCGCCGCCCCTCACGCGCTCCTCCGCACCACGTCGAGCGCCTCGATCAACCCCGCGTCGGCCCGGGCGGGCAGGAGCGCCACTGCCGCCACCCGCCGCGCGCGCTCACCGTCCAGCGCCTCCGCGACGACGGCGCGCAGCGCACGATGGAGATCGGTGATCAGCCGCGCGGCCGGCTCGGATCCGATCCGGACGCCGAGCCGCCCCGCCGCGTCGCGGCCGATGCCGGGCCCGAGTTCGGCGCCACCGACCGCGGCGATCAGCGCGAGGGGCTCGGCCCGGTCCGGCCACGCGAGCGGCCCGGGCCCGGGCCGACGGATCCCGCCGCGCGGCAGACACCCCGCCGACCGCTCGGCGCCCCGCGCGAAGGCGTCCGCCACCAGCGCGTCCAGGCTCTCCAGTACCGCCCGCGCGGCCCCCGCCTCGTCCCCCTCGTACCAGCGTCCCGCCGCCGAGCCGCGCAACAACGACCCGTCGTCGAGCGCCCGCAGCGCCCATCGCGAGGTCGCCGCGTACGCCCGATCCACGCACTCGCGCGCCCGCCCGGCCGCCTCGTACTGTCGCCCCACCGCCTGCGCGAGCGGCGGCACCCGCCGATCCAGGCTGTGCAACAGCCCGCCCAGGGTGCGCCGGACCACCGCGGCCCGCGCGTCCGGATCCGCGCCGCGCTCGGCGAGCCACGTGCGGATCGGCACCACATTGCGCTCGGGCAACCCGGCCCCCGGCTCGGTCTCCACGATCGGGTACAGCGGCACATCGCCCAATCCGGCGTGCCGCAACAACCGGACGTAGTCGGGCCGGACTCGGTCGAGTACCTCCGCCGGCACCCGGTTCAACACGATCGCCAGACGGGTGTTGCGATCGCGCGCGAGCCGGAGCAGGTGCCACGGCGCGGCGTCGGCGTAGCGCGACGCGGTGGTGACGAAGATCCACAGGTCGGCGGCGCCGAGCAGGCGAACCGCGATCCGCCGGTTGTCGGCGGAGACCGAGTCGATGTCGGGCGCGTCCAGCAGGGCCATCCCGGGCGGTACCCGCTCGTCCAGCTTCAGGTCGATCCCGGGCTCCGCGGCGAACCAGTGCCGGTCCCCCGACCGACACACCAGGACCGGCACCCGGGTGGTCGGCCGGAGCGAGCCGGCCACCGTGATCTCGCGCCCGACCAAGGCGTTCACCAGGGTGGACCGACCCGCGCCGGTGGACCCGCCGACCACCGCGAGCAGCGGCGCGCGCGGCACCGCGAGCCGGGGCAGCACGTAGTCGCCGAGTTGGTCGATCAACTCGCGACGGGCCGACCGCGCCTGCACGACGCCGGGCAGGTCGAGCGGGAAGCACGTCGCCACGACCTTGTCCCGCAGGTCGGCGAGGGCTGCGGACAGGGTGTCGCTTCCCATGATCACCACGGGCGACCAGTGCCCGAATTGTCCGCATTCCCAACGTGCCGTCGCGGTTACAACGCGACGGTCACTCCGTCGGCGGAGGACCGCTGCGCCGCCTCGATCGTCTCCAGGACGGACACCGCCTCCTCGATCGCCACCGGGGGCGCGCCCTCGCCCCGCACCGCGCGCGCGAACGCGGCGTAGTAGTCCTGGTAGGCACCCGGCTCGGTCTCCACCGGCACGGTGTCCCCGGGCGTACCGAGCCTTCCCCACGCCGACGGTGGCTCGGTCCCCCACCCGGGCGTACCGACCTCCGCCCCGGCGCGCAGCAGTTCCTCCTGCGGGTCCATCCCGAACTTCACATACGACGCCTTCGAACCGAGCACCCGAAAGCGCGGTCCGAGGTCGGCCGCCGCCGCGCTCATCCACAGGTGCGACCGCACCCCGCTCGCGTGGGTGAGCGCCACGAACGAGTCGTCGTCCACGAGCGCCCCGGCCCGCCGGGCGGACAACTCGGCGTACACGTGGGTGGGTCGCCCGAACAGCGTCACCGCCTGGTCGATCAGGTGGGTCCCGAGGTCGTACAGGATCCCGCCCAGCGCCGCCGGATCGGCCTGCTCCTTCCACCCCGAGGTCCGCACCTGCGGTCGCCACCGCTCGAACCGCGACTCGAAGCGGTACATCTCACCGAGCCGCCCCTCCTCGACCAACCGCCGCACGGTCCGGAAGTCGCCGTCGAACCGACGGTTCTGGTACACCCCCAGCACCCGCTCGCAGCGCGCCGCCGTCGCGGCCAGCGCCCGCCCCTCGGCGGCGGTCCCCGCGAACGGCTTGTCCACCACCACGTGCAGCCCGGCCTCCAGCGCGCGCTCCGCCAGCGGTACGTGGAAGCGGTTCGGCACAGTGATCACCACGAGGTCGAAGTCACCCGCGCGAGCGAACATCTCGTCGGTCGTCCCGATCAGCTCGGCCTGCGGATGCCGCTCGTGCGCCGTCGCCCGGCGCTCCGGATTCCCGGTCACCACGGCGGCCAGTTCCAGCCCCTCCGTGGCCTCGATGACCGGTGCGTGGAAGGCCGAGCCCCCTACGCCGTAGCCGACAAGTACAGTCCTTGTGGGACCCACTGCGCCTCCCTCTGCCCGATTCGGCCCTTCTCTGATCACATTCTGGCCGCCAACTGCGTCTGATCAGGTAACGGTGACCGCCGGAACGTCGGTGAGGCATGCACACGGCCCTATTCTGTTGTGCCGCGACCGGATCCAGTGCAAGATCCTGATTCGCCCACGCCCTCGTAGCTCAGTGGACAGAGCAGGTGCCTTCTAAGCACTTGGTCGCAGGTTCGAGTCCTGCCGGGGGCACAGCCACGCCGCCGTCCGCCGCCCGCACCCCCGGGCGGCGTCCGCGCAGGTCAGAGCAGGTCTCGCCAGACACGCCGAAGCGCCGGACCACCATCCGAGTGAATCGGCGGGGATCCGGCGCTGTCCGGCTGTCACCGGGGTTATACGGATAGCTGCGGCAAATACGCGGCGAAGTTTCTCAGGCCGTGGACAGCGCCGCTTCGATGCGCTTGTGCAAGTCCGCTTCGTGGCCGGAAATGCACAGAGCGTAAGCCGTGAGCAGGACGGCAACGCTGTTCCCCGCCCACGCCGCCACCTGCGCCGGTGGCACCCCGGCATTCAGCCACTCGGTAAGGCACGTGTGCCGCAGGTCGTACACCCGTTTGCCGAGCGGCGAAGCGAACTGCTCGGGCGACAGCACGGCCTTCCGGGCGCTTCCCCACGCCCGCCGGTAGACGACTCCTGAGAGCGGGTCGCCGCCCTCGCCCTGAAACAGGAGGTCTCCGGGCTTGAGCCTCTGCACCCTGATGTGCTCGCGCAGGCTCGCGACCAGCTTCGGATGGACAGGCACGGGTCTCGTCTCGGTCTCCGCACGCCCCTTGAGGTGGCGTTCGTCCCGCAATTCCCCTGAGTCCGTCCACTGCTTCCCAACCTCGGGTGTCGCCTTGTGCGCGAGAATCTCGCCCCAACCCTCCTCGGGCAGTGTCACGTCGTGCACCCGCAGGGCCAGGGCTTCCTCCGGACGCAGGCCCGCGTAACGCACGGTCTCGAAGAAGGGCCGAAGTCGAACACCTCCCCGCGGTCGTTGGCCGATCGCGTCGAGCAGGGCAACGGTCTGGGACGGGTTGACCAGGCATCGCTTGTCGACCACGCCGGACGTCTGGATGGACGGCAGCGTCAGCCCCTTCAACGGGTTCGCACCGAGTGCCCCGGAGCGCACGGCGAACTCCAGAGCGTTGTACAGGATTCGCCGGTTGCGCTGAGCCGTGGACTTCGCAACGTTCTTGCCGTCCAGCTTGCTGGACATGGCACGCACTACCGCCGACAAGACCTCGTTCTCTTCCAGAGCCGACACCGGCCGCGTGCTGCGCGCGACCCATCGCAGAACCCGTGCGTACTCGGTGGGCGCCTGGTCGCGCTGCTCGCGGTTGAAGGCCCATTCCCGAAGCGCCGTCCGCAAGACCACAGGGTCGATTCCCTTCGGGGCACTGCGAAGCATCGCCACGGTGGCGGGCACGAGTGCCTTGGCGATGTTCTTCCTGTTGTTCGCAGACACGTCGGGCCACTTCATATCCACGTACTTGAGCACGAAGTCGTACCAGCTCACGGTCGTGGTGGCCTTCGCTCGATCCACGACAGGGAGTCCGGTCTCCGTGCTGAACGCCACGCCCTTCTTGGCAGCGCTGAGCAGCTCGGAGCGTGCACTGTCCGCAAGAGCGGCGTTCGCGTACGTCTTCGAGTAGGGCGCACCCGCCACCGTCCACCGCACGATGTACGTGGTGCCACGCTTCCCCTTGTAAACGCGGATCTTCCAGAACCGCACGTCGAACGTGGTTCGTGCACCCATCAGTCGGCGTCCTCCCGTTCATCCAGCCAGTCGTCCAGGACCTGACGGCGCACCCGCAGGTCGCCGTTCGGGAGCTTGATGCAGCGGGGCGCGCGACCCTTCTGGCGCCAGTCGTAGAAGGTCGAGCGCGCGACACGAAGTTCGTCACAGACCTCGTCGAGTGTGAGTTTGTCAGTGGGCTTGGGCGGGCGCGGCGCGGTGGTCTTGGCGGTTCCGATCCGACGGTCAGTCATTGTTCGCTCCGTGGCTGTGGGGGCCCGTGGCGGTCGTGGGCGGTGCGACGGTCAGGTAGACGCGGCAGAGCTTCGAGGGCGGCCGGTCGGCGTAGTGGCGGCTGGTGTCGAGGACTTCGAGCACTTCGGCGAGAGCGGCGGCGGTGTGGTCGCACTCGTCCGGGGTGCCGTGAAGGCGGATACGCACGGTGACTCCCATGGGGTTGTGGACCCTTGGGGGCGCGCACAAATCGCTAAATTCGGAAGAGGGCTCTGACCTGCGGGTTCGCGGATCGTTAAATCGCGCACAAACCGCGCACAACTCGCACCAAATTCCGGCACTCCCCGCGCGGGCAGCCAAGTTCGCTACGGAAGGTGACGGAGTCGGGCGGGGGCTCGGCAGAGCCCGGATCCGGTGCCTGCTGATTTTGGCGCGAGTTTGGCGCGGTTTGTGCGCGAATTAGCGTCCGACGAAACCGCAGGTCAGAGGCCCGTTTTGAATTTAGCGATTTGTGCGCGGGTCTCTGAGACTTGGGTGAAGGAGGTAGCGCTTCGCGGGCGGCCGTCCTCGACCGCGCTTGTCCGGCGGCGGGATCGGCTGAAGCCACCCGAACTCCTCCAGCGTGGTCAGCGCCGGGTCGATCGAGCGGGACGTCGGGTACTCCCGGCAGCGCACGCCCTTGAACACGGCCGTGTGGCTCACCTCGCGCGCCGGGTTGGCCCTGAGCCACCCGTGTACGAGTCGGGCACCGTCGAGGTCCATGTCGGCGTCGGTGCCCATGAGTTCGAACACGGCGAGGGCGTGGGCGACGAAGTAGTCGCCGAGGTTGATGGCTGCGGTCATGGTCTCGGGGGTGACGGGTTTGCCCCAGCCGTCGGTCAGGTGCTCGGCGAGGTGGAGCAGGCCCGCGATCCGTGCGACCGCGCCCGCGAGCTTGCTGGCCCACGTGGCGATGTGCCCGAGAGCGCCCTCGCGCGGGCGCAGTTGCGGTTCGAGGCGCTCCTGAAAGACGGCGAACACGGCGTCGGCCTCGGGCGAGACGGTGACCGCGGCGGGTTCGGTGAGCGCGCCGAGGGAGCGGGTGAGCGCGGCCATGTTGCGGCCGTACGTCTCCAGCGTGGACGCGGGAATGGGTTCGGGGCGGGTGCTGCGGTAGCCCACCCAGGACTCCGGCAGGCTGTACAGGAACCGCGCGAGGAGTCCGCGTCCGGCGAATTCGTCCTGGGCGCCGATGGCCTTGAGGACGTCGGGTTGGCAGGCGAGTCCGATGGTGAGGGCGGGGGCGCGGAGGTATTCGGCGCGTCCGGCGCGGTTGACCTTGAGCATGTCCCCGGCGTGGCCCTTGAGGTAGACGTCGAGGTTGGATCGGCCGCTGCTGTATCGCCCGGCGATGATGTCGAACACTCCGCCCTCGGCGGACAACACGGCCAACCGCCCGCCCTGCTGGGCGAGGAGGGAGGCGACGGCTTCCGGGGTAGCGTCGTCCGCGATCAGTTGCGGCAGTACGGGCACGGTCATGGCCTCAGCGGCCTGGGCGAGGTCGACGGCTTCGGCGGCGAGGTAGGCGCCGCCGCTGCCGTCGTCGTTGGCGGCCTTGATGGCGGCCTTCTTCGCGGCCTCCTCGGCGACGTCCTTGAGCATGCGGGCCTCGACCACGGCCATGCGGCTCTCCTCCTGCACGGCCTGCTCGACGTCCAGCAGCGGCGCGGTCATCAGGTCGAACACGGCCGACTTGCGGTTGCCCGGCGGGAGGGCGGCGGCGGTGAACAGGTTCAGCGGCTCCGTCCACTGCCCCCGAACCCGCACCACCACCCGCCCACCCGCGGCCGTGGCCAGACACGACAGGCCCACCACCCCGGCAAGGTCCGGCGGGGTCTGTGTCTCCTCGGCGACCGCGGTCACGAATGCGCCCATCCATCCGGGGAACGAGGCGACCGGCAACGGCGGCAGCGCCACCCCGCCGCCGAGCGGGATTGGGTCCGGCCACCGCTCGTGGTCGGCCTCCGTGACCGCCCGCAGCTCGTCGGCTGCGACCCGGCTGGCCTCATCCGGGTCGGCGGATCCGGAGGCTTGGACGAGCCGTACCCCGGCCTGCGCAATGCGCCGCAACCGGGCCTGCTCGGCGACGATCCGGGCGTAGTAGGGACCGTTCGCCGCAGTCGGCACCGCGCTCAGGCAGGTATGCAGGTAGGGGGCACCGCCGACGCGGGTGATGACGCCAGCGCGGGTCAGGTGGGCGGCCACGGCCACCGTGTCGGTCGGCTCCCCGACGGCCACCAGGTCCCGCACCGCGCGCCAGATCGAGGCGTGCGCGGGCCGGTAGAACGCCTCCTCGGGGTCGCCGAGTTCGGCCTCGATCTCGGGAACGACCGACGCGTCGAGCAGGGCCGCACCGAGAACGGCGCGTTCGGCGTCCAAGTCGCACGCGACACCTTCGGCGGGAAGGTCGTTGGTCTCCGCGTGGACGCGTTCGAACGGGATGGGGCCGCTCACGTGCAGGTCTCCTCTCCGGTGAGGGCGTGGGCGACGGCGGCGATCAGGTCGCGGGCCGCGGGCGGGGTGACGGCGTTGCCGGCCATGCGGACGCGTTCGCGTTTGGTGCCCAGGAGCAGGTATTCGGTGGGGAATGCCATGGCGGCCTGGATCTCGGGGACGGCGAGCATGCGGAACAGGCAGTCCTCGATGTCGACGTCCGTGACGATCAGGGCGTGGCGTTCGTGGGTGGTGACCGTGGAGGCGGGTTCGGCGACCGGGCGGGCGTTGCCGTTGCCGTAGTACGGCACGAGCAGGGCGTCCGTCTCGCGGGTGGTGCGGGTGCGCATCGGCTCGTCCACCGGTTGCGCGTCCTCGTTCCACGTCCCGCCCGAGGGCACCAGCAGGGGCGGGGGCCATGTGATCAGGGACTGGTGGCCGGCGGTGGTGAGTGTGCGCAGGGGCTCGGTGGCCGGAGTGCACATCTGCCCGGCGTCGCCGCGCGGGGTGTTGTTGCGCATGACGATCGCATGTCCGGCCGCGGTCACGAGGCCGTGGTGGTTCCCGGACGCGCACACCGTGGCGAGCGGTGCGCTCACCGGCCGGTGGTCGCTGCCACCACCGCGAAGTTCCGCCACGAACGGCGCGTACGCGCCGCCCGTGTCGGGTGTGGTGAGTGGGCGGGCGTACTTGGCCAGTCCCGCCCGGATCCTCGCGAGCGTCTTGGCGGCGAGCGGTCGCAGCCGGTCGCCGATGCGTTGTCCGGGCACGGTCCAGTCGATCGCGTCGGCGGCCGGCCGCACCGCCGGATGCACCTCGACGTGGCATCGCGCGGTCGGGCACCGCCACACGTACTGCGCGCGGTACCGGCCGCCGGGCCGGTCGTGCCGTTTCCACGCCTGCACCGCCCGCACCAGCCGGTCGCACGTCGGGCAGTGCGCGGTCGGGCGGGTCCACCGGTCCAGGTCCGGGCAGGGGGACGGCGCCCGGTGGGCGACGGCGTACCAGCGGTCGCGGGATTGCGGGGCGGCCGGCCCCAGCGCGGCGGCGAACATCGAGTTCATGAACACCTGATGCAGGCAGTACCCGAGCGCCTGGAGCGCGAGGCGCCACGCGCCGAACAGCTCCCAGTCCCGCACGTCCACCACGTTCTCCACCACGATCGCGCGGTAGCGGTGGTGCTCGGCGAAGCGGACCACGTCCCACATGGTCGCCCGCGATCGGGTGGCCGCCTCGTCCGGCAAGGGTGCCTCGTCGTCGAACAGCGAGCCCTGGGCGGGCCTGCGTCGGGCGCCCTTGGCGATGGAGTGGTTCGTGCACGAAGGCGACGCCCACAGGATGTCGGTGGCGGGATAGCGGCGCGGGTCCACCTGCGAGACGTCCGCGCAGTCGTGGTCGGTGGCGGGGTGGTTGGTGTTGTGGGTGTCGACGGCGAGGCGCCAGTGGTTGGCCGCCATGCGCACGGACACCCCGGGCACCTGGATCGCGCCGGTGGAGCTGCCCCCGGCGCCGCAGAACAGGTCGGTCATCGTCAGCGTCACAGCGACTCCGCTCCATCCGTCGGGCGGCGGTCGATGGCCTCGATCCACGCGGCGGCGACCGCCGCGACCTGCACCAACTCGGCCCGCAGCCGGGCAGTTTCGTCCTCGGCGAGGGCTTCGTAGACCTCCTCCAGGAGGATCGAGCGCCAGTCGGGGCCGCCGTGCGCGGCCAAGTGCTGGCAGGCGTCGCGGTGCCGGTCGGCCTCGAAGCGCATGACCGGTCCGCCGGTGCCGTCCGGCCAGTTCTGCTCACCGAACTTGGCGTCCTGGGCCGCGCGCTCGGCATCGATCTCGGCCGAGACGGCCGCGAACCCGCAGGTCCGTCCGACGTCGGACAACGGCGGAGTGATGCCGTGGGTGGTGGAGTCCAGGAGCGGACGGTCGACGTCGCGGTGTTCAACCTCGATGCGCGAGCACCCGTCGGCGAGGATGTCGGCGACGTGGCGGGCGACGGCGACGCTGCGGTGCCTGCCGCCCACGCATCCGCAGGCGATCGTGATCGAGTCGGGCACGGCGTGGGCGAGGTCGTGTGCGGCGAGGGCGGTCACGGCGGCGAGGTCGCGCACGCCCGGGGTGTCGAGGACGTCCTCGAACACGTCCTCGTCCAGGCCCGTCCGGTAGCGCATCGTGGGGTCGCCGTGCGGGTTGCGGAAGCGCCTGCGGAGGTCGAGCGTGATCTCGGCCTCGGGGGCGTCGGCGTGGCCGTAGCCGAAGCTGACGACGCGGATGACCCGCGCGGTGCTGTGGTTTGTCATGCTGGTGGTCCCTTCCGGGTCCGTGATGGTCGGGTTGGGCCCGGGGCGACCGTCATTCCGCCAAGTCCGGCGGTCGCCCCGGGGATGTTCAGACCTTCAGGTCGGCGATCTCCTTGGCGCGGCTGGGGAAGAGGACGCGGCGGGAGACGGTGCCGAGGACGATGCGTTTGTCGGTGCGGTGTGCGGACGTGAGCAGGTCCCGCCCCGTGGTCAGGGCGTGGGTGTCGGTCGGCTCGCTGAAGTACTGGCTGCCGCGCTTGTTGCCTGCGGCGTCCTTGAACTCGATGTGGAACTCGGCCATGGCGGAGCAACCTTTCTCGGGTCTGTCGGTGGGTGTCGGGAGCCGGGTGTGTCACCGGGGTGCGGGGGCGCGATTCCCTCGCGTGCGCGGGGGGTGGTCAGACGCGTTCCGACATCAGGGCCGTCGGGAGCTGCGAATTGCGGCGGCGAGGATGTCGGCGTGGTCGAACGCCAATTCCCTGGGCAGGTCGTCCACCGGCCACCAGCAGGCGGCGCAGGCGTCGTCACCGGCCACGATGGCGGTGTCGTCGGGAACGACGACGAGGTACGCGACGGTGCTGTACGGACCCCGGGGGTCGCGTCCGGGCCCGTCCCAGGTACCGATCCGGCGCAGATCGCCGGGCGCGACCAGGACCCCGGCCTCCTCCGCCAGTTCGCGTACGGCGGCGGCGAGGTCCGTCTCCCCGGGGTCCACGTGGCCGCCGGGCAGCGCCCAGCAGCCTACGTAGGGGTCCCAGCCGCGCTTGATCAGCAGGACGCGGTCGTCGCGGGTCACGGCCACCACGTCGGCAGTGCGGATGGTCTCGTCGGTCCGGTCGGTCTCGGTCATGTTGGGAATCTCCTGTCGTTGCGTTGTGTGTTCGGGTGATGTGGGGGTGGGGGTGGGGCCCCCGGGGTGGGGGCCGGAAAAGCGCAGGCCAGAGCTGCGACTTCGAGTGGATGGGGGTCCGCGTACTGGGGGTGGGGGCGCCCCCCCCCCCCCCCCCCCCCCCCCCGGCGGGGCCGCGGGGGGGGGGGGGGGGGGGGGGGGGACAACACCCGCCC